>DASTBV010000039.1:0-7667 GCA_035711805.1 Vicinamibacterales bacterium
CTGCTGGCTTGCGCTGGCGGCGAGCTGCCTGGTCGCGGTCGGACGTGACGCCGGTGGTCTGTTCGCTACCGGCTCGATGACTGCTGTCTGCCTTGTCTCCACAATCCCGTGGGCGGTAACGCTTCGCCTGCCACGTTTCTCGGGCGCCATTGGATGGTTGCTGGTCGTTGCGGTCCTGTCGCTCGGTGCGCCGGAGGCGTTTTCGGTTGGCGCCGAACCGTCCAGCGCCGACTGGAAGTCGTGGCTGCAGGCCGCATGGGCAGTGCTTGTGTATCCGCCTGTCCTTGTCGGACGCAGTCTCCACGGTGCGGAAGCCCTGGCGGCCGCGCCCGCACTGCTCGTCGCGATAGGAGCGCTGACCATCGGGCTCTGGTCTGCACAGTGGCGGGACATCCCCCTCGAGGCGGCGCAGTGATCGGTGCGCCTGTGCTTGTCTCGGTGCGAGGCGCTGCCGCGCGATACGGCCGGCGCGAGGTGTTCCGCGATTTGAGCTTCGACCTGAGAGCTGGCCAGGCGCTAGGCGTACTCGGGCCGAACGGTGCCGGAAAGACGACACTGCTGCGGATGCTGATCGGATGCCTGTCGCCGGCGGCGGGAGACGTCCGTATCGCCGGGTTTCGGCCGCGCGATGCATTGAGGCGCACGACCGTTGCCTACTTCGCGGGCGCGGCCACCCTTCCGCCCGCGGTACGCGCGGCGGCGTGGGGAGCGCTCGGCAATGGGGAAGTGGTGCTGCCGGATCGGCGACCGATCCGGGCATTGTCTCAGGGCCTGAAGCAGCTGCTCGGGCTCCGGACGGTCCTGAGCCGGCACCCGCTGCAGCTGGTCGTCCTCGACGAGCCCTGGGAAGGTCTCGACGGCGAAAGCTCGCGCTGGCTGAACGCCACCCTCGAGTTGAAGCGTGACCGCGGCGCTGCCGTGGTGGTGTCGTCACATCGGCTGCACGATCTCGCGGGCCTGTGTGACGATTACCTGTTTCTGATGCCCCACGAGGCGCGCCTCTTGAAGGCGCCAGAGATTTCCCGCGTCGGACCGGTCACGGCCGCGCTCCTGGCCGATACCTTCGACAAGCTGCGCGAACGCACTACCAGCTAGACGTTCACAGGCTCTAGAATGCCGCAGCATGCGGGTACTCCTTGCCATCGCGCTGCTCGCGGCGCCGCTCTCAGCTCACCATTCGATTGTCGGCCAGTTCGACGTCTCGAAGAAGGTCACCGTCCGCGGCACGATCGTCAGGGTCGACTGGATCAACCCGCATCCGTACGTTGTCGTTGATTCGACGGAGAAGGGTACGACGCGGTGGGCGTTCTCGGCGGCGCCGATCGCCATGTTGCGCAAAGTCGGGCTGACGAAAGAGCGCCTCGCCGGCAATCCGGGAGAGGTGGTGACGGTCATCGCGCACCCGGCGCTCAATGGGCGGCCGATGGGATGGATGACGAAGGTGACCTATAGCGATGGCCGGTATTTTCTGTTCTCGGAGTAGCGTCACGATGCGCGCGCTGCTCCTGATCGTCGCTGTGGCTCTCGTCGGTTGCCGTCCGGGCGATACACCGGCCGTGCCGGACTTCGCCGGCACGTGGGGACATCAGCGCGTCTTCGGGATCGACGAGGTCTGTGGCGAGACGCTGCCGGGCGGTTCGCTGCGCGCCGCCGAGTGCCCCGAGCGCAACGACGCCACGCCTGCCGACGCGTCAGGCACAGACTTTCCGAAATACAAGCCGGAGTTCCTCGCGAAGGTCGAGGAGCTGAAGACGAAACAGGTGTCGATGGATACGGTGCTTCGCTGCTATCCGCCAGGCGTGCCGCGCGTCGGGCCGCCAGCGAAGATCGTCCAGAACGCGCGCGAGGTGATTTTTCTCTACGACGATGCCAACGGGAGTTTCTATCGCGTCATCCCCATCGACGGTCG
Organism: Vicinamibacterales bacterium; assembly: GCA_035711805.1. Lineage (GTDB taxonomy): Bacteria > Acidobacteriota > Vicinamibacteria > Vicinamibacterales > UBA2999 > Gp6-AA40. Next base: position 1,910 of record DASTBV010000039.1, read on the forward strand.
GAAACACCGCACGGGGATCTCGTCGAGCTATTTAGGCGATGCCGTCGGCCGCATCGACGGCGACACCCTCGTTGTTGAAACGGTCAACGTCACGGACGAGACGTGGCTGACGGACAACGGCGCTTTTCACACGAAAGGCCTTCGCGTCGTCGAGCGGCTGCGGCGAGTCGGCGACACCATCGAGTATCAGGCGACCGCGCATGATCCCGCCGTCCTCGCGGAGCCATGGACGCTGCCGGCGCGCGTGTTGAGGCGATCCGATCGCGAGCTCGAGGAACCGCCGCGTTGCGAGGAGCGCGACCTCGAGCACATGGTCGACGCGACGCAGTACCACGACAACCCTCGCTGACCGTTCTTGATTCCTTCCGGGGCGCGTAGTACCGTCGGTTGGCGCGCGTCTTTCGCGCCCCGCATGGCCGACACGTTCGTCGCAGAGCTCCGCAAGACACCTCTTCACGCGCGCCACCGCGCCTCGAACGCGCGCATGGTTCCCTTTGCCGGCTGGGATATGCCTGTCGAATATTCCGGCATTACAGCCGAGCACATGGCCGTGCGTACACGCGCCGGATTGTTCGACGTCAGTCACATGGGGCAGATCGAAGTGGCGGGCAAGAATGCCGCCGCGGCCGTGGACCGTCTCATCTGCAGCGACGCATCAGCGCTGTCGATCGGTCAGGCCAAATACAGCGGCCTGCTGACGCCCGACGGCACCTTCGTGGACGATGTGCTGGTGTACCGGATGGCGCCGTTTCATTTCCTGTTCGTCGCCAACGCCTCCAACGTGAAGAAGGATTTCGCGTGGATCACCGAACAGATCAAGGCCGTCGGCGACGCCGCCGCCGTGGACAGCAGCACCCGCTACGCCCTGCTCGCGCTTCAGGGGCCGGCTGCGCGGGAGGTCCTCCAGCCGCTCACCGGTGTGGACCTGAGCGAGATCCGTCCGTACTGGTTCGCCAACGGAGAAGTGGCCAATGCCCGGGCGACGATTTCGCGCACGGGCTACAGCGGCGAAGACGGGTTCGAGATCTTCGTGCCGCCGAACATGGCGGATAAGGTCTGGCAGGCGGTGCTCGAATCGGGCCGATCGGCGGACGTCATCCCGTGCGGCCTCGGGGCGCGCGATACCCTGCGGCTCGAGGCGGCGATGCGCCTCTACGGCAACGATATCGACGAATCGACGTCGGTCCTCGAGGCTGGCCTCGACTGGACGGTTGCCTGGTCGAAGAAGGAGTTCATCGGACGCGATCGCCTGGTGGAGCAGCGGGACCAGGGTGTTGCGCGCACATTGGTTGGTCTCGAGATGATGGACCGTGGCATCGCGCGCCACGGATACCAGGTCGTGCGCGACGCTCGTCCGGTGGGCGTGGTGACGAGCGGCACGCAGACGCCGTTTCTGAAGAAGGCGATTGCGATGGCGTACGTTCCGCCCGAACTCGCCGCGCCCGGCGCGGAGATCGACGTGGACATTCGTGGACGCGCCGCGAAGGCGCGCGTCGTGCCGTTACCGTTTTACCAGCGCAAGCGGACGTAGGGCACTCTTTCAAGGGTGCCGGAAAACTATGGCGTATCCGACAGATCGCAAATACACAAAGGACCATGAATGGATCCGTGTCTCCGGCGACACCGCTGACGTGGGCATTACCGACTACGCGCAGCGTCAGCTCGGCGACGTCGTGTACGTGGACCTTCCCGACGTGGGCAGGCGAATCGTCGCCGGTGAATCGTTCGGATCGATCGAGTCGGTCAAGGCGGTGTCCGAGCTGTTCGCGCCGATGAGCGGCGAAGTGGTCGAGGTGAACCCGCGTCTGAAGGATCATCCGGAAGCCGTCAACAGCGAACCGTACGACAGCTGGATGGTGAAAGTCCGTCTGTCCGATCCGGCGGCGGTGGAGTCGCTCCTTGACGCGGCCGCCTACGAGGCGCTCGTCAAGGAGTGACCGGCGCGCTGTTTCGCGATCGGTTCGCGCGGCGGCACATCGGCCCGTCCCCTGACGAGCGCGATGCGATGCTCGAAGCGGTCGGTGCCGTCTCGATGGACGCGCTCATCGACGAGGCGATCCCGCCAACCATTCGCCTCGACGGACCGCTGAATCTGCCGCCGGCGGAAACGGAGCAGGATTTTCTCCGGCGCCTCACGCAGGTCGCGCGCGGCAATCGAACGTTCCGTTCCTACATCGGGCTCGGCTACCACGACACGTTTACGCCCAGCGTCATCCGCCGGATGGTGCTCGAGAATCCGGGCTGGTACACGCCCTATACCCCGTATCAGGCGGAGATTGCTCAGGGCCGGCTCGAATCGCTGCTCAACTTCCAGACGATGGTGGCGGACCTGACGGCAATGGACGTGGCGAACGCCTCGCTGCTGGACGAGGCGACGGCCGCGGCCGAGGCGATGACGCTGCTGCAGCGGGTGCACCAGCCTTCCCGCTCCGCGGCTCCGGCGGGCAAGCCCAACCGGGGCGGCGAGGCGCGGACGTTTCTGGCCAGCGATCGCTGTTTTCCGCAGACGCTCGAGGTCCTCCGGTCGCGGGCGGAGCCGCTCGGCATCGAGTTGAAGGTCGTCCCGCTGGATCAGATGGAGCTGACGCCTTCCGTGTTTGGCGTGCTGCTTCAATATCCAGATGAGCGGGGCGAACTGCGGGATCTCGCGCCCTTCATCGAGCACGCGCATCAGAACGGGGTGCTGGTTGCCGTCGCGACCGATCTGCTCGCGCTCGCCCTGTTCAAGCCGCCGGGCGAGATGGGTGCCGACGTCGTCGTCGGCAACTCGCAGCGGTTTGGTGTCCCGCTCGGCTATGGCGGGCCGCACGCGGCCTTCTTCGCGACGCGCAACGAATTCGTTCGCCAGATGCCCGGACGGCTGATCGGCGTGTCGGTTGACGCGCACGGCCACACGGCGTATCGCATGGCTCTGGCCACGCGCGAGCAGCACATCCGCCGCGAAAAGGCGACGTCGAACATCTGCACCGCGCAGGCGCTGCTGGCGAATATGGCGGCGATGTACGCGGTGTACCACGGGCCGGACGGCCTGCGGCAAATCGCAGGCCGCGTGCACCTGCTCGCGCAGATCCTGGCGGATTTCATCGCGGATTCGTCGGACATGACGCAGCGGAACGCGCAATTCTTCGACACGCTCTGCGTTGAGCTCTCCGCGGGCGTGCACGGCGTGCGAGAGCGTGCTCTGGCGGCTGGAATCAACCTGCGCTACATCGACGAACGCACGGTCGGCATAGCTCTGAACGAGACGACGACGCTCGAGGATTTCACCGACCTTATGCGGCTGTTCGGATGGGGAGTATTCGACGTCCGCGAACGGGCGGAATTGAACTGGCAAACGACGGAGTTCATCTCACCATCGGCGCCGCTTGCGCGAACTACGCCGTTTTTGACGCATCCGGTCTTCAACTCGCACCGTTCCGAAACGCAGATGATGCGCTACATCCGCGGCCTCGAGCGGAAGGACATCGGCCTCGACACGTCGATGATCCCGCTCGGCTCGTGCACGATGAAGCTGAATGCAGCCACCGAGATGCTGCCGATCACGTGGGAGCACTTCGGCCGCGTCCACCCGTTCGTGCCGCGCGATCAGGCCGAGGGATACGCGCACATCGTCAAGGAATTGGAAGACGCGTTGTGCGCGATTACCGGCTTTGCCGCGGTGTCACTGCAGCCGAACTCGGGAGCGCAGGGAGAGCTGACCGGTTTGATGGTGATCCGCGCGTATCATCGCGAGCGCGGGGAGGGCCACCGCGACGTCGTTTTGATTCCAGCGTCGGCGCACGGCACGAACCCGGCGAGCGCCGCCATGGCCGGCATGCGGGTGGTTGTCGTAGGCACCGCACCGAGCGGCGACGTCGACATCGACGATTTGAAGCGCAAGGCAGCAGCGCACGGCGATCGTCTCGCGTGTCTCATGATCACCTACCCGTCCACGCACGGCGTCTTCGAGGACGGCATCCGCACGATCTGCGACGTCGTCCACGAGCACGGCGGCCAGGTGTACATGGACGGCGCGAACATGAATGCGCAGGTGGGGCTCACCAGTCCGGCCGCCATCGGCGCCGATGTCTGCCATCTGAATCTCCACAAGACATTCGCGATACCACACGGAGGCGGCGGGCCCGGCATGGGGCCCATCGGCGTCGCACGACACCTCGCGCCGTATCTTCCAGGCCATCCGCTCGTGGCGACCGGAGGAGAGAAGGCGATTCCGGCAGGGTCCGCGGCGCCGTGGGGCAGCGCGAGCATCCTGCTGATCTCGTACGCCTACATCCGCATGCTGGGCGCCGATGGTGTGACGGACGCCACGCGGTACGCGATCCTGAACGCCAACTACATCAAGGCGCGGCTCGAAAAGCACTATCCGGTGCTGTACACGCGAACGAACGGCCGCGTCGCGCACGAACTGATCTTCGATCTGCGATCGTTCAAATCCGCCGGCGTCGAAGAGATGGACGTGGCCAAGCGGCTGATTGACTATGGCTTTCATGCTCCGACCGTGTCGTTTCCGGTGGCGGGAACGCTGATGGTCGAGCCGACGGAAAGCGAAGACAAGGGCGAGCTGGATCGGTTCTGCGACGCGATGATTCAGATTCGCGCCGAAATCGAGGACGTGATTGCCGGGCGCGCCGAGGCGCGCGACAACGTGCTCAAGAACGCGCCGCACACCGCGGCTGCGGTGGCGGCGTCGGACTGGCCGCACCCGTATTCACGCGAACAGGCGGCGTTTCCGCTGCCCTGGGTGCGCGCCAAGAAGTTCTGGCCGAGCGTCGGCAGAATCGACAACCCGTACGGCGACCGGAATCTGTTCTGCTCCTGCCCGCCCGTAGAAGAGTTCTCGTCGTGATCGTGGGGCGGACGTTGTCACGTCCGCCTGGCGCGCCTGACCAGGCGCGCCCCACGATCGAGGAAGAAGGGACGTAGTGTCCGCCTTCAGGCGGACCTCGCGGCTCGCCGGAACTCCTCGAGCAGCTGGAGCGTCACGGGTCCGGGCGTTCCCGTCCCAATCGCGCGATCATCAACCGTCACGATCGGCACTGCCTCGCGCGTCGTGCTGGTCAGAAACGCCTCGTCCGCGCCATAGAGGTCGTTATCTCTCAACGCCGCCTCGCGCACGCTGATGCCGTTCGCGTTTCCGATCTCGAAGATGAACTCGCGTGTGATCCCTGGCAGAAGTCCGGCATCGAGCGGCGGTGTCAGGACGACCCCGTCCTTGACGATGAAGAGGTTTGCGGTCGTGCACTCGGTGAGCTCGCCGCGGTAGTTGCGCATCACGCCTTCGAAGGCGCCGCGCTTCAGCGCCTCCTGCATCGCCAGCGCGTTGTTCATCAGGTTGTTGCTCTTGATCTTCGGGTTCACCGATCCCGGGTGGTTGCGGACGATGTCCACGATGGCGACGCCGACGCCGTCGCGATAGGCCGCGGCCGGTGGATCGACCTGCGGCTTCACGATGATGACGAGGCTGTGGGTGGGTGTGGCTTTCGGATCATAGGTCAGCTCGCCGACGCCGCGGGTGACGAGCACACGCACATACGCCTCTTCAGCCAAACCGGCGCGGGCCATCGTCCGGCTGATCGCGTCCAGCAGATATTCGTCCGTGAACGGAAGATCGAGCGCGATCATGTGCGCTGATCGCCGCAGACGACCCGCGTGCCGGTCGAAGAGGAAGAGCCGCTGGTTGTAGGTGCGCAACGTCTCGTACACGCCCTCGCCGTACAGGAAGCCGTGATCGAAGACGGAGACGACCGCCTCGCGCTCG
>DASTBV010000040.1:0-51017 GCA_035711805.1 Vicinamibacterales bacterium
CCGCGCGTTCACGTTGGCGCCTTTGGCGACCAGCTTGCGAACGAGGTCGAGGCTGTCGACTCCACCCGTGGCGACCGGCCCTGGCAGGTTGAAGCCGGCGTTGTGCCGTCGCGACCAGGCGATCTGGTGCAGCGCCGTCCAACCCTGGTCGTCTGCGTTGGGATTCGCGCCCCGATCGAGGAGCACGGACGCCAGCTCGTAGTGTGCGTTGATGGCCGCCAGTAGCAGCGCGGTCGTGCCGTCTGGAAGTGCCTCATCGACCGGTACGCCCGCGTCGAGCAATGTCGTCGCTGTACTGACGTGGCCGCCGCGCACGGCGAACAGATAGGGAGAAAACGCGCCGCCGCTGGATCGCTCCTTCACGTCGGCGCCGCGCTCGACGAGCAGCCTCACCACCGCGGCGTTGTTCTCCGCGGCCGCCCACATCAGCGCGGTCTGACCCTTCGCCGGATGCTTGCGGCGGAAGTCGGCGCCGCGATCGAGCAGAACGCGAACGGCGTCCACAGCGCCCGTTCGTGACGCAGTCATGAGCACCGTCTCGCCGTCCGGCAGCGCGGTATTCGGATTGGCGCCCCCATCGAGCAGGCGGGTGATGACCGGCACGCTGCCGTTGGTGGCCGCGAGCTGGAGCGGCGTGACGCCGTGCCGCGTCGCGGCGTCCACTTTCGCGCCAGCCTTCAACAGCGCTTCGACCAACGACAGGTCGTCGCGCTGCACAGCCCAGTGCAACGCCGTCGTGCCGTCGGGAGCCGCCGCATTGACGTTTGCCTTCTTCGTCAGCAGCCCGCGGACCGCCGCGGCGTCGCCGTTTCGTGCCGCATCGACGAGCGAGGCCTGCCCGTTGGCGACAACGCTCGCGAATGCGACGGTTGCCAGGATCAGCGGTATCCGCATCAGAGACCCGAGAGCAGTTCCAGACGCCCCGTGCTGTCGCCCAGCTTCTCCGCCGGCACGCCAACCTTGTCCAGCATCGACAGCAGAAGGTTCGTCATCGGCGTCTCCTGCTTGTAGACGATGTGGCGGCCGCCGTTGAGCTGGCCGGCGGCGCTGCCGACGAGGACGAGCGGCAGATCGTAGTGCGCGTGGAGATTCGGATTGCTCAATCCGGCGCCATAGAGGAACAACGAGTGATCGAGCAGCGTGCCGTCACCTTCGGGCGTGGACTTCAGCTTCTCGAGGAACCAGCTGAACAGCTCGGCCTGATAGGTTCCGAGCTTCGCGTACTTCGCCAGCTGATTCGGGTTGTCCTGATGATGAGAAAGCCCGTGGTGGCCTTCGGTAATGCCGATCTCCGGATAGGTGCGGAAGTTCAACTCGCGTCCGAGCATGAAGGTGACGACGCGCGTGACGTCGGCGCGGTAGGCCAGCCACTGCAGCTCGTACATCAGCTTCACGTGCTCGTCGAAGCGATCCGGAATGCCCGACGGCTGGTTCAGGTCGGGAAGGTCCGAGGCGTTGCGCTGCTCGACGCGCTGAATGCGGCGCTCGACCTCGCGCACGGAATCGACATAGTCGGTCACCTTCGTGCGATCCGAGGGGCCGAGACTGTTCTGCAGCCGGTTGAGATCGGCCATCACGGAGTCGAGGATGCTGCGGTTCTCGCGCGCGCGGGCCAGCCGCTGCTCGGACGTGCCGCCGTCGCCAAACAATCGCTCGAACACGATCCGCGGATTGTTTTCCGTCGGCAGCGGCGTCGTTGCCGTGCTCCACGACAGCGTGTTCATGTAGGCGCAGGCATAGCTGTTCTCGCACTGCCCGCCGAGGAAGTTGAGGTCGATGGCGAGCTCCAGCGACGGCAGCGCGGTGTCCTTTCCGATCTCGGCGGCCGCGATCTGATCCGCGGACACTCCGTTGCGGATGTCGGCGCCTTCGGTCCGCTTGGGATGCACGCCCGTCAGCCACGAGCTCGTGCCGCGCGTGTGATCGCCGTTGGCGCCGTCGTCATGCGCGTCGGCCTGATGCTGCGCGAGGCCGCTGACGACGACCATCCGATCGCGGAACGGCTCGAGCGGTTTCAGGATCTGGGAGAACTCGAAGGCAGCGCCTTCGCCGAGCGGCGTCCAGTAGTTGATGCCGCTGAAGTTCCGCGCGACGCCGTTCGGCATGTAGACGAAGCCGAGGCGGCGGAGCGGCCGCGCCGCGGTTCGCGACTGCGCCGTCAGCGCCGGAACCATCGCATCGAGCAGCGGCAATGCGAGCGTTGCGCCTACACCCCGCAGGAACGTGCGGCGTGGTAACGAAACCTTCGATACGAACATCTTCACTCCCACCGGCCACGGAGGCACTGAGGCGCGGAGAATTCTGATCCTCCGTGTTTCCGTGTCTCCGTGGCGAGTCTGATCATTCCCCTGCTCGACGCATCGTGAACGGTGCGCTCTGCGCGATGCCGGTAATCAGCGACGCGAAGCGATAGTCGTCGCGCGCGGCGTTGCGAACGATGGTCCGGACGGCCGGCGCATCGTAGTGTTCGAGGCCTCGGCCCAGCGCATAGGTCAGCAGCTTCTCCGTGACCGTCGGCACGAATCGCTCGGAGCGCAGCAGCATCTGCTTCAGCCCCGCTGCGCCCTGGAACTTGCTCCCGTCCGGGAACACGCCGGAGGCGTCGATCGACGCGGACGACTCGCCGAGCGTCCGCCACTTGCCGACGGCGTCGAAGTTCTCGAGCGAGAGGCCGAGCGGGTCCATCATCGCGTGGCAGCTGGCGCACACCGGATTGCGACGATGCTGCTCCATCCGCTCGCGCATCGACAGCACCACGCCGTCCCCCTTCGTCGGCTTGAGGTCGCCGGCGTTGGGGATCGGCGGCGGCGGTGGTGTTCCCAGCAGGTTCTCCAGGATCCACTTGCCGCGGACGACAGGAGACGTCCGATCGGGATACGACGTGACGGTCAGGATGCTGCCCTGCCCGAGGATGCCCGAGCGCGCGCTCTCCCGGCCGAGGGCGACGCGCCGGAAGTGACTGCCCTTCACGTTCGGGATGCCGTAGTGGCGCGCGAGCCGCTCGTTGAGGAACGTGTAGTCGGCGCGCAGCAGATCGAGCACGCTGCGGTTCTCGCGGACGACGCTGTCGAAGAAGAGCTCGGTTTCGCGCCGGAACGCCTGACGCAGCGTGTCGTCGAAGTCCGGAAAGATGTTCTGCACCGGAACCACCGCCTGCAGGTTGCGCAGGAACAGCCACTGCCCGGCGAAGTTGGTGACAAAGGCGTCGGCACGACGGTCGGCGAGCATCCGCCGCACCTGCGCGGCCATGACCGCCGGGTTGCGGAGCTGGCCCCGCTCGGCCGCCGTCAGCAGCTCATCGTCCGGGATGCTGCTCCAGAGAAAGAAGGACAGCCGCGACGCCAGCTCGACGTCGCTGACGCGGTACGGCGTGCCGGGTGCGGTCTTCGCCGGATCGCGTTCGACGCGCAGCAGGAACTCCGGGCTGACGAGCAGCCGCCTGATCGCGCGCTGGATGCCGTGCTCGAAAGCTTCGTTTGCGTTGCTGTCGTGTCCGCCTTCAGGCGCACCCTGCCGATAAAACGCCATGAGCGGCGCGACGTCGGCATCCGTGATCGGACGACGGTAGGCGCGGCGAGCCAATGCGGTCAGAATGCGCTTCGCGCACTGATCGTTCGGACCGTTCGAAGCGTTGGAAACGTTCGAAACGTTCGAAACGTTCGAAACGTTCGAGACGTTCGAACCGTTCGCGGGGCGGCAGACGAAGATTCGTTGGCGGCTCGGCGTATTGCCGGGTCCGGTGACGGTGTACGGCCCGGCAATCTCCACGCTGCGCAGGTGCACGCCCTTGCGGGTTTCGGGAATGTTGACGCCGGCGGGATACGGACGCTGAAACGGCAGCCTCGTCGTCTCGTCGAGCGCAGACGTGGTGTTCGTGAACGTCACCGTCAGCGCGCGCGGCCCCGCCTTGATGGGCACGCGCAGGTTCCAGCTTTCGTCGGCCTTGTTCCGCTCCTCGCGTTGACGCGCCGTCACGCGGATCCCGCCGTCGATCTGTGAGATCGCCGGGCGCTCCGGCTGCTGGCCGTCGCCATCGCCCCGCCCGCCGGACGGTTGTCCACCTCGGCCCGCAGCAGCCTGTCCACCGCGCCCGGCAGCAGGTTGTGCGCCCTGTCCGGCAGCAGGCTGGCCTCCCCGCCCCGGGGCGGGACCCGCGCCGCGGCCCGCGCCTGGCGGCGCTGTGCCGACACCTGGCAGCGTGAAGCCGCCGACACGCGCGCCGTCGACGCTGATCTCGACGTGCTGATCTTCGGTGTACGCAGGCACGCTTTCATTCAGGTCACGCGCGATGCGCACGCGAATCTCGTACTCGGCGTCCGCCGGGAACACGTAGTTCACCTGTGTTCCACCGCGCGTGCCAAACGGCAGGCCGGGCAGATGAACGTCCTGCGACAGATCGTCGGTGATGCGGAAATACTCGATCGAGGCCGGCGGCGCCGGGGTGCCGACGGCCAGGCGGCTCACGCGCTGGGCCGCGCCAAGGTATTGCTCCATCAGCGTCGGCGACATCTTCAGCACGCCGGCGATGTTGTCGAACCCGTAGCTGGCGTCGTCTGCCGGCAGCATCGACGACACGTCGAGGTCGAGCGCGAGCAGATCGCGGACGGCGTTGCAGTACTCGGCGCGGTTCAGGCGATGGAAGGGTTCGGTGCGGCCCGGATTCGGGCGAGCGGCCGCCGCGCGATCGAGCTCGCCTTCGAGCCAGCCGAGAAACGCCGCGCGAGCCGGAGCGTCGGGGCGCGGCGAACCGGCAGGCGGCATCACGCCCGCGCGCATCTTGAGCACGACCTTTTCCCAGGTTGCCGCATTGCCGCCGACGTTCCACAGCGTGTCGGCATCGAGCGCGATCGGCACCGTGCCGGCTTTCTTCAGCTTTTCGTTGTGACAGCTCACGCAATACTGCGTGAACACGGCGCGCTGGCTGGCAACAGCCGCGGGCGTCGCCGTCGTCGTGTCCGCCGTCGGAGTGTCCGCCTTCAGGCGGACCCCGGGCGCCGCTGCCGACTGTGCCTGGACGGGTGCACGGTTCAGCCACAGGCTACCCAGCCAGACCACGCCAAGCAGACACACGCCCGCCCGCCACTTCTGCGCCACGGAGAGATCCTAAACTAGTTGGTAGTTCGTGGTTGGTGGTTGGTAGTTCGTGGTTGGTCGTCGGGTCGTAGTGTCCGCCTTCAGGCGGACCCCTGCGGTAGAGGCCGACCTTTAGGTCGGCCTGAATGGGCGTTCTGCTAGTCAACCGTAGGCCGTTCCGCAGCGTCGATTACGAGGATCGGCACCTGACCCTCGGTCGCCTCGAGCTTCAGACCGAGCTGACCCTCGATGGCATTACGGAGTGGTGGCTTGGGTGAGTCGGTGCCATTCGGGTCGAGCCCGCCTCGATTCAATTCGGGAATCCCCGGGAACCGCGGCGCCTCGAACTCGATTAGGAAATCGAACAATCCTTCAAGCCCGGTCCGATCGACGACCGTCGCACTCAGGTCGGACGCGAGACGCTCGACCAGCAACGAAATCGGCTGGCCACTGACGCTCAACGTCATCACGCCGCCACCCGCGAGACTCATCATCGACCTCGTGGTGCCGCACCGCGGCGTCATGTCCGGCGGTCCGGAGGCTTGATTGCGAGAAGCAGGAGGAGGCGGCGGAGGAGCAGGAGAGGTGGGTGGCGGCGACGCGGCGGCCGTCCTTTTCCGCTCCTCGATCTGAGCGACACATTCCGGCGTCGTCGGCTTCAGCGCCGATCCGAGCTTTCGATCGGGACGCGCGAGCAGGAGACTGTACACCTTCCCGGGCCGCGTCGAAGGATGCGCGCGGAATCCAAACCGGTCGGCCAGCAACGCCTTGACCATCTCGTTGAACTCGGCGGCCGTCGCGTCGCGGCCCGCTCGCGCGTCGATGACGAAGTAGTCTTCGCGAATCCATTTCGGTCCACCGTCGACCTGGTATTCCTTGACGTCGTAGCTCCTCGCAATCAGCGCCAGCACGGTCGTATTGGCAGTGAACCTGCCGCCTGGAAACGTGCGAATCCCGAAAGGAATGGCTGGCGGCAAGGGCATCGGAGCGCCGGATGCCGCTGCCCGCCCCGCTTCACGTCCTGCCTCGGCTGGCGAAAGCGTCGGCTTGACCGACGTGACCTCGAATGTGAGCGGTCCAGGATTCGCCTGCGACTGGGCAAGAAGATCAGCGGCGGCGGCGACGGAGACAAGAAGCAGAGCGACCGCCATCAGACGTCGTGGCTGCGGTAGGCGCTTCGCCATACGGATCCTCCCCTCGTTACTGACCTCGTTGAAGACTCAGATCATGCCGGCGCAGGATGACCTGCGCCATTCGCAGGCTTGCGGCGTCGATCATCCGCCCCTGGTACGAGGCGGCGCCACGGCCTTCAGCAATCGCCGACTCGTACGCCGTCACCAGGGCCGACGCGCGGGCAACCTCCTCCTCCGTTGGCGAGAACGCCGCGTTGACGGTCGCCAGCTGCCCTGGATGGATGCACTGCTTGCCGTCGAAGCCCAGCGCCACGGCAATCTGACACGCGCGAACCAGACCGGCAGTATCGGTGTACCCCGCATATGGCCCGTCCATGCAGCGCAGGCCGTTCGCGCGCGCCGCAGCGACGATGGTCAGCATAACGGCGTGGTAGCGGTGGCCCGGATACGCCGCGTCGTGCGCGTCGAGCTCGCCGATGGCCGTCGCCGGCATCTGCATCGACGCCGCGAAATCGCCGGGCCCGAAAACCAGTCCCTCGAGCCGCGACGAGGCGCTGGCGATTTCACGAACGTAGAGAAATCCGGCGGCGCTCTCGATCTGCGCTTCGACGCCAATGCGCTGCGTCAGACCGCGCGCGTCCTCGATCCGGGCGAGCACGTCGTCCACGAACGCGACGTCCGCGGCCGACCCGACCTTGGGAATCATGACGACGTCGACGAGATCGGCAGCGCTTTCCAGGACGTCCATCAGGTCGCGGTCGGCGTACTCGCTGTCGAGGCTGTTGATCCGCATCATGCGCACGCGCGGGCCGAAGTCGAGCTCGCGCAGCGCGCGCACCACGTTCGCACGGCTGGGGACTTTCTCGTCCGGCAGCACCGAGTCCTCGAGATCGAGGCAGACGGCGTCGGCCGCGCTTGCCGCGGCCTTGGCGATCATCGCCGGCCGCGACGCGGGTACGAACAGCATCGAGCGCATGAGCCGTCCAGGGGCTGCCATTGCTGGATCTCAGTAATTCAAGATGCAAAATGCAAGATGCACACTACAGCGTGGGCCCGTGTTTCAGTGTGCATTTTGCATTTTGAATTTTGCATTTTGCATTTCACGAGTCAGAACGACCGTGGCATCCCCAGCACGTGCTCGCCAATGTACGACAGGATCAGATTCGTCGAGATTGGTGCGACCTGGTACAGGCGCGTCTCGCGGAACTTCCGTTCCACGTCGTAATCGGCGGCAAATCCGAAACCACCGAACGTCTGCAGACAGACGTTCGCCGCTTCCCACGACGCGTCTGCGGCCAGCAGCTTGGCCAGGTTCGCTTCCGCGCCGGCCGGGCGGCCCTCGTCGAACAGCCGCGCCGCTTCGTAGCGCATCAGATCGGCGGCGCGCACGTTGGCGTAGGCGCGGGCGATTGGAAACTGAATCCCCTGGTTCTGCCCGATCGGCCGATCGAACACCACGCGTTCGTTCGCGTAGGCGCGCGCGCGCTCGATGAACCAGTACCCGTCGCCGATGCACTCCGCGGCAATCAGGATGCGCTCGGCGTTCATGCCGTCGAGAATGTAACGGAACCCTTTGCCGTCATCGCCGATCAGGTTCTCCGCCGGCACCTCGAAGTCCTCGAAGAACACCTCGTTGGTCTCGTGGTTGACCATGTTGCGGATCGGGCGGACGGTCATGCCCTTCTCCGTCGCGCCACGGAGATCGACGAGAAAGATCGACAGCCCCTCGGTCTTCTTCTTCACCTCCGTCACCGCCGTCGTCCGCGCGAGCAGCAGCATCAGATCGGAGTGCTGCATCCGCGACGTCCACACCTTCTGACCGTTGACCACGTAGCGGTCGCCGCGGCGGACCGCCGTCGTGCGCGTTTTCGTGGTGTCGGTGCCGGTCGTCGGCTCGGTGACGGCGAACGACTGGAGCCGCAGCCGTCCGGCGGCAATCTCGGGCAGGTAGCGGCGCTTCTGGTCGTCCGATCCGTGACGCAGCAGCGTGGCCATGATGTACATCTGCGCGTGGCAGGCGCCGGAGTTCGCGCCGGAGCGATTGATTTCCTCGAGGATGACCGACGCCTCGGTGACGGTCAGACCGCCGCCGCCATAATCCTCGGGAATCAGCGCGGCGAGCCACCCGGCGTCGGTCAGCGCTTTGACGAACGCTTCGGGATACTCGGCGCGTTCATCCACGGACTGCCAGTACTCGCTGCCGAACTGCGCGCACAGCTCACGCACGGCGCGCCGGTAGTCGGCGAACTGCTCGAACCTCGGGTTGATGTCGGCCACGGCGTCAGATTCTATCGGGACGCGGCACCGGGGGCCGCAGCGAACCGGCCGCGTGTCTCACCCCGCCTTCCCGAGGACACGCAGCAGCTCGATCGGCAGCGGAAAAACGATCGTCGAATTCTGTTCGGATCCGATCTCGGTGAGCGTCTGCAGGTAGCGCAGGGTGATCGCCGACGGCTGCCGATCGAGCACCGCCGCCGCCTGCGCGAGCTTTTCGGACGCAATGAGCTCACCTTCCGCGTGAATGATTTTCGCGCGCTTCTCACGCTCGGCTTCGGCCTGACGCGCCATGGCGCGTTGCATGTCCTGCGGCAGATCGACGTGCTTCACCTCCACCGCCGAGACTTTGATCCCCCAGGGATCGGTCTGGTGATCGAGGATCTGCTGCAGCTGGCTGTTCAGACGATCGCGCTCGGCGAGCAGGTCGTCCAGCTCCGCCTGCCCCAGCACGCTCCGGAGCGTCGTCTGCGCAAGCTGCGAGGTCGCGTAGTTGTAGTTCTCGACCTCGACGACCGCCCGGCGTGGATCGACGACGCGGAAATACACCACCGCGTTCACCTTCACCGAGACGTTGTCGCGACTGATGATGTCCTGCGGCGGGACGTCGAGCACGACCGTGCGCAGGCTGATGCGCACCATCCGGTCGATCGGACGGAAGACCAGGACGACTCCCGGCCCCTTCGGCTGGGGCAGGAGCTTGCCGAGCCGGAAAATGACGCCGCGCTCGTACTCGGCCAGGATCTGAATGGAGCTGATCAGGTACAGAACGAGGAAGACACCGATGACAAACGTCGGGGAGATTGTCACATCTTCCATCTATGGTCTCCTTCTCACGCGGAACGGTCCACCGCGCGCAGCGCGGTAGAAGAAACGTTCACCGGCCGACGGCTCAGTCGCGATCGAGCCCGGTGGCCGGTTCGACCAGGAGCGTCAGGCCATCGATGCCCGCGATGCGCACGGGCGCCCCTGCCGGCAGCGGCTGGCGGCTCACCGCCCGCCAGATCTCGCCGCGTGCGTCGATCTGGCCGGGGGTGTCGGGAGCGAGCGGCGTACGCGTCCGCCCCATCTCGCCGATCATCGCTTCGACACCCGTCTGCGCTGGACGACGCTGCGCCTGCAGCGCGAGACGACCCAGACCCAGTACTGCCGCCGCGAGCAGCAGTGCCGCCGGGATGATCGCGCCAAGGTGTATTCGCACGCCTGGCACCGTGCTGGTGGCCATGATCGATCCGATCACGAGCGCGACGATGCCGCCGATCCCCAGCACGCCGAAGCTCGGCACCTTCAGCTCGATGACCAGCAACGCCAGCCCGAACACAATCAGCAGCAGACCGGTCACATCGATCGGCACGATCTGGAAAGCGAAGAACGCCAGCAGCAGCGACAGGCCGCCGGCGACGCCGGGGAAGATCAATCCTGGATTCCAGATCTCCACGGTCAAACCAAGGATCCCCAGCGTCATCAGCAGATAGGCCACCTGCGGATGCGCGATCGCGCTCAGGAACCTCTGACGCCAGGTCATTTCGCGCCGTTCAACGACCGCATTCGCCGTCCGCAGACGCGCCTCCCGGCCGTCGAAACGCCGGATCGTCCGTCCGTCCAGCACGCGCAGCAGTTCGTCGACGTCGGCGGCGACAACGTCGACGAGCGGCGGCATCGCGGCCAGCGCCTCGCGATCGGTGAACGCGCGGCTCTTGAGAACGGCCTCCTCACTGAGCGGCACGTTGCGGTGGCGCGCCTCCGCCAGGGAGCGCGCGTACGCGGCCGTATCGGACGCCGCCTTCGACGCGGTGGTTTCGTCCATTGGCTCCCCGCCGCCCGAGACGGGATGCGCCGCACCGATATGTGTACCCGGCGCCATTGCGGCGACGTCCGCGGCAATCGCGAGGATAAAACCGGCCGACGCGGCGCGGGCACCGGCGGGGGCAACGAAGACGACGACCGGCGCCCGCGACGTAATCATGCGCGACACGATCGTCCTGGTGGACTCGAGCAGGCCTCCAGGCGTTCGGAGCACCAGGACGACGACGTCGGCGCCGGACGTGTCCGCCTCGAGGATCACGTCGCTGAAAAACTCTGCCGCGACCGGATGAATGATGCCGTCGAGCTCAGCGACGATGGCGTGCGGGCGCGCCGCGGCCGGCTGCTGAGCCGAGAGCCAGATCCCGGTTCCGAGGACCCAGGCGCCCATCGCCGCAAGGACGCGGAATCGCCGCAGATGCGCCCGGACCATAGGAGTAATATCCGCAGGTCAGATTCTATGCGCGGCCCTGCTCTCGCGTGCGCAATTGCGGCAGCCCTCGCTGCGGTCGTCGCGGCTGAACCTCGCATCCGCCCGGCTGCGGCTTCCACGCTGACCGAGGAGCAGCACGCGCTTGAGAAGGCGCACGCCGGTGCCTTCGGAGCCGGCGCTGACTTCCGCACGCTGCTGACGCATCCGGAGTTGATCAAGGGCGTCCTGCCGTTTGCCAACTACATCCTGGCCGAATCGACGTTGACGCCGCGTCACCGTGAGCTGTTGATCCTGCGAACGGCGTGGCGGACGCGATCGGATTACCTGTGGGCGAAGCATCAGCGCCGCGCCCTTGCCGCCGGACTGTCTGAAGCGCAAATCGCATTCATCGGCGGCCGGCCCGGAGGGTCGCTCGATCCCTTCGAGACAACTCTCCTTCGCGCCGCTGATGAACTGCATCAGTTCTCATTCATTCCCGACCCCGTGTGGTCCGCGCTGGGTTCGAGATATGGCGTACACGAACTGGTGGACGCTGCGTTCACCGTTGCCGAGATGACGATGATCGCGGAAGTGGTCAACAGCTCCCGTGTCGATCTCGAGCCGGGATGGAAGGTGGCTGGGCGAGCGACCCCGCTGCGCGCTTCGAATCGCAATCCGGACGTATGGCTTGCAAGGCCGCGCATCGAACCGGTGGTGCTCGCACAGGCCACGCCGGAGATTCGCGCGATGCTCGATCCGTCGGGCTCCGGGCGTGATATCGCCGGCGTGTATCGAACGTTCGCACGGCATCCGAAGCTGTATGTGCCGCGGCAGATCCTGTCCGAGTACATCCGCACGAAGTCGACGCTGTCGCCGCGCGTGCGGGAGATGCTGATCCTGCGCATCGGCTGGCGGTGTCAGTCGGCGTACGAGTGGGCAGCCCACGCGCCGGCCGGCCGCCGCGCCGGCCTGACCAACGATGAGATCCGGATGCTGGCGCGCTCCGGGTACGAGGGCTGGAGTCCCGCTGACACCGCCATCGTCCGGGCAGCCGACGAATTGTTTGACGAGGACGTGATTTCGGATGCGACGTGGAAGGCGCTCGACGATCAGTTCGACGAGCGTCAGCTGCTCGACGTGCTGATTACGACCGGCGGCTACCGGATGGTCTCGATGGTGCTCAACACCTTCGGCGTCCAGGCCGAACCGAACAGCGAGCCATTTCCGTAACGCGTCATCTGCGCTCCCCGAGCGAGCCGCTCAGACGGCAACTTCCGGGCGGGACACGCTGAAGAGAGCACCGAACGTCTCGGAGAGGTTGGACCGGGAGGCGAGGCGCGCCGTTGCCGCCAGCGATCTGGCGGCGAACTCGGCACCGAAGCGGTCGCCGACGAGCGCGCTGAACTTCGCTTCGAGCGCTCGCCGATCGATCGGGTTCTCCGGCGTCCCGCGCGGGTAATCGCTGGCATCCTGGAGCCGTGCACCGTCGCGAAGCGTGAGGGTCACGCGCGCGGGCCACGCCGCCGGATATTTCCTGGTAAGGTCGGCGGCGACGCGCACGCGGGTGCGCGCCACGAGCGACGCCAGCCCGGGCGGTTCAACGCCTGACGCGCCGAAGCGATCGCCGGAGAACTGCTCGAGTCCGGCTCTCCCTTCCAGCAGCGCAACGGCGACGCAATACGCGAGGCTGAACTTCGCCTGATACGGCGTACGCGGCCGTGACTCCCTGACGATCTCGTAGCCAGGCCCGTAGGTCTCGACCTCGATCGACTCGACGGCGGCGGCATCGTGGTCCGAGACCCCTGCGCGCGCACGCAGCGCAATCGCCAGATCGATGGCGCTGTGCGTATGGCCGCAGCAGGCGTGCAGCTTGTAGCCGTTCTCCCGGATCTTGCCGATCACCGGGAGTCCCGCGGTGATCCGAGACGAGTCTGCGACGTCGCACATGGCGCGGAAGAAGCCGCGCTCGCCGCCAAGAATGCGGCTGGCGCCGGTGAAGCCGGCGCGCGCCAGGTCGGCCGCGATCACGCCGTTCATCGCCGCCTTGCCGGGATGCAGATGCTTGCTCATCGCGCCGTCGGCGTTGAACTCCCACAGGCCGGCGGCCTGCGTGCCGGCGCTGCCGAGCGCGTGAAGCATCTGCTCGCTGGTCAGTCCAATGATCGAACCTGCGGCTGCCGCGGCGCCGAAGGTCGCGACCGTGCCGGTGGGATGCCAGAAGCGATAGTGGCTCGGATTGACAGCCTCGCCGATCCGGAACGCCGCCTCGTAGCCGACAGCGACGCCTGTGAGAAACCGCTCGCCGGTCGCGCGCTCGCGTTCCGCCACCGCCAGTGCAGCCGAGATGATCGGCGCGCCGCCGTGGACCGTGGACGTCTTGTGAATGTCATCCAGTTCTAGGATGTGCGCCGCGACGCCGTTCGCGAAGGCTGCGGCCGCCGCCGACGCGCGGCCGCCGGCGAACATCGTCGCCTCCGACGAGTCGCCGAACCCGCGCGCCACGGTGTGTGCGATCGCCGCGGGAACTTCTGTCGAGCCTGCCAATGCCGATCCCAGCCAATCGAGCACCGCGCGTTCCGTGTGCTCTACGGTCAGGGCGTCCAGGTCGGCAAATCGCGTCGCGGCGAGAACCGTCGCCAGCTCGCGGGAGGGTTGTCCTGCCATTTTCGAGGTCACAGTCTACAACCGTGCACTAGTCCGGCGTCAGCCGCTCCACTGAATCGATGACGAGGAACTCCACGGGCCCCCGTTGGTAGGTACCGCATCCTTTTTGGCAAGCTCCTTTCGGTACGCGACGCAATCGACTTCGGTGCGCCGCAACTGCGGACCAAACCGTTTATCGCTCCGCGCGGTCACGAGCGCGTAGATCGGCGCCTCCCGCGTTTCAATGTGGGTCTTGAGTCTGAATCGATCTTCCAGGAGCGCGCGCAGCATCGGAGCCACCTGCGCCGGCGAGTAACCGCTCGGGTACTTCGCCGCAATGTCGAACCGTTCCGATCGGATCCAGTCAGGACCGCCCGCGATCTGGTAATCGGGCCTGCCGTACGCGTAGGTGACGATGCTGATGAGGGGCGCGTTACGAATTGTGAACTGCGACGGAGTCGGACCCGAAATCAGCATGCCCTGAGCGTCGGGCGCGCTGGGCGTGACGGATGCCACCTCGAACCTGGGCGGCGCCTGGGCGAAAAGGCTGGCGCCTGCCAGAGTGGCAACGGCAAGAATCACGTAACGCATGCCGCGCCTCCGTTGGATATCTGCCGGGGCATTCTACGCGTGCGTCGTCGAGGTCTTCAGCTCGTCGGTCTACCAGGCGCGCCGGGCGTCGCCGATCCAGTAGCGCGGGCCGGGACCGCCGCGCGCCGCGCGATCCTGCGGATTCGCCAGCCGGCACGTCTGCAGCGAGAGACAGCCGCACCCGATGCAGCCTGTAAGGCCTTCCTTCAGGCGCTGCAGCTCGGCAATCCGCTCGTCCACCCGGGCGTTCCATCGGGACGACAGTCGCGCCCAGTCGGCCCGCTCGGGGACGCGGTTCGGCGGCAGCCGTGCCAACTCGGTGCTGATTTCCTCGAGCGACAGACCGATTCGCTGAGCAAACACGATGAAGGCGATCCGGCGCAGCACGGCGCGAGGAAACCGGCGATGGCCGGCGCCGGTACGTTCCGCCGTGATCAGGCCCTGCTGTTCGTAAAACCGCAGCGCGGACGCGGCAACGCCGCTGCGGCGGGCCACTTCGGCGATGGTCAGGATGTCGCTCATGGGTGATGTCCAAAATACCGCTTGACTTAAAGTTAACTTTAACTTGTAGGCTGGGGACCGTCAACCACGCCCGCCTGAAGGCGGACACTACGAAGGAACTGTCATGACCGACCCCAGCTTCATCCACCTGCGAGTTGCCGTCACCGGAGGCACGTCCGGACTCGGGCGGAGCCTGGTCCGCGAACTGCTCGACCGCGGCGCCCGCGTGGCGTTCGTCGCGCGCCACCGCCCCGACGTCGAACGCACCATGCTCGACTTCCCCACGGCCCACGGCATCACGGGCGACGTCTCGCGCAAGGAGGACGTTCATCCGATCGCGATTCAGATTCTCGGCGCGCTCGACGGCCTCGACGTCCTCATCAACAACGCCTCGTCTCTCGGGCCGGTGCCGCTGCGGCCGCTGGCCGATACCGACTGCGAAGATCTCGAACTCGCGCTCGCCACCAATCTCGTCGGGCCGTTTCGCCTGACGAAGGCGCTGCTCGGCTCGCTCGCGGCGTCCGCGCGCAGCGGCGGCCGCCCGGTCGTCGTCAACATCTCGAGCGACGCCGCGGTGACTCCGTACGAGAACTGGGGCGCGTACGGCGCGAGCAAGGCGGCACTCCACCATCTCAGCCGTATCTGGGACGCGGAGCTGACCAATGAGGGTATTCGCGTGGTCGCGATCGATCCGGGCGACATGGACACGCCGCTGCACGCGCTGGCCGTGCCGGACGCCGATCGCTTGACGCTGAAGCAGCCGGAGACCGCTGCGCGGGAAATCGCCGATCAGATTGCGGCGCCGGCGAATCCGGCTGATGCCGGACTCCACGAGGTTGCCCAATGAATGCTGCTTCCGCTCCGCGGCAGGGCGCGAGGAGGGCGCGGCTGCTCGCCATCGACGAGCACGGCCAGGTCTCCCATCGCCGTGCCGCGGTTCTCCCCTCGCTGCTGGAATGCGGCGATCTGCTCGTCGCCAATGACGCGGCCACGCTGCCCGCCAGCCTGCAGGGCACTCACCTGCGCACGGACCGGCCGGTGGAAGTTCGCCTGGCCGGCCGGCATTCGCTCGCCGCGCACGACGTCACGCGATTCACCGCGGTGCTGTTTGGCGCCGGCGACTTTCGAACCCCGACGGAAAAGCGCCCCGATCCGCCGCGGCTTCAACCGGGGGACGAGCTGGCGTTAGGTCCGCTGCGCGCGGCGGTGGTCCGGATGCTGAGTCACGGCCGGCTTATCGAACTGGCGTTCAACCATCCGCCGGCTGTCGTCTGGGAAGGCATCGCACGGCACGGCCGCCCCATCCAGTACGCCTACGTGCCTGCGACGCTGGCAATCTGGGACACGTGGACGAGCATCGCGGGCCGGCCGGTCGCGTTCGAGCCGCCATCGGCGGGATTCGTACTCGACTGGGCCATGTTACGGGCGCTGCGATCGCGCGGCGTCCAGTTCGCCACCCTTACGCACGCCGCCGGGATCTCTTCGACGGGTGATGCGGAACTCGACCGGCTGCTCCCGTTCGACGAGCCGTATTACATCCCGCGCTCGACCGCGGTGCTCGTCCGTCGGACGTTGAGGCGAGGAGGCCGGATCGTGGCTGTGGGAACGACGGTCGTGCGGGCGCTCGAGCACGCCGCCCGCCTGCCGGGGTGGGTGCTGCCGGGACACGGAGTCGCCACGCAGCGAATCACTTCCCTGTCACACCTGCGCGTCGTGCACGCCATCGTCTCGGGGCTACACGAAGCCGGAAGCAGCCATTACGAGCTACTGCGGGCGTTTCAGGATGACCCGACGCTGCAGGAGATGACCGCTCAGGCAGAGGCGCGCGGATATCTGGCGCACGAGTTTGGTGACCTTGTATTCATCGCGCGCGGCCGAAACACGTTTAGCCGTAGACTAACCGCGTAAAGGAGGTCGTCGTGGCAACACGTCCATGGTCGGTCCGTGGCAGGCTGTCACTCGCCGCGGCTCTTCTCTTCGTCGCCGCCGCCGCGGGGGCGGCGCAGCAGGACGCACAGCGCGGCCAGGGCGGGGGCGCCGCCGCCGGCGGGCGCGGGAACTTCGCGGCGAATTTCACCGGCACCGTGGCCATTCAGCCTACTGAGGGGACGAACATGTCGCGGATCCGCTTCGAGGCGGGCGCCCGCACGAACTGGCACGTCCACACCGCGCCGCAGATTCTGCTGATCGAGGAAGGACGCGGGCGCTGGCAGGAACAGGGCGACGCGGTCAAGGAGCTGCCGATGGGACAGCCCGTGCTGACGAAGGCGAACGTGCCGCACTGGCACGGCGCCGCGCCGGACCAGGCCGCACTGCAATTCAGCGTCTACGCGGGCAAGCTCGAATGGCAGAAGCCGGTCACCGACGCGGAGTACAAAGGGCGATAGCGGACGTGGCACCGCTACAGCGGCGCCCTGCGCAATCTGCTCAGGTCGTGGCCTCGCGCCGATCATCACGCCTGATCGACGCGACGCGTCCATAGGTGAGCGTTCGCCAGAGCCACTCGAGCGGACCGTAATTGAACCGCCGCAGCCAGAGCGGCGCCAGCAGCAGCAGCACGAACCACACCGCAACGGTGAGGATCAGCTGCTGCAGCCGATCGACGCTTCCGAACAGTCCCAGGCCATGGCCGTAGAAGATGGCCGTGCCGATGAGCGTCTCGAGGATGTAGCAGCTGAACGCGGTTCGGCCGACTGCGGCGAGCCGCGATGTCAGTCCGCGCGCAACGCCGGCCTGCCAGATCGTCATCAGCAACCCGATGTAACCGAGCGCTGCCAGAAGGCTGCCCCAGTAATTCCACTGCGGCGCAAAGAAGACAGCCTCGGGCAGCCGCCAGCCTGCCGCATGTAACCGTGAGAGTCCCAGTGCCGCGAGCGGCAGCCCGGTGGCGAGCCCCATCGCGGTCAGGACGGCGTATTGGCGCCGCGTCTTCCCGCCAGTCAGGACTGCCCACTTGAGAAGCGCCATGCCGAGCAGCATCAACCCGGACAGGCGCCAGAGGTCCCAGACGATGAAGTCCTGCAGGTGGAACTCCGCGGAGTAGCTCGCGCGCCAGGATTGCTGCGCCAGCCAGCCGCCCTTGAACGCAGCCGTCTCGTCGGCAACATCGCCAGGCGACGGCTGCCAGTAGCTTTGCCACTCCGCCTTCAACTCGTCGGGAAAGTACGGCCAGCTGAATCCGGCTGTCAGCGCGCTTGCCATCGCCACGCTCATCAGCAGAACGCCGACAACCGCGAGCGTCCGCGCCGACAGACGACGAGCGGGGTACACGAGCATTCCGCAGATGGCATAGGCGACCAGGATGTCGCCGTGCCACAGCAGGTACGCGTGAACGAGGCCGAAGACGAGCAGCCAGAACATTCGACGGTAGTGCAGGCGCGCGGGACGCAACCCGCGTTGCTCGACACGGCTCGTCATCAGCACAACGCCGGCGCCGAACAGCATGGAAAAGATCGTGATGAACTTGCTCTCCGCGAGCACCTCGATGGCGGACCACACAGCGAGGTCGCTGAACGACGGCTGGCCAAGCGCGTACGGGTTGGCAGTGGCCGCGTTCGGCATCGCGAACAGCTGCATGTTCACGAGGAGGATGCCGAGCACCGCGGCGCCGCGAATGATGTCGAGGGCCTGCAGGCGCCCGGCGTCGGCGGACGGAGGCGTCAGTAGTTCAGAAGCTCGAGCCATGGCGTGATCAAAAGCAGGTACACCCCGATGAACATGACGCCCATGACGAGACCAAGCACCCAGAAGTCGCGGCGGCTGATGTATCCGCTGGCGTAGTAGATGACGCTCTGGCCGGACGCGTAGAACGTCAGGACACCGGTCAGTCCCAGCGAGTAGCCGAGCAGCAGCGACCAGCGCGTCGGCGAGATGGCGGTGATCGTAATCGCGACGCCGAGAAATACGGGCAGCAGCGTGGCCGTGTGTGCGGTGATGCTGGCAAAGAAGTAGTGGAGCACGTAGAACGTTCCAACGATGGCGACGATGGCAAGACCGATGGCCATGCCGGTGAACGTCGGCGCGGTTGCCTTGGCAAGCCAGCCGACGAATCCGGTCTCCGCGAGGCCGCCGGCGAGCGTGACCAGCGTGCCGAACCAGATCAGCACGTTCCACGCCTGCTTCTGACCGATCACGTCGTCCCAGGACACCACGCCGGAAAAGACCATCAGCAGGACGATCAGCACGGCGGTCAACGCAGGATCGATGTAATCCGTTGCGCCAATCCACAGCGCCAGCGCTGACCCGATCAACACGAACAGAATCAGTTCGCGCCGCGACATCGGCCCCATGGCGCGCAGCTCGCCGGCGGCCCAACGGGGCACCTCCGGCGCCGAACGGATCGACGGCGGATATATCACGTAGAGCACCAGCGGCGTCAGCGCCAGCAGCGCGAAGCCGACGGGCGCGAAGCCGAGGAACCACTGCAGCCACGAGATGCGAACACCGGCGGTCTTCTCGATGATGGTGATCGCGAGCGCGTTCGGCGCCAGCGCGGTGATGAACATGCTGCTGGTGACGAAGCTCACCGCCAGCGCGGTGTAGAGGAGGTACGCGCCCATCAGCCGCGCCGTACCGTCATGCGGCCGCGATCCGTACAGCTGCGGGATATGACTGACGACGGGATAGATCGTTCCCGCGCTGCGCGCCGTTGCGGACGGCGTGAACGGCGCGAACACCAGATCGGCCAGCGCGACGGCGTAGCCAAGTCCAAGCGTCCGGTGTCCGAGCAGCCGAACCAAATGGAGTGCCACGCGGCGTCCGAGTCCCGTCTGCGCGTAGCCGACCGTGAACATGAACGCCGCGAAGATCAGCCAGACGATGGTGTTGCCGAAGCCGCTGAGCGCCCATTGCGCCGACGCCGCCGGCGTGTCACGCACCAGTCCGAGCACCGCTGCGGCGGTGACGCCGCCGAGGCCGATTGCCGCTGCCGGGATCGGCTCCGTGATGATCAGCGTGATGACGGTGACGAACAGCGCGAAGTAGTACCAGGCCGCCGCCGCCAGGCCGTCAGGTACCGGGGCCAGCGCAATCGCGCCGCCGAGGAGGCACGGCCCCACGACACGCGCAACGGCGGTGACCGGTTTTCCGCCGGTGACCCGAGACCCCCCTCCAACGGCCTGCACAGGCGCGCGAGATTAAAGGAAAACGGGCGGTAACACCAGGTGTCGGCGATTGCGACCTCCTGTTCCGTTCTCTGTAACGAGAGACGACGCCGCCTACCCACTCGTGGCGGCGGTCGACCGACCGCAGAACGGCAGAACGAAACCTATGCGTCCGTCTTTCAATAACTTGTGCCGTCGCGGCCGGCCGCTCGGTGAGACGGCACATCATTTGCCATTCGTCGCTTCGAACGTGCGGTGGTGGACTTTTTTGATGGAACCTTTGCGATGTCAGATGACCACGACTCCCGCCTGCAAGGGATAAAGGGCGGCGCCGATCCGGCGACGCCGCCGCCGTTCGTCGTCGGCATCGGCGCGTCGGCCGGCGGTCTCGATCCACTGGTGCGCTTCTTCGACAACCTGCCCGAACGCACCGGCATGGCGTTCGTGATCGTCCAGCATCTGTCGCCGGACTTCCGCAGTCTGATGGATGAACTGTTGTCGCGCCACACGACGCTGCCCATCCACCTGGTGGAAGACGGCATGCCGGTCGAACCCGATCACGTCTATCTGATCCCTGCGAAGAAGGAGATGATCATTTCCGGCGGCCGCCTGCTGTTGAGCGAGCGCAATCGCCAGCAGGAGCTCACCCTGCCGATCGACATGTTCTTCCGATCGCTGGCGCAGGACTGCGGCGATCGAGCGGTGGCGATCGTCCTGTCGGGCGGCGGCAGCGACGGCTCACGAGGCATCTGCCACGTTCATGACGCGGGCGGCCTCGTGCTCGCCCAGGATCTCGAGAGCGCGCAGTTTGACGGCATGCCGAAAGCCGCGATCGAGACCGGCGTGGTCGACGAGACGATGCCGCCCGAGGACATGCCGAACGTGCTGTTCGAGCGCGCCAGACGCGGTTCGGCAGCACCCGCGCCGAAACCGGAAGCCGGGCGCGAACCACGCGGACTCGAGGCGGTATACCGCCTGCTCGAAACCGAATACGGCATCGACTTCAATCATTACAAGCCGAGTACCGTGACGCGGCGGATCGAACGTCGCCTCGCCCTCGCCCAGTCGCCGAACATCGACGAATACCTGGCGCGCCTGCGCTCCGAGCGCGACGAGCTCGATGCGCTGTATCGCGACCTGCTCATCGGCGTGACGCGGTTCTTCCGCGATCCGGATGCGTTCGATCTGCTCGAGAAACGGATTCTGCCCGAGCTGCTGGCGCGCGAGCCGCGCACCACGCCGCTGCGTCTGTGGGTCGCGGGCTGCGCGACAGGGGAGGAAGCCTACTCCATCGCCATCGTGCTGCACGACCTCATGGCGACCCACGGCGACCGCGCAGTCAAGATATTCGCCACCGACGTCCACCGCGGGTCGCTCGAGCAGGCGGCACTCGCGGCCTACGGCGAGGATGCGGTTTCAAACGTATCGCCGGAGCGGCTGTCGCGATACTTCGCACAGGTCGGCAGCAGCTACCAGGTCGTCCCGGAGCTGCGGCAGATGATCGTCTTCGCGCAGCACAACGTGATCACCGACGCCCCGTTCACACGGCTCGATTTGATCACCTGCAGAAACCTGCTCATCTATCTGCAGCCGGCTGCCCAGCAGCGCGTGCTGTCGCATTTCCACTTCGCCCTGAACCAGAGGGGCGTGCTGATGCTGGGGCCGTCCGAAACGCTGGGACCGCTGGCGGACGGTTTCGAGATCCTCGAAAAGGAATGGCAGCTCTATAGAAAGGGCAGCGAGGTGCGCATGCCGGTCGGCACGCGCCGGCCCGCGTCGATGGAGAACCGCGTCGCGATGCCGGCGATGACCCCGCCGCGACACTCGCTCGGTCAGCTGCTGTCGGTCTACGACGCGCTGCTCGAGGAGACGATGCCGCCAAGCCTGATCGTCAACGAGCGCGGCGAGCTCGTTCACGTCCTCGGCGGCGCCTCGCGCGTCCTTCGCGTCCGCGACGGACGGCAGAGTCTGGAGGTGCTCGATCTCGTCGACGCGGAACTGAAGATGATCCTCGCCGGCGGGATCAAACGCGCGCTGGCCGAGCGATCGTCCGTCGTGTTCAATGGCGTCCGTGTTCCGGCGGACGATCGTGTCTACCGCGTAACGATGCGGACGATTGCCGGCCGCGGCGCCGGCCGCTACGTGGTGGTGTCGTTCGAGTCGGGTGCGTCCGAGCAGCGCCCCCCAGCCGACGCGCCGATTCAGATTGACGTCGATCGCGTGTCGCAGCAGCAACTCGCCTCGCTCGAGGCCGAATTGGGGACCACCAAGGAGAGCCTGCAGGCGGCCATCGAGCAGCTCGAGGCCAGCAACGAGGAGCTGCAGGCGTCGAACGAGGAACTGCAGGCGTCGAACGAGGAACTGCAGAGCACGAATGAGGAGCTCCAGAGCGTGAACGAGGAGCTCTACACCGTCAATGCCGAGTACCAGCGGAAGATCGCGGAGCTGACCGAACTCACCAACGACATGGACAACCTCCTGGCCAGCACCGAAGTCGGGACAATCTTCCTCGACGGTCAGCTACGCATTCGCAAGTTCACGCCGCAGGCGGCGGCCATCTTCGGCCTGGTGCCGCACGACGCCGGCCGTCCGATCGAGACGTTCGCGCACACGATGCACCACCCCGAGCTGGTCGACGATCTCAAGCGCGTGCTCGCCTCGGGGAAGGCGGTCGAGCGCGATCTTGCCGAGTTGAACGGACGGTCGTTCTTCCTGCGGCTGCTGCCCTATCGAGCGAAAGGCGTGGCCGACGGCGTCGTGCTGACGCTGATCGACGTCAGCGGTCTCAAAGCCGCCGAAGACGCGCTGTTCCATGAGCGATATCTGCTGAACAGCCTGTTGCTCACCGTGCCCGACGCCATCTACTTCAAGGACACCCGCGGCCGGTTCATTCGCGTCAACCCCCCGATGGCGGCCAGGCTCGGCGTCGCCGAACCGGCCGATCTCATCGGTAAGACGGCGTTCGATCTGCCCGATCAGAATGCCGCGATGGCCTTACACCGCGAAGACGAAGCCGTGCTGCGCACCGGTCAGCCGCAGCACTACCGGCTCGAGCCGCGCACCACCGCCGACGGAACCGGCGGGTGGGACCTGGTGACGCGCCTGCCGCTCGTCGATCGCGGCAACGCCATCGTCGGCGTGATCGCCATCTTCCGCGACGTCACCGAGCAGATCCGGGCGAAGGCAAAGATCGACGACGAAGTACGGCGCCGGGATCAATTCCTCGCCATGCTCTCGCACGAGCTGCGGAACCCGTTGGGAGCGGTCGTGACGGCGACAGCGATGCTGAAGGGCGTCGAGGCACCAAACGGCATCGGAGAGCGGGCGGTGAACGTGCTCGAACGGCAATCGCGGCAGATGGCGCGGCTGCTCGATGATCTGCTCGAGGTCAGCCGCGTGACGCAGAACAAGATCGAGCTGCGGCGCCGCACAGTCGACCTGCGGCTGGTTGCCGCGGAGGCCGCCGACGCGGTCCGCCCGCAGATGGACGACAAGGAGCTGGACTTCGCGGTCGATCTCGACCCCGAGCCGGTCTGGGTGTATGGCGACGCGGCGCGCCTGCAGCAGGTCCAGATCAACCTGCTCAGCAACGCGGCCAAGTACACGGCACGTGGCGGCCGTGTCACGCTGCGGGTCTGCCACGAAGCAAACGGCGCAGTCATCCGTGTATCGGACAACGGCGCCGGCATCCCGCCGCAGCTGCTCGAATCCGTGTTCGACCTGTTCGTGCAGGCGGACCACACGCGCGACCATTCGAACGGCGGACTCGGCGTCGGCCTGACGCTGGCGCGCGCGCTGGTGGAAATGCACGGCGGCACCGTCAGCGCTCGCAGCGATGGCGACGGCGCCGGCAGCGAGTTCTCGGTCCGGCTGCCGTTAACCACGAGCGCCGATCTGCCGCAGATACCGGACAGTACCCCGCTGTCTGCGCCACCGTCAGGGACGCCGGTCGTCGTGGTCGAAGACAACGCCGACAGCCGCGAGATGCTGTGCACCATGCTGACGCACGCGGGCCTCTCCTGTCACGGCGCCGCCGACGGCACCGCGGGCCTGCGCCTCGTCGACGAGATCGCACCGGCCATCGTCATCCTCGACGTCGGGCTGCCCGGGCTCGACGGGCTCGACGTGGCGCGGCGCATTCGCGCGAATCCGCAGCACAGGGGCGTCCGGCTCATTGCCCTGACCGGCTACGGCCAGAACCGTGACCGTGCGGCGACGACAGCGGCCGGCTTCGACTACCACCTGGTCAAGCCGGTGCAGCCAGGCGAGCTGCTGGCGCTGCTCGCCCGGCTGCAGGCGTCATTCGCCTCCGCTTCAGACGACGCCGGCGCGGTATCACCCTCCGCTACGTGATCGCGCCGCCGCTGCTGCCCTCCGGCTACGTCTTCTGCGTCTGCTCTTTGTCGTATTCGGCGAACGCTTCGCGGGCGATACGGAAGGAATCGACGCCCGCCGGCACACCGCAATAGATGGCGACCTGCAGGAAGACCTCGGAGATCTCCTGCCGCGTCAGCCCGTTGCGCAGCGCGCCCTTGACGTGGATCTTCAGCTCGTGCGGCCGGTTCAGCGCCGCGATCATCCCCAGGTTGAGGAAGCTGCGCGTCCGCTTGTCCAGTCCCGGCCGGCCCCAGACGTAGCCCCAGCAGTACTCGGTGGCCAGCTCCTGCATCGGCATGCTGAAGTCGTCGGCGTTCCTGATGGCGTTCTCGACGAATTCCTTGCCGAGGACTGACTTGCGGATGTCCAATCCTTTGTCGAACAGCTCTTTGTTCATGTTTTATCAGTTGTCAGTTATCAGTTGTCAGTTATCAGTTGTCAGGCCTTACCCCTTGATCTCCACGCCGGCCCACTCTTCGACGACTCTGGCAATCATCGTGAAGTCCGAATCGGCGCCGTATTTCGCCTGCGTAATGGCCAGCATCTGACGGACGGCCGCACCGACAACCATCGGCACGCCAAGCGACTCGGATTCTTCGACGCACAGGCGCACGTCCTTGTACGAAAGCCCGGTCGCAAAGCCGAAATCGAAGGTCCGTGGAAGAATCGACCGCGGGAACTTGTCCTGCGTGGCGCTGTTGCGGCCGCTCCCCGCGTTGATGATGTCGATCAGGACCTTCGCGTCGAGACCGGCCTTGACGCCCATTGCCACGGCTTCAGACGAAACGACCAGCGCCGCCGCGGCCAGGAGATTGTTCGCCAGCTTGGCAATCTGCGCGAGGCCAGGCTTCTCGCCGACATAGAACGTCTTGCCAAACACCTTCAGCAGCGGGTCGATTTCCTCGAACGTCGTCTTCGGACACGAGACCATCACCGCCAGCGTCCCCTTGGCGGCTCCGGTCACGCCGCCGCTGACGGGCGAGTCCGCCCAGGCGACGCCGCGCTCCCCGGCCGCCCGCGCAACGACCTTGGCCACGCTCGGCCCGGTCGTCGATAGATCGATCATCGTCTTGACGCGCGATCCGTTGAGGATCCCCTTGTCGCCAAGGCTGACGGACTGAACGATCGGCGGCGTGGGGAGGCTGATGAACACGACCTCCGCCTTCGACGCCACGTCCTCGGCGGAGGAAGCGCCGGCCGCACCGCGATCGGTCAGCGCCTTCACCACCGCCGGGTTCGTATCGAACACCACGAGCGAGTGCCCCGCATCGAGCAGCCGCCCCGCCATAGGGCCACCCATCCGGCCCACGCCTACGAAACCTAGTGTTTGGCTCATAAAGTTGGATAGTTGGCTAGTTAGCTAGTTCGTAGTTGTTGGTAGTTGGTAGTTGGTAGTTGGTAGTTCATCTTCTTCGTGTCCGTTACTACGAACTATCCAACTATCTAACTATCCAACTAGCGCTGCACAAACGGATTGGGAACGTCCGTCGCGGTCGAGATCCAGACGCTCTTCACCTGCAGGTATTCCTTGATCATCTCCTGGCCGCTCTCGCGGCCGAGCCCGGATCGCTTGTAGCCGCCGAACGGCGACAGATAACTGACAGCCCGGTAAGTGTTGATCCAGACGGTGCCGGCCTGCAGCTTCTCCGCCATCGTCAGCGCCCGGCGGATATTCTGCGTCCACACGCCCGCCGCCAGGCCGTAGACGACGTCGTTGCCGATCGCGATCGCCTCCTCGTCGTCCGTGAAAGGAATCACGGAGAGCACGGGCCCAAAGACCTCCTCCTGCGCGATGCGCATGCTGTTGCGGACCTCGGCGAAGATCGTCGGCTCGACGAACCAGCCGTTGCCGCACTCCGGACGCGATGCACGGCTCCCGCCGAGCACGGCCCGCGCGCCCTCGCCTTTCGCGATATCGATGTACTTGAGGATCTTCTCCAGCTGCGGCTTGTTGGTAACAGGGCCGATCTGCGTGCCGGCATCCATCGGGTTGCCCATCTTCGCCGTCTTCGCGAACGACACCAGCTTGTCCAGGAACTGATCGTGGATGCTCTGCTGGACGAGCAGGCGTGACCCGGCAATGCACGTCTGACCGGTGGCCGCGAAGATTCCCGAGATGACGCCCTTGATCGCGTTGTCCAGGTCCGCGTCCGCGAACACGATGTTCGGCGACTTGCCGCCGAGCTCCATGCTCACGCGCTTCAATCCGCGTGCGGCGCTTTCGTAGACGCGTTGACCCGTCGCGTCGGACCCGGTAAACGCCACCTTCCGCACCAGCGGGTGCTCGATGAGCGCGGCGCCGACGTCCGCCCCGAAACCGGTGACGACGTTGACGACACCTGGTGGGAAGCCGGCCTCCTCGATCAACTTCATGAACTCGAGCGCGGACGCGGAGGTGAACTCGGACGGCTTGATGACGACGGTGTTGCCGGCAGCGAGCGCCGGCGCGAGCTTCCACGCCATCAGCAGCAGCGGCGAGTTCCACGGAATGATCGCCACCACGACGCCAAGCGGCTCGTACCGCGTGTAATTGAACGTCTCCGGCTTGTCGGTCGGCAGAACCGCGCCCTCGATCTTGTCGGCCAGCCCGCCGTAGTAGTGGTACCACTGCGCCATGTACGCCGTCTGGGCGCTCATCTCGGCGTACAGCTTTCCGTTGTCGCGAACCTCGATTTCGGCCAGCGCGGCCGACTTCTGCGTAATGAGGTCAGCCAGCCGGCGCAGGAGGGCGCCGCGCTTCGACGCGGTCAACCGCGGCCACTCGCCGGAAGTGAACGCCGCATGCGCCGCGCGCACGGCACGATCGGCGTCGGCCGCCGTTCCCCGTGGAATTAATGCCCACGGCTCACCAAGATACGGATTGTCGCTTTCGAAGACGTCGCCGGATCCGGCGTCGATCCATTCGCCGCCGATATACATCCGATATCGCGCGAGGGTTGAAGTGGTGGCCATGCGTGGAGGTCCGCCTGAAGGCGGACACTACAACGAAATATAATGCGGATTTGCACCTGCCGACGGCGGCCTGTCCTTGATCATCCAGCGAAACTACTCGCCATCCGCGCTGCCCAAAGGCACCGACGTCGCCGAGCTGACGAGCCGCATCATCGGTCCATTGACGCTGCTCATCGAGCAGAGCGGCATCGATCAGGACAACGGCCAGGGACTGCGGGTGCACCTCGATTGGATTCAGTACAAAACCTGTTTCCGCGATCCTGTGGTCGTCCGGCGCGCGGTCGATCGGCAGGAACAGCCGCTGCCGCTCGCCGAAATCGCCATCGACCTGCGCCAGGCGGCCACGCCGTCGTTCAACGACTACCTGGCGAATGCCGTTGAAGCGCTGAAAGGCAACCCGCCGTCGGACGGCCATGCACCGTTCTTTCTCGACACGTTCAAGCCCTGGCGCGACTCGATCATCTGGCCGTTCAACCGCCTGTTCTGGCAGCAGCTCGGCGACTGGGAGGCCTACGCCAAGCGCGGCTTCGAGGCCGCGCTGCCGAGCGGCGGATCCGACGCCAATCACCCGGACGCGGTGATGGAAGGCGTCGTCGAGTTCTGGGACCTGCTCCACGACCTCGAGAAGCGCGGCAATCTTCCGCACGACATCTACGCCATGGAAATCGGCGTCGGGTCCGGCGCGCGGGCGCGGCTGTGGCTCGATCGGTTCCAGGCCTACGACGCCGAAAAGGCCACCGGCTACTATCCGCGCCTGAAGTTCCTGCTCGGCGACTACTCGCCGTCGACGCTCGACACCGCGCTCGCCGCCGTCGGGCCCCACGCGCCCCTCTGCAGCGTCATACCGATCGACGCGACGAATCCGTTCAAGGTGCTCTCGTTCCTCAGGTTCAAGATCCTGTTCGTCCACCTGACGAACGTCTACGACAACCTGACGTTCGACGAGATCGCACGCCGCGACAACCAGCTCTACATCGTGGAGGTGCGCCCCTACGTCAGCGCCGCCGCAGCGGCACAGATCACGGCCGAGTTCGGCTTCAGCACCGCGGAGCTGCCGGGGGCGATCAAACGGCTGCTCGCCTACGGCCCGGAATCGGTCGGCGAGCACGAGAAAGGCATGGCGTTCTGGACGCGGATCTGGGACGTCCTGCGGCTCGAAGAGCGGCTCCGTGCGATCGACGAGGGCGACGATGCGCACCTGCCGAAGGGCGTGAGCCGATCGCCGTTAGACGATGTGCTGTCGGAGGTGTCGCACGACATCCGCTTCCACCTCTCGCGTGGAGCGGCGGAAAGTTTCGTGAACACCGCGGCACTGCTGCACCCGCGCGGCTACCTGCAGGTGCAGGACATCTTCGTCACCAGCATCAAGGATTACGTGCACGGCTTCCGCGGGCCGGGAAAACTCGACGGCTCGTTCGTGACATGGGTGAACGGCGCGTTCCTGCATGCAGTAGGCGCACGCGCGGGGTACCATGTGAATTTTGCCCCCTTTACGCATCGGCCGGGGTCGAAGACGCAGATCCTTTATACGAAGCGGAGAGATTAGTGGGCTTGGCAGCAATTCAGAATGCAGAGTGCAGGGACATCCCGCATTCCGTCTGCATTCTGCATTCTGCATTCTGAATTACTGATATGAGCTCTTTACCACCTCTACCCACCACCGTCATCGGCAGCTATTCGATGCCGGCCTGGCTCGAACGCGCCAAGAACGATTTCCTGCAGCGCAAGGTCAGCCGGCACGACCTCGACGACATGTACGACTCCGCCCGCAAGGCGGCCGTCAAGGATCAGGAGGTCGCCGGCATCGACATCATCTCGGACGGCGAGCTGCACCGCGACAACATGATCGACTACTTCGCCGAGCGGATTCCCGGCGTGCAGGTCGATCACGGATCGAAGCGGCTGTACTACGACTTCTACGACAGCGTCGTCCGATCGAAGCTGGCCACCGGATCGCTCGGCCTGCTCGACGAGGCGCGCTTCCTGCGCCGCTTCTCGCAGCGGGCGTCGAAGATTTCGATTTCCGGACCGCACGCGCTGGTCAAACGCATTCGCAACGACTTCTACCCGTCCGAGGAGGCGTTCGCGCTCGACCTGGCGCGGGTGATGAATTTCGAGGTCCGCGAGCTGGTGCGCGAGGGTGTCACCTACGTGCAAATCGACGAACCGTACTACTCCGGCTTTCCGGAGGATCTGCCGTGGGCGATCAAGGCCGTCAACGCGCTGGTTGACGGCGTCAGCGCGCACGTGACGCTGCACATCTGCTACGGCAACCGCTACGGCAAGCCGTCGTTCGAAGGCACGTACCGGTACCTGTTTCCGCAAGTGCTCGACGCCCACGTCCAGGCGCTGTCGCTCGAGTTCGCGCGCCGCGGCGAGGACGACCTGCAGCTGTTCAAGGAATTCAAGGTGCCGTTCACGCTGGCCATGGGCGTGGTCGACGTGAAGACGCACGACGTGGAGTCGGCGGGTCTCATCGCCGACCGCGTGCGCCGCGCGTTGCATGTCATTCCGGCCGAGAAACTGATGATCAATCCCGACTGCGGCCTGGTGCACCTGCCGCGTGACGTTGCGTTCAACAAGCTCAGCGCCATGGCCGAAGGGGCCAGGATGGTGCGCGAAGGTCTCACATAGAGGAAATCAGATGAGTGTAGTGTCCGACGCCTCCCAGGTACAGCTGCGCCCGATTGCCGGGATCGCCAAGGCGGCTGGCATTCACGCCGACGAGCTCGAGCTGTTCGGCGAGTTCCGCGCCAAGGTCAAGCTGCCGCTGCTCCGCCGGCTCGCCGGCAAGGCCGACGGCAAGCTGGTGATCGTCACCGCCATCACACCGACCAAGGCGGGTGAAGGCAAGACGACGACCAGCGTCGCGCTGACGCAGGGCCTCGGGCGCATCGACAAGAACGTGATGCTGTGCCTGCGCGAACCGTCGATGGGTCCGGTGTTCGGCGTGAAGGGCGGCGGCACCGGCGGCGGCAAGTCGATGATCGAGCCGATGGAGGAGATCAACCTCCACTTCAACGGCGATTTCCACTGCGTGGCCGCCGCACACAACCTGCTCGCGGCGGCGCTCGACGCGTCGATCTTCAACGGCAACCCGCTCAGCATCGATCCCACCTCGGTGACGTGGCCGCGCACCGTGGACATGAACGATCGGCAGCTGCGCTACAGCGTGACCGGCCTGAAGGGCAAGTCGAACGGCATCCCGCGCGAGAGCGAGTTCGTGATCGTGGCCGCGTCCGAGGTGATGGCGTCTCTCGCCCTCGCCACCGATCTTCAGGACCTGCGCCGGCGCCTCGGCCGGATCGTGGTCGCCTCGAGCTACGACGGCAAGCCGATCACCGCCGATGACCTCCAGGCCGGCGGCGCGATGACCGTCATCATGAAGGACGCGCTGAAACCGAACCTGGTGCAGACGCGCGAGGGGCAGCCGGCCCTGGTGCACGCCGGGCCGTTCGGCAACATCGCCCACGCGGCCAACTCGATTCTTGCCGACCGCATGGCGCTCAAGCTCGCCGACTACGTCGTGACGGAGGCCGGCTTTGCCAGCGATCTCGGCTTCCAGAAGTTCTGCGACATCGTCTGCCGCACGGCACGGATGACGCCGAGTGCGGCGGTGCTCGTGACGACCGTGCGCGCGACCAAGTCGCACGGCGGCGTGGCGTTCAAGGATCTGGGCAAGGAGGATCTCGAGGCGATCCGGCGCGGCGCCGACAACCTGGCGGCACACGTCCAGATCGTCCGTGCGTACGGGCTGCCGTGCGTCGTGACCGTCAACGGCTTCCCGACCGACTCGCCGAAGGAGATCGCGCTCGTCCGCGAGCTGGCGCTCAACGCCGGAGCCGAAACCGTCGTCGTGCACGAAGGGTTCGCCAAGGGCGGCGAGGGCGCGGTGGAGCTGGCGAAGGCCGTCGTCGCGGCGTGCGACAAGCCGAACAACTTCTCGTTTCTCACGCCCGAGGGCACGCCGCTCGTTCAGCAGATCGAGGCGATCGCCAAGAAGATTTACGGCGCGGCCGGAATCGACCTGCAGATGCAGGCGGTGAAGGATCTCGAGCGAATCGAGAAGCTCGGCCTCGGCACGGCGCCGGTCTGCATGGCCAAAACGCAGATGTCGCTGTCGCACGATCCCAACCTGCGCAACCGGCCGTCGGGATTCATCGTCCCCATCCGCTCGATGGTGCCAAGCCTGGGTGCCGGCTTCGTCGTCGCATTGTGCGGCGAGATGCAGCGGATGCCGGGCCTCGGAAAGACGCCGGCATTCCAGAAGATGGATATCGACGAGAATGGGAATACCTACGGACTCTTCTAGCGAAGCGGCCGTTCACACTTCCGAGTTCTCGGTTCCCGGTTCGTGTTCTATGTTCGGTTCGGGGTTCCGGGGTTCGGGGTTCGAGCCGAGCCCAGAGTCATGTGGAGATCGATCTACGCCACTTCCTGATTCGTGAATGGCGCCGTGGCGACGAGGGGTCTCTCGTTCGCCACGCGAACAATCCCAATGTGTCGCGCAACATGCGCGACCGGTTCCCGCATCCGTACACCCGCGCAGACGCCGACT
This sequence comes from Vicinamibacterales bacterium, assembly GCA_035711805.1. Classification (GTDB taxonomy): domain Bacteria; phylum Acidobacteriota; class Vicinamibacteria; order Vicinamibacterales; family UBA2999; genus Gp6-AA40. The sequence goes on from DASTBV010000040.1 coordinate 31,420, forward strand.
GGTGGATCGGGCACGCCAGTGCCCAGATGCCGCCGACGAATTTCGCAATCGTCGTCGAGGGCGAGGCCGCCGGCGGGATCGGGTTCATCCTGCAGGAGGACGTCTCCCGCCGCTCGGCCGAAATCGGCTACTGGCTCGGCGAAGCGTACTGGGGACGAGGCATCGCCACCGATGCGGTGCGCGCGATGACCGATCACATCTTCGCGAACTTTGACGTCTGCCGCATCTATGCAACCGTCTTCGAGTCGAATCCTGCTTCCTCTCGAGTACTCGACAAAGCGGGCTTCGTCCTGGAAGGTCGGCTGCGAAAGGCCGTTACGAAGAGCGGAGAAACGATCGATGCGCTGATGTACGCGGTGTTAAGAGAAGACGCATGAATCGCGCGTTGTCCGTTGCGCCGCGAGCAACACGCTATTGACGTACTGACCACCGCGCGCGTGCGGCCGCAGACCTTGAAACGACAGTCGTCTCACCGCAAACCGGCGAGTACGACGTTCAAGTCGCCGAACAGCTGCCGAGCGGCCTCTGGGAGGTGGCTCGAGTTCGTGCCGCTTGGTGATCGGCGAATACGGCTCGAACGTGATTGGCGTTCGGGCTGTCGCGCCAACCGCCTGCTCATCCTCACTGATCTTCCACCCGGTCCCGTTGATGCGGTTCCCATGCTGGCGCAGCGTTACGCGGTAGCCAAGCCGAAGCCCTTCATATCGCTCCCAGCGGCTGGACGACCGGGCCGTTTTCCTCCACGAACTGATCCCTGGCCCGATCGTCGAGTGGTAAGGGCATGGACAATTCACCTTACCGGCTATCCGCCATTTTCAAAGCTGAACGGGATCACATCACGCGATGGCGCGGCGTGTTTCTTGCCTCACTCTGCAAGGTGCGAGGCGTGCTCCCTGCTGATCTGCAGAGCCAGCTGAACGGCGGCCGCGACCTGCTGGCACGGCTTCGCGATGCGTTCACGCGTTTCAGCGCGAGCGCGGAAGACCAGGCCGCCCTGGCCGCTTCCGTCCGTCAACTCGACGAGTTCTTCATGCTGGTCGTCGTTGGCGAGTTCAACTCCGGAAAGAGCGCATTCATCAACGCCCTCATTGGACGCCAGGTGCTCAAAGAAGGGGTGACGCCGACCACCGCGCAGATTCACGTCCTGAAGTACGGCGACACGATCGCCGAGAGCGCCGACGAAGACGGGCTCGCCGTAACGACCGCGCCGGCGGAAGTGTTGCGGGAGGTGAAGATCGTCGATACGCCGGGCACCAACGCGATCATCCGCGAGCACGAGCGCATCACCACCAGCTTCGTGCCGCGAGCGGATCTGGTGCTCTTCGTGACGTCGGCGGACCGACCGTTCACCGAAACCGAGCGCGCGTTCCTGGAGACGATCCGCGGGTGGGGGAAGAAGATCGTCGTCGTGGTCAACAAGGTCGACATTTTCGAGCGGCCGGAGGAACTCGACCAGGTCCTCGCGTTCGTGAAGTCAGCCGCGCAGCAGCTGCTCGGGATGATGCCTGAGGTGTTTGCCGTGAGCGCCCGCCTCGCGCTGAGAGCGAAGCAGGGAGAACCGTCGGCCTGGTCCGCGAGCCGCTTCGAACCGCTCGAGCGCTACATCGCTGAAACGCTCGACGAAGGCAGCCGCTTCCGGTTGAAGCTGGCGAACCCCATCGGCGTCGGTGAAGCGCTGGCGGAGCGCTACGCCGCAATTGCCGGCGAACGGCTGACGCTCCTGAAGGACGATCTCTCGCTGCTCGAGAACGTCGAGCAGCAGCTCGCGTTGTACCGGACAGATCTGGCGCGGGGATTCGAGCTGCGCATGACGGCGGTCGAGAAAGTGCTTCTCGACATGGAGACCCGCGGCCACGCCTTTTTCGAAGACACGCTGCGCATCGGCCGCGTCATGGACCTGTTCAACCGCGCCCGCATCCAGAAGGAGTTCGAGGAACGCGTCGTCGCCGATGCACCGCGACAGATCGAACGGGCAGTGACAGAGCTCATCGACTGGCTGATTGATCAGGACTTCCGTCAGTGGCAGGCGGTGACGACGGCGATCGCTGAACGGACGAGGGACCACGGGTCACGCGTCCTCGGGGCACCGGATATCGGCAGCTTCCACAGCGATCGCAGCCGGCTGATCGATGCCGTCGGCCGCGAAGCGCAGCGCGTCGTCGACACCTACGACCGGAAGCGCGAAGCCGCCCTGATTGCTGACGACGCGCGGGCGGCAGTGACCACTGCCGCGGCGGCGGGCGGCAGCGCGCTGGCCCTTGGCACTGCCGTCACCCTCGCCGCGACGACGGCGGCCGCCGATGTCACTGGGATCCTCCTCGCGAGCGTGGTTGCCACGCTCGGCTTTCTCGTCATTCCCGCTCGCCGGCGCAGGGCCAAGGGAGAGCTGAACGAGAAAGTGTCCGCCTTACGCGAGCGGCTGGCCACGGCGCTCCGCACGGAATTCGAGCGCGCGCAAATGCACGGGCGCCAGCGGCTCGACGACGTCGTCGCCCCGTACAGCCGGTTCGTCCGCGCGGAGCAGGATCGGTGGACATCCGCGCGGGATACCCTCGGCGGCCTGCGCGACCAGGCCGCCACGTTCCGCAAGCGTCTCGCGGCATGAAGAATCGACGGTCAACGGGTCAGAGAATCTCGCGCAGCTTGGCGTAACCCGACCGGCTGATCGGGATCTCGGTTCCATCCTGGAGCACCGCGACGCGGCTGTCGGTCACCGACTGCTCGATCTTCGCCAGCCGCGCGACGTTGAGCAGGTAGCGACGATGGATGCGGACGAAACGCCCGGGATCGAGCAGCTGCTCCAGCTCCGAGAGCGTCTGCTCCTTCAGCAGCGTCTTGTCGCCGACCTTCAGCGACACGTAGTCGTCCTGCGATTCGAAGTAGTCGATCTTCGCCACCGGGATGACGTGGACGTCCGCCTTGTCGCGAATCAGGATTCGCTCGAGCGGTGCGCGAGCCGCCCGCGCTTCCGAGACCAGCGCCTTTGCCGGCAGGGCTTCGCGCGTGCCTATCCGCGCGCGCGCCCGCGCCAGCGCCTCCGCCAGCCGCTCGGCGCCGAACGGCTTCAAGAGGTAGTCGACGGCGTGCACCTGGAACGCCTTGATGGCGTACTGGTCGTACGCCGTCACGAAGACGACCGGAACCTCCGTGCCGATCAGCTCCAGCACGTCGAAGCCGTCGAGCTTCGGCATCTGGATGTCGAGCAGAAGCAGGTCCGGCTTCTTCTCGGTGACGGCCTTGACGGCTTCGAAGCCATTGCCGCACTCGCCGATGATCTCGATGTCCGCGTGCGCGCCAAGGAGCTCCCGCAGCAGCGTCCGCGCCAGCTCCTCGTCGTCCACGACGATGACGCGCAGGATGTCCTCGGGCATCATGCCGGGGCTCCGGTCACGACGGGAATGCGAACCTCCACGCGGAACTGTCCGTCCCGCTCCTGCGCATAGACGGCGTCTATGGCGCCGAAGTGATTGGTCAGGCGCTTGCGCAGCAGCTCCAGGCCGAGGCCGACGCCGCGAGTCCGGGCGCGGTCTGGATCGCAGGGGTTTTCAAGGGTGATCGTCAGCGTCGAACCGCTGCAGGCGGCGGCCATCCGGATGGTTCCTCCCTCGACGAGTTGCGCGATGCCGTGCGTGACGGCGTTCTCGACCAGCGGCTGCAGCAGCAGCGGCGGGACGAGACAGTTGGCGGCGCTCGAATCCGCGTCGCGCGCCACGTTCAGCCGGGCGCCGAGCCGCACCTGCTCGATCGCCAGGTAGCGATCGGCGAGCGCGAGCTCCTCCGACAACGGGATCTGCTCGTTGCCGCCGAGGCGCAGCGTCTCGCGCAGGAAATCGGCGAGGAGCAGGCACATCCGCCGCGCGGCGGCCGGATCGGTCGCGGTCAGGGCGCTGATCGAATGCAGGCTGTTGAAGATGAAGTGCGGATCGATCTGCGCCCGCAGCGCCTTGAGCTCCGCTTCGCGCGCCAGCAGGCTCAGCTCGACGTTCGCCCGCTCGGCGTCCTTCGACGCGTCGAACGCGATCAGGAGATAGAAGAAGATCGAGACCAGCCAGAACAGCAGCGCGCCGACGACGAAGAGGAGCGGACGCTGCGGGTCGTACATCGAACCGGCCGCGTCGAAGCCCATGGCCGCAAGCGTTCGCGACCACGCACCGGCCGCCGCCACCCAGATGGCGCTGGCGAAGATCGCCGCCAGGATCTGCGCGCCGGCCACGTGCCAGCCGCGCGCGCGAACGAGCGGGAAGATGCGGCAGACGTACCACGCCGACTGCGTCACGAGGGCATAGACGACGCCGAGCGGGACGAAGAAGAGCACGGCCGTGAGCCAGTCGCCGGCGAGGCCGTAGCCGAGACCGACGGACAGCAGCAGACCAATGACGATCCAGGCCAGGAGGTAGAACGCCAGCCGGCGGACGCTGCCCAGAATCGGGTGCATTAAAGGATGCTAATCCGTGACCTTGACCTCGCCCATGACGACGGATCCGCGCACGACCAGCGTGGGCGGCGCGCCCGCGAGCGGCGGCGGAGTGACGGCAGGAACCCGCTTGTCCTTCACGTCTCCCATGATCGGCGTCACGTCCAGCGTGACGTTCCATTCCTGCGGCACCTTGATGTCGTGCCCGGCCATGATGCCGAACACTTCCACCACCCTGGTCTCGCCCGGCGGCACCGTGGCCCGGCGCAGGTCGAGCACGCAGCCACCCATGAACGCGGTCATGTAGGCACCGTCGAACGGCTTGCCGTCGAAGCGGCGCCTCGACTCGCTCATGATCGCGAACAGGCGATTGCTGGTCACCGGACTCGGGACGAGATGGCCGGCCTGGCGCAGCTGCTTCAGAACCAGATTTGCGCCGAGGAAGATGAACACCGCCGGCCAGAACAGCTGCCAGAAGCCGACGCGAACCACGTCGAGGCTGCGCAGCAGCAGCCAGCTGCCGACGATGATCCAGACGAAGCCCCAGAAGCGCGAGTGCGCCTCCGCCCGGTTGGCGATGGTCGTTCCCAGCAGGATCAACCCGACGGGCCAGAACCGGACGAGATAGCCGGCGTCGGCGATACCCATCGAGTCGAGCCCGAGGATGACTCCCAGGCCCATCACGAACAGACCGAAGACGAGTTGCGGCGTAACGGGCGTGGACATAGCGCCTACGTTCACGAAGTCACCTCGACCTTACCCATCATTACGAAACCGCGCAAGCGGAGTCGTGGCGCCGGCCCGGTTGCAGGCGGCTGCGGCGGCTTCACGTCCGGCGGCGCCGGAGGCCCTATGCTCGACAGATCACGCTGCGTGTTCTTGTCGTCGCTGCTCTCGTTCTCGTTCTTGTTTTCCTTCTCGTCCGCTTCCAGTTCGGCCGTGATGTCGTCGGTGAGCGACCTGAAACGGTCCTCGTCCACCGACCCCATCACCGGCAGCGCCGACAAATCGACGACCCAGTGATCCGGAATCCGCACCGTCGCACGCCCCATCGTCACGAACACGTCAACGGTCATGGCTTCTCCAGGCGCGAGAGTGACCTGACGGAGATCGAGCGTCGATCGCCCCATGACCGCGGCCACGCGTGCATCACGGACGTCCCCGGGCACGCTTGTCTCCGCCCGGCCCATCACTCCGGTGGCGGTCGCGCGCCTGCCGGACGCCTGCGTGTCAATCACGCCCGGGAGTCCGAACGACCAGAACATCGCGACGCCAAGCAGGAAGAGGAAGAAGCAGGGAACGCCGCCCTGCTGTCGCTTCGGCGCCGCCGGGTCAACCGGCCTGAACGCCTGCGCCACCAGGCTCGCCCCGAACAGCACGATCAGAAAGGGCCAGTACCGCATGAAGCTGCCAACCTCGCGGATCCCCAGCGTGTCCAGCAGCAGCACCACGCCCACGGCCATGACGGTGAGACCGACGACGAGGTTCGGGGTGAAGAACATTTGCGCCTCCAGGCCCGGCTGCGCCGGACCACTGTGCCAATCTGATCGAGCCGATCTGACTACGAACGCGGCGCGGCCGCTCCCGGGAATCGGTCAATGGCGGTCCACCCCCGGCGGACATCGTCCATCCAGTCGAGGGCGACGTCGAACGGCTGCCACCACCCGTCGAAAACGGCCGTAATCATTGTCGTCAGCACCCGAACCGCCCGGCGTCCGAGGCTGGAGACGGCGTCGAGCATCGGCGGTTCTGCCGCACGGCCCAAGTCCGCTGCCGTCAAAAGGGTTGGCGGGCCCGACAAGGCCGGCCCCACCTCGGCGGTCCCGGCAGCACCCCAGGCCTCGAGACCCGCGAAGATGCCGATGCTCAGCAGCGCGAGAATGATTCCCACGAACACCCTGCCGACGCGCGTCGATGACCGGTTTGAGCTCGAGAACATCTGCTGCCTCCTGCCAACTTACGGAAGCATGAGACTACAGAGGCGGTCTGGCGGTTCCTCTGAATCGGTGAGCGGTATGGGGTTCCCGGCGAACGGCGGCGGTCTGGCCGCCGTCCGCCGGGTTGGGGGCGGCGCTCCGGCCGCGGCCGGATCGCCTGATTGACCGTTATTTCTTGAGTTTCACGAACGTGTAAAGGATCGACTGATCCCTGAAGGTCAGCTCCACGCGGAAGCACTGTTCGCCCCTGACGGCCGGGGTCTTCCAGTTCTGGATGAACTGACCACCAGACCCGGCGACCCCTTCGTAGCGCAGCGCCGTCGATCCCGCAGTTTCGAATTCGACGATGTCCTCAGTACCGGTGCCGCTGCACGACGACAGCTGTCGCGCAACAAAACCGGCGATGTCCGCGATGCTCGTCAACTCGACGCCGGCGGCAAAGACATTGAATTTCAGCGGAATCGTCTGTCCACCGCGTGCGGAGTTCCAGGCGGCCCCTGGCGGCGGTGCGAAGAGCAGCGCAGCATACGCGTTCGGCGCCGGCGCAAAGATCGAGTTCGGGATGCCGACGGGCTGATGGAAGCCGTTTGCCGTCCACGCGGCGATCGAGAAGCTTCGATCGATGGGCGGCGCGTCGTTGTAGTTCTTATTCCCTTTTTGCGATGCCTGAACGGTGCACAGCCCGACCGCGAGAATGGTAACGGTCGCAGGGTTTACATTCGGGGAGACGGAGCAGACCGACCCAGTCGTGCTGGAGAACGTCACCGGCTCTCCCGATGCGCCGCCTGTCGCGGTGACGCTGAAGGGAGGATCGCCGAACGTCTTGTTCGCCAGCGGTCCGAAGGTGATCGCCTGGTCGGCCTTGTGAATGGTGATCGTCTGGTCGGCAAACACATCCTTGTAGTTGGTGTTGCCCTCGAACGAGGCCCGGACGGTGTAGGTGCCTGCGTCCACCGGCGCACCGGCCAGAGGTGCGCCTGAGGCTGTCAGGCCAAGGTAGTAGACGAGCGTCGCGGCTGGCGACAGATTCAGCTCGCCGCCAACGCCGTTCACAACCGCGGAGGCCGGATTGGGATTCGTGTTGTAGGTGCTGTTGGCCCACGTAATGATGACCGTCGGCGTAGCCCTCTGAATGGTGATCGTCTTCGTGGCAGTCGCGTCCTTATAGTTGTCGTTGCCCGCGAAATCTGCCTTCACGGTGTAAGTACCGGCGTTAACCGGCGCAGTGCCGAGCGGCGTGCCAGAGGCGTCCCCGCCCGCATAGTAGGCAAACGTCGCGGCCGGCGACAGATTCTCCTCTCCGCCAACACCGTCCACAGCCACGGTCGCCGGATTGGGATCCGTGTTGTAGGTGCTGTTAAGCCACGTAATCACGATGGTTGGAGGTGCCTTCTCAATCGTGATCGTCTTCTGGTCGGTCGTGTCCGTGTAGTTGGTGTTGCCAGCAAACACGGCCTGCACCGTGTATGTGCCGGCATTAACCGGCGCGCCGCTCAGAGGCGTGCCGCCCACTGACGCACCAGCGTAATAGACCAAATTCGCCGCAGGCGCCAGGTTCGTTTGGCCGGCCACGCCGGTCACGACCGCCGATGCCGGATGAGGATTCGTGTTGTAGACGCTATTGACCCACGTCATCGCGATGGTTGGCGTGGCCCTCGCGATCGAGTTCGTCACGACGCCGCTGGCCATCTTGTAGTTAACGTTTCCGGCAAATGTCCATGGGTCGTTCGTGTAGGTACCGGCGTCCGTGTGCGTCGTCCCGCTCAGATTGAGCAGATTGCTCAAGTCCTCGCCTTTGACGCCGGTCGCGATACCGGTGGCCGTGTGCGGGGCGGCGTCATAGGTGACGGCGTAGGGCTTCACGCCAATCGTGGCGTCGGCCTGGTTGATGACGATCTGGACGCTCCCGTTTTCGGTGACGTAGTTGTCTCCTCCGTTGAACGTCCAGTTCGCGGTACCTCCTGGAACGTTGATGAACTTGGCGCCCAGATCGAGCTGGGCACTCAGATCTGCGTCGTTGACACCTTTTGCGGTGCCGCTCGCGCCATGCTCGTCGCCGTCGTAGATAACGGTGACGCCGGTGACCGTCACCACGGCGTCGGCCTTCTCGAGGGTCACCGAATTGGGGCCCGCGGTGACCGCCAGAAGGTTGTCGTCGCCAGCCTTCTCTGCGCTGATCAGACAGGTGCCCGAGGCGTTGGTAACCGTAATGACGCCGCTCGTCGCGTCGATCGAACAGCCAGTCGACGATCCGGCGCTGAACGTCACCGCGCCGTTGCCGGTGCCGCCGGTTGCCGTCGCGGTGCCGGTGGCGCCGAAGACGATGCTCGCCGGCGTCGTCAGATTCAATGCCGCCTGGTTTGCCTTGGTGACGGCCAGATTGAACTGCGGCGACGTGCTGCCTGTGTGACTGCTCGTCGGGGTGTAAGTGCCGGTGATCTCGTGCGAGCCGTCACCTCGGGCTGAAGGTGTGTAGCCGACGGAGCAGGTCGCCGGAGTGCCCGACAACGTGCAGAACAGAGGAACGAAGTTTCCCGCACCGCCGGTCGAGAATGCGACCGTGCCTGCCGGGACGGTCGCCGGTGCCGCACCGGTGTCCGAGACTGTCGCCGTGCAGGACGTCGTGGCATTCACGGCCACGGCAGCCGGCTCGCAGCTGACGGATGTTGAGGTCGGCCTGACGTTGGCAACAAGAAAGAAGTTCTTGTTGTTGATTGTCTGCTGATGTTCAGTCAGGAATGAAGGCAGTGTCTGACTCGCGTAACCGCCAGCTACTGCGCTCAACGTAATTGTCGCAGTGCCACTTCCATCGAAGGGCACCTTGAAGGAATAGGAGCCCGCGGCGTTGGTCGTTGTCGAAGCCGGTTCATTACAGCCGCCTGCACACGACACGGTGGCGTTCGGGATGGCTGCGTTCGTCGCGCTGTCCCGCACCGTGCCTGTGATGGTGGAGTTTCCATCAGTAAAAGTGTTCAACGCGGTCGACGCGACGCCGGTGGCGGTCAGATAGAAGCGCATCCCGAAGTGATGGAACACGTCGTTCTCGATCGGCGCGAACTGGGTGTTGATGATGTTTCCCTGCGCATCGGCGACGGCGGTGTAGGTGAAGTCGTTGTGCGTGTCGGCGTCCTCTGAAATCTTCAGCGTGACGGTCTCGCCAGGCTGCCAGCCGGACCCGGTGATGGTCACGGTCTCACCCGGCCAGTAGTCGGCCTTGTCGGTCTTCACCGTCGCGTAGCCGAAGTACTCGCCGCTCGTCGCGCCGCCGCCGCCGACGAACGCGAGATTGTGGTACGGCAGCGCGCCACCGGCGGCTGCGGTGCGCGCCTGCGACATCGGGTTCGGCACGGCACGGAACCCGTTACGCCAGTCGGCGTACAGCTCCGCCGAAGCGGTGGGCGCGCCGTTGACGGTGCCGCCGGCAATCAGAACCTGGTTGTTGTTCGGCAGCAGCACGGCGGTGTGGCCGCTCCGCGCCGTCCGCAGCGAGCCGGTCTCGAAGATGCTGCGGCTGCCCGAGCTGAAGATCTCAGCAATCGCGAGGCTGCCCGACCCGTCGCGTCCGCCGGCGAGGAGCACATGGCCGTCGAGCAGCCGCGTCGCCGTCAGCTTTTCACGCGCAACGGCCAGCCGGATGCTGAGGCTCTGGGTCACGCCGCTGGTGGAATCGAACAGCTCCAGGTAGTCGAGGACGCCGCTGCCGTTCGAGCCGCCGGCAACGAGAACGAGGCCGCTGCCAAGTTCGACCGCGGCGTGATTGACGCGAGGCACCCACAGGTCGCCGGCATGAACCGACTGACCTGTGTTCGGGTTGTAAATCTCGACGTCGAACGACGGACCGTTCACGGTGCGGCCGCCCGCAATCAGCACGCGGCCGTCGTCCAGCGCGGTGACGGTATGGCCGGTTCTGGCCACGCCGAGCTGGCCGCCGTTTGCCCACGACTGCGATACCGGATTGTAGATGCCGACCTGCGAGACCAGCGTGCCGTCGCTGTAGTGCCCACCGGCGACGACGATGCGCCCGTCGGCGAGCGAGGCAGCGGCGCTGCCCTCGGGCATCGCGCCGAAGTCGCCGGCTGACGCCCAGTTGTTTGCCCCGACCTGCGGCACGTCCGCCTTGACGAGCAGCCACTGCCCGGCGCCGACGATCCCGGCGAGTACTGCGGCAAACGCTACCCGTCGCATTCCGTGCATCCTCACGCTGTTCTCCTTGGTCCTGGTCGCAGGCACACTTCTCCCGACCCGGCCAGATGGCCGTTACACATCGGGTATTGACTGGATGGTCCCGGCTCAGGTCGAGGCAACGGATGTGCCGGGATCGGGTTAATGCCCGATGGTCCGATACGCCCAAAAGTGCCGGGAACGTTCGGGCGGAGGCTTAGAAAGTTCGGCCGTGACGCGAATTCTTTCTGAAGTCGTCAGATAGGTGGATTTCGGCGGGTCTAACAACCAGATGGCGAATTCCTGTGTAAGCTATGGCAGTTTCATTCGTCATCCGGAGGTTCTTTGATGCGTGCAGCACAGATTCTGGTCCTCGCAGCCGTCGTCCTGGTTTTGGCGGCCACTTCCGCGCCGGCGCACCATTCGTTCGCCGCCGAATTCGACGCGAACAAGCCGTTCAAGATGACCGGCAAGATCACGGAAGTCAGGTGGATGAATCCGCATACGTTCTTCTACATGGACGTCAAGGATGACAAGACCGGCAAGGTGGTCAACTGGGGCATGGAGATGGGCAGCCCGAACATCCTGATGCGCAACGGCTGGCGGCGCGACACGATGAAGATTGGGGACGAGGTGACGGTGGAAGGGAGCCTGGCCAAGGACGGCACACCCACGGGCAACGCCCGCAGCGTCGTGCTGACATCGAGCGGAAAGCGTCTGTTCGCGGGATCGAGCCAGGGAACGACGCCGTAGTGGGTTGCCTGGGTAGCTGGGTGGCCTGGGTTGCCTGGGTAGGTAGAGGCCGACGTTCACGTCGGCCTTTCTATTGATACCGGAAGATCTTCGCCCCTCCCCAACCGCACACCATCGCCGATACCGCGAGCGCCGCCACGTGCGGCGCGGCCGATCCGGCCCCGTACCCGAAGTTCACCAGCTTGTGCAGCGCATCCATCGTCCAGCCGGTGGGCAGGACGAACGCCAGCGACTGCATCCACTCCGGCGTGATCTCGATCGGCCACCAGCACCCGCCCAGTGCGGCAAGGATCATCGTGGTCAGAACGCCGCCGCCCGCCATCTGCGGCTGCGTGCGCGCGATATTTCCAAGCAGCAGCGCGAACGACGCATTGAACGACGCCCACGCCGCGAGGACGGCCACGACCATTGGCAGAGACGGTCCCCAGTCCACGCGGAAGAGGACCCGGCCGACCAGCATGGCGAAGGCGATCTGCACGAGGCCAAGCGCCATCCGTGACGTCCATTTGCCGGCGACGACGGCACCTGGTGTAATCGGCGTCGATGCGAGGCGTCGAAGCAGCCCGTGCTGGCGCTCGACCACCAGCAGGATGGCGCCGCTCGTCAGCAGGATCAGCATGGTGAACATCACCATCGTGCCGGGCACGGCCTGCGCGAAACCCTCCGGGATCTCCTCCCGGCGGCCAGCAGCCGTGACCGCCAACGTCACCTGGCGCGGCGCGGAGGCGACCGCCGCGAGCGCTTCTGCAGAAACCGGCTGCGCGGTGGTTTTCAGCACCGCAAGATCGGCCACCACGCCGTAGAGCGCGCGCGAGACGCGGAACTGATCGAGGTTCGCGGCGACGTTGTCGTCACGAAGGTCGAGCGTGGCCTGCACCTGAGTCCCGGCCCGGACGCTGTCGTCGGTGAACGCCGGAATCACCAGGCGCCGCGAGTACTCCGCCAACGCGTCCGCCGTTGCCGGTCGATCCACACGGAAGTTGCTCGCCTTCAACCGCTCGACGATAGCGTCGAGAACGACTCCGCGCGGGGCATCCGTCCGCAACGCCAGCGGATCGGGTCGATTGGGATCGCCGCCGCCAAATCCCCCGGTCACCGTGCCAATGAAATAGAAGAACAGCAGCGGCATCGCGAACGTCCACAGCAGTGTCTCGCGCTGCCGCAGCATGAACGAGAGATCGCTGCGGGCGATGAAGGCGGCCGACCGGATCCACTCACGCATTGGCGAAGCTCCGCAGCCGGCGCCAGGAAAGCACAAAGGCCAGCACTGCCGGGATCCCAATGCCAACCGCCGCAAGTCCGATCGCCGTCGCAGACACGTCGCCGTAGAGGAGATCCTTCAGCCGCGTCACGCCAAGACCGTTCGGCGTCCAGCGTCCCACCGCGACCATCCACGCCGGCATCGCCTCGAACGGAAAGAACGAGCCGCCAAGCATCATCAGCGGAAACGTGACGACGCCGGAGAGCATCTCGGAGCCACGCTGACTTCTCGCGAACAAATGCAGCAGCGTCAGCATCGCGAGCAGGGCGCCACAGACATACGCACACCAGAGCAGCGCCACTGGCACTCGTGACCACGCCAGGTCGAACAAGGCGACGGCGCCGAGAAGGCCCGCACACGCGACGATGGACGCCACGGCGATCCCGGCGACAAGCTTCCCGAGCAAGAGACGTCCCGCGCTCTGCGGTGTCGTCAGCAGCCGGCGCAGTGTCCCTTCCTGCTTCTCATCCCAGACATCAACGCTCATGCCCTGGGCGATGAAGAGAAACGCCATGAACAGCATGCCCGGAAGGAACAATTGCCCGAAGTTCAGCGGCTGCGACCCGCTGCCGGTCTTCACCGACAGTGTGATCACCGGCGGGAGGAGCACTCCCTGCAGCTCGGTCAACCGTTGATTTATGTCGACGGCGATAGCCGCCACGTCGGCGTCCGGCGCCGGGCCTGATTGCGGCGAGCGTGCAATCCTGCTGAGCGGTTCGGAAAACAGCTGCCGCCCATAGAAGGCCCCTTCGACCACAACCTCCAGCATCTGCCGCACCATCGCCGGCAGGACACGTTCCGCCGGATTCGTCACGAGCCGCAGGCGGGCGGAACCGGTGCCGACGACGGCATCCTGAAATCCGGCCGGGATGACAAGGAGTGCCGTGGCCTCTCCCGCGTCAATCCGCCGACGCCCTTCGTCGAGCGCCACCTCCTCCAGGTCGATTGGCGTGTTGCCCTGTCGGACCGCCGTCGGAAACAAAGCGCTGAGCGCCGTGTTGTCCTGATCGACGAGCAGTACGCGCGCGCGCGGCGGCGCCTCGCTCGCACCGCTGGAAACGAAACTCAGAAGGCCACCGAGGAGCAGCGGCAGGCCGATCCAGATCGACAGCGCGGCGGGATCCGCCATGCGCCGCCGGATGTCCTTCGCCGCCGCGACCAGAACGAACCGCACCTATTCGCGCAGCTCCCGGCCGGTCAGCGTGATGAACAGACTCTCGAGGCTCGGCACGCTCAACGTCGTCTCGTGAATGTCGGATCCGGCCGAAGCCAGCGTGGTGAAGATCGCCGGCAGCTTCCGTGAGGCGCCGACGGTTGCAATCGTGAGGACGTCGGCCGCCGCGGACAAGACCTTCACATCGTCCACTGCCTCGAGCGCCCGGGTGGCGGCGGCGGGGTCGAACCGGCCGGCCAGCCGCACCAGATCCTTCTCCCCGACCATGCGGCGCAGCTCGTCGAGCGTTCCCATCGCGAGCAGCTTGCCGCGATCGACGATGGCGATGCGGTCGCAGAGATCCTGCGCTTCTTCCATGTAGTGTGTCGTGTAAATCACCGTTGTGCCGGCGCGCGCCTGTTCGCGCACGAGCTCGAGCAGGCGAACACGGCTCTGCGGGTCGACGCCGGCCGTCGGCTCGTCGAGGAGCAGCACCTTCGGGTTGTGGACGATGCCACACCCGAAGTTCAGCCGCCGCTTCATCCCGCCGCTGAAGGTGGACGTGTGGTCTTTGCCGCGATCAGCAAGGCCGATCAGCGCGAGCACCTCGGCGACGCGACGCCGCAGCGGCTCTCCGGTCACGCCGTAGGCGGATCCCCAGAACTCCAGATTGGCCGCCGCGGAGAGATCGCTGTAGAGCGCCAGTTCCTGCGGGACGATGCCGAGGTGACGACGCGCTGCCGGCCCGTCGGTCACCACATCGTGTCCGCTGACGGTTATCCGCCCCGAGGTCGGCTTCAGCAGGCCGGAGATGCAGCTGATGGTTGTCGTCTTGCCGGCGCCGTTCGGACCAAGAAGGCCGAAAATGCTGCCCTTTTCGGCCCTAAAGCTGACGTCGTCGACAGCGACGAGGTCGCCGTACTGCTTGCGCAGCTGCTGAACGTCAATCATGACGTCACGTAGTGTCCGCTTTCAGGCGGAGTCTGGCGGATAGTACACTGCCGTCATGACGACACAAGCCGTTGCGTTGTTCCTTGCTGCGTCAATGGCTGCTGTCGCAGCGCAGGAGACCGCAGCCGCGCAGGAAACCAGGGTTCCGGAAGACTCGCAGCTCGTGTCGATCAACGGCTGCGCGAAGAACGGCAACTTCATCGCCGGCGAACGCCGCGAGGATCAGCCCGGCTCGCTCGAAATCGAGCCCGGGCGGCGGTTCCGCCTCGAAGGCGCGAAGAAGCTGTTGAACGACATCAAGGCGCACCAGCGCACGGCCATGCAGGTCACCGGACTGATTCGCAAGGTCGACGTAAATGGACCGCAGGGAGTAGGCGTGCTGGGCGGCCGCGTGCGAATCGGCGGGGCGCGCGTGCCTCAGGATCCGATTTCGAATCCAGCCCGCGACCCCGCGTATAACCAGGCAATCATCGACGTCCGGTCGTGGAAAGCGCTGACGGGAGACTGCAGATAGTCAACCCCCAACGCCCAACTCCCAAGTCTGCAACGTAGCGTCTTGGGAGTTGGGATTTGGAAGTTGGGAGTTTATTTCTTGGTCGCGGTGAGCTTCGTTCCGTTGGCGGTCAACGTCATCGTATTGCCGCTGACCTTGCCGGTGTAGGTCGTCCCACCGGCGGTGAACGTCACGTCGTCGCCGCGCAGCTTGCCGTTCGACACCTGCGCCGATCCGAGCGTGCCGCTCAGCATCTGGAACGTCTGGTTGAGCGTCAGCGTGCCGCGGCCCGGAACGTCCCATGCGCCCTGAACCTTCGCCGGCACGATCCACAGGTGAGCGGTGCACCAGCTGACGCAGTCGCCGCCGACGGTCTGCGTCTCGTCCGGCGTCCAGTCCTCCATCGTGAAGGTGTTGGAGACGATGCGCGTGCCAGGGCGCATGTTGAGGATCGTCGGCCGCAGTTTCATGTTCAGCTGCGGCAGCAGGAACAGCGTGATGACGTTCGCCTTGGAGAAGTCGGTCTCGAAGATGTCGGCCTTGCGGAAGGTGGCCTTATCGGCAACGCCGGCGGTCTGCGCCGCCTTCTGCGAGAGCGCCACCATGTCGGGGTTGTACTCGATGCCTTCCGCGCGGGCGCCGCGCTTCGCGGCCGTGATGACCGTGCGGCCGTCACCCGAGCCGAGGTCCATGTGGAAGTCCTGCGGCGTCAGCTTGGCCATGTCGAGCATCTTCTCGACGAGGGCCTGCGGCGTCGGGACCCACACGACGTCCTTGCCGGGCTGCCCGACCTGCGGCTCGAACGGCTTCGTCTGGGCGCCGGCCTGCGCGAACGCGGTGCCATGGGCCAGGACCACGGACGTCACAAAAATCAACAGAACACGTGCGTAGCGTGAATTCATCATTAACCTCGTAAACCTGAAGGCCATATCGCATTCCCTAAATGCGCTAGCGCGGATTTCGTGGGCGAGCCTTGCAGGCTCGCCTCGCGAACCCGCAGGGTTCGCGCCACGGACGTGAAATCCGCGTTAGGAAGCGGAATCTTAATACGATTCGCGCTTTAATTACGCGCATGAAGCTCATAGCGCTTACCGCGATGTCCCTTCTGCTGTCGACCTTGCTCGGCGCGCAGTCCCCTATTCCCACCCGCGGCGGCGGGGCAGGCGGGCGCCAGGCCGGGCAGGGACCGCGCGCGGGCGGGGCCTTCGATGCCTCGACCCTGCCGTCGAGCCCGGCGGCCGTGCCGCTGCCGTCAATGAGCCCACCAGTCGGCGGACCCGGCCCGATGTTCGAATCGCTGATGGCCCTGCCTGCCGGCGACGATCTCGCGCACTTCAAGTACGAGGCATCCGAATACTTCGTGTCCGGCACGGCGAGCGGCCAGCCGTACACGACGCGGATCGTGATCCGGAAACCGGTGGACGCCGCGCGCGGCAGCGGCCTGCTGCTGGCGGAATCGATGCACCCGAGCGGCAACGCGTGGATGTTTCACTTCACGCACCGCTACTCGATGAGCGCGGGGCATATCGGCCTCGACGTGCTGACCAGCACGCACGAGCCGTTCGTCGAGTTCAACGAGCAGCGCTACCGGAATCTTCGCGTTGCGCCGGGGCAGGCGCCGGAAATCCTCGCGCAGGTCGGCGCGCTGATGAAGTCGAAGGACAGCCCGATTGCCGCGTACCGGATTCGCAAGATCATTCTGGCTGGAACGTCGGCGTCCGCGGCGGTCGTAATCAATTACCTGCCGGCGCATACCGTGCTTCGCCTTGCGGACATGCGTTCGATCTACGACGGGTTCCTGCCGACCAGCACTGGAGCGACGATCGCGGTGCAGGCGACGGCCGGCGGCACGGCGCGGCCGGTCGACGTTCCGATCGTGCAGGTGCCGACGATGACCGAAGTGGCGTCGGCCAACGTGACGGCGCGGCAGGACAGCGACGCGCCGGGAAATCAGTTTCGCGTCTACGAGTTTCCCGGCATGGCGCACATCGATTCGCGCGACGCGGCGGCCTACTACCCGAACCCGTGCAAGCTGCCGATCAGCCGCTTTCCCATGGCGGCGTACATGTCGGTCGCGCTGGACCATCTGTGGAAGTGGGTGGACAAGGGCACGGTTGCGCCGCGCGCCGATCGCATTCTCGTGGACCGCAACGACGCGAACGACGGATCGCTCATGGCGCTCGACGAATACGGCAATCCTCGCGGCGGCATCCGCAACCCGTACGTCGACGTGCCGGTGAAAGCGTTCGCCGTTCGCAACGCCGGCGCGTCTCCACCCGTTGCCAACGCGCATCCGTTCGTGGCGTCACGGACACCGGAAGCGCAGGCGCAGCTGTGCGGACTTGCCGGCTACGAGGTGGCGATGACGCCGGCGCAATTGAAGAAGCTCTACAAAGACGCGAAGTCCTATCGCGCGCGGGTCGAGAAGCGCCTCGACGAGCTGACGAAGCAGGGCTGGTCGCTGCCGGTGTACCGGGAAATCATTCTCAGGGACGCCGCTGCGGTGAATTTCTGAGGTCCGCCTGACGGCGGACACTACAACAGGCCAAGGCGGACACGGCGACAGGCCCTAATACAGCCTCGTCGCGTAGCTCTCGTCGATCGACGCCTGCAGCTCCTCGACGCTCTGCGTCGTCACGTTTTGGTCCTTGAGCATCTGCGCGTAGGTCGGCAGCTCGGTGCGCTCGATACGATAGTCGTCCTGCCACAGCCTGGAGCGCATCAGCGCCTTCGCGCAGTGCAGGTAGGCTTCGCGCACGGTCACGCGCATCGCGGAGCGCGGGTGCTTTCCGTGCACGGTCCAGCGTTCGACGAACGCCGGCTCCATCGTGATCTCGGCCACGCCGTTAATCCGCAGCGTCTCGTTGACGCCAGGGATGAAGAACAGCAGCCCCACCTGCGGATTGGCGACGACGTTGGTCAACGAGTCGAGCCGGTTGTTGCCGGGCCAGTCGGGAATGAGGAGCGTCCGATCGTCGAGGACGTGCACGAATCCGGGGCTGTCGCCGCGCGGGGTCACATCCGAGCCGCCGGCGCTCGACGTCCCGAGGCACAGAAACGGCGACAGGCTGATGAAGCGGCGCATATGCGCGTCGAGTGCGGTCAGCGATTTGCGCAGCGATCGTTCGAGCGGCTGCGGGTAGCAGTCGCGCAGTTCTTCACGGGTGGCGATGGTGCTCATAGGGTCCTCTGGCTGAAAGGCCGACCTGAAGGTCGGCCTCTACGAGATCGAATTCTACCGAGAGGCGTGTTGATGTTCGGCATATTCCACGCGCCCATCTGCGTGACGGGCAAAACGCGCCTGGCCGCGCGGATGAACCGGGGCGGTCACCGGAAATGGCCAGCCGCCGAACTGGGTTCGACGGTAGTCCTGAAACGCCTGTTCCAGCTCTGCGCGCGTGTTCATCACGAAGGGCCCGTATTGCGCGACGGGCTCGCCGATCGGCCGCCCCTGCAGCAGGAGGATCTCAATCGGACCGCGATTCGCCACGATGGCGACCGTTTCGTCGGCCTTGATCTGCACCGCCGCCGGGCCCGGGATGTCCCGACCCGCAACCGTCAAACCGTTCCCCGCAAATTGGTGCAGCGTGCGGACGGTCCGCGCGCCCCGCGCCGCAGGAACGGTCCACGCCGCTCCCTCCTCCATCGCGATTGACCAGATCGCCAGATCGGCCTCGGGATCGGCGCCCCACGAATGCGGCGGCGGCGGCAGCGGCTCGACGTCGCTGACCGCGCCGGCAATCACCGTCACCTCGACCTTCGTGCCGTTCGTATCGGCATAGAAGCGGCGCGGGATCTGGTCGTTCCAGAACATCGTGAAGTAGGCCGGAACCATCTTGTTCTTCGCCGGCAGGTTCAGCCACAGCTGAAACAGCTCCAGCGTGTTCGGACCATTCGGATTGAGCAGCGGAAACATCTCCGAATGCACCACGCCGGACCCGGCAGTCAGCCACTGCACGTCGCCCATCCCGAAGCGCGCCGTCGCGCCGAGTGAGTCGGAGTGATCGATGTAGCCCTTGCGGACGATGGTCACGGTCTCGAAGCCACGGTGCGGGTGCTGCGGAAACCCGGGGACGACGTCGCCGTGGTACATGCGCCAGCCATCCTTGCCCTCGAAGTCCTGCCCGATGTCGCGCCCTGCGAGCGACGCCTTCGGGCCGAGCTGGTCGTTCCCTGCGGGATAGAGATCGAGGTGGTGAACGCAGAAGAGGAACGGGTCCTGGGTCTGCCAGCGCTGGCCGAGCGGTTCAATGCGAACGATCACGTCCTTAGAGTCGTTCGAAACGTTCGGATCGTTCGGAACGTTCGGGTCGTTCGGATCGTTCCACATGCGGCCAGCGTATTACGCGTCGGGCATTGGCGCAACACCGGGTCGGCGAACGCCTCGAACGACTCGAACGATCCGAACGATCCGAACGATCCGAACGATCCGAACGATCCGAACGACTCGAACGACTAACGCGCCATCAGCTTTT
>DASTBV010000041.1:0-12190 GCA_035711805.1 Vicinamibacterales bacterium
CCCGTCCCGCAAGGGTGCCGTCCCCGACACGGCGATGAACGATCCCACGCGCACGGCGCGCGAGATTCCGACCTTCGGTTCGTACGGGCTGCCGCTGGAAATGAGCTGTCTCATGCGTGTCCCATGGATTACGTCCGGCCCGTCACTGAAGTCGTCAACACAGCCAGCTTCGGGCGAAGGCGGTAATGCAGGCGGAGAAACTTCGCGCCCCACAATGACAGCACGTGATCGGCCCGCACATCGTCTGCAACGGCGTAGACATGAATCTGCTCTCGAAGAGCCCGCAGGTATCGAGCCCAGACGCGTCCGCCGCCGGCATTGACGGTGAAGTAGAATCCAGGACTTCCGAATCGATCGCCAGCGGAGACGAGTGACAAGGAACCGTCTTCGTGCGCGACGGGGCGCATGACCACGACCGCGTTCCCGTTCGGCAGCGGAAACACGACCCGTACGCACCGGCCCGCATAATCCGGCACCGTGCAGGTGGAGTACGCACCCGCGTAAATCACATGACCGGTTTCGAGAAGCCGGCGCACCCACGCGGTGAAGACCACTTCATCAGTCGCAACGTCACGAAGCGGGATGACGTCACTTGACATGCCGTGGCTGGTGTCCAAGCCGGAAAGCGGGACGTTCAGCTGCTGGAGCCGCCGGCTGAACAGGAGGGCGAGCGCCGACCCAAACGGTCGAAACATACCGCACCACTGCGACCAGGCATCGAGGTCGTACTCGGATGTTCGATGGTAGAAATCCGCGACCGGAGCTGCCACGCTCAGCGGGTCGAATTCCGGACCGGCGAGCGACCGAATGTCCGGAAGCAGCCCGCACATCTCGCCGCGCGCGAGGCGTAGGTCGTGTTCCGCGGCATAGGTCTCGAAGAATCCCGCACCGATCCCCGTTGGTTTGCCAACGGGCCCGTGCAGCCAGCCATGGTCCTCGAGATTTACGCGCCGGCCGGTCAACTGCACCCAGCGCTGAGTCGACCAGTCGACGAAGTGTCCTCTGGTGTCATCGAGCCACATCGTAACGTCCTGCTGCGTGCACGTTACTTCGAAACCGCAAGCCTCACGCCGAGACCAACGAACATCGCTCCGACCGCTCGCTTGAGGATCAGCCCGGACGAGGGCGTGCCGCGCAGGCGTTCTTTCACCGCCGACGCGGCCCACACGAGAAAGAAACACCACAGCGTGCCGTTGAAGACGAAAACGGCGCCGAGAAACAGGAACGCGAGCACCCGCGATTCTGCGTTGGCAGTCACGAACTGCGGCAGAAACGCGAGGAAGAACAGCGCCACCTTCGGATTCAGCACGTTGCTGACCAGTCCGGCACGGTAGATCGACCACGCCGAATCACGGCCGAATGTCGACGGAGCGTCGCCCGCGACGGGCCCCGAGAGCATCATACGAACGCCCAGATACGCCAGATACGCCGCGCCGGCGAATTTGATCACGACATACGCATTTGCCGACGCCGCAAGAATCGCCGCCAGCCCGTACGCTGCCGCAATCGTGTGGACGACGCAGCCGGAGGAAATGCCGAGGACCGACAGCACACCCGCGCGGCGGCCCTGCGAGACCGTGCGGCCGACGATGTAGAGCGTGTCCTGGCCGGGGGTGATGTTCAGCAGGAATCCGCTGACGATGAACAACGCGAGATGTTCGGTGCCAAACATGTCAGTTTCGTTTGAGTGCTTTCTTCATGAAATATCGAGCGTAGCCGGGTGGATAGTCACGCAATTCACCAAAGCAACTGTAGCCGAGACGTTCGTAGAACCCGCGCGCCTGGAACTCGAAGGTGTCAAGCCAGGCGCTGTGACACCCGCGCTTCAGCGCCTCGTCCTCCGCCCGCTTCATCAGCTCGGTCCCGAGCCCGCGTCCGCGCAGCGCGTCCGGCACGACCAGCAGCTCGACGAACAGCCAGTCGTAGACCGTGCGTCCCCACAGTCCGCCCATCACACGGCCTTCAGCGTCGTCGATGGCGATGATGAGCGGCCGATAATCGTTTCGGCCGGTCTTCGCCTCGTTGTAGGCGATGAGCGGGCCCGCAATTGCCGCGCGCAGGCCCTCGTCCACGACGTCGGTCGTTCGGAGAACGAAGGTCATATCAGTCAATCGCTGTCGACAATCAGGATGAACTTCCCGTCTCTGAAGAGATACGTCCCGCCCGCCTTCTCGTAGCAATAGGCAGACACGCCGTTGGTCCAGTAGGTCACCGGCTTCTCGGTTGTGAAATCCCATGCGCGAGTGCCCTTCGGCGCCACGCTGATCCCGTCGCCGCAGTACGGGTCGCCGATCACATGAAGATTGATCGTGCCGGCCTGTGACAGGCAGACGGCGATGCGCTGGCGCGGATGGAGCTCGCCCGTCCCGGGCATGACGACCAGAACGGCCGTATCGCGCGTTCCGTTGTCGTCGAAATCCGATTGGACGACGTTGGTCGAGATCTTCTTCTGCTTCGCTACTCTTGCAAGATCGGCAGGCGGCGGGGACAACTGCCAGCCCGGCAGCCGCGCGTCGATGGCCGAGCGGCATGCGGCCGGCGGCTGCGGCTGGGCGTGCGCCGCAGTCGCGGCGGCGATCGAGAGCAGCGGGATTGCGGCAATCACGAGTACTCGTTTCATTCGGCACCAATCAGTGTGCGCCAATCCAGGCGAATCTGGCCAGCGAGCACCATCATTGGATTCGCACCAGGCCGTTATCCGGGAGCACATCAAGAACGAGCGGCAATGCCGGTTGCGCGTAGACGCGCACGCGGAAGTCGAACCGGCCGTCCTCGTCTTTCAGGAGCGAGCGAGGTATCGCCACGTCGCATCCGTCGGTGACGAAGGTGACTGGAACCGTCCCAACAAGCGTATTCCCCGTACTCGTCGTTCGCGACACGTCTGCGCCCTTTCCGCCGGCGGGAAAGACGAAGACGGAGTACTCGATGCTCTCGGACCCAGTTGATGCGTTCTGATCGGTGTCGAGATCGATGGTGAACATCGTGATTGCCGATTCGAATGACCCCGGCCGATGTCGCAGCCGGAAGACGATTTCGTCCGGGCCGACGTCGACGATGGCAAAGACGATATCGGGAGAGACCAGCACGCGGTAATCCGGAAGTGCGTCAACGGACGAATCGCGGATTTCCGCGTGAATCCGTCGCGGAACGGCTGGAGCGATCTCCGATTCGGCTGGGCGCGGCGTTCGCGCACTACAAGCAAAAAGGGACACTACCGCCGCCGCGACCGCGGATCGCCGGACGAGCCGCCAGCTGTTACGCAATGAGTGAGTGCGTCGCACAGCTAGCGTTTTGATGCTGGGATTTCCGCTTCAATTTTCAGCTTCACGCCGCGCCTGATCAGCGCGACGGCAATTGCCACAATCACGGCCATAGCGATGCCAAACCAGCCGCCATGTTCCACTAATCCATTCAGTTCCATCAGTTAACGATAGATCGGAGGGTGGACGCGGCAGGTCACGGCCAATCCATGAGCCACTTGCCTCTCATTTCACGCATTCATTCGGCAGAGAGATGAGGAGATGCCGTGACCAGTTCGATACGACGATGGTTCACTGGAGTGGGGGCATCGATGGTGTTGTGGCCCGCCATCGCTGAAGCTCAGGTCATGACCCGATCATCCGACGGGCTACGTAACAACCAGAGCTTCGCGCCGTCCCAAGTCAGCGCAGCACAGAAGAAGGACGGCCTCGCTAATGGCGCTTTGATTGGAGCAGCCGTAGGCGCCGGCGCGGCGCTGAGTATCCTGGCAATCGCCGGCTCTGGAGAGGGCTACGTCCTCCCTTCAGCGAAAGTGGGAGCCCCTTTGCTGCTTTCGGGTGTCGGTGCCCTTGTCGGAGCGTTGGTCGATCGTGCTCACGAGAGCAGCAGACTTCCCTATGTATTGCCCGGGCCGACATCAAGGCTCGTAGTCTCTCCACTCGTTGGGAAGGATCGGCAAGGGGTGCTTGTGTACGTCCATTTCTAGCGGTCAGATGGCCACGTCGACAGCAGACGAAATGGCGGCTCGCGCCGGCGGAGCGGTTGAACCACCAGCTTCTCCGCTCCCGCGACGCAGGCGTGCATGATGTGGCCCGGGACATCGGGACGCGTGAGACAAAGCTCGAAGTCTCCGAAGACGTAGCTGTGATCGTCCGATGTCATCGTCAAGTACTTCTGGACAATTGGTGGAAACGATTCGACGTCGTTTGCCACGGCAACTCTCCGCGTCGTGCCGATAATCCAGACCGTCAACGTGATGCCGTTCTGGCTCGAAAGACGTCCGTGACGCTTGACGCACGGCTCGATCGGCTGGTCGGGGCATTTCCATGACGTTTGTGCGGCCACACCGTGTGCGGTTGACAAGCATGCGGCGAGTACCAGTGCTGCCTGACTCATGAACGCCCGCGTCATCTTGAATCCCGGCGTTCATCTTGCCAGATTCGCAAGACGCCCCGGAATGAAACAGCGTCGGCCATTTACTCGTCAACTCACGGTACGACTGATTGGTTCGCTCGCTCGGGAAAGACGTGCCGCGTGATGCAGGCATTTGCACCGACACGAACCGGTATCGGCGCCACCTGTTGAGCGTCCGCCGGCAGCGCAGCAAAAAGGGAGTAGGCGCCGGGCGGAACTCGGGGAAATTGGAACTCGCCGCGCGCGTTCGTCTTCGTCGTCAGCACTCTTTGTTCGTTACGGAGCGAGACCGTGGCGGCCGGAATCGGAGGACCGGTGAAGATGAGTTCGCCAGGTCTCTCATCGAAAGCGACAGACCCTGAAACGCGGCCAGACCGGCGAGAGCGCAGGTCCCTCTTGATCTCATCGAGGACTTTGCTCGCAGATTCCAGCGGCATCGTACCGCCACA
Organism: Vicinamibacterales bacterium; assembly: GCA_035711805.1. GTDB lineage: Bacteria > Acidobacteriota > Vicinamibacteria > Vicinamibacterales > UBA2999 > Gp6-AA40. Next base: position 4,845 of record DASTBV010000041.1, read on the forward strand.
CAGGGGGGCCTTCCAGGCGCCGTCGGGCGCTTGGTAGGCAAATACGAGATATCGGCGCTGCTCATTGAAGTCGTAGGTGCAGGCGACGCCGACCCCCTCGGAAACAATCGTCACTCGGTCCTTGACGGCTGCGCCGCGCAACCACTCTTCGACGACGAGCGTCGCCACCTCGTTGCGTCGAGATGGGGTGTCAATCCGCTCGACCCGGCCGACAAACACCAGTCCGGCGTTCCACAGGTTCGCGCACGTCGGGGCTCCGAAACAGTCGCAGGCGTGGGCCGTTGACGCAGTGAGGACGTAACCGACAAAGACAACCGCCGCCGCGGAAAGCCGCACGCACATCGCCACGTCCATAGGCACGCTCTTCGCTCCCGTACTTCAGACGCCGGACGCGGATGCCGGGACTGCCCTACGCCTTTTACGTGATGCTAGTTCGGAGGCTTTCGGGCAGAAACGTGAAAGGCCAGCGATGCGGCACCCGTGAAGGGCCTTCCGAAGCCGGAAGCTAACGTTACCTCGCGAAGAAATACCGTGTCAGATGGAAGAACACCGGCGCCGCAAAGCAGAGCGAGTCGATCCGGTCGAGCATGCCGCCATGGCCGGGAAGGAGCGTGCCGTAGTCCTTGACCCCGCGATCGCGCTTGATCGCCGACATGATCAGGCCGCCGGCGCATCCCATCACGCCGATCGTGAACGCGAGCGCGGCGGCCTGGACCGGCGTGAACGGCGTGGCCCACCAGAGCGCGGTGCCCGCCGCGGTAGCGCACAGCACTCCGCCGACGAGCCCCTCCCACGTCTTGTTCGGACTGATGGACGAGGCCAGCGGACGGCGGCCGATCGCCTTGCCCCATACGTACTGCAGCACGTCGCTCAGCTGCACGACGAACACGAGAAAGAAGAGCAGCCGGGCGTTCTGTCCCTCGAATCCGGGAATGCGCAGCGTGAGCAGCGCCGGCACACAGCTCACGAAGTAGACGCAGATGGTCAGGCCCCACTGCGTGACTGCGGCGCGTTCGAGGAAGCGCTGCGTGTCACCGGCCATCACCGCCCGCACGGCCACGAAGATCGAGACGTAGACCGGAATGAGGATGCTGAACAGGCCGTACCATCCGGCCCACACCAGCGCGAACTGCAGCGGCAGCACGACGAAGAACGACCACGCGAGCGGACGATGATCGCCAGGACGCGTGGGCGCCATGGTGACGAACTCCCGCAGCGCGAGAAAAGAGACGAGCCCGAACAGCAGGATCGACCACGTAAAGCCGGCAGCGAGCGTCGCCGCGAACACGCCGGCCATGACCCACCAGGCACGTATCCTCGCGTTCACGTTCGCCATCGTCGCCCGTGCGGCGTCGCTGCGCACCATGCGGCCGAGCGCCCATCCGGCAATCGAGGCGACAACGAGCAGTATCAAGATCGTGCCGAGGAGCATCAGCAGCCCCGGGTCGAGCGGGGTCGTCATGCTGCGTCTCCGAGCGCCACGACCGCCGCGCGAGCCCGTTCGAGGAACGCGCTTTTCTCCTCGCCAGGACGAAGCGTGAGAGGCGCGCCGAAGATGACGCGGCTCAGCATCGGCAGCGGCAGCCACTCGCCCTTCGGCAGGATGCGGTGCAGATTCCACAAATGCACCGGGACGAGCTCCACTTCGGGACGGCATCGTGCCAGGAAATACAGACCGCTCTTGAAAGCGCCGATCTCGCCGGTCAGACTGCGCGTGCCTTCTGGAAAGAGGATGAGCGAATGGCGATCGCCCATCCCCCCGCAGATGCGCGTGGTCGTGGCACGTGCCGCTTCCTGCGGCGACACGTCTGGCGCACATCCGCGATCGACCAGGATGGCGTTGAAGACCTGGCGCGCAAGTCTGCGGCGGACGGCGTGGTGTTCCCAGTAGCGGCGGTCGGCGACAGGACGCACGAGCCTTCGACCTTCCGGCGGCAGTGCGGCCCAGATGACGACGAAGTCGAGATGGCTGGCGTGATTGGCGAAATAGATTCGCTGCGCGTCCGAGTTCGGCGCGCAGCGCCATTCCACGCCAGGACCACTGAGCAAATGGACAGCGCCGGAAACGGCAGTGGCGATCATCGCGACTCCAGTTCTCTGGCGATGCGGTGGATGCGCCTGGCAGCCGTGACGATCGAGCCCAGGACGACGACCACGAGGCCGAGCAGCATGGCGCGCATCGGCAGCCAGAGCCACGCCTCCATGGCGGACGCCATCGCCGCGACTGTCAGGACGAACATGCGGTGCTGCTTGGCCATCGGGCCGGCGAAGCTCTGCGTCATGCCGAGCGACCCGCCGAAGACGCGGATGTACGCCGTGAACAGCGCCAGAGCGGCGGCCGTCCAGCCGAGCGCGGCGCCCCACGGCTCGCTCGCCGTCGCATATCCGGCCCCTGCGAGCACCAGGACGTCGGCGATGCGGTCCGGAATCTCGTTGTAGAGGACGCCGGTGCGAGTGGCGAGGCGGTGCTCGACCGCGAGCATGCCGTCGAGCAGGTTGCAGAGCAGCCGCAGCTGAATCAGTGCGGCAGCCGCGAGGAGCAGGACGGCGCGCAGGTCGCTCTTCGCGGCCGGTGACATAGCCAGACAGACACCCGCGCCTGCCGCAAAGACGACGCTCGCAATCGAAACAGCGTTGGGGCGAACGCCGAGGCGTGCCAGCTGTCGCGCGAGCAGCCTGGCCCAACTCGTGTTCCTCGTGCGCAGCGCACGACGTTCGCCCATGGCAGCACCGGCGAAGGACGGGTATGCGGTCGAATTCGTGGACATCAGCGCGCTCCCTCGTCTGCCAGCGGATCCGTCGCCGGCGGTTCGCGGACCGCGGCGCTGCTGAAACGTCCGGTCCGGATGAAGGTCAGCACTTCGGGCAGGACGTCGGCGAACCGCCGATACATCTGGTCGTGGTTCAGGTCGACGAACGCGCAATCGTCGTGGGGCTGCGCGAAGCTGTCGCAGTCGAACTCGAATGGTCCGTACTTCCGTGCCGCCGCTGCGCGTTTGCGGACGAACGGCGTCGGCCTGGTCTCGACGAGGAGCGCCACGCGAACACCCGACCCGGCAAACGGCGGATAGGGTGTGCGGGCAAGGTCGAAGACCGGAGTGCCGTAGCGGATCCAGGTGAGGAAGTGGAGGTCGTCCGTCGCAATGCGTGCGGCGCGTTCCTGCAGCGGACTGCGGTCGTAGACGACCGTCGCGAGATTTGGCAGGCCGGGTTGCTGGGCCAGTGGATTGAAGCTCCAGCCGCCGGCAATGAACGCGAAGACGTGCAGCCGGTCGTAGCGCTCGAGCCGCTGTTCACGAATGAGGTCGCGCAGGCGGTCGCGGCTTCGGTTGAGGCCGCCGCGGGAAATGTAGCTCGGCACGTAGAGGTCGAGACCGGCCGCCGCAACCTCGGGAGCGAGCCCGCGAAGCGTCTGCTCGGCCCCGCGCCCGTAGCCGAAGCCCGGCAGGATCAGCAGTGCCTCGGAGCGCGGGGTCGGCGTCAGCGCCGGGCGGATCTGACCGGCACACCCGGCGGTGGCGAGACCCGCGGCGATGCAGATGTGCAGGATGCGGCGGCGAACTGCGGTGCCCAAAGCCATGATGCGATCGTGGCCAACGGACCGCGCGAAGTCCTGACGGGACGCTGAATTACGCTGAAAGCAACACGCTCACGTCACACCATGGAGAATTCCGATCGGTATTGCGCCAATCCGGTCATCCCTTCGGTCTTCGTCGAATCGAGTATCAGCACCATGAATACGTCGTCGGGGACGTCCCACTGACATCTGATGCTCCGCGCGCTGGCGGGTGTGAACCCGAAGCGCGGATAGAACTGCGGATGTCCGAGGACGATGACGAAGGGATGGCCGGCTTCGCCAATCCGTCGGTTCCCGGTCGTGACGAGCTGGCTACCTAGGCCCTGCCGCTGGTAATCCGGCAGCACCGCCATCGGCCCCAGCGCGGCGCCCCGGAATGCGCCGACAACGGCAGGACTGTAGAGAATATGTCCGACGATCTTGCCGTCCGAGACCGCGACGAGCGACAGCAGGACACCGCCGTTTGCCCTCAGCGCGTCGACGACTTGGCCTTCCAGGCCTTGACCAAACGCGAGGCGGTTCACCTCGCGAATAGCCGCGATGTCATCCGGACTCTCTTCGCGGATTTCAATCACACCATTGCTTTTCCCGACTTGATCACGTCGAGTGTTCAGCAAAGCGCTGCGCGAGGCGTAGTGACGTTCTCCGGCCATGCAAGGGCACGAGGATCCGAATCCTTCGTGCCCTGATCCCTGGCAGCCCTTAGGCCTCAGGCCTGATTTCTGCGCCTTCCAGTTGCGCCGCTAGGCGCAACCCGAAGTCGTCCCGCAGTTCGCGCACTTGTAGCAGCTGCCGCTGCGGATCATGATCGACCCGCACGTGCTGCACGGCGGCGCGTCCTCCTGATTCCGCATCGCGGCGAATTCAGCGGACTTGGGTTTCGGCGCGGCAGCGGTTTCCTTGCGGTTGGCTGCTGCAAGACCGACGTGAACGTCGGCCTCTACCGGCTTCTCGACCTTCTCCACAGGCTGTTCTTTGACGTTCACGCCGACATGGAACTGTGCCTCCGGCGACAGGAACTTCGTCGCCAGCCACCGGAAGATGTAGTCCACGATCGATTTCGCGAAGCGGATCTCGGGGTTCTTCGTCATCCCCGACGGCTCGAACCGCGCGTGGCTGAACTTGTCGACCAGCACCTGCAGCGGCACCCCGTACTGCAGCGCGTAGGAGATCGCCTGCGCGAACGCGTCGGCGAAGCCCGAAATCGTCGAGCCCTCCTTCGCCATCGTCAGGAAGATCTCGCCCGGCGTCCCATCGTCGAAGAGGCCGACGGTGATGTAGCCCTCATGGCCGGCGATGTCGAACTTGTGCGTGATCGAGTTGCGCTCGTCCGGCAGCTTCCGCCGCTTCGGCGTCTCGACGATCTTGACGACCTCTTTCACGATTTCGCGCGGGCCGACCTGAAGGTCGGCCTCGACCGAGCCCTTCACATTGTTACGGGTGTCGGCTACGCCGGCTTTCGACGTGTTGAGCGGCTGCGTGCGCTTGCTGCCGTCGCGGTAGATCGAGATCGCCTTGGCGCCGAGGCGCCACGACTCGATGTACGCCCGCTCGATATCCTCGACGGTCGCCTCGCGCGGCACGTTGACGGTCTTGCTGATCGCGCCGGAAATGAACGGCTGCGTCGCGCCCATCATCTTGATGTGCCCCATGTAGTGAATCGACCGCTCGCCGTTGGCCGGCTTGAACGCGCAGTCGAACACGGGGAGGTGCTCCTCCTTCAGGAACGGCGCCCCTTCGATCATCTCGTTCTCGTCGATGTGATGGACAATCGCCTCGATCTCGGGCTTGGTGTAGCCGAGCTTCTCGAGCGCCATCGGGACGGTCTGGTTGACGATCTTCATCAACCCGCCGCCGACGAGCTTCTTGTACTTGACCAGCGCGATGTCGGGCTCCACGCCGGTGGTGTCGCAGTCCATCATGAAGCCGATGGTCCCCGTCGGCGCCAGCACGGTCGCCTGGGCGTTGCGATAGCCGAAGTCCTCGCCCAGCTCCACCGCCTCGTCCCACGCCTGCTTCGCGCCGGCATAGAGGTCGGCCGGCACGTGCTTGGCGGTGATCTCGGCGACGGCATCGCGATGCTTCCGCATCACGCGCAGCATCGAGTCGCGGTTCCTGTCGTAGCCGGCAAACGGACCGCCGTGATCGCGCGCCACCCGCGCTGACTGCGCGTAGGCCTCGCCCGTCATCACCGCGGTAATCGCGGCCGCGTAGGCACGGCCCTCGTCGCTGTCGTACGGCAGGCCGCGCGACATCAGCAGCGCACCCAGGTTGGCGTAGCCAAGGCCGAGTGGGCGATAGTCGTGGCTGTTCTTCTCGATCGCCTTCGTCGGATAGCTCGAGTTCGGAACGATGATCTCCTGCGCGGTGATCATCGTGCGGCACGCCGCCTTGAACGCCGCCACGTCGAGCTCGCCATCGTCCTTGACGAACTTCATCAGGTTGATCGACGCCAGGTTGCAGGCCGAGTCGTCGAGGAACATGTATTCCGAGCACGGATTGCTGGCGTTGATCCGCGCCGTCTCGGGGCAGGTGTGCCAGTCGTTGACGGTCGTGTCGAACTGCATGCCCGGATCGCCGCAGACCCACGTGCCTTCGGCGATGCCGTGCATCAGGTCGCGCGCCTTGTAGGTGTCCATCACGCGGCGGTCGAGGATCGCCTTGGTCTGCCAGTCGCCATCGTCCAGCACGGCGCGCATGAAGTCGTCGGTCACGCGCACGCTGTTGTTGGAGTTCTGGAAGAACACCGAGCCGTAGGCCACGCCGGTGAACGAGCCGTCATACCCGGCGTCGATGAGCGCCCACGCTTTCTTCTCTTCGTCAACCTTGCAGTTGATGAAGTCCATGATGTCGGGATGCTCGGCGTTGAGGATCACCATCTTCGCCGCCCGGCGCGTCTTGCCGCCGGACTTGATGACGCCGGCAAACGCGTCGTACCCCTTCATGAACGACACGGGACCGGACGCCGTGCCGCCGCCCGCGAGCAGCTCCTTCGACGAGCGGATCGCCGACAGGTTGCTGCCGGTGCCCGATCCGAACTTGAAGAGCATCCCCTCGGTCCTCGCCAGCGTGAGGATCGAGTCCATCGTGTCCTGCACCGAGTTGATGAAGCAGGCCGAGCACTGCGGTGCCTTCTCGAAGCCGCAGTTGAACCACACCGGGCTGTTGAACGCCGCCTTCTGATAGACGAGCAGATGCTTCAGCTCGTGGCTGAACGCCATCAGGGCATCCTCGCTCGCGAAGTAGTGCTGCGCGCGCGCCCAGCCGGTGATCGTGTCCACCACGCGGCCGATCAGCTGCTTGACGGAATGCTCGCGCTCCGGCGTCCCGATCTGCCCGCGGAAATACTTCGAGACGACGATGTTGGTCGCCTGCTGTGACCACAACTTCGGGATCTCGACCTGACGTTGCTCGAAGACCACCTGGCCCTTGTCGCTGCCGATGACCGCATCGCGCAGTTCCCATTCGACCTGGTCGAACGGGTCCACTCCGGCCGTCGAGAAAAAGCGCGGGAACTCGAGCCCGGGGGCGGAGGTCGCCACCGCGGCCGCCGGGCGTTTGCCCTTCACCACTCCCTCGGTCGGCTCGATGTGCGTGGTCTGGCCGGTAGCTGCCGTTTGTCCGGCAGCGGCCGCCGCCATCTTCTGAGCAGCGCCTTCGTGCATGTGTCCTCCGCCTGGGCGACACCCCTCCCCTGTCGGGTGATCGCCCAATCTTTCGTAATCGTTACGCAGATTGAATTTGGTCGCGCGCGTTCTGAAGTCGTTCG
>DASTBV010000042.1:0-53984 GCA_035711805.1 Vicinamibacterales bacterium
ATGACCTTCAGAAGGAATCGCCGCAGCCACGGCGGCGGAGGTTTCAGGGACGTCCTCACGCCTCGGATCCTACGCGAACCGGCAAGTTCGCCCGATCAGCGTACGGCGTCCGTTATCGTGATCGCTCCAGGCGCGTCGCACGAGACGAACCCGGCGCCGCGCTTCTGGAGGATGCTCACCTGGTAGTCGCCCGGCGGCAGGGGGACGATCGAACCCTGCAGCGTGTAGCCCGACATTTCGAACCGCGGCTCTTTGAATACGGCGGCGACATCCGGCCTTGCGACGCGTGTCGCTCGAATCGAATACCGGCGCTCGGCTGATCTCAGGAGCGCGAAAACCTCGGCGGGCGCACCAGGCTCGGCGCGGTCGTACGCCCATCCGGTGAGGCTGAGGACCAGGCGCGGAACCCGAAGCGGTTGCGATCCCGGTTGACCATTGACATGATCGAGCGCGCAGAAAGCATCGCCCGACGGCCGGGCGTCGACCAGTGGTCCCGCGACCTCGAGCTGAAAAGGCGCGTATTCCTGTTGAACGTAGGCGGCGATCTCTTCCAGCGTCGGCGGCCGCGCGCCGGGCCGTAACTTGAAATACTGCATCCGCGGTTCGACCGTATCCACGACTACCGGATCCGCGTACATCATCCGGAACCTGATGTCGTCGAAGAGGGCCCTCTCTAATGGCGACACCGATGGCGCGTGAAACAGCACGATCGACGGCGGCTCGGCGAAGAACCGGTCGTTGTTCCTGCCCGTGACGTACTCGGGATTGGACGACGTGAGCCCGATGAGGTCGACGATTGAATGATTGGGCATGTGGTAGCCCACCGTACCGACTTCGACGATGGCAATCGAACCAGCCGGAACGCGATGGGCGAGGAGCGCCGCGGCGACGTTCTGGTACGAGACCTCACGCGCATCCTGAGGGTAATGCGCACCGAAGAGCGGCCGGGCCCGCACGCCGGCGAAAGCCAGCACGGCGACGTATAGAGCGACCGACGCATACAGGCGCGCTGCCCGAAGGTACCGACGAAAGGCGATCTCTAAGATCGAGCCGGCGCCGTGGAAAGCCGCGAGCACGATCGCGACGTCGAAGCTCACGAAATACCAGTGGTAGCCGGGCACATTCAGGAGGATGTAGGCGGCCTGCTGGATAGCCGCGAACGCCACGACATACAGCAGAACGCTGCGATCGCGGATCAGAAAGACCAGCCCTGGAAGCGCGAGGACATAGCCGGTGACCCGCCATGGAGCGAAGTCGGCAAGATGGCTGCGCAGGGCATCCAGATATACCCACCCCATCCCCCAGAACCCGGATCGCGCCTGCCACATCTTGTTGGAGAGCGTGTCCGGAAGAAGCTGGTGAAAAGTGATCAGCGAAAAAATCACCCACGGCGCCAGCACCAGCGCGAACACCAACAATCCCCGCCGGTTTGCGACCCAGGGCGCGCGCAGGCTCTCGCGCCAGCCGGCGACACTGGCGGGCCATGGCGACAGTCGCACGTCGCGCAGCCAGCGGAGGACGGCGAGGATCAGCGCGTCCGGCCGTGTCAGCGTCAGCAACCCGATCGCCCACCACGAACGGCTCCTCCGATGCTCGAGCACGGCGAAGATCCCGAGCAGGGCGAAGAACAGGTGTGTTTCAAGGCCCCACAGGATGTTGTCGGCGAGCACGACGACGAGCCCGACGCCGGCGCCGAGCGCAACCGACGGGTCGAACCGTTGCCAGAAGATCCAGCCGAATGCCTGAGCCGCAACCGATAGCCAGAGGCCGGCGAGCATGTGCGACGCGAACGGAATGTTCCAGGAGAAGAGAGGAGTTGCCAGCGCCACGACGATCGTGTTCAACACGGACGTGCTCGCGTTGTGCGCCTCACCGGCGTTGAACGCCCAGCCGTGGCCGCTCAGCAGATTCCTGACGATCCGGAAGACGATGTAGGTGTCGTCGAAATTCCAGTACAGGAAGTGGTACGTATACGCGGCCCCCAGCAACAGCAGCGCGAGTGCACTCGTGCCGCCGACGATTCGTCGCGGCACAGCAGAGTTGATGGCAGCGATTGGACGTATGGTGAAGGGCAAGTTCGATCCTGGGCAGCATATCGCCGATGGGTCGAGCAGGCGAGGTCCGGCCGATCGGGGGCCGAGTGCAACAGGCCGGCGCCACGCGCACGAAAGTACGGCACATTTCACATCCATCCCTGCTTGATCGTGTGAGCACCCGCCCGTAGTCTGGCGCGCGCAGCAGGGATACGACGTGGCGCACTTGGCGGCGACGAACAGTTCGCTCGGACATTTCCCGACTGGAGAACGATGGACGTTCGATCAGTCGGTCACGGAGGTGTTCGACGACATGCTGCGGCGCTCGATTCCGCAGTACGACGTCATGCGCCGCGCGGTGTTCGACGTCGGCTCCCACTTCGTACAGCCCGGCACGGACATTGTCGATCTCGGGTGTGCCCGCGGCGACGCGCTGGCGGCGTTTCTGCAGGTCTACGGCGGCGCCAATCGCTACGTTGCGACGGACACGTCCGGTCCGATGCTCGACGCGGCGCGGGTTCGGTTCGAGAGTGCCATCCGGAGCGGCATCGTCGCGGTCATGCACGCGGACCTGCGTCACGAATATCCGGCCGTCTGGGCCAGCCTGACGCTCTGTGTGCTCACGCTGCAATTCACAGCGGTCGAATCGCGGCAGCGCATCGTCAACCGCATTTACGCCACCACGGCACCCGGCGGGGCGTTGATCCTGGTTGAGAAGCTCCGCGGAGGCACGCCTGGATCGGACCGATTGCTTGTCGAGAACTACCACGCCATGAAGGCGGCAAACGGCTATACCGCGGAAGAGATCGAGCGAAAGCGTCTGGCGCTCGAGGGCGTACTCGTGCCGGAGACCGCGAGTGGGAACGAGCGGTTGCTCCGCAAGGCGGGGTTCTCGGACGTCGAATGTTTCTGGCGCTGGATGAATTTCGCCAGCTGGGTCGCGGTCAAGGCTGTCTGACGCCTGTGGCTGCGACCGGGAGATGACCTGTGGGGAGCTACGCGCGCAGCGGAAGTCTCGACAACGCGACGGCGACACTCACGCGGCCACATGCCGCGCGCACGGACGTGTCGGTCACCTCGACCAGCTTGTCCGGCTGGCGCTGGGCCGCTGTCGCCGCATTCGTACTGTTCTCGGCCTTGAATTTCCTCGATCGACAGCTTCTCGCCGCCGTCGCGCCGATGTTGATGACGGAATTCGGTTTGACCAACGCCGGGTACGGCACCGTTCTGGCCGCCTTCTCGTTCACCTACATGTTCGTGGCGCCCGCGGCCGGCATGCTGATCGACCGGGTTGGGCTCACCAAGGGCGCGCTCTTCTCGATGGGGACGTGGTCCATTGTTGGCGCCATGACCGGTCTGACGACCGGCTTTGCCAGCCTCGTCGCCTGCCGCATGGCGCTCGGCGCCACGGAGGCAGCAGGCATACCGTGCTCGAGCAAGGGAACCGCCGTGTACCTTCCGCCGAGGGAGCAGGGATTCGGCCTCGCGGTGCAGACGATTGGCGTCACGGTCGGCATCATGGCAGCCCCACTGCTGGTCGCCGTGATCGCCCCGCGGTACGGCTGGCGCGCGACGTTCGTGGTCTGCGGACTTCTGGGCCTGCTGTGGTTGCCGCTGTGGATCGTTCTCTCGCGCAAAGTGCCCGCGCACGAAGCGGCGAACGTGAACAGAGCGGCGCTGACGGTGCGGCAGGTGCTGGCGGACCGGAGACTCTGGGCGATTCTTGGCGCGAACGTCCTCATCATGGTGGTCCACTCCATGTGGATGAACTGGACGACCGTCTATTTCGTTCAGGTGCACCAGCTCACGCAGACAGAGGCCAACCTCTACTTCGCGTGGATCCCGCCGCTGTTCGCGACGCTGGGCGGGCTTTTCGGCGCCTGGCTCACGCTGCGGTCGACGTCGGCTGGAATGACCGCCGCTGCCGCGCGGCTCCGTGTCTGCGCCCGCTTTGCGCCGCTGTTGCTGGTGACTGCCCTCGTGCCGCTGATGCCGACGCCGCTACTTGCCGCCGTCGCGATCAGTGCCAGCTTCTTTCTGGTCATGACGGTCCTGAATAACCTGCACGTGCTGCCGATCGATCTGTTCGGCCCTGGCCGCGCGGCGCTGACCTCCGCACTCCTCGCCAGCTCCTACGCGATGATGCAGGTCTTTCTGTCGCCCGCGATGGGCGCCATCGTGGACAGCTTCGGCTTCTCCGTGCTGTGCGTGGCGGTATCCGTGCTTCCGGCGCTCGGCGTGCTGCTGTTGCGCTCGGCATGCGTCGCTGCCGACGCCGAACAACGAGCCTAGCCCGCCAGATGCCCGTCGGAGCCATCGCTGTGCCGCCGGTAGGTGAACCGCAGACGCCTGAAACGCCGCTGGCGGCCTTGCGTCAGTTTCCGTCCCCATCGGCCGACGCCCTGCCGCTGTGGTCGCTGGGTGTGAATGGGGTCTCCATGCACCAATACCTGCGGTGGGCGGATGACCTTGGCCTGTTCACCACTATGGCCGACGTGGAGATGATCACGCGAGACGAGATCGTCGCCCGGACGTCCCTGACCGAACGCGGCGCCAACGCTATCCTGGGTATTCTCTGCAGCCTGGGGCTGGTGCATCGCCACGGTGACGTGTTTCAGCTCGCGTCGGTGGCCCGTGAGTTCCTCGATCGACGCGCACCCTATTACCTGGGGCCATCGCTGTACGGGATGCTGCGTGCGCCGCTGCCGCCGCAGCTTTTGAAGGGACAGCCGGTCCGGCGGTATTCCACGTTCACGGGCAGCGTTCGCGGCTGGATCCGATACGTACTCAAGCCCAACCAGTTCGGACGCCGCGCGGCGCTGCTCTCGCAGCACCGCCGGAATCTCCCGGTGAATCTCACCGCAGTACGAACCGGTCGCTTCGAGGGTGTCCGTCACCTGGTCGACATCGGAGGCGGGTCTGGCGCGTTCGCGATTCCTCTCGCCCTGGAATATCCGGCTCTTCGGATCAGTCTGATGGAGTTGCCGCGCGGGCTGAGGCACATTCGGCCGTTGCTCGACGCCTACCAGGTCGGCGACCGCGTGACGCTGGTGGGTTGGAACGCCCACCGTATGCCATGGCCGGTCGACAGGTGCGACGCCATCCTGTTCGGCAACATCCTGCATTTTTGCGACGACGACGAGTGCCTGCAGATGCTCGAGGAAAGCCGCCGGCTTCTGCCGCGGGAGGGGAAGCTCTTTGTTCACGAAATGCTCTGGAACACGACCATGACCGGACCACTCTCGACTGCGCTCTGGAATTTCTGGATGACGACGTTCAATGCAGGACGGCAGCGCACGCTGGCCGAGATCGGCGATTTATTGCGTCAGACGGGTTTCGAGGTCAGCAGCGTCGACCCGACGGCCAGCGGCTTTACGCTCATCGTGGCGGATTGACTCGTGAAGGCTTCCCGAGCGCCAGTCATGGACACTGTCGATCCCGTCACCGACCGAACGCCTGAACTCCTGAATCTGATCGCCGGCAGCTGGACATCCGATGCGCTTGCAGCGGCGCTTGCGCTGGAACTGCCGCGGCTGCTCACCGAGAAGCCCCGAGACGCTACCGAACTGGCGACGGTAACGCGCTGCGAACCGGCCGCGCTCGCGCGCCTGCTGCGAGCGCTGGCGACGATCGACATCTGCGCCGAGGGCCCCGATGGGTGCTTCGCGATGACCCCGATGGGGGCTCGGCTGCATGAGGACCATCCGCAGTCGCTGCACTTCTGGTCGATCTCCTGGACGCGTGCGATGCGGCCGCTCTGGAGCCATCTGCTCGAGAGCGTGCGAACGGGCCAGAGCGTGACGAAGGCGGTGACCGGCTTCGAAAGCTTCGAGCGCCAGGAGCGGGATCCCGCCGCTGCCGCGAGCTTCAACAAGACGATGGCCGAGCTGACGCGGCTCGTCGCCGGTGACGTCGTCCGGGCGTACGACTTCACTCCTGTGCGTACCGTCGTCGATGTGGGCGGCGGCTATGGCGAACTGCTCCTCGAAATCCTGCGTCAGGCGCCGCACCTGACGGGCGTCCTCTTCGACTTGCCGCACGCAATCGATGGTGCGCGGCAGCGAGTCGCCGAGGCCCGGTTCTCCTCACGGTGCCGGTGTCTTGCCGGCGACTTCTTCGATGGCGTTCCGCCGGGAGCCGATCTCTATGTTCTCAAGAGCATCATTCACGACTGGCCGGACGAGCGGGCCCAACTGATCCTGGAGAACTGCCACCGGGCCATGCCGGCGAGGGGACGTCTCCTGCTCGTCGAGCGGGTACGTCCGGACCGCTCGCAGAGTTGCGAGACCCATCGGCAGATTGCCCGCAGCGATCTGACGATGCTGCTCGGACTCGGATCGCAGGAGCGCAGCGAGGGTGAGTTCCGCACACTGCTGACATCCGCAGGCTTCCGCCTGACACGCATCGATCCGGGGCCGTTGACGTTCAGCCTGATCGAAGCGGTTCCACTGGTTCGCTGATTCCCCGTCACCCCGCCGAGGCATCTGTTCGGTCGGTGGCCGAGCCGCGCTCGTCGAGCATCTGCCGCATTCGTTGCATCCGCTGCTGCAGACGCTCGTAGACGAGCTGCTGTGCCTCGCGGAAGCGCTCGAGGGCTGCCTCGCGCTCGGGTAGCGCGGATGACTCAGGTTGTGCTTGAGTAAGGCACGCGTGCGCGGCGGCCAGCGCGCTCTCGGGGAGCGATTGAACCAGCCGCAGCAGGTCCTCGCGCGTGACCATGGGGCGCATTATTGCACCGCACCGATAACGCATGAACCAGCTGATTCCCGACTTCCAGCGCGGGCCGTTCTCCACCGTTCATCCCGATTCCTCGTCGGAATACGCACGTACCGCTATTTACGGCGGTCCGTGCGTTGCGCCTGTCCGTTCCGCGGAGGCATCCTTCACGCTGCCGTGATCGGCGAGGAGGCGCTGATGAAGCACGCGTGTGCGCGTCATCGCCGAGCTCGAACCAATGCAGGAATGCGCGGTGGAGCAGTGGCCGGAGCTGCCGCGATCGCCGGCGGGCAGGATCGACAAACTGCGAATACGCGCGACCTTCTGGCAGAACACAGCGGCGGCGGTTGCCAGTCAGAGAACAGGGTGGCGCTAAAATTCGCTGCCGGAGGCGGCCATGGTCGACAATACGAAGTTTGTCGGTTGGATCGGTAGGCGGAGGCGGATCAGCACCGCCGTCCTCGGCGCTGCGCTCGCCGCGCTCACCGTGGTATCCGGACCCTCTCTTCAGGCCCAGAAAACCGGCGGCGTGCGGTTCGAAGTCGCGTCGGTGAGGCCGAATAACTCTGAGACACCGGCAGGAATCGCCGGCGGAGCGGGTGGTCCGAACATTGGCGTCAGGGGCGGACGCCTTGTAGCCGTCAATCTTCCGCTCCGCGACATCATTCGGTACGCCTACCAGCTCGAACCGTTTCAGCAGATGCAGGGCAGTCCGCGATGGTTCGAGGATCGCTTCGACATCAACGCGGTGATACCGCCGTCCGTCTCCTCCGTCGAAGGACCGCGCCTGATGCTGCAAACGCTACTGGCCGAACGCTTCGCGCTCCGTGTTCGATGGGCGACGGAGGAGCAGCCGGTCTACGCGCTTGTCGTCGCTCGCCGCGACAAGCGGCTCGGGCCCGGGCTCAAGCCGTCGACCATGGATTGCGAGGCGTGGCGCGCCAAGCAGCCCGAGACGCCGCCGCTGGAGTCGGTGCTGTCGGGGCGCGCGACATGCGACATGATCTTTCAGCCGTTCCGCGCGCGCATTTTCGCAGGGGCGCGGACGATGACAGATCTCGCAAGCTTCCTCGCGCGGCTTCCGCCGGTGGGAGCGCCAGTGCAGGACCGCACGGGATTGACCGGGCCTTTCGATTTCGAGCTTGTTTTCGCCCCGGGCCGGCCCGGGGCGCCGGCGGATTCAGCTGCCGCTCGCGACGGCCGTCCGTCCGTTTTTGTCGCCCTCGACGAGCAATTGGGATTGCGGCTCGAGCGCACCCGCGGCCCAGTTCAGGTGCTGGTCATCGAACGCGCCGAACCACTGAGTCGACCCTGAAGAATTGAGCGCGCGGATGGTGGGCAGGCGGGCGACTCCGCCCGCCTGTCCCGGCGTGATGCGCGCCGGCCGTTCAGGATACCCAGCAGGACGGGCACGACCAGTGACAGACGAAATGGTCGTAGCACTCCTGATCGCCGCTGTCCCAGTAGATGGTGCAGTCGTTTGGATCGCCGGCGCTGCAGGACGAACACGACGTTCCGATCCAGCAACCACCGCCACAACTTTCGGCGCAGGCTGCCCAGGCGTTGGTCATGCCCACGGACATGCCTCCGGCCATGACGGCTCCAGCTCCGAGCCGCAGCAGCGCACCGTTTGCGATTCTCGTCATACGGTCCTCCAGTTGAATTCCAGACACGCGACCTTCGGCTGACACGGGATCCAGGTGGTCCGGAGCCGCAGCCGATTCCCATCAACCCGATATTTTCCGAACCAGAGCCTGAATGCCTGGCAGCGCCTCTCCTCCTGACAGCTGGCCGACAACCCGAATCCGTCCTGTCGCGTCGCGAGCACCGACGAGGAACGCCGGCGTCGACAGAACCCGGAATCGATGCGCGATGGCGGCGTGGTCCGCGACGCGCACCAACGCTCTACCGGACGCCACACATTCCCGAACACCGTCATGGCCGTCGAGACGTGCACCTGTCGCAGCGGCGATGTCCCACACCCGCCGTTCGTCAAGAGCGTTCTGCTTCGAAAAGTACGCGTCGTGAACCGGCCAGAACAGACCCTGCTCCGCAGCGCACTCCGCGATCTCGGCCGCGGCCAGCGAATGCTGTCGCAGCCGTGGCAGCGGATTGTGCATGAACGCGATCTGCAGCCGACCGCTCCGCACGTACGTTTCGTTCAGGGTGGGTAGATCCGTCGTCGCGAACCGCGCGCAGTACTGGCAGTTGAAGTCGGCAAAGACGACGAGAACGGCCGGTGCGTCGGCACTGCCGACGACGTGGCCAGACTCGATGGACACGCTCGCGTCGGGACGTGCCGCGCCTCCACCCGACCGCTGCGAGGCGGAGGCCTCAAAGCGCGACGCGACAACGGCTGTGGTCGCCGCGAACACGAGATAGGCGATGGCGGTCAGATTGATGCGAGTCATGAAAGCCTCACCGTTGTCATCTCGCGTCCGTCGAGGTCATGCGCGAGTGAACGCGTTGGCGCCGCTCGGCCTCGAGCGACAGGATCGCCCTCATCGCGGTCTCCGTGGTTGGCACCCGCAGGCCATTGACGACGTAGGTGGGTGTACCGCCGACACCGAGTTGCCTGGCCGTCGCGATGTCCTCGGCGACAGCCCGCTTGAGGTCGCCGTACGCGGCTCGAAAGCCGTCGAGGAGGCCGCGCCGCTCGAGATAACTGTGCACGAGACGCTGATCGAGCACCGTCGATCGCGCATAGAGCCACTCCTCGAAACGTGCGCTCTCCTCCTTGCCACGCTCGTTTCGGACGTGGCGGACGGCGTAGGCGGCCTCGCAGGCGCCGGGGCTGATGATTGTCATGCTCGCCATCTCCGGATTGCATGCGGGATCCAGCGGAAATGGCCGCGAGACGAACTCCACCTCGAGCCCTGCCTCCTGAAATTGCTGCACCAGCGCAAGCCGATCGAGCACGGTGTTGCGGAACGGCTGCCATCCGTAGCTGGTGAATGCCGCGACCTGCACGGCGCCGTCGATGGACAGCGCGTGTTTCGTCCCTTCCGTCACCCCCGCGACGCGACTCTCATACCAGCGCCGCACGTTGCGCTCTGTCGACAGACTGTCCGGCAGGCGCGTCGTCAGAATCCGGATCGACGACGCCGTGACGACGAAACACGCGAGCGCACCCGCGAGCGACATCCTCGCTGTCTCGGAGCGGAAGAGCGCACGCAGGGACATCGGATCGGCGGCGCGCCGCGACGTGGCGGCCGCGACGAACACCACCACTGCAGACACGCCGCTGATGAACATCGCCAGCGGCAGTACACGCGTCCACAGCCACCCGCACGTGCCGACCACGATGGCAGCGCTCAACGACGTGAGGGTCGCGACCGCTGGCATCGTCGCAGCGCGAGTGCGGTAGACACAGGCGACCGCGATGAACCACGCTCCGACAAAGAACGGCAGCGGGACCGACCAGAGCGTGACGTTGGTATCCCACAACCTCCGTGCCTCGAAGAGAGCCGGCGGGAGAAGACCGAGGGACTCCGACACACTTACGGCCGTTGCCACGATAGCTGTGACCGCACCCACGGTAGCGAACGGAACGACTGGAATGTTCATCGCTGGGTCCTCACGACATCGCAAGCCGTGTCGGCGCTCGGTCAATGACCGGCGGCACTATACGCGCAACACGGACGCAGCGAGTGCCGTACGTCGTTCGGATTGGCGAGTCGAAGGTCAGAGGCGCACCAGACCGACTCGTCGGCAGTGTTGGCATTCGACAGAAGAACCACCGACACGCTGACTGGATGGTGCACCGACCCGTCCTTGAGATATTCGTGGTAAGACATCCGCGTGAACGGTCTCGTTCCACCTGACTTCCAGCGCGGGCTGATCTACACCGTTCATCCGCGCATCCTCGCAGCCCTGGCCCCCGGCGAGGAGTACCGAATTCTGACGAGCACCCGGATTCGGCTCGCCCGGCACGCGCAGTTGCCGTCCTACGAGCCGCTGTATCGGCGTGCCCGGCTGCTGGCGCGCCGGCGTGCGGACGAACTGACCTGTCAGGACGCGTCCCGTGCTCGCATCTGGATCGCGTCACACGGCTGGTTCCGTATGGACATACCTGACGCGGCACTGGCCGGTGCGGTCGTTGTCCTTGGCGCGGCGTGCGGAACGACGTCGCCGCCGGGCCGCGACGAGCCAACGGCAGAAGCGCTCTGTTCGCCACACATAGCGGAGATGGCCGGCCTGCGTGATGTCGAGTGGGATGAGTTCTACAACGATTTCGACATGCGGACGTCCGTCGACGAGGCATCGCAGCTTACGGTCTCGTACGGTGAATACGTCTCTACCCGCGACGGCCTCGATGTCGACGCGCTGGTGGCCCGCGCCTTGCGTCGAGCGCAGTGGTACTTCGACCTGACGGAGCCGAACGCTGTCATGACGCTCAGCCGTCAGGAGTGGGCATGCCTGGACACCGGCAAGACCGCGAAGCCGTTCCTTGCCCACGTCACTATGTACTTTTGATGCGTGCTCTGACGCGCCGGAATCGCACGGCAGAGTTTAGTGTTCCGCGGAGGTTGTCCCTTGGCTGCTCGACGCACGACTCCCATTCGATACGCCATCGTGGGGCTCGGTCACATTGCCCAGGTGGCGGTGCTGCCAGCCTTCGCGCATGCGCGCCGGAACTCGCGTCTCGCGGCATTGGTCAGCGACGATGCGACCAAGCGCCGGCTGCTGGCGAAGAGGTACCGTGTGCCGGCGGTGTTCTCGTACGCGGAGTATGAGAAATGCCTCGAACAGGTGGACGCCGTGTACATTGCGCTGCCGAATCATCTCCATGCCGAGTACACCATCAGGGCCGCGCGGGCCGGCGTCCACGTACTGTGCGAGAAGCCGATGGCGGTGACGGCGACTGAGTGCCGGCGCATGATCGACGCGTGCCACAGGAATCGCGTCAAGCTGATGGTTGCCTACCGCCTGCACTTCGAGGAGATCAATCTGAAGGCTGTCGATCTCGTACGGCGCGGCCGGATCGGCGAACCGAAGTTCTTCAATTCCTCGTTCGCGATGACTGTTCGCGCCAACGACATCAGGACGAAGAAGGACATGGGCGGCGGAACGCTGTATGACATCGGCGTGTATTGCATCAACGCCGCGCGGTATCTCTTCAGGGCCGAACCCACTGAAGTCGTCGCCATCACCGTCAACAGCGGAACCGCGAGGCTGCGCGAGATCGACGAATCGACCGGTGCGCTGATGCGCTTCGGCGGCGAGCGCGTCGCGGCGTTCGTGACGAGTTTCAACTCGTCGGACGTGGCCTCCTACCGGATCGTCGGCACCAAAGGCCAACTGGTCGTCGACCCCGCATACGAATACGCGGAAGGCCTCTCCTACGAGCTGACGGTCAACGGCAGGACGACCCGCAAACGCCTGGGGAAGCGCGACCAGTTTGCGCCGGAGCTGCTCTACTTCTCCGACTGTATCCAGCGGAATCGTGAGCCTGAGCCGTCCGGGCACGAGGGGCTGCAGGACGTCCGTGTGGTCGAGGCCCTGTATCGCTCGGCGCGAAGCGGCAAGGCGGTACGGCTCCCGCCGTTCGAGCGCACGAAGCGGCCGACAGGCAGGCAGCGCATCCGCAGGCCCGGCGTGCGGAAGCCTGCGCTCGTCAAAGTGCAGAGCGCGAGCGTCGACTGATTCGATCGCGATGGACGCTTCGGATTCCATCCTGATGGCCGATCGGCGGACCGCCTCGAAACGGCGGGGTCAGCCGGGGGAGCCATTTCCGCTCGGCGCGACACCCGACGCGCGCGGTACGAACTTTTCCATCTTCTCGGAGGTCGCCGAACGCGTGGAGCTGTGTCTGTTCGACGCCGACGGACACGAGACGCGCGTGGACCTGCCGGAACGGACGGCGTACTGCTGGCACGGGTACATCCGCGGGGTCGGGCCGGGCCAACGATACGGGTTCCGGGTCCACGGTCCCTGGGATCCGTCGCAAGGGCACCGCTGCAATCCGGCAAAGCTCCTCGTCGATCCCTATGCCCGCGCGATCGCTGGCGACATCACGTGGGACTCCTCGGTCTTTCCCTATCCGCCCGGCGCGGACGATCGCGAGCGTCACGACGCCGACAGTGGTCCGTTCATGCCGAAATCCGTCGTCGTCAACAACGAGTTCGACTGGGAAGGCGATCGACCGTTGCGCCGGAAGCTGCACGAGACCGTCGTGTACGAGGTGCACCTGAAAGGATTCACGATACGGCATCCGGCCGTACCCGAAGCGATCCGTGGCACCTACGCGGGCCTCGCCCATCCGGCGGCGCTCGAGTATCTGCTCGCGCTCGGGGTCACCGCCGTGGAGTTACTGCCGGTTCACCAGTTCATCCACGAGCAGCACCTGCTGGACAAAGGCCTGCGGAACTACTGGGGGTATCACTCCTACGGGTACTTCGCGCCGCACGGCGAGTACTCGTCCTCTGGTGACACGGGCGGTCAGGTGCGGGAGTTCAAGCAGATGGTCAAGGCCCTCCATGCCGCGGGGCTGGAGGTGATCCTCGACGTCGTCTACAACCACACCGGCGAAGGGAATCATCTCGGCCCGGTGCTCTGCCTGAAAGGGATCGACAACCGCGCGTACTACCGCACTGTCGAATCCGATCCGCGGTACTACATGGACTACACCGGCACCGGCAACAGCCTGAACATGCGGCACCCGCATGTACTGATGCTGGTGATGGATTCACTGCGCTACTGGGTCCAGGAGATGCACGTCGACGGCTTCCGTTTCGACCTCGCCTCGACGCTCGCGCGCGAGCTGTTCGACGTTGACCGGCTGTCGGCGTTCTTCGACATCATTCACCAGGATCCGACGCTGAGCGGCGTCAAGTTGATCGCCGAACCGTGGGACATCGGGCCGGGCGGCTACCAGGTGGGCAATTTTCCCGTCCGTTGGTGTGAATGGAACGGGCGCTATCGCGACACCG
The DNA here is from genome assembly GCA_035711805.1 of Vicinamibacterales bacterium. Classification (GTDB taxonomy): domain Bacteria; phylum Acidobacteriota; class Vicinamibacteria; order Vicinamibacterales; family UBA2999; genus Gp6-AA40. The sequence goes on from DASTBV010000042.1 coordinate 13,682, forward strand.
TACGCGACTACTGGCGTGGGGAGGGTGGCACGCTCGGCGAATTCGCCAGCCGCTTCACCGGCAGCTCGGATCTCTATGAAGACGACGGCCGGCGGCCGTACGCGAGCGTGAACTTCGTTACCGCGCACGACGGGTTCACCCTGCGCGATCTGGTGTCCTACAACGACAAGCACAACGACGCCAACGGCGAAGACAACAACGACGGCGAATCACACAATCGATCGTGGAACAGCGGGGCGGAGGGGCCGACGGACGACGAATTCGTGAATGCCATCCGCAGCCGCCAGCAGCGAAATGTCCTGGCGACGCTGTTTTTCTCGCAGGGCATTCCGATGCTGCTCGGCGGCGACGAAATCGGCCGCACGCAGCAGGGCAACAACAACGCGTACTGTCAGGACAACGAGATCTCGTGGTTCGACTGGCAGGCGATTGACGAGAACCTCCTGGCGTTCACCCGCCGCGTCATTGCGATCCACGCGGCGCATCCGGTCTTTCGCCGGCGCCGATGGTTCAAGGGACGTCCGGTGCGCGGCGCCGGCGTCACCGACATTGGCTGGTTCCGTCCCGACGGCGCGGAGATGAGCGACAGCGACTGGCAGCAGGATCATGCCCGGTCGTTTGCCGTCTTTCTGAACGGCGATGCACTCCGCGATGTCGACGACAGCGGCGATCCGGTTCGTGACGACAGTTTTCTGCTGTTCTTCAACGCCCATCATGAACCTGTGTCGTTTACGGCGCCGGCGGAGGAATATGGCGCCGCCTGGCATGCTCTGCTCGACACGTCGTCCGCTACCGGAGAGGGAGCGGGCGATCTGGTTGCCGCGCAAACCCTCAAGCTACCCGGGCGCACGGTCGTCGTCCTGACGCGTCCCAGTCACGGTGTGCCGGGTCGCTTCCGCTGACACCCCACCACTCTTCGAGGAACTGACCAGTCGCATGCCCGCTGCGGATCACCGCTTTACGGCACTCCTTGCATTGCGCAGCCCCATTGCACGGGCGCATTCTTCCGCCGCCCGACACGGCAAGGAGGCGTCTCATGAAACAGTCTTTCGTCATCGTCGTGTTGCTCACCGTATTCGTGGCTTCGAAGAGCACCTCGGCTCGTCAGGCGGACGGTGCCTCGCTGACCGACCGGTCGGCGCCGAACTTCAGCGGCACGTACGTCGATAGTGTGCGGCCGGCCTCCTGTGCGGTGGCATTGAAGATCAGCGCCGGTCGCGCTCTGGCGCTGTATGTCGCCCACGTGAGGAACAAGATATCGCTCCGCGTCGCGCCGAGCGGAGCGTTCCGCGTCGTACCGATTGAAAAACGCGATTCCGCTCTGCGTCATTCCACGAGACGGAACGGACTGGCGCGATGGGAAGGCGACGCGCTCGTTGTCGACACGTCCGCTCCATCGTTCCCGCTCTTGGGCCACCACGGCGAGGTCCACGGAGGCACACTGACCGAGTCATTCGCACGCACCGGTGACGGCTTGGTCTATCGCGCCGCGTACGTTTCCGCGGATGACGAGGGACCGCATGCACCGTTCGAGATTCGCCTGGCGAAATGCGACGGTCGCGCATCGTTGTAGGGGGCGCATCCTTCACCGGTTCGCCAGGTCTGCCGTATCGCGAGCCTCGGGCGGCGAACGAGCATTCTTGCTGACTCGAAAGGACTCCAACGACACGCACGGCACCGGCGGCTGCAGAAGTCGCGCTCAGCATTTACATCGCGAGCACGAATTGCCGTACCGTCGCCCGCGTGTTTTTCAGACCGCACTTTGCGCGCACAGCCGTTGAAAAACGAGGTTAGACTCACGCACCTTTTTGCAGCGCGGGGCCGGAAGGTGGTCTGTCACGAGAAAGGAGAGCGATTGTGGCGCGCATCCTGCTCATCGACGACGACGAGATTTGCCTCGACATCACAGGTCGGCTGTTGCAACTCCACGGATACGAATTCACCGGCGCCCGGACGGGGGGCGATGGTGTCCGCCTCGCGCGCGAATGGAAACCGGATGTCGCGCTGGTAGATCTTCGGCTGCCGGATCGATCTGGCATCGACGTCCTCGCACAGTTGAAGGCGGAGTGCCCGGACACCTCGCGCGTCATGTTCAGCGGCTTCGCCACGCTCGACGTCGCCGTCGATGCGATGCGCCTCGGCGTGTGCGACTGTCTGACGAAGCCGGCCTTCGAGGAGGACATCGTGGCGGCCGTGGAGCGTGCGCTCGCGCAGCACGCGCACGTGGACGACTGCGATCGGGCGGAATCGGCGCTGATCCCCTCCGAGGCCCACGCGGCGGCGCGGTGGGCGCAGCCGATCGTGCGCGTCATCGACGCGCGTCAGGATCCGCGCACGCTGCGCGAGTTCGGCCGGGCGGTGTTCGTCTCCGTCGGCTGCTTCAGGAACTGGTGCCGCACGACGCGAGTCAGCTCGCGCGCGTCGTTGTCGTTCGCCCGCGCCCTTCGCGCGGTCTACCGCTTCGAGCACGATCGCTCGACCAGGCCGGAGAACCTGCTCAGCATCGTCGACCAGCGGACGATAGCGAAGTTCGTGAAGAAATGCGGCGGCGCGGGAGACCACCTGCCGGATTCGGTCGCCGAGTTCTTCGAACGTCAGCAGTTCATCTCCAACCCCGAAGCCTTAGAGGCCGTACGCGCCGCGCTCCGCAGCCGCCAGGCGCGCGCGGTCAAGGGATTCACGGCGGCAGCGGCACGCACAGCGGCTGCGGATCGTTCCGGATCGACCCGCGACCAGCCGTGACGCAACCGTTCCTCGACTGATTTCTCTTCGCCACACCGTGCGCCGTTATTTACGGCAGTCTGTGCGTTGCACGACCGCTACGCGCCGGCGCATCCTTCCCGCGGCGTTGACGGGTGAGGAGGGCATCATGAAGTACGCGTGTGTTGCGGTCGTTCTGCTGTCGGCTCTGATCACACTTCCGAGCGCGCTGTCGGCCACGGCAGTCAATGACACCGACGCGGCGGCAGGCTGGCGGCCACCCGATCTCAGCGGAACCTACGTGCTCGCCCGTTCGGCCGCGCCGTGCTCGACAGCGTCGCGGGCTGCCAGCGCGCTGCAGGTCGTCCAGTCGAGCGCGAACCTGAAACTGCGTGTACTGGCCACGCAGTCGATCCGGGTGCTGCCGATCGAGCGGTTCGAGTCGGCGATCCGGAATCCGCACAAACGCAATGGCCTTGCCCGCTGGCAGGGTGAGGAGCTGGTGGTCGAAACGATCGCGCCGGCGTTCTCTCTGTGGGGCCGCCCGCACGCCGTGGTGCAGGGCAGCACGCTGACGGAATCGTTCTCTCGTACGCCGGACGACGTGCTGCTGTACCGCACGTGGTACAGGCTGCCCGGAAGCGGCGTCGCGCAAGGCCCGCACGAGGTGCAGCTGACGAAATGCCGGAGCGGTCTGTAGCTGCGCTGCGGCCGATCGTTACGCGCGTCTACCAGAACCATTCGATCGACAGCACCCGTTGGGGGCAGTTTGACGTCCGCGAGGGTGACGTCGTCGTCGCCAGCGGCTACAAGGCCGGGACGACCTGGGTGCAGCTGATCGTGCTGCAGCTGCTGCTCCCGGCCGAACCGCTGCCGCCGATCGACCAGCGCTCGCCGTGGCTCGACTCGCCGTTGTTGCCGCTGGACGATGTGCTCGCCATGCTTGCGGCTCACCCGGGACGACGAGTCATCAAGACTCATCTCCCACTGGATGGACTGCCGTACGACGCAGACGCCCGCTACGTGGTCGTGTGCCGCGACGCTCGCGATGTCGCCATGTCGCTCTGGAACCATTATCAGAAGCTCGTGCGGTACCCCTTTCTGCGCGATCCGCAGCATGCCGGCAGAGTGGGCGGCCCGCTGCCGCGCTGCCCAAGCGATCTGCGCGAGTTCTGGCGGAGCTGGATCACACGCGGCTGGTTCCGGTGGGAGCGCGAAGGTTACCCGTTCTGGGCGAATTTGCGGCACACGCAGACGTGGTGGGCGTGGAAGCATCTGCCGAATCTGCTGTTCGTCCACTACGGCGACTTGCTTGCCGATCTCCCTGGCCAGGTGCGCCGCATCGCCTCACACATCGGCGTGAGGGTCACGCCGCCCGATATCGCGCGTGTCGCCGGCGCCGCCGCTTTCGACCGCATGCGCGCCAACGCCGACGTGCTGGTGCCGATGGCGCGAACGGCGTTTCGCGGGGGAGGCGGCAGCTTCATTCACGCCGGAACCAACGGACGTTGGCGCGGCGCGCTGACCGACGAGGACCTGGCCTTGTACGACGCGGCGGCCGGCCGCGAGCTGTCCATCGACTGCCGGCACTGGCTTGAAGGAGGTCGTTGATGCGCCGCGCACCATCTGCCGTACGTTGTGCGCAGCACCCATCTTGTCGTTGCGGCCGTCGATGGCTCGTGTAATCTCCCGTTCCGCTCGCGTCCGACGCGACGTGTGAACGCTTCGCACGTCGAGGAGATACCTCGATGACACCTGCATCGTCCTCCGAGCAGCTCGCCGATTCGATCGCCGCCAAAGTCAACCGCCGTGTGCTCCCGCTGCTGATGGCGGGGTGGTTCATGGCGTACATCGACCGGTTCAACGTGAGCTACGCCGCGCTGCAGATGAATCAGGCGCTGGGACTATCCGCAGCGGCCTTCGGACTCGGCGGCGGCCTGTTCTTTCTCGGTTATGCGCTGTTCGAAGTGCCCAGCAACATCGCGCTCGTCCGTGTCGGCGCGCGCCGCTGGCTGGGCCGCATCATGGTCACCTGGGGTCTGGTGACCGTCGCGACGATGTTCACGCAGGGACCAGCGAGCTTCTATGGTCTGCGGCTGCTGCTCGGGATTGCGGAAGCGGGCTGCTTTCCGGGGATGGCGTATTGCCTGAGCCGGTGGCTTGCGCCGCGCCATCGCGCCGCGGCCCTGGGCGCGCTCGCGGGTGTGGCGATGCTGTCCGGAATTGCCGCCGGGCCGCTCGCTGCAGGGCTCCTCGCCCTCGATGGCGTCTGGGGACTCGCCGGGTGGCAATGGCTGTTTCTCATCGAGGGAATTCCGGCGGTGCTGGTTGGCGTCTGCCTGTGGCGGTATCTCCCCGATGATCCCGCGTCGGTGCGATGGCTGACCTCCGACGAGCGCGCCTTCCTGCAGCGTGAGGTGGTCGCCGACGTTCGCTCGCACACGCGCGACAGTCTGCTCGTCGTGGTGCGCGACCGCCGCTACTGGACGTGGGGTCTCGCCTTCTTCTGCGCCGCTGCGGCCGGTTCCGCGATCGTCCTCTTCCGCCCGGTGATGATGCGTCAGATGGCCGGTCTGAGCGATACGGCGACGGCGTTGCTCACCGCCATTCCAGCCGTCGTCGGCGCGGCGGCCGCCATCTGGGTCGGGCGGCGTTCGACGCGGCGCGACGAGCGTCGCTGGCATTCCGCAGTGCCGATGCTCATCGGATCAATCGGCGTCGGCCTGGCCGGCGTCGTCTACGGAGTGACCGGTGTCCTGCTGGTTGCCGCGGTGACGGCGATCGCTGCCGCCGGACAGCCGGCGCTGTTTGCGTCGGTCAGCAGCGCCGCCAAGGGCGAGGTGAATGCGGTCGGCATCGCCTTCGTCAACTCCATCGCCTCGCTTGGCGGCTTCGCCGGTCCGTACGTCCTGGGGTCGATGATTGACGCCGGAGGCCTGGCAGTCGCATGCGCGGTGGCCGCAGCCGTCATCGTGCTCGGCGCGTGTCTGGTGCTCTCGGTCCGAACGAGGAGGGAAGCCGCTCCAATGACGGCAACGGTCGCGGCAGCCTATAGCCATGGTTCCAATTGATTACTTCGACGTCGCGGCCGAACGGGCCACCTCACGGATTGCCATCATCGATGGCGATCGTCAGGTCACCTACGGGGAACTGACGCGCATCAGCCATCACATCGGCGGGCTGGTGTCGTCGCTGGCGGAGGGCGGCGAGGCAGTACCCGCCGTGCTCTTTTCGCCGAACGACTGGCGTGTTCTTGCCGCGATGGTGGGCATCATGCGGGCGGGTGGAGCGATCGTTCCGCTTCACGCCGAGAGCAACGTCGAGACGGCCGTGGATTTTCTCAATCAGGTCGCCGCGCGGTGCCTGTTCTATCACGGCAGCTTGTCGCCGCAGGTTCGGAAGCTGCGGGATGCCGTGCCGACGCTGCGCACGTGCGTTCGACTCGATGGCGGTGCGCAAGACGAGCTCTCTCTCGACACCCTGCTCGACGGGCCTCCCGCCCCGATCGCCGACTGGATCGAGCCATCCGGGAATCGATCACGACCGGTGTTCTACTGGTCCACCAGCGGCAGCACCGGCCGGCCGAAAGTGGTCATCGAGGACTGTGGCTGCTTCGACGCGGTCCTGAAGGTGACACGCGGGATCGACGTCTCCGCGTCGAGCCACGTATCGCTCGGACTCGCGCCGCTGTCGCACGGTGCCGGCCCTGCCGCATTCGGGACCCTCACCTTCGGTGGCACCGTCGTCGTCATGCGCTCGTTCGATGCGCGCGACGTGCTGCAGAAGATCCAGCAACACCGTGTCTCGGAAGTCTGGTTGTCGCCCACCGCACTGTATCTCCTGCTCGATTGCCCGGACCGGGCCACATACGACGTCTCGAGCCTGCGGCGAGTCCGCCTGGGAATGGCGGGCGTGTCGGCGGAGCGTGTGAAGGAGGCGGTCGAGGCCTTCGGGCCGTGCCTGCATCACAGCTACGGCCAGATCGAGACCAGTTTCGTCACGATGCTCGACGCGCAGACGATTGCGGAGGCGGTTCGCGGGCAGCACCCCGAGCGGCTGTCCAGCAGCGGCGTGTCGGCCGGCGTCAACCGGTTCGCCGTAATGGACGAGAACGATGATCTCGTGCCGGTCGGCTCCCCGGGCGAGATTGTCGTCCGCGGCGCATGCGTCAAGAGGTACCTGGATCCCTCCTTGACGGCGGACGCCCAGCGCTCCGGCTGGCATCGCACCGGCGATGTCGGCTACGTCGACCGCGACGGCTTTCTCTATGTCACCGGCCGGGTCAAGGACGTCGTCAACATCAGCGGCTTCAAGGTCAGCGCGGCGGAGGTCGAACGCGTCATCCGCGAGCTCGAAGCCATTCACGATTGTGCGGTGGTGGCCGCGCCGGATCGCCTCCGCGGCGAGTCGGTGAAGGCGGTGGTCACGCTCCGTCCGGGCCGGACCATCACTGACGACGCGATTCTCACCCATTGCCGGGAGCGGCTGGGCAACCGGAAAGCGCCCACATCCGTCGAGCAATGGCCCGAGCTGCCACGTTCGCCGGCTGGGAAGATCGACAAAGTTCGGATTCGCGCGATGTTTTGGACGAGTGCGCCGGTTCATCCGCAGCCTGTTCCACACCCGTAGGAGCGTCTATGTCACCCACCGATCGCGTCACACGTCTGCGTGCGCTCTGGGCAGAGGTTCTGAACGTGAAGACCGTTCCGGACGGCAGCCACTTCCTCGAACTCGGCGGCGATTCGATCGCCGCGACGTTGTGCCTGAATGCTGTTGCCGACGAATTCGACATCGTCCTGCCGATGGGACTGCTCCTCGAGGACAACGTCAGCTTCGGGGCGTTTGCCGCCGCCGTCCACGAGGCGCTGCAGCCGGCTGAACCGGAAGCCTCGGCTGTGTAAGCGAAACGGAACGGGTGAAGATCGTATGGCACTGGCGCTTGCCTTCAATCAGGAACGGCATCTGGTCGCGGAAGAGGTGATGGCGCTCCACGGAGTCGTGCCGTCCGGTGCGAGGTCGCCCCTGGTGTTCCGGATCAACGCTCCGATTGCGCATGGTCTGATCGAGCGGGCGCTGAATGAGGTCATCCGGCGGCACAGTGCCCTCAGAACCGCCTACGGACCGAACGAACGCTACAGCCGCGACGATCGGTGGCTACAGCTCCAGGTCTTTGCCCGCAGTGGAGTCTTCGTTCCCGGCCTGTACGTGCAACGGGTGCTGTCCGATGTGCAGCTGACCGTCCCCGTGCGTACGGTGGCCGGCACGGACGAGCTCACCGAATTGCTCCGGCAGGAGCTGGCCACGCCGCTCGATACGACCAGTGGGCCTCCGATTCGCGCCACCCTTGTCGATGCGGGGTCCGCCGGTACCTACCTCGTGCTCGTGCTGACGCATCACACGGTGGACGGCTGGTCGCTGGGCGTGCTCGCCCGCGAGTTTGCGGCGATCATCGAGGCCGGGGCCGACGGAACGGCGCTTCCGCGTGTTCCGATGCAGTATCACGACTTCGCGGCGTGGCAGCTCCAGCAGTTCCGGGACGGGCGTTTCGTCCGCGAAGAACGGTTCTGGCACGAACAGTGGGATCGACTGGGCGACGCACAGATCGCCTTCACGGACCTGCCGTTCCGCCGGCGAACCCCCGTGGCGACGGTCACGGCCGGCACGTCCTATGAGCGTCTCTTTTTTACGCCGCAGGAGAGCAGCCAAGTCTCTCTGCTCGTGTCGCAGCTGACGCTGACCCCGTATGCGTTGTTCCGAACGGCGATGACGATCGCGCTGCACTACTACACCGGCAAGCAGCGCCTGGCCGTCTGGGCGAATTTCGCCAACCGGCGGTATCCAGAGTTCATGCCGACGCTCGGCTGGTATTCGAACACGCATATCGTCTCCGTGGAGCTCGAGCCGGACATGTCGTGCGCGTCATTGTGCCGACGCGTCGCCGCCGGCGTCGCCCAGGCGCAGGCCCACGAGGCGCTGCCGCTGCCGGCGTTGTGGCAAAGGCTCGGGCGGTCGCTCGACAGGCACAACACACGAGTGAATTTCGATGTGCTGCCCAGGCGTCCACAGCGGACGAGCCCCCCCCCGGTCGAGGTCGTCGTCCTTCCCGTCGCTCCGCGAAACATGGACTTCGACATCCGGCTGCGGGAGGACGGCGGAGTGTTCGCCCTGGTCGCGACGTTCAGCGTCGGACGGTATGAGCCGGCGGCCGTTCAGGCGTTTCTCGCCAGCATGCGCCGCATCGTCACCGCGCTGGCCGAGACGCCGGATCTGCTGGTATCGGACTGCCGAGGGCTCGTGGCGCTGGAGGACGACCTGGCGTTCGCCGAATGCGGGTCGGGGTGCGCCACATGCGCGGATCCACCCGACGACTCCGCGGCGAATGTCGGCGCCACCTCGTTTGTCGAATAGCGTTGCGGATTGGGAACGCCGGCGTCTCGACCGAACCGCCAGTCGTAATCGGTGTACGGCGGTCTGTGGCTTTTCTTGATCACCTGCGCTCGCGTATACGCATTCGTCGGGGCGTTCCGATGTGGCGCCGCGATCGGGCCTCGCCGCAACGGTGAGGCTGAGAGTCTGGAGGTACGAAATGAGCATCACACGGGCTATTTCACCGCTGTTCGCATTGCTTGGCATCGTGCTCGGGATGCATCAGCGTCCAGTTGACGCGGACATTCGCTTTTGTAGTCAGGAAGGATGCAAGGGGAAGGACGGCTGTATCTTCTACGGAATGGACGGATGCACTATGTGGTGCATCGACGCCTCGAAGATCGAGTGTGCGACGTAACGCACCGGCATGGGATCGGCACGCGCACCGGTGATCCGGCGAGCCGATCCCACACTGCAACCGCGCGCGCGGAGCAGCCGCGCGCGCACGCCCCGCAGCCGGAGCCCGGCTGCCAGTTTGACGCCTCAGTGCTTTCGCAATCCGGTACGGCGCGCCAAAACTCTCTTGCCAGACGATCGATCGCGCGCGACGCACGCTGTGCTTGTTGTCAGAAACTACTTCGCGTAGCGAATTGTCGGGCCGCTCGGATCGTACGGCGACACGTGCATGGAATTGCCGTTGACGTCGCATTGCCTGCCGCCCTATAAGCGACTGACGCATCGGGTTGCGTCGTCTGCGTGCAGGAGCCAGTGAGATATGAGAATCAGAACCAAAGTCACTACCTCATTGCTGGGACTGCTCGGCCTGGTGATGGGTCTACGAACAAACCCATTGGCTGATGGCTATGTCCTCTGCGCCGAAATCAATGGCTGTGATGGCCTCGCCGCCTGCCATCAACTGGATCATGTGGAGGAATGCGTCATGTACTGCGTCAGTGGCTCGAAAGCGTACTGTTTGAGCTAGATGCAGTCAGACTTGGCGACGGGCCTTCGTGCTCGCCGTCATGACGGAACAAACGCCAGCCTTCACGTGGCTGGCGTTAATACCCGGAGCTCTGGAATGAAATCGCTTCGACAACTCCGCGGGCCATTGTGCGTGCTGATCGTGGCATTTCTCTTTTCGCGATCGTCTCTGTTCTTCGTCCGAGGACCGAGTATGGCCCCGACGATCGAAAATCCGAGCCTTGTCGTCGTGGTCCCGACCATTCTGCGTCAGCCGCGTAACGGGAGCGTCGCGGTATTCCGAGATCCCTGGCAACAGAATACCGTCGTTGTAAAGCGAATCAAAGGTGTGCCCGGAGACTGCATCCCCACGTTCGCGACGTTGCGGCCGGACACGGCGACGGACAGTCACTGCAAGCGTATACCAGAGGGATATGTCTTCATCGTTGGTGACAACGAACCCTTTTCCGCTGACAGCCGGACGCGGGGGCTGGTAAAAGCATCCGCCGCGATCGGGACGGTCCTGCTGGCCATCCCACTGCGAGCGCTCGTCAGCGCGTGAGGTCAAGACACAGTGTCTGGCAATAAAGCGTGGTCGGCGTTCGCCGTTGTGACGCTTGTGGTCTTAAACGTGACGTTGATTCGATCGGTGCTGTCGTTCGATGCGCCGACGGAACATCGGCACGCGGCGGAAGCGGCACTCATCGCCGAGTTGGTTCCCACAGCTGTCCTCACGCCTGACGGTGTCGTCGCGATTGCGATTGTCAACCCGTACGAACCGTTGATGTTGGCGCGGTTCGTTCGAGATATCGGCGACGCGGCGTTGAAAGGCCGCTTTCGGGCCGTCTCTATTGCCGCGACGGACCGTCCTGGCGGTGACGTCCCGGCCTTCGCGTGGCGTCATTTCGCTCTGGAACCGGCTGTGATCAGCGACGCACTACGGCGTACTGGCCTGGGGGCGAGTCGGTGGGCCGTCTTTCGCGACGGTCGCCTGATGGAAGCCGGCTTGGTTCGGAATGGTGGTATGCGGGCGGCGCTCGAGGAGATGTTATTTCCCGCACAGCCTTTGGACAGCCGACTCGCGAGAGAAATAGCGCCGCTCGTGCACGCCGGAGACATTCCCGTTCGACCCGCGGATGCGACGCAATTCGTGCTGCTGACGCGTCGCCTGAATGCGACGTGTCCCGCATCCAGGGTGGTGAAGGACATGGAGGCGCATCTGGTGAAGCTCCGAGGACGGCTACAGGTTGTAGTGACGTCGGACTGGACGATTGATGACGTCGCGGCGCTTCGCGACACGCTCAACCTGACGCTTCCGCTGGACCGTCTGTCCGACCGGGGGACGTCGGCGCTGCTCGATCTAGAAGGCAAATACGGCCGCTTCATGGGCGGCGGAATTCTCGTCGTGGTATCGCGCGGCTCGGTGGCAGTCGTTTCGGATCTCCCTGATATTACTTCGCGGCTGCGGGCGGAGGTTGGTGGGTGAACGGTGCTCAGGCTGGAGCCGTCGCGCTGACCGTCTCCCTGATCGGCGCGTGCGGTCCGTCATCGGTATCACCGCCGGTGTCGTTGGACGACGCGCGTGTGATGAATCTGGAACATTCGATTAAGGACAAAGGTGAGTGGCCCAAAGAGGTCACCGCCGTGCGCCCGCTGCGAGACGTGAAGTCGGTCATCGTGGGTGAACTGCAGACCGCAGGTGGAATTGCGCGCGCGGCAGATGGCTTTATTCGTCTTCTTGACAATTCGTCGGGTGCCTTGTTCACGCTTGACACGGGGCTCGCGCTGGGAGGGCCAGACGCAATTCATGAGACTGGTCTTGAACATCCCACCGTCATGCGAACCTTCGGTGGGATAACCTACGCGGCTGATGACATTGGCATCAGAACGTTGGCTCCTTCTGGTACTCCGACGGCGACAGTGCGTTCATACAATATCGTTCATGATTTCGCCGCGCTGGACGACGGTACGTTTCTCATCTCGGCCACGTCGCCTGCGGTACGGGCGCCTGTCGTCCAGCAGATCGACCGCACGGGGCGCGTACGTCGCGTCTGGGGCGTTGAAACCTCGCCGGGCGCCGCGGGGGCGTTCTTGTGGCGGGATGGTGCCCTCGCCGTTTGTCACGACAGAGTTTATGTCGCGCGCCGGCATCGACCTGTGATGAACGTCTTTTCTCTAACGGGCGAGCCCGACAAGGAACTGGCCCTGCCGATGCGCGGGCGAGACGAGCTACTACGGCTCTACGACTCGAGCGACGTCGTGAATCCCGAGCCGGGACGTTATCGATTGCCGCGATTTGCCGACGCCTGTAAGTGCGTTGGTGAAACGCCGTACGTGCTGCTCGCCTTCCAGACACGGCTGGCACTGGCACGAGTTCATCGCGATGGATCGTCGCAGGTGTACGAGTCGCCGCTCGGCGATGGCGTTCAGATGGTGTGGAGAGACATGCTGCTCGAAACCGATGACACGGCGCCCGGCCGGCTTCGTGTGCACGCGTTGGGACTTGACGCAAAAAGCTACCGCTGGAGAATTGTGCACGCGGTTGTCGAGAGTTGATCAAGGCGGCGATCTGAGGCCTCGTCAGACTGACCCAGACGTGTCGTAGAGTTATCAGCGCATGAGCGAGTGAACTGGAGGACAGGTATGCGCTCCATGTCGATTTCCGCGATCTTGGTCACCATCGGACTGTCGGCCACCGTGGCGCAGACCCCGAACCCACCGGCGTTCGAGGTCGTTTCGGTGAAGCCAAATACCTCAGTCGGTGAAAGTGGAATGATTTCGTCTCCGAATGCACCCGGCCAGCTCCGGGTGACCAACATTCCGCTGCGAGCGATTCTCGTGCACGCCTACCAACTGCGCGACTACCAGATCGTCGGTGCGCCGGACTGGACCCGTACCGCACGATTCGACATTACGGCGAAGTTCCCCGACGGGATCGATCAGGCGATGCATTACTTCCCCATGATGCAGCGACTGCTCGTTGATCGCTTTCAGCTGAAGGCGCGACGGGAGACTCGTGAGCAGCCGATTTACCGCCTGGTTCGTGCTCGCGGCGACGGCCGCCTGGGCGCTCAGCTGATCCCTTCGACCGTTGATTGTGAGAAGTGGCTTGCAGAAGGCCGTCCGCAACTCGGCGCCGGCGGCCCCAGCGCTGTTGCGCCGGACGGCAAGCGCCCTGCCTGCGCGTTCATCGCGCAGCGCAATTTCTTAACGGCCGGTACTCAGGCCATCGGCCGGCTTGCGCAGCTGCTCGAGAGCCGTGTCGGTCGGCCTGTTGTCGATGCGACCGAACTACAAGGAAAATTCGACATTGACTTGAAATGGGACGCCCTGACAAACGCGGATCTGCAGTCCGCTGGTCAGCCAGCGGGCGTTGCGCCGCCAGCTCTCGGTGTATCAATTTTTGCGGCACTCGAAGAACAGCTTGGGCTGAAGCTTGAATCGGCCCGCGGCCCCGTTGAAGTGCTGGCGATTGAATCGATCGATCGTCCGCGTCCAGACTGACGCACACCCTTCTGTTCCGCGAGGCGAGCCTTTCGCTGAAAGGCTCGCCCACGAAATCGGCGCCCCACGCACCGGAGGATGCGCTAGCTATTTAGGCTAAACAGGTTGTTCATCCGGAACCGGTCTCAAGAGAATGGGCGTTACCACACGTTCCGTTCTCAAGAGGAGGCTCCGGATGAAGATTCATCGTAACGCGAAGACCACTGCTCAAGGGCGACACTTGCTGCTTCGTCGTGTCAATGAAGGCTGGACGATGACGGCGGCGACGGCGGCCATCGGACTGAGCACACGCAGTGGATACAAGTGGCAACGGCGACAACGCGCCGGGGATACGCTTCTGGCTGATGCCTCCTCGCGGCCGCGGCGACAGCCGCGTCAAACGCCGGTCGCGGTGCAGGCCCAAGTCGTGGCCCTGCGACAGCAGCGATGGCCGGGGTGGCGCATCGCCCATGCGCTAGGGATGCCGCGCTCGACGGTAACGTGTTTGCTCAAGCGAGCGGGCTTGAATCGACTCCCGCGGCTGACGAGTCCCGTGCCCGTCCTCCGGTGTGAGTGGGCGGCGGCGGGAGATCCTCCTGCATGTCGACATCAAGGCCTTAATGCGCATCGCGGGGGTCGGCCACCGGATCCATGGCGACCGCCGGCAGATGCGGCGCGGCATCGGCCGCGAGTACGTGCATGTAGCGGTTGACGATCACAGCCGCGTCGCGTACGCCGAAGTACTCGAGGCGCAAGATCGGGAGGCGGCGGTCGCGTTTGTGACACGAGCGCTCGCGTGGTTTGGCGCGCGCGGGGTGACCATCCGTCGTGTGATGACTGACAACGGCAGCGCGTATCGCTCGCAGTCTCTTTCGCGTCGCCCTGGCTCGTGCCGCCGTCCGTCATCTCCGGACGCGACCGTACACACCGCGAACGAATGGGAAAGTGGAGCGCCTGATTCAGACGCTCCTCCAGGAATGGGCGTACGCGACGGCTTATTTGGATTCGCCGAGACGATCTAAGGCGCTCAAACCCTGGCTGCAGTACTACAATCGGCGACGCCCACACACGGCTTTGAACTGTCAACCGCCGTGGAGTCGGCTACCGGCTGAACAACGTGTTTGACCTTAACAGCTAGCGGACGGCAGCCCGCTGGAATTCCGGCCGCGGTGACCACCACTCGAATGGCGCGCCGGCGCGGCGGGCCGGCCGCACTTCCGTGACCACCTTTTCGAAGTCCTCGAATCCAAGGGCGCCGTTGATGCGCTTTCGCAGGTCGACGGTCCCATCGTCACGGACGAGACCAATGAAGAAGGCCGGCGTCGCGCTCACCGCCAATCGCTTTCCCTCTGCGAGATCGCGCTGGATGGCTGCCGCGGTCTCGCCGCTCTCGAGGCAGTTCCCGAACTTCGCCTGATCGAGACCGAGCCGCTCCGCGTGCTTCGCCAGGTCCGTGATCTCCAGCGCCTTCGAGTTCTCGAACAGCGCTTCGTGCATCTCCCAGAAGCGGCCTTGCTGGGCGGCGCACTCAGCCGCTTCACCGGCTTTCTGCGCCTTCGCGTGTATCGGCAGCGGGAAATTGAGGTACACCTCGCGGATCACGCCGGCATCCAGGAGCTTGCTCTTGATCGCCGGTCCGGTTTCCTGGACATGCCTCGCACAGAACGGACATTCGTAGTCCGAGAACGCGATGACGGC
The DNA here is from genome assembly GCA_035711805.1 of Vicinamibacterales bacterium. Taxonomy (GTDB): domain Bacteria; phylum Acidobacteriota; class Vicinamibacteria; order Vicinamibacterales; family UBA2999; genus Gp6-AA40. The sequence goes on from DASTBV010000042.1 coordinate 28,889, forward strand.
CACCGGTCCGTTCCCGCGCACATGCCTGATGCTGTTGGCCGGCAGACTCAGATCCTTGACCGTCTCGACTGGCGCGCGCTGGCCTGGCGGCGTCGGCGGGTTGTACATGCGCCACAGAAGGGCGCCGGCCGCTGCAATCACGGCAACAGTGCTGACGACGTCGAGTGCGGACTTGATGTGGCGCAGCATCGATACCTCCGGAGTTGATGCGCCGCTGTCGACGCGGCGCGGGACAGGCCACGGTGTACTGGAACGCGCGCCCGAGGGAAAGACACAGACCGCCGTACTGACGGAAGATGTCGTCGGCTACTCGATCCAGTTGAGAACCTCTCGCACGTGCGCACGATCGGTGCGGAACCGGTTCGCCGCGTGCGCGCTGTCCTCATAGCCGAACGAGATTCCGCAGACGACGCGTCGATCGGACGGCAGCGCGAAGTGCGCCCGCACGACGTCCGAGCGCGCGGCGATTGACGCCTGCGCGATCGTGGCGACGCCGAGACTCTCAGCGGCAAGCATGAAGCTGGCGATGAAGGCACCGCAGTCCAGCACGCCGTAGACGCCAAGGGCCGCCTCCGTCGTGACAACGGCCACGTGTGGAGCGCCGAAGAAGCGCAGGTTTTCCCGCTCCTGCCGCCGGCGCTCTTCCGGCCCTGCCTCGAGGAGGCCGAGACTCGCGTACAACTGGTACCCGCACGCCCTCCTCCGTTGCTGGTAGATACCGCGGTATGCAACCGGGAAAGGAAGGTCAGGGCATGGCGCCCGCCCGGCCGCCGCCGCAAGTGCGCGGCGGAACCGCTCGGTCGCCTCCGGCGAGGTCACGAGCAGCTGCCAGGGTTGCGCGTTGCACCAGGACGGCGCGCGCTGCGCCAGCTCGACAATCCGGCTGACCAGTGGCGGCGACACGGGTGAACTGAGGAACGCGCGACAGCTATGGCGACCTGTGAGCAGTTGCCGCAGGACGGCGACACGCGGGTGAATCGTCATTGGAGTCCGCGGCCAATCGGCGCATGCCGCGCGAACGATACTCCGGCGGCGCCGGACCGCGCCGTACACATCGCCGTACGGATGGAATCACTCCCGCGGTCACATTCGTACGGCAGTCCGTGAGCAGAGCCGGTCGAGCGACGCGCTAAGGTTACGCGCCGTGAGTATCACCATCCACTCCGAACGTCCACCGGTGAACATCGCCGCCGATCGGGTGTATTTCGCTTTTCCGAGCGGCGTATTCAGCTACGACTGCGTGTCGTGTGGCGCTCAGTGCTGCCGCGGTCACGGCTACACGATCAATGGAGAGCGCGAGCTGCAGCCCCAGCTCGCCACGCACGCGGAGGTCCGGTTCTTCCTCGACCCGTGCGACGCGCTCGCCACGCATTACCACGTTGGAAACCTGGCCCCGGGATGCTTCTTTCTGACCGCCGACGGGCGCTGCCGGATTCAGATCGAACACGGCTTCGGCGCCAAGCCCGGCACGTGCCGGTTCTTTCCCTTCAACGCCCTCGCACGCGTTGGCCGTCATCTGCTCGTCGTCCCACATTCCCAGCTGTGCCCACTGGAGGTGGTGCCCCCTGGTGCGAGCGCATGCTCGAATCACGACGACCTGCTCCGGACGCTGGAGTCGTACGGTGTCGATGACCATCTGCAGGAGCTTCGGCCGCTCGCGCTCACCGACGACGCCGTGATCGATCTGGAGCGCCAGATCGTCCGCCTCGCCGAACGTCAGCCGCATGGCGGGACGTACGCAGCATTCGCCGCGGCGCAGAGCGAGGTCACCGAGCGCGTCATCGCGGCGACCGGGGGACGCCCGGCCGACCGTCCGGCGCACACGGCCGCCTGTCAACAACTGCGGCGCGACATCGACGACGTGTTGGGGACGACGCACGATCCATCTGACGATCCGCGGATCCTTCAGCTGATGATGGCGATGACTCCGACGCTCCGGGCTCAGATGGTCTTCCGGAAGCCCGGAGACGGATCGACGCTCGTCGACCTGCGCACGCTCCCGGATTTCCTGCTGGCCATCAACGCGATCACGCACCTTGCTGTTCGCGCCGGGATGGAACAGGTCTCGTACCAGACCGTCATGCGGCTGACGAGCAATTTCCGGCCGCTGCTGGTGCTCCTCAGCCAGCTGCATGCACCGTTGATGTGGCGGCCCGAGATGGTCGTCGACCTGTCGTTCGGTGGCGGGCCGCCGTTCCAGGCGGCCTATGTCCAAATCGCCCGGGCGTTGCTGCCGCAGGCGCAACAGAAGGCACGCGCGCCGCTTGGCGAGATTCTGCGGCCGCATCTTCCCGGTGATCGACTGCGGCGAATCGAATTCCTGAAACGGCTGGCGAAGAAGCTGGATGGACGGCTGTCGCGCTTCGACAGCGTCGGTCTGCTGAATCGCGTGACGCACGCTCCGCGCGCCACCGTGCAGCAGCTGTTGCTCGGTGCGCTGACCCTCGAGGCGGCGACATCCATTGCCGCTCGCGGCGGCGCCGGCCCGCGGCGCGCGGCGAAGGCCGTTCGCGCCAGCGCGTGACGCGATGTAGGGAGGACGCAATGTGGCGATATGTGAAACCCGGTGTCGACGTATTCACCACGGTCCTGATGTGCGTCGTGGCGTCGGCAATGCTCTGGAAGCTGATGCAGCCGGCGCCGCAGCGTCCCGGCGGCAATGCGCGGCCGAACGTCGAAAGCGTGTCGGGACTGACCATCGCCGCCGACGAGATCACGCACGCACGGGGCGACGGACGGGTGGCGCTCGTGGAGTTTGCCGACTACGAGTGTCCGTACTGTGCGAAACACACGCAGGAGACCGGACCGAGCATCAAGAAGGAATGGCTTGATTCGGGAGACGTCACCCAGGTGTTCTTCAGCTTCCCGCTGCCGATTCACCCGCGCGCCCCGAAAGCAAGCGAGGCGGCGGAATGCGCCGCACGACAGGGCCGCTTCTGGGAGATGCACGAGCAGTTGTTCGCCGAGCCGACGGCGCTGGACCTGCCCGATCTGTCGGCCCGGGCCAGGAAGATCGGGCTGGACGAAGCGGCGTTCCAGCGCTGTCTCGATAGCGGCGAGATGGCCGAGCGGATCCGTCAGGACATGCAAATCGCGCGGCGCCTGGGTGTGAACTCCACGCCGTCCTTTTTCCTCGGCACGGTGAAGGCGGACGGCACGATCGATCTGGTCACAAAGATTAACGGGGCCCGGCCGTTCGACGAATTCGAATCGGCTGTCGAGAAGCTGCGGACGACGCGGCAGGCGCGCCGGTAGCAGGAGATCCCCGACTCCCTGAAATCGATCACGGACACGTGTTATTCCGAGGAGCGTTGTGATGAGAAGACTGAAAATCGTGAACAGAATCCTCTTTGCCGTCAGCGCCGTCGCGTTCTACCTGGGCGCGGCCAAGCCGGCGTACGCGGCGAACTGTCCCTTCTATTGCGGCGACTGTCAGATCTGGTACTACTTCTGCGACTCGTGCTCGGGCTCAGGGTGCGATACCGTCGGCTGGAACTGCATCGGCGCGTGCTGGGACTGCGGGAACACGGGCAAGTACACCTGCGCGTCGTAGTACGCCGATGACCGACGGCGCGCCCCGCCGTTCAGTTCGGGAGCGGGTGACGTGCCGCGTCGATAACGAGCACTTCCGTCGGGATCCGTCGCGGTTGCAGGCGCAGGCCGAGCTGTTCTTCCAGCGCGGTGAAGATGGACGGACCGGTCGACTCAGCCGCCGGCGGCGACGGCGGCTGGACGACCGGCGGCAGCGGCCCGAACGGCCCGGCCTCGAAGGGCCCCGCCGTCCAGTTCAACGTGAAGTCATAGCGCCCGCGGAGGCCCGTCGCGTCGGCGACCGGCTTTCCCAATTGCAGGGTCAGCAGTTGTGCGAGGCGCTCCATGGGTGTCGCCGTGGCCGTCAGCGACACGCGGCCCACCGTTCTGATGCGGCTCGGCGCATCGGGTTCCGCCGCTTTCAGCCGTGACCCTCCAGCCACGGCCGTGAGGGCGTACCCATCGAGTTGACGCGTGTCCCGATGCGTCCGCAGGCCAAACCGCTCCGCGAGCATTGTCTGCAGCATCCGTTCGAGCTGCGCCTGCGATCGCGGCTTCTCGGTGCGGGCTTCGACGTCGAACAGGTCGGAACCGATCCAGCTCGGCCCGCCCACGATCAGCCGCTCGAAATCCCGGCGCGGGATTGCGTAGGCGGCGGCGACGATCTCCTTCAGCGTCGTCTTCCCGAAGCGGCAGGATCCGGGAGATACCGGTGCGCGGTCGCTGCCCGCGGGTGCCGCACCGACATTCGGTGCCACCGTGACATTCGTGGGGGCAACGCTCGAGTCGGTGCCGTTGCAGAAGCCGCCGGTGAGAAGGCCGCCACCGTCGATGTTCTGTTTGACCGAAACGACGTCGAACCGTTCCCCGTCCTGGGCTTGCGCAGGCGACAGCTGGATGGCGACATATGCCGTGGCGACGACGGCCGCCACCCGGCGGATGTGACAGGGGACCAAAGTGGGCATAGGGCAGCGTACCTGATCGGCCTGGTCTGTTCCTCAGTTCTCCGCCGGGTGCTGCGCCGAGTCGATGACGAGCACGTCCACAGGGCCCCGTCGCGGCTCCAACTTGAGACCGGGTTGTTCCTGCAATGCGGTGGACAGCGCGGGAAGGTTCGGATCGTTGTTGTAAACGCCGAACAAGGCCGTCACCAGCGTGAACTGGGAACGGATGGTGCCCAAAGATCCGTCGGACCGCGCGCGGACGAGCGCCTGAAACGGCATCTCACGCTGCTCGATGTGTGTCACCAGGTTGAAGCGATCTTCAAGCAGCGACTGCACCATCAGCCTGATCTGATCGGCGGGTGCATCGGTTTCCGCCTTCGCGCTGACCTCGAATCTGTCCCGCCGCACCCAATCGGGCCCGCCGGCGATTCGATATGGCTTCAAATCGTAGGCGAACGACATGAGCGCCTCGACGGTGGCGAGACCTGCGCTGAATCGCCCGCCGGGCTGAACCCGCGGTACGGGCGCTCGCAAAGGCTTCAGTGATTCGGCCGGCGTCACGGATGCGACTTCGAATCGCGGCTTTGGTTGTTGGGCGGCGACGGATGCGCCGAGGAGCGCACTGATCATGCAGATGGCACCTGCCCGCACTCTTCGATCTCCAATAGCTACGTGGCCCGTCGTCAGCGGCCCTTACGAGCACCACAGGCCAACGTACGCTCCCGCTTCATACGGCTCGCAGGCATGGCGGATCCTCGACCTGGGTTTCGCAATCACAGCTCCCGCCTGAACCGGAGCCGGCTTCCAACGCGAGGAAGCCCAATAACGGCACCAGCGCAACGCGACGCGACGCACTAATTGTGACATCACAAATCGCTCCTGCGTGCGTCGAATAGTACGGACGAATCGCTTGTCTTGCCATTCAACATCTGCCGTACGGTTTGTCGTGTTCCGTTGGTCAATAACGCGACACTTCGTCCGCTCGCAAGTGCACGTAGACCTGCAGTGTGGACATCAGCGGACGCAGCACGCTGCCGAAGACAACCGGCAGCCTTCGCCTGCGGAGACGTTCGTTCAATTGCCGATCGTCAGGTTCGGAAAGACGATGCGCGGCTCGAGGCCCGCCGCCGTGGCGGCGCCGGCCCGCGGCGCGCGGTAAAGGCCGTTCGCGCCAGCGCCTGATTCGCTCGAGAGAGGAGCGTCGAACGATTCGATCGGCTGACGTTTGCCGAGTTTGCGGACCGGTTCGGGTACTGTATCTAATCACCGGAGAGAACGCCGAACAGAGCCGGTTCGTCTTAGCCGCGGCACCACAGGTAAATCATCAGGGGGCGGCATGGCCACAATCAAAAACGCCATTGGGTTGGTTCTTATCGGCTGCGGACTCGCCGCCTCGGCCCAGTCCTCCGGTGCGCAGGCCCAGCCGAAGCTCTCGTTCGACGTCGTCTCGATCAAGCCGAAACCGCCCGGGCCTGTCGAGGGCGGCGGGATCCGCTACCTGCCAGGTGGCCGCTACACTGCGAGCAACGTGCTGGTGAGCCAGCTCTTGAGCGGCGCTTACCCGGGCATTCGCGCCGCGCTTGGCGACATCATCGGCCCCGACTGGATATTCTCCCAACGCTTCGACATCCTCGCCAACGCCGGCCGCGAGGCCACTCGGGAAGAAATGGGGATCATGATGCGGTCGATGCTGGAGGACCGATTCAAGCTCCGCGCGCACATGGAGCGACAGACGCAGCCGGTGTTCGAGCTGGTCGTGGCGCGTTCTGATGGTGTGCTGGGACCGGACCTGAAGCCGCACCCGGACGAATGTGGACGCTCTGGCACTACACCGTGCGGCGTCTCGGCGGGCCGCGACGGCGTCCGAGGGATTGGCGTGCCGATTACGCGGCTCGCGACGTTCTTCACGGCATCCGTAGACGGCAGACGGATTTTCGACAAGACCGGACTGACCGGCAACTACGACTTCAAGCTGGTGTTCCGTCCATCCGGAGCTCCACCTCGCGCAGCCGGTGCCCCTCCTGACGACCGGCCTAATCTGTTTACGGCACTGGAGGAGCAGCTCGGGCTGAAGCTCGTCGCGTCGCGCGGAGTCGTCGACGTGCTGGTCGTCGACTCCATCGACCGTCCCACTGAGAACTGACGCCACAGGACCGGCATGAGTCGGAGGATCCTGCTCGCCCGGGCGGCGGTCGACGCGGTCAAACAGTGGGAATACCGGAGGACGGTGGGGCGGCAGATCCCGCCTTGCGATGAGCACTCAGAGACGTAGAGGATGACCGCAGCTCGCGGTACGTTTACAGCTTCGAACGGGGCGATTTGCGCACTCTCAGGTGGACGGAGACCTGCAGTGTAGATATCAGCGGACGCAGCGCGCCGCCAAGGAATCCGGGCAGCCGCCGCTTACCAAGCCGTTCCTTCAATTGCCGATCGCTCAGGTTGGGAAACACAATGCGCGGCTCGAGGCCGGCCGCGCGGCATTCGCGCAGCCACACATTCCGTCGAATCCACGTCTCGTTGATTCCGAGCTCACGCTCCTTGCGACCGAACTGCCCGCCCATCACATAGCGCAGCCACGACGGCAGCGGCTCCCCGGTCAAGTAGGCGGTTCCTCCCGGCTTCAGAACCCGCGCGATCTCTTGAAAGGTGAGCCCGAGATCCCAGGAGTGGTGAACGCAGGAGGCGGCGAAGACCACGTCCATCGTTGAGTCCGCAAGCGGGACGCGATTCATATCCGCAAGCAGGCGGCAGAGATTGGGCGATTCGCCATCGACAGCCAGAAAGAGATGGTCGGTGATGTCGGTGGCGATGACGCGGCATCCGGCGGCGAGCAGGAGGGAGCTGGCCCAACCGACGTCCGCCCCCAGTTCGAGCACCACGGAGCCAGGCGTGAGGCGCTCTTCGCTGAACAACTCGAGTACCTGCGCCCGGGATTCGGCGATCGCGCGGATGTGGGCGGAGCTCGCCAGATCGTCCTGGGTGAGCTCGTCGCGATTCAATCGTCCCAGTGCCGCGCGCATCCAGTCTTCCGGCGCGCCCGCCTCCCGATCGATCTTGTGGACCGCCTCCCGTTCCCGGACGATAGCCGGATGGGGCCGATGCAGAAAGTCGACGATGTCGCCTCGCCTGGCGTAAGTCCTTCCACAAGAGCAACATCGGATGTCGGCGGCTCGCGTCTCCAGCGTCCTGCCCGAACATTCGAGACAACGTAATAGGGGAAGCGCCCACGCTCTCATCGACTTGGGAATCATCCTCCTCGGGGGCGATTGTCAACGATGTTAAAAAGATGTTAAAAACGGCGCGCGATGCCAAACGCCGCCGCGGGGCGGAGCGATCCCGAATCGCCCTGAATGCCACGATCGTGGCGCACCCATGCAGTCGCTCTGATCGGTTATGCGACTGTCGCCGTTGTGTTCTCGTTGCCGCTCCCTCTCCATCTTGGAACGAGCCTGACAGGTGAACCGGGAGGCGATACCGGTGTGTACGTCTGGAATCAGTGGGTCTTCCACCGCGAGCTCATTGAAAAGGGGCGCGTTCCCTATTTCACCGACACGCTCTTCGGCGGCGTCGGACAAACGAATCTCAGCCTCCACAACTACACGACGTTTGCCGATCTGATCGCCATCCCGCTCCGCACGTTCCTGACCGTCATCCAGACATTCAACGTCGTGTATCTGCTGCTGATGGCTCTCGGCGGGTATGCCGTGTTCCTGCTCGCGCATCAGGTTACGCGCGACGCCGCGGCGTCGTGGCTCGCCGGCCTGTTGTTCGGCTGGAGTCCGATCATCGTCACGCGCGGAACCGGCCATTTCAGCCTGATCGGCACGGCGCCCCTGGCGATATTCCTTCTGTTGCTCGTCCGGGCCAATGGTCACGTGCGCGTCCGCGACGCGATCGCGCTCGGCGCGACGATCGCCTGGGCGTCGATGACCGACGTGTACTACGCTGTCTTCTGCCTCCTGATTGGGATCGCGTTCGTGCTCGGCCGTGTCGTCTCCGTCGAAGCGCGTCCGGCATCCGCACAGCGCCGAACTTCCACCCGCGCCTTGAACGTCGTCATGCTCTGCCTGGTGGCCGTGATCGCGTTCATCGCAATCAGCGGCGGCGGGGAGGTAACCGTCGGTGGAGTCGCCATACGCTCGCGGACGCTCTACACGCCTGTTCTCATTCTGACCGTACTGGCCCTGGTGCACGTTGTGCGCAGACTTCGTTTCCGGGTTGTCGATCTGACAGGTGCGGACGTCCGGCGGTGTGTGCGATTGACAGCGATCACGGCCGCCGTAACGGCAGTGCTTGCCTCGCCGCTGTTGTATGCGGCCGTGGTGCGGCTTGTCCGGGGTGATTTCGACACGCCGGCGATTTTCTGGCGGAGCAGCCCACCAGGAATCGATCTGCTCGCGCTCGTGCTTCCGAATCCGAACCATCCGCTGGCCCCTGAGGCCCTCGCGCAGTGGCTGACGAAACGTCCGCAGGCGTACATCGAAAACGTGGCCTCACTCCCATACGCTGCGCTGGCGATCCTGTTTTTTGCGTGGCGGGCGGGGTGGCGTCCCTCGCGATGGTGGGTGGGCCTCTCTGCGATGTTTGGCGTGCTTGCGCTCGGTCCCTTTATCCATATCGCCGGCCTCAACACATATGTGCCCGGGCCCTGGGCCCTGCTGCGCTACATCCCGCTGATCGGATTTGTCCATACACCGGCGCGTTTCGCGATTCTGTTTACGCTCTGCGTGGCGATCCTCGTGGCCCGGGCCCTTTCCGAATTGAGCCATGGGCATCCTCGCCGGCGGCGCGTGGTGCTCGGTGTCGCGAGCATCGCGCTTGTGGCCGAACTGATTCCCGCTCCTCTGACCCTGTATTCCGCCGCGATCCCGCCGCTCTATCGCCACGTCGCCGCGGCACCCGAATCGACGGTTTTGTTGGAGATTCCAACTGGCGTTGCGGATGGCGTGTCGAGTCTGGGTGCATTCACTGCCAGGACCGAATTCAACCAGACCGCGCATGGCCGCGCGGTCATGGGTGGATTCCTCTCCCGGATTGCGCGACGCCGCGTCGAGGAGGTCCTGATGAATCCGGTGCACCGCGCCCTGGCAATCCTGAGCGAGCAGCGATCGCTCACCGAGCACGAACAGGCGGCGCTCCTGCACCAGGGCCCGGCGTTCATTCGCGACAAACGAATCGGCTTCGTCGTGGTCGATCGGACCCGCACGAGTCCGGACTTCGAGGCGCTGGTGACGCACGCGTTTGACCTGCGTCACGTCGAGACGAACGGTTCATTCGTCCTGTATTCAACCGGCGCGTTCCCGGTTCCTTAGCTCGGCGGGGGCGTTCACGTCGTCGGCCTGGCGCGGGCGGCTTCCCTGACAGCCTGGACGATGGTGTCCGTATCCGCGCGATCGTCGAGCACTTCGTAGACTCGTTCGTCTTTTCCGACCAGCTGCCGGACGCCGGCCTCGTTCGGCGTTGTGATGACGAACCGGCGCCCCTTGAAGGTCGGCTCGCGCAGATGCTGCAGGAACCGCCAGTTGCTTTCATAGGGAAAGACGACGTCATAGACGATCACCTGCGGGTCGTGCTGCGTCAGCACAGCGCCGACGTCGAGTCCCTGGCGTATGTCCTGGATATGGATGACCAGGACAACGAACCCTGCCTTCTCGATTTCTATTCTCAGAAGTTCGACCAGATCGGGGTTCGCATTGACGACGGCGACGACCGGCTGAGTCGGCATGAGGCACGAAAGTGCATTGCCCATACCGGTAGGCCGTCATTTGACGGAATTGATTATCTCCAGCCCGATGAGTTGGCAGGTGTTTTGACTACGACGGCGATGGTGATGGACGAACACGCGACCGTGCTCCGGAAGAACATCCGCGCCATTGCCGATTTGGAACAGCGGGCCCTGCATCAGCGAAGCGCGGCCGATCGTATGAGCGATGCGATCACGCGTGCGACCGGCAGCGGACCGTTCGTCTTGTTCCACATCATTGGTTTCAGCGTGTGGATCCTGCTCAATGTGCGGATTCTGTCCATTGAACCGTTCGATCCGTTTCCCTTCAGTTTCCTGACGCTGATCGTTTCCCTGGAAGCGATCTTCCTCTCCGTCTTCGTGTTGATGTCCCAGAACCGCATGACACGCCAGGCGGAGAAGCGGGCGCACCTCGATCTGCAGGTAGACATGCTGGCCGAACAGGAACTGACGGCGATCCTGCGGATGGTCCAGGGGTTGTGTGAGAAACAGGGCGTCGAGGTTCTCGCTCGTGACGACCGGCTGGAGGAGCTGGTCAAGGAGACCGACGTTCACACCGTTGCCGCTGCGCTCGAGGACCGCCTTCCCGACTCCTGACGCTACAATCCAGCCATGCGCCGGCTGCTCGCGATCGTCCTCGTGGCGGTTTCCGCAGGCCACCCGTCTGCCCAGGCGCCGAAGCCGTCGTTCGAAGAGGCGACGATTACGGGCGTCGAGCGGCCGAATCGCCAACGGCGGGAACTCACCACGACGAGGCTGTTCGACCAGACGAATCGATCGCCGGCGAACCGGAATTCACTGCCCGACAGTGAGAAGCGTCCCAATTGCGGCAACAACCTCTTGACCGGCCGCATCAACCCTCCCAACATGACGTGGTCAGCCGTACGGATTGATACGCGCGGCATCGCGGAGGCGCTGGCGGGTTATTTCCGCCGTCCGGTCGTCGATCGCACCGGCCTCACCGGCTTCTTCGACATCCAGATCGACCTGCCACCGCTCTCACCTGCGACAAGCCCGGATGGCGGACCCGACTCAGGCCCGTCGGTGTTCACCGTCCTGCAGGAGCAGCTGGGCCTGCGCGTGGAGGAGGGACGGGGACCCGTCGAGGTCCTCGTCGTCGATCGCCTGGAGCGGCCGACTGACAACTGACAACTGATAACTGATAACTGATCCACGCCCAGAAGGCGTAGTATTCGTGACGCAGCTGGCCTCCTGCGAGACCGGGATGACGTACCGAATCTCACGCTGGAATCTCGCGCCGAGGGCGCAAACGCAGCGCGTGGACGTGATTGCCAAAGCCGCGTCGCCGGCGCCGGTCGCGACGCTGCAGCGGATGCTGCAGCCGCTGCTCGCGGAGCACTTCAAGCTCGCGCTGCACTGGGAGCCGCGCGAGATGGACGTGTTTGCGCTCGTCGTTGCCAATCCGGGCCGGCTGGGTCCGAGGCTTCAGAGGAATGATGGGTGCGGCGAACGTGTCGGAACGCCGGGCGGGTTTGCACGAGCCCCGGACGGCGCGCCGAACGAGACAGGCACCTGCGGGACGCTGCCTGGCGGTGCAGGAAGAATCGTGGCGCGCGGACTCGACATGCCCGGCCTGGCCGCGTTCATGGGAACGTCTCCGGGCCGGATGGTCATTGACCGCACGGGACTCACGGGACGGTATGACGTCGACCTCACCTACACGCCGTCGGCGTTCTCCGCCGAGGCGCTCGCACAACGCCCGGGCGCGACACCCCCTCCCGGCGTCGATCCGGCTGGGCCGCCGCTCCTCACCGCGGTGCAGGAGCAGCTTGGTCTGAAGCTGGAGCCCGCACGCGGGCCCGTCAACGTTCTCGTCATCGACCGCGTCGAACAGGTGACCGGGGAGAAGTGATGCTGGAGAGAGTCAGTCACCTGGTGCAGTTCACCCGGTCTTCCGCGGTCGCCGCGTTGTTCGCGCTGGCGCTTGCCGTCGCCGGGGCACAGGACCAGGAGCCGATCCTCGACGCCTCGTTCGATGTGGCGTCGTTCAAGCGCAACGTCAACGCCGACGCGAACGTCGTCTGGCGGCCTCAGCCGACGGGGGAGTTCACGCTGATCAACATCCCCTTCACGACGCTGCTGTATGGCGCATATCAGTTGCAGCCATACCAGCTGGTTGGCGCGCCGTCGTGGGTTCGCGATGAACGCTACGACATCCTCGCGAAGCTCGACCCGAAGATCGCCGGCCGCCTGCAGCCTGATGGGCACCCGCCCACATGGGCGCTGGCGCTGCGTCGTCTGCTCGTCGAGCGCGCGCAGCTTACGTTCCACCGCGAGACACGCCAGCTTCCGGTCTACGCGCTCGTCGTGGCGCGCCCCGACCGCAAGCTGGGTCCCAACATCAGGCCGGCGCAGGCAGACTGCGATGCGCTGCGGCTGCAGTCGGAAGTCGCGGCCCGCGAGGGAAAGCCTTCGCCGTACCCGCCGAACACGTCCACCTACGTCGCGTGCGGACTGCGAAACGCTTCCGGTCGAATCACGTCCGGAGGATTCGGGTTCGCCGAGTTCCTGTCCGCGTTGAGCGTGCAGACCGGGCGGGCCGTTCTCGATCGCACGGGTCTGTCCGGCAAGTGGGATCTTCACGTGGAGTACGCACCCGCGCCGGTGCCGCCCGGAGTCGCCCCGGACGCGAACCGTCCGGATCTGTTCACCGCGCTGCAGGAGCAGCTCGGGCTGAAGCTCGAGGCGACGACCGGACCGGTTCAGGTGTTCGTCGTCGATCGGCTGGAGCGCCCGACGCCCGACTAGACGAACTGACGACCGGCGGACCGGCGGATCCTATGGGGCCGAATCCGGGAGTACTCCGAGTGTCGAACGGCGCCTGCTCAGGCGATGATTGAGCAGGACGAAGCATGAATCAGCTCGCGAAAAGCCGGCCGCGGGTGCTGATTGCCGACGATCACCGCGCCATGCTCGACACGCTGGTGCGGATGCTGGGGCGCGATTACGACATCGTGGCTGCGGTCATGGACGGGATCGCGGTGGTCACGCGGACCGAGCAGCTGGATCCCGATCTGCTCGTCGTCGATATCGCGATGCCTGGACTGGACGGCATCGCAGCCGCGGCGCGGCTCAAGGAACGCGGCTCGACGGCGAAGGTCGTCTTCGTGACGAACCTGCGCGACCGCCAGTTCATCGACGAGTCGCTCGTCCTCGGCGAGATCGGGTTCGTTGCCAAGGATCGTCTTTTCGCGGACCTGCTTCCGGCCGTTCAGCAGGTGCTCGCCGGACAGTCCTTCATCTCCCCGCCGCTCCGGCCGCCTGGCGGACGAGTATAGGAATCTCGCGGCCGGCAGCGTCTGCGCCCATCGCCGCTTCGACGCGCAGCACGTATTGATTCTGATTTCCCTGCTGACCGCCGCCCATGCGCCCTGAAATCGAGTCCTCACGCCAGCTGTTTGCCGCCGCTGTCTGATTACGGCCTGATTACGGCTGAGAACAACGTGTAGGTACCGTCAGGTCTGACGATCAGGACTTTCGCATCGACGAGCGCCTGTAGCGCCGCCGTACACAGCGTCCGATCGACGCCGCACAATCGTGCGACCTGCTCGGCCTTCAGCGTCAGCCCAGGCATTTCCAGGTACTCGGCGCGAATACGGTCGACAATCTGCTTCGGCACGCGCATCGAGGCGGTGAGTTGCATGGCGTCTGCCAGCTGAAAGATAGAGTGGCAGTTTGAAGGCAGTCGACGCGCGGGTCAGCCGCGCCGGGCGGCTTCGATCGTGGCAACATCGATCTTCTTCATCGGCATCATCGCCGCGAACGCACGCCTGGCCTCGTCGCCGCCGGCCGCCAGCGCATCGGTCAGCGCGCGCGGGGTGATCTGCCAGGACAGACCCCAGCGGTCCTTGCACCAGCCGCACTGGCTCTCCTTGCCGCCGTTGCCGACGATCGCGTTCCAGTAGCGGTCCGTCTCCTCCTGATTGTCCGTCGCGATCTGGAAGGAGAAGGCCTCGCTGTGCTTGAACTCCGGGCCGCCGTTGAGACCCAGGCAGGGAATGCCGCACACGGTGAACTCCACCGTCAGCACATCGCCCGCCTTGCCGCCCGGATAATCGCCGGGCGCCTTGCGAACCGCGGTCACTTCACTGTTGGGAAACGTGGCCGCGTAAAAGCGCGCCGCCGCCTCCGCGTCCCTGTCGAACCAGAGGCAGATCGTGTTTTTTGGTTTCATGGTCGTGAACTCCTTGTTATCCCTATAGACTCCCCGGCCCGGTGAGAATCATCGGGCGGCTGCTGACTCACCATGCACGGCGCCGTCCAGGACGTCCGTATTAGCAGACGCTCTGGTGGCGCGAACAAGTCGGCGTCGTTCTGCGTCTTCTACCAGGAGCGGGCGGTGGCGCGAATCGACTTCGCCGGCAAGGTATTCGTGCGGGTCGATGCGACGCTGCAGGCACCGGGCTGCGAGCCCTGATGCGCGGGATCACGCCAGATTTAACAATCTGATCACCAACCGGTCCGCACCCGATTGCGTCAAATTCACGTAACTGGCATGCAGGACACCATGACGGATCCTTCCCTGGAAGCCTCCTTCGGCGCCGAGCAAGTGAGGAGCACGCATGCCAGGTGGGAAATCGAGCGTCTCACCGAACTGGCGCGAAACGGGAGTCTGTCGGCCGCGCGCGAACTGGTGCGCCGCGCGATCGCCCGGTGCGATCAGGAGCCTGAGCTGTACGGCGCGGCGCTGGCCGAATGGCTGAAGGAGTTTCTCGGCAGGGCGGCCCGGAACCCACGCCAGCAGGTCGGGCAGTTGATGGCGCCGAGGACGAGACAGCCGCGCCCGGCCAGCGAGGTCGAACTCGTCTATTCGCTGTCGCTGAGCCAGGAGGCGTACTACCGGGTGCGCAAAGCGATCGAAGAAGGCAGACCCTTGAAGCGGGCGTTCAACGACGTCGCACGGGAGCTGAACGCGCTGGGATATCGCAACGCGAATCAGGCGCCGCTCAGGGCGTCGTCCATCGAACGCCGGTACTACGCCGTTCACCGCACGAAGCGCTGATCCGGGACGTCAGTTCTCCTCGGGCTCCTCGACGGCGTCGATGACACGCACCTCGAGCGGACCCCGCCGCGACTCCAGTCAGACCAAGCTGTCATCGCGAAACCACGTCAGCGGACCTCGCGTGCTGCGGTGGTGTGTGTGCTTGCGAACTTCTGGGTGGCATTCGGAAACGGCGTCGGCGCTCTGCGGCGCCTGCACAGACGACGTGCAGCCGGCGTCAGGACGCGGGCTCGCCCTTGAGGGCGATCCGCCGCGCGCCGACCCAGCGGCCTGCCCAGTAGCTGCTCGTATACCGCTCGGTGCGGACCACGCCGCGCGAGCTCGGCGCGTGCACGAACTCGCCGCCGCCAAGCGCGATCCCGACGTGCGATGCGCCGCTCGACACGGTCTCGAAGAACACCAGATCGCCGGGCCTGACCTCGTCGCTCTCGATCTCTTCCCCGACGAGATACTGCTGCCGCACCTCGCGCGGAAGCGCGAGTCCCTGCTGCGCGAAGACCCATTGGACGAATCCGCTGCAATCGAATCCCGACGGATCGCTGCCGCCGTTGCGGTAAGGCGTTCCCTGCAGCGCGAGCGCGAGCGAGATGACGGCAGGATGAATGGCGCCTTCACTGGCCAACGGCTCCGGCGATGGAAGCGCTGGTGCCGGCCGCGCCGGCACGGCAGCTCCCGGAAAGGGCCTCGGGGTTGCGACCGTCGGACCTCTGGCGGCGCAGCCGGTGGCGAGGGCAACAGCCACAACCATGGTGGCCAGCGTCAGGGGGGATGGGCTCATCAGCTCTTCTATCGGCCTAAGCTGCTGCGTTACTTACCCTTTACGGCGTCAGCGCCTTGACAGCCCAGCCGTCGGACGGCATCATTGGAAACAGTCATGGAGCAAGCGCTCCTTCTGAACGCGTCGTACGAACCTCTCAAGGTCGTTCACTGGCAGAAGGCGGTTACGCTCTGGTGCCAGGGGAAGGTAGAGGTGATCGCGGTCCATCCAGACCGCGAAATAAGGGCAGTGTCCTTTTCCTTCAAGCTGCCCTCCGTGATCCGCCTCCTCCGGTTCGTCAAAATCAAACGCCGCTTCGATTACGTCCCGTTTTCCCGCGCGAATATTTACGCACGGGACGGCCACACCTGTCAGTACTGCAACGAGTCGTTTCCGACGGCTGAGCTGACCTTCGACCACGTCGTCCCGGTCGCCCACGGCGGCCGCAAGGACTGGGAGAACATCGTCACCTGTTGCGTGAACTGCAACAGGAGGAAGGGCGGCCGCACCCCGGCTGAGGCGGGTATGAAGCTGCAGCGGCATCCGCGCCGGCCCGATTCCGCGCCCGCGCTCCGCATGACGATCAAGTTCGGCATCAGCAAGGCGCCGGACAGCTGGCGCGACTACCTGTACTGGAACGTCGAGCTGGACGAGGAAGATTAGATCCGCCTTCCGCCTCAAGGCGGAAGCGACGGTTACCCGGCTGACGCCGGACTCCACGTACGATTAACAGTGCCAATCACCTCGGTTATTCCCAGTAGAGTCGTTGAAGGCGGACGAGTCGCGCTCGCCGGGTCGGATCTGCCGACCGACGCTGTGCCGTCGGTGGTCGTGGGCGACGAGCCGGCCCGCACGCTCTTCGCCAGCCCCTCGAAAATCGTCGTTGACCTGCCGCCGTCCGCCGAAGGTGGACGCACGCCGGTGCGCCTCGCGAACGTTCCCGGCGAGACGATCTATCTGTCCGTCGGCGCCGCGTGGGCCACGGGGCTGCACCAGGTGGACAACCCGGTATTCGATCGCGACGGCAACCTGTTCGTCACGTATAGCGGGTCGCGCGGGCAGGAAGCGCCGGTCTCGGTCTTCAGGGTGACCATCGAAGGGACGCGCGAACCCTTCGTGTCGGGCATCGTGAACGCCACGTCGCTGGCGTTTGGTCCAGACGGGCAGCTCTACGTCTCGAGCCGGTTCGAAGGCGCCGTCTACCGGATCGGTCACGATGGGACGCACGCTCAGGTCGCATCGGATCTGGGGATCGCGTGCGGGCTGACGTTCGACGCCGAGGGATCGATGTACGTCGGCGATCGATCCGGAACGATCTTCAAGGTGCGCGACGGCAAGACGACGGCGTTTGCCGTGCTGCCTCCGAGCGTGGCGGCGTTTCACCTGGCGATGAGCCCCGATGGGGAGCTGTTCGTCAGCGGTCCCACGCTCGGGACCTACGACCACATTCATCGCATCACGCCGGCCGGGGACGTGCGGCGGCTGCCGACGTCGTTCGGCCGCCCGCAGGGCCTGGCGTTCGCGCCGGATGGCTCGCTGCATGTGATCGACGCGCTGGCGGGCGCGAGCGGTCTGTACCGGTTTGTCTCTCCGGATGCCGAGCCGGAACTGGTCGTCTCCGGCGGCGCGCTGGTAGGCGTCGCCTTCGGACCGAAGGGCGAGCTGGTCGTCGCGTCGAACGAAACGGTGTATCGCTTCGAGTAACCGCGAAGGCCACGAAGATCGCGAAGAACGCCCAGATCTTTGATTTAGACTTGGGCGCGAATGCACCTCTTCGCGCGCAAACCCATCGCCGATCTGCAGCCGCAGGACGGTCCTGATTCACTCAAACGCGTCCTCGGCGCCGGCGATCTGATCATGCTCGCCATCGGCGCCGTGATTGGCGCCGGGATCTTCGGCGCGATCGGCACCGCCGCGGCCGGGCAGGTCGGTCCCGACGGTGCGGTCATTCGTTATGGCGCCGGTCCGGCCCTTGTCTTCTCGTTCCTGCTGCTCGGCGGCGCCTGTGCACTGGCAGCGCTGTGCTATGCGGAGCTGGCGTCGATGATTCCGCAGGCGGGGAGCGCCTATGCGTACTCGTACGCGACGCTGGGCGAGCTGGTGGCGTGGATCATCGGCTGGGACCTGATTCTCGAATACGCGGTCGGCAACGTCGCGGTCGCGATTTCCTGGGGCGATTACTTCACGACGCTGCTGCGCGGCGTGGACATCTCGCTGCCCACGTGGCTGACCACCGGCTACCGCACGGCGCTTCTCAGCTCGAATCCCGACGTTCACGGTCTGCTCGACACCGCGCCGCAGCTTGCCGGCATTCCGATCGTCGTCAACCTGCCGGCAGCCGGCATCGTGCTGCTGATCACCTGGCTGCTGCTGCGTGGCGCGCGCGAGAGCTCCACCGCCAACAACGTGATGGTGGTCGTCAAGCTCCTTGCGCTGGGGCTGTTCATCGGCGTCGGCATGATGAACATCAACGCCGACAACTACACGCCATTCGCGCCGAACGGCTTCACCGGCATCCATCAGGGCGCCGCGATCGTGTTCTTTGCCTATATCGGCTTCGACGCGATCTCCACCGCGGCCGAAGAGACGAAGAACCCGCAACGCAATTTGCCGATCGGCATCCTCGGTGGCCTGGCCATTTGCACGTTCATCTATGTGATCGTCGGCGCCGTGCTGACCGGTCTCGTGCCGTACGGCCAGCTGGCGGTGGCCGATCCGCTGGCGAAGGCGCTCGAGCTCGCCGGCTACTCGCAGGTCGGCTGGGTTGTAGCGCTCGGCGCGGCGGTGTCGATGGCGGCGGTGCTGCTGGTGTTTCAGTACGGGCAGCCGCGCATCTTCTTCTCGATGGCGCGCGATGGGCTGCTGCCGGCCTGGGCCGCGCGCGTCGATCCGAAGTCGCGGATTCCGTGGACGACAACGCTCGTGACTGGTCTGGCAGTGGCGGCTGGTTCACTGATCGGTGATGCGGCGGAGACCTACGACCTGACGAATATCGGGACGTTGTTCGCGTTTTCGCTCGTGTGCGCGGGTGTGCTCGTGCTGCGCGTGAAGGAACCCGATCGGCCGCGCGCGTTCCGCGTGCCGGCAGTCTGGCTCGTGGCACCGCTCGGGATCTTCGCGTGCCTCTTCGTCATGGCCGGGCTGCCGTACCAGGCGTGGGAACGGTTCGGCATCTGGCTGATAATCGGCACGGTCCTGTATGTCGCGTACGGCTATCGCCATAGCCGGTTGCGACGGCCGACCTGATAGCGCGATCACACGTCCAAGGAGACAGTCATGCGTCTCTCCGTTGCGGTCGTTCTCCTTGCCCTCATTGCGCCGGTAGCCGCTCAACAGCAGCCGGGCCTGCCTTCACCAGCGGCTGCCACTGCCGGGAAAGGCGTGATCAGAGGTGTCGTGCACGCCGCCGACACCGCCAGGCCGATCCACCGGGCGGAGGTCAGGATTCAAAGCGTCGGGATAACGCCGCCGGAATCCCGCTCGATCCTCACGGATGAGAAGGGCCGGTATGAGGCAACGGGCCTGAAGGCCGCTCGTTACTCGCTGTCCGCCTCGAAGCCCGGGTACATGACGCTCGCCTATGGACAGCTCCGTGCGCGCGAGCCGGGACGCCCGCTGACACTCGTCGAGGCGATACCGCTCGACAAGGTCGATTTTTCGCTGCCACGCGCCAGCGTCATCGTCGCGCGGGTCATCGATCAATTCGGCGATCCGGTGCGCGGCGTTGTCGTGCGGCCGTACCTGCCGCGATTTGTGAACGGCCGCCGTCAGTTGCAACAGGCTGGCGGATACGCCGCGAGCGTGACCGACGACCGAGGCGAGACGCGCATCTTCGGTCTGGCACCCGGCGAGTACTACCTTGCCGCGACACCTGACTTTCAGACGGTCTGGCGCGGCGAGCTCGAAACGCTGTATCCGGGCACCCTCGACGTCAGGCAGGCACAGATGATCAAAGTCGGCGTCGGTGAGGAAGCGTTTGCGACGTTTCCGATCCTGCGCGCCCGGCTGTCGAGCTTGAGCGGCAGGATCGTCGGATCCGACGGCGGACCGCTGGCAGCGCCCTTTGTGTCGCTGGCGCACCCGCAACTGTCGAGCGGTTCGTCGCGCCGCCTGAATGTTGCGACGGACGGCACCTTCAGCGAATCGGGCCTTGCGCCCGGCGAATGGGTCATTACGGTCCAGGAGCCCGAGTACGCGAGCGTGCGGCTGCGGCTGCTCGATGATGACGTTCACGGAGTAATTGTCACGACGCGGAAGGGCGCTCACGTACGTGGGCGCGTCAGGTTCGAAGGCGGCGATCCACCGAAAGACCGGATTGAGCTGGGTGTGGCGTTTTCCGGCGAGCCTCCGATGATGGCGCTGTCGGCCGGGTTCCTTCGTTCCAGTGCCGGTGTCAGCTCGATTCCTGCGACCGCCGAGACGGAGTGGACTTTCGAGGCGCAGATCAGCGGCGTCGGAGTGATGCGCGTCCGCACCGCGAGCTGGATGCTCAAGGCGGTGATGCTCGACGGGAAGAACGTGGCCGACACACCGCTCGACTTCGGCGAGGCGTACACCAACAAGCCGGTCGAAGTGGTGCTGACCCAGCGTCGCGCGGAACTGAACGGCACGGTGACGAACGATCGCACACAGCCGGTGTCCGATTACGTCGTCGTGCTCTTTCCCGAGGACGAAGCGCAGTGGACGCCGACCAGCCGGTACTTCGCGCTCGGCCGGCCGGACCAGGAGGGCCGCTTCCGGATCGCCAATCTTCCACCCGCGCGCTATCTCGCTGCGGCGGTCCAGTATCTCGAGCCAGGGGACGAACGCAACCCGGAGGTGCTGTCGCGGCTGCGGCCCGATGCCACGGAGCTCGACATCCCCGAAGGGGAAACCCGCTCGGTGACGCTGAGGCTGGCGCGATGAACGGGCGATCTGTCGCTCTGTCAATCGTTCTGTCACTGGTCGTTGCAGGGGCGGTCGTGGCGCAGGCGCCGCAGTCACCGCCTCGCGATCTGCCCCGGACGCAGAACGTCACCGGCACCGGCGCGATTACCGGTGTCGTGATTGCCGCGGATACGGGCATGCCGCTGCGCGGCGTCGATATTCGTCTGACCGGAACGGACCTTCGCGCGGCTGCGCGCGGCGCGTTTACCGACGCCCGCGGCGTCTACGAGTTCACCGGCCTGCCCGACGGCGACTACACGCTCGTGGCGTCGAAGGTCCGCTACATGACGATGCCCTATGGACAGACACGGGCGGGCGAACAAGGCCGGCCAGTGCAGGTGGCCGGCGGACGCCGTGTCGAGCGCGTTGACTTCACGCTGCCGCTCGGCGGCGTCATCGTCCTGCGCGTCGGCGATCGCTTTGGCGATCCCGCGATCGGGTTTCGCGTCAACCTGTTTCAGACGAAGTTCGGTCCCGGTCAGCGCGCGCTCGCACCAGTGCAGATCAGCAGCTTCGCCACCACCACGGACGATCGCGGCGAGGTCCGTCTGTCGGGTCTTGCTCCCGGCGAGTACTTCGTCAGCGCCGGAGGGGGGCCGACGCTCCCGACCGCTGCGCCCGCGAAGGAACAGGAAGTCCAGACCTACTATCCGGGCACCGCCGCCGATGCGGACGCCCAGGCGATTACGGTCGGACTCGGCGAAGAGGTTGCCGTGGTGTTCAACATGGTGATCGCGCGAGCCGCGCGCGTCAGCGGCACGATCAGCGGCGGCAGCGCCCGCCCGCAGGTCCGGCTGGAGCGCCGCGGTCCCAACGGGTCGACGATGATGGACGTCAACGTCTCGTCTGATGGCAGCTTCTCGGCTGTGAATCTGACGCCTGCCGAATACCTGATGACTGCAACGACCGCCAAGGAAATCGGCACGACACGGTTCGTGGTGACCGGCGAAGACATCAGTGATCTGGCGCTCGTGATGAGGCCGGCGATATCCCTCCGCGGGCGGATCAGGTTCGAAGGACCGGCGCCGAGCGGCATCGCCCAGACCGCGTTCGTGCTGCGGCCGGAATTTCTCGAATATGGTGGCTTGCCGTATGTCGCGCAGTACAAACAGTCCGACTGGTCGTTCGAGATTCCGCCGCTCAGCGGCAGCGGCGTGCTCCGCCCCAACTTCCCGCGCGGATGGTTCATGAAGGCGGTGCTCCTCGACGGCCGCGATGTGACCGATACCGTGCTCGATTTCGAACGCTACCAGGGCAAGCCGCTGGAGATCGTGGTGACGCAGACCGCGACAGAAATCAGCGGGCGCGTGGCCGACGCGTCCGGCCGCGCTGTGGCCAACTACGTGGCCGTTGCGTTTCCCGCCGATTCGCGGCGGTGGACGCCGCTGACGAGGATGATTGGCAGCGTGCGCCCCGATCAGGACGGACGCTTCAGTATCCGCGGCCTGCCACCCGGCAGCTACCTCGTTGCGGCAGTGGACTACCTTCCCACGGGACAGGAACGTGATCCGAAGACGCTGGAGCGGCTGCGCGCCGGCGCGACGGCCGTGACGCTCGAGGACGCGCAAGCGGCGACCGTCGAGTTACGGCTGGGGCCGTAGACCAGAGACAGTCATGCGTCTCGGTTTCGCGAGCAGCGCGTCATGCAGACGTATGCGCTCAGGCGCCTGCGCCCCGACGCTCTTGGCCCGGCCATTCGATCAGTGATAACCGACTGCACGCCTCCGTGCAGTAAAATGCTCGTTTCAGAGTTTCCCGAAATTCGTGACCATTGGTATGTCCAACGAGTGGATCTCCGTCCGCGGCGCGCGCGTGCACAACCTCAAGAATATCGACGTGGACCTGCCGCGGGACCAGCTCGTCGTCATCACCGGCCTTTCCGGCTCGGGTAAATCCTCGCTCGCCTTCGACACCATCTACGCCGAAGGGCAGCGGCGCTACGTCGAGTCGCTCTCGGCCTACGCCCGGCAGTTCCTCGAGCAGATGGAGAAGCCCGACGTCGACCTGATCGAGGGGCTGTCGCCGGCGATCTCCATCGAGCAGAAGACCACCGGCTCGAACCCGCGCTCCACGGTCGGCACCGTCACCGAGATCTACGACTACCTCCGCCTGCTGTTCGCGAACATCGGTGTGCCGCACTGCTACAACTGCGGGCGCGAAATCTCCTCACAGTCGCTCGAGCGCATCCTCGATCTGGTGATGCTCTATCCGACCGACGCCCGCATCAACGTCATGGCGCCGGTCGTCCGCGGCCGCAAGGGCGAGTTCAAGAAGGAGCTGCTGGCGCTGCGCCAGCGTGGCTTCACCAAGGCGCGCATCGACGGACAGTTCCGCGCGCTCGAGGATGACATCAAGCTCGATCGCCGCCGTAACCACACGATCGAAGTCGTGGTCGATCGGCTGATCATCAAGTCGGGCATCGAGCGGCGTCTCGCAGAATCGCTCGAGACCGCGCTGACCCTCGCCGACGACATCGTCGTCGTCAACACCTTCGAGGGCGGCGATCAGCTCTTCTCGCGCAAGCTGGCATGCGTGACGTGCGGCATCTCGATGCCGGAGCTGACGCCGCGCGCGTTCTCCTTCAACTCGCCGCACGGTGCCTGCCCCGAGTGCCAGGGCCTGGGCGCCACCTACGACTTCGATCCGCGCCTGATCGTGCCCGACGAGCGCAAGCCGCTGCTGGGCGGCGCGATTGCGCCATGGGCGACCGGCGATCGCAAGATGGTCAAGGAGGCGATCACCGCGATCTCGCAGGCTTACGGGATCGATCCGAACGTGCCCTTCGGGAAGCTGCCGAAGAAGCAGCGCGACGTCCTGCTCTTTGGCCCCGCCGGAGTCGCGAAGGCCGCGAAGAGCGCGAAGGACGCGAAGAGCGACAGCGAGCCGCAGGACCAGGAAGACGACGAAGGATACGATGAGGAGTTCGAGCTGCCACGGTCGCGGCGGCGCCGCGATGGGGCCGACGTCGATCCATTCGGCAAGGGCTTCGAGGGGGTCATTCCGAATCTGCGGCGGCGCTACGAGGAAGGCTCATGGGCGGTGCAGGAGGATCTCGAGGTCTTCCGCATGCTGCGCGACTGCCCCGCGTGCCACGGGCAGCGGCTGAAGCCGGAGAGCCTCGCCGTGCGCATGAAGGGCCGGCCCATCGCCGATTACGTCACCCTGCCGATCAGCTCGGCGCGCGAGGTATTTGACACCTTCGAGCTGACCGAGCGCGAGTCGATGATCGCCGCGCGCGTGCTGCGCGAAATCCAGGATCGGCTGCGTTTCCTGCACGATGTCGGCGTTGGCTATCTGACGCTGAATCGAAGCGCCGCCACGCTGTCGGGCGGGGAAGGGCAGCGGATTCGCCTGGCGACGCAGATCGGCGCGAACCTCACCGGCGTGCTCTACGTGCTGGACGAGCCCTCGATTGGATTGCACCAGCGCGACAACCGGAAGCTGCTGTCGACGCTGTCGCACCTGCGCGATCTCGGCAACACCGTGGTCGTGGTCGAGCACGACGAGGAGACGATTCGTACCGCCGACTACGTGGTGGACCTCGGTCCCGGCGCCGGCGAGCACGGCGGGGAGCTGATCTTCCAGGGCCGCCCGGAGCAGCTGCTCGATCATGCCAACGGCTCGCTGACCGGCGCCTACCTGCGCGGCGAGCGGTCCATCCCGACGCCGCCGTCGCGCCGTCCCGCGCTCAAGGGCGAGATGACGATTCGCGGCGCACGCGAAAACAACCTCAAGGGCATCGACGTCTCGATTCCGCTCGGCACGCTCACGGCCGTGACGGGTGTCAGCGGGTCGGGCAAGTCAACGCTCGTCAACGACATCCTCTATCGGTCGCTGGCGAAGACGATCTACCGCGCGGCCAGCGAGCCGGGCGCACACGACCGCATCGAAGGCGTCGAGCTCATCGACAAGGTCATCGAGATCGATCAGTCGCCGATCGGGCGCACGCCCCGCAGCAATCCTGCGACGTACACAGGACTCTTCACGTTCATCCGCGAGCTCTTCGCGATGCTGCCCGAGGCCAAGCAGCGAGGCTTCAAGGCGGGGCGCTTCTCGTTCAACGTCAAGGGCGGCCGCTGCGAGGCGTGCCAGGGCGACGGCGTGATCGCCATCGAGATGCACTTCCTGCCCAACGTCTACGTGACGTGCGAGCAGTGCAAGGGCCGCCGCTA
>DASTBV010000043.1:0-39778 GCA_035711805.1 Vicinamibacterales bacterium
CGGAGCCGCTCGATCGCCAGCGCGAGTCGGACACGTCAGCGCTGCCGTATCTGGCAGCGGCAGTCACCGGTTTTCTGCGCGAGTTTCCCTGGACGACCGATGGCCTGTCGCGCTCGGAACGTCGTCTGCTTCAACTGGCGGCCGCCGGCAGTCTCACACTGGCGGAGGCCTTCCCGCGCATGGACGACGGCCAGCGCGCGTATTACGTCTCGGATGGGTCGTTGAACGATCTCGCCGATGAACTTGCCGGCGCAACGCCGGCGCTGCTCACGGCGTTCGGCGCCGAAGGGCTGCGCCGGACCGTGGCGATTACGGATACCGGTCGTGAGGTCCTGGCCGGGCGGCTCGATCGCGTCGCCATCTGCGGCCTTGATCGCTGGTTCGGCGGGACGCACCTGCAGGCGGGGAACATGTGGCGCTGGGATGAGGAAAGTCAGAGAATAGGGCGCGCCTGACGCGGACCTGACAAGGTCCGCGCCACGAGGCGGACCAAGGAGCTGCGATGACCATTTCCAGACGTGAATTCATCCAGGCGGGACTGGCTGTCGGCGTCGGCGCGGCTGCCGGATCCGCTCAGACGAAGCCGCTGCTCGGCCTGATCGCGCCGCCGGCCGACTACCCGGTTCCGCCCGAAGGCCTCGCGCTCTACGACTCCACGATCCGCTTCACCGTCGTCGCCCTCGGGCTCAAGACCATGACGCCCGCCGGGTACGATTCGGTCATCGACAAGATCGTGCCTGCGGCCGTTGACCTGAAGAATCGCGGCGCCGCGGCGATCGACCTCCTGGGTACCTCGCTGACGTTCTACCGTGGCGCGGCGTTCAACGAGAAACTGCTGAACGACATCCGCAAAGCCACCGGCTTGAAGGCGACCAGCATGAGCACGGCCGTCATCGACGGTCTTCAAACGTTTGGGGCAAAGCGCGTTGCCGTGGCCACCGCATACAACGAGGAAGTCAATCGGCGGCTGGGAGTGTTCCTCGCCGAGTCCGGCTTCGAGGTCGCGGCGATGAAGGGACTCGGCATCGAGGCGATCGGCGATGCGGGAAAGGTGTCGCAGCCCGAGCTGCAGAAGTTCAGCGCCGACGTGTTCAGGCAGGCATCGAAGGCCGACGCGTTACTCGTGTCGTGCGGCGGTCTGCGCACACTCGAGATCCTCTCGCCGCTCGAGACCGAGACACGGGTTCCGGTCGTCTCGAGTCTGCCGCACGCGTTGTGGGCAGGCATGCGGCTGCTCGGCCTCAACGTCAAGGCACCGGGCTACGGCCGACTGCTGGCAAACGGGTGAGGACGCTCACTGCACTCGTCGTCGCCCTGCTGCTCGTCACAGCGGTTGCCGGCCAGCAGCCGGCGAACATCGGCTTCAAACCGCCGACGCTCTCCGAGCCGTCCTATACGTTCGACACCGCCGAGCACCCGAAGATTCGGGTCACCCCGGTCGTCCGCGGTTTGCCGCATCCCTTCAGCGTGGCCTTCCTGCCGAACGGCGATGCGCTCGTCGCCATCCGCGCCGCGCAGCTGCGAATCGTCCGCAACGCGACCGGCGCGGGCGGGAAAGCAGCTGTCCTCGATCCGGAACCGGTGGCTGGCATCGCGCAGATCACGCCGCCGCTGCGCAACGGCGGCCTGCACGACGTCGTGCTGCACCCGAAGTTCGCCGAGAACCGGTTCGTCTACTTCACATACAACAAGCCGGGACCGACTGTTCCGAACGCGGACCCAAAGAGGCCGCCGCAGCGGCAGACGGCGATCACGGTCGCGCGCGGGCGCTTCGACGGCAAGGCGCTCACGGACGTGAAGGAGTTGTTCACCGGCGAGTGGGAAGCGCCAAGTGGATCACGCATGGCGTTTGCTCCGGACGGCACGCTGTATCTGACCACCGGTGCGCCGTTCAATGACAAGGCGCAGCGGCTGGATAACGTCTACGGGAAGGTGCTGCGGCTCCGCGACGATGGGACGTCGCCGCCGGACAATCCGTTCGCAGGCAAGCCGAACGTTCGGCCCGAGATCTACTCCTACGGACATCGCGATCAACTCGGTTTAACGGTGCATCCCGTGACCGGGGCGGTGCTCAACGCCGAGCACGGACCAAATGGCGGCGACGAGGTCAACGTCATTCGGCCCGGGCGCAACTATGGGTGGCCGCGCTACAGCTACGGACGCAACTACGACGGTTCCTCGCTCGTCGAGAGTCCAGTCGGCCCGGGCATCGAGACGCCCGCGGTCGTCTGGCTGCCGTCGATCGCTCCAACCGGCCTGACGTTCTATACCGGGGACCGCTTTCCGTCGTGGCGCGGCAATTTGTTCGTGGGCAGCGCGCGGCGCGGCGAAGTGCCCGGAACCGGCGGACTCGAGCGCGTGGTGTTCAACGACACGCTTGGCGAGCTGCGCCGCGAAACGCTGCTGACGCAGCTTCACCAACGGATTCGTGACGTTCGTCAGGGGCCTGACGGACTTCTGTATCTGCTGACGGACGAAGATGACGGGGCGATGCTTCGGATCGAACCCGCTCCGTAGGAGACCCCGTCAGCGCACTGCGACTCGGGTCTGGTACCTTCGCGCTGGCGAGTTCCCTCTCATAAGCTGGGGCCGGTGAGCAGAGAGTGGAGGAGTGGAGTCTTAGAATGCGAACGACACGCCGACGCCGGTGCGTCTGCCGACGATAGGCGTCACGGACATCGCGAGCGTCCCCGGCGCGCGGTAGAGCGCTCTCTCTCCTCGAATCAACGCGTCGATCCCGACCCCTATACCGGCGCCGTGCGCGCCATAAAGTGGAATGATCAGCATTTCGGCGCCGGAGCAGGGTTCTGCCGCACACCACGAGGCAACCCGGAGAGTGCCGATACCGGCGGCCACTCCGAAACCCCACCACGCTCCGTTCGCGAGTGAATCGCCGCCCCGACGTCGAACCTCACGAACGTCGGACTCGACGAAGGTTCTTTTCGTGCCATTGATATCGAGGATCAGCCGGGACCCGGAGACGTCGCCGATCCGCCCCGCCACGCGATTGCCGTCGCGGTCGATCACCTTCACCGCGTCGCCCGCTGAAACAAGCACCTGCAGCTGTTCGAAGCTTTGAGCGCTGATGGGCTGTGCGGTTGCGGCGGCTGCGAACGTCAGAACGGAAGCGGCGAAAAGAAGCGCCTTCGTGGCAAAACGGCGCGCCTGCGTCATGTGAACCTCCAAGTAGGGAGGTCACGTTACCGCTCGAGGAGTTCCCAAGTCCTGCCGGCGCGCTGAAAAGTTCTGAATGACGCCGATTCACGTTAGACCGGTCATTTGTTCAAGTTGATGTGTCCTGCGAATGTTCCGCTTCCCGTCGCTCCCGTGAAGGTGAACGTCCGGTCGAGGTACTGTCGGGATTCGATCCTCGAGCGCGAATTGCAAGGTGGCGGCGCGCCGTGGCGACGCCACCCGCGCACCTGTCGATCAGTTTCTGAACAGTTGAGGCGCGAACTCCGCAAGGTAGTTGCGCCAGTTGATCCATGTGTGACCGCCTGGCGATTCGACGAATACGGGAGCGAACCCGTGCCGCTTGAAGAGGTCGATCGTTGCCACTGTCGTCGGCATCAGAAAGTCCTCCTTCCCAGTACCGAACCACAGCAGCCGCAGCCCGCGCTTCAGCCCCGCATCGTCCAGTTTCGTCGCGTGCTGCTTTTCCCAGGCAGCGGCGGCCGCGGGCACGCCACTGGCCGGTGGGGCCGCGGCGGCGCCGCGTCCGCCGCCGGGGAACGCTCCAAGCAGTCCGGAGCTGAACACACCGATGTACGCGAACCGCTCCAATCGCGGAATAGCTACCTGCAGCGTCTGCCCGCCTCCCATCGAAAGGCCCGCGATGGCGCTATTGGCGCGGTCGGTCAACACGCGATAGTGCTTTTCGACGTACGGCATCACATCGGACACGAAATCATTGACGAACATGTCCGTCGCCGCCTGCCCGATCGAGTCCGCCGCAGGCGCGGCATGGCCGGCGGGCATGACGACGATCATCGGCTTCGCCTTGCGGGCGGCGATCAGGTTGTCGAGGACAAATCCTGCCCGTCCGACCGTCGACCAGGCGTTGTCGTTGTCGCCGGCGCCGTGAAGCAGATAGAACACGGGGTAGCGATCGCGACCGTTCTCATACCCTGGCGGCGTATATACATGCATCCGCCGGAACCGGCCGAGCGCTGTGGACTTGTACGTCACTTCGGCAACCGCACCGTGAGGTACATCGCGAGTGTCGAACAGCTCTGAGCCCGGCACGTGTACGAGGCTCCACACGTTGTTGTTGGATTCGCTGATCGCTGGATTGCGTGGATCGACAGTCGCCACGCCATCGATATTGAAGTTGTAGCGATAGGAGCCTGGCTCGATTGGGCCGAACGTGAGCTGCCAGACGCCATTATCTGCACGCGTGAGCTGACCGTTCTGCCCCAGCCCTGGAATGTCGGAGGCGGCGAGGCGCACGGCGTCGGCCTGCGGGGCGTAGACGCGGAAGGTGATCTTTCGATCCGCGCCTACCTCTGCCGACACGAATTGGGGGACCGGCGACCCGCCGCGCCCGCCGCGGCCTTGTCCTGCGGTCTGCTGTGGAATCGCGATCGCGACGAACGCAATCGCCACCGACGCACCGACCAGCTTCCTCATCATCGCCTCGCTTTCGCTATCCGACCAGATCTTCTCACGGCAATTGACTCGACGGACGGCACATTGCTGGTGGCAGTGGGCGAAACCCTTATATGCTTTCGTGCTGAACTGAGACCGCTGATGGACAAAGGAAAACTCTTCGTCGCGAGCTGCGTATCGCTCGTTACCACCTCAATGGTGTTTGCCATTCGCGGCGACGTCGCGCCCGCCTTGAGCGCCGCGTTCCGGTTGACCAACGAACAAATGGGGCTGATCTTCAGCCCCGCCTTCTGGGCGTTCACCGTCGCCATCTTCATCAGCGGCGCGCTCGTCGATGCGGTCGGGATGCGGGCGCTCCACGTGCTGTCGGCGATCGGGTATCTGGCCGGCATCGCCTTGATCCTCGTCGCACCGCATCCGGCGGCGCCGGTGGCGTCGATTTTCGACGACACGGGGACGACGATGCTCTACGCCGGCTTCTTCATCATGGGCCTGTCGCAGGGACTCGTCGAGGGTGTGATCAACCCGCTGATCGCGACGATTTACGCGGATGAGAAAACGCGCAAGCTGAATATGCTCCACGCGTGGTGGCCCGGCGGGCTGGTGATCGGCGGGCTTCTCGCCGCCTTGCTGACACAGGCGTTAAACGCGAGCTGGCAGATCAAGCTTGGGACGATCGCCGTGCCCGCGATTGTCTATCTGGTGATGGCGCTGTCGCTGGCCTATCCGCGGACCGAGCGCGTCATCTCCAACGTGTCCACCGGGGAGATGTGGCGAGAGGCTGCGCGACCGCTTTTCCTGCTGTTGTTCATCTGCATGTGGATGACGGCTGCCGCGGAGCTCGCACCCGACCAGTGGTTCCCCGCCGTCATGGGTACCCTTGTTCCGCAGCTTCAGGGAGTGCTGTTCCTCGTCTACACCGCCGGCCTGATGTTCCTGCTGCGGTTCTATGGCAGCGGCATCGCCCACAAAGCGCCGATCGCGACCCTCGTCGTGTGTTCCGTGCTCACCGCGATCGGTTTGTTCTGGCTCGGCAGCCTGCAGCCGGGAGCGAGTCCGGTGGTCGCATTCGCGGCCGCGACCGTGTTCGGCGTCGGCAAGACGTTCTTCTGGCCAACGATGCTCGGCGTGACGGCGGAACAGTTCCCGCGCGGCGGAGCACTACTCCTGTCGCTGATGGGAGGTGCAGGCATGTTATCGGTGGCCGTCGCCATTCCGATCATGGGCGCCAGGATCGACCAGCTCGGGCCAGGTGCGGCGCTGCAGATGATTGCCGGCCTTGGCGCAATTCTCGCTGTCGTGTTCGTCGGCGTTTACGCCTATTTTGCGGCACGCGGCGGTTACCGGCCGGTGCTCATCGCGGAGCGTTCGTCCGCAGTCGCGTCGTCCAGTTCGCGAGGCATTTGATGAGCGGCGCAAAAACGTCGACCCAGCTCGACCGGGTCCCTTGTTTGAGCATCCTCGCTTGGTTACACTGACGGTTTGGTAGGCGCATCGGCGCCGGACTAACGCAGTGTCAAACCGAAGAGCTTCCGGACATTTCCACGCGGTTCAGTTCTACGAGAGCGACCGCTCGCTGATCACCATCGTGGCGAAGTTTCTCGCTGATGGCTTCACGCAGAGTCAGCCTGGCGTGGTGATCGCGACGCCGGAACATTGCGCGGCAATCGAAGAGTCGCTGGCGACGCATCAGCTTGACGTCCGGCGGATGAAGCAGCTCGGCGATCTGGTCGTGCTCGACGCGCACGAAGTGCTCAACACGATCATGGTCGACGGCATGCCCCACGCGCCGCTCTTCAAACATGCCCTCGGGACAATGTTCACCGAAGTCGCGCGCATTCACCCGAAGCACACGGTCCGCGCGTACGGGGAGATGGTGAACGTGCTCTGGCAGGACGGTCTGACCGCCGCCGCGATCCGCCTGGAAACGCTGTGGAACGAGCTGGCGAACTCCTACGACTTCAAACTGCTGTGCGGCTATTCGATGGGGAATTTCTACAAGGACGCCGCTGTCGGCGAAATCACCCGCCAGCATTCCCACCTGCTCGCCGAGACCGGCGAGGCTGCGACGATTAACTAGCTGCTCGTTGGTGGTTAGTGGTTGGTGGTTACCCACCAACTACTAACCACCATCCACCGTATATACTGCCGCTTTCCGGAGGTTCAGCGTGAGCGTGAAGCACGTAGCGCCGTTGGCGATGTTGCTGGCCGTCAGCGTTGGTGTGGCGGTGGGTATCGCGCAGCAGAAGGTGCCGTTCTCGGGCGCGATTCCTCTGGCGCCGACAGGCCTTGCCGGGAAGCCTCTTGGCGCCGGCCCATTCATGTACGACACGGGCGAAGGCCAGCGGATCCGCGTCGTCGTCGTCACGCGGGACCTGTCATATCCGTATGGCATGACTTGGCTTCCCGATGGGAGCATCCTCGTCACCGAGCGGATGGGCAAGCTGCGCATCATCCGCAACGGGAAGGTCGATCCGCAGCCCGTCGCCGGGGTTCCCGAGAACTACGGCGCCGGCGAATCGGGACTCCCGGGTGCCGTACACGGGCTGATGGACGTCGTCCTCCATCCGCAGTTCGCGCAGAACCGTTTCGTGTACCTCAATTACACGAAGCCGCTCGATCCCAAACGCAACACGCTTGCGATTGCGCGCGCCGTGTGGGATGGCAAGGCGCTGACGGACAGCAAGGACATCTTCGTTGCCACCGAACGGACCGGCACGTCGCGTATGGCGTTTGGCGGCGACGGCATGCTCTATGTGGCGACGTCGGGAGCCGATTCTCAGGACCTGAACACGCACGGCGGCAAGGTGCTGCGCCTGCGGGACGACGGGACCGCACCGCCGGACAACCCGTTTGTCGGCAAGCCCGGTCACAAGCCCGAGATCTACACCTACGGTCATCGCAACTCGCTCGGCCTCGCCCTCCATCCCGGGACGGGACAGATGTGGCAGACCGAGAATGGGCCGAACGGCGGCGACGAGATCAACGTCGTGAAGCCGGGCGCCAACTACGGCTGGCCGATGGTGAGCTACGGACGGCGCTATGAAGGGCCGTGGCAGTCGGAGCGCGCCGGGCACGCCAACTTCGAGCCGCCGGTGGTGATCTGGGTGCCCTCCATCGCCACGTCCGGGCTCACGTTCTATACCGGGGACAAGCTGGCGAAGTGGAAGGGCGACGTCTTCGTTGGCGCGCTTCGGACCGGGGAAATCCCGGGCACCGGGCATCTCGAGCGGATCCTGTTCAACGAGAAGATGGAGGAGCTGCGGCGCGAATCGCTGCTCGTCGATCTCCGCCAGCGCATGCGTGACGTCCGCCAGGGTCCGGACGGCTTGTTGTACGTGTTGACGGACGAAAAGCAAGGCGCCCTGCTGCGGATTGAGCCGGCGTCGTAAGCCGACCGGCTGAGGAGATCCTGCGATGCGTTTCCTGGTGACTGTTGGTCTTGGTACGGCGCTGATCGCGGCGGCCCACGCGCAAGGTCAGGCGCCGGCGCCAGCGCCAGCCCAGGCCGCCGCACCACCGCCAGCTCCCGCCCCTGCACCGGTCAAAGGCGCCACAACCGGCTTCATGCATGCGATCCACGCGACGAACGACGTCGAGACGACGCTGGCGTTCTATCGCGAGGTGTTCGGGCTGGACGCGAAAGTGACGCCGTTCGCAAATCCGGGCGTGCCGCTGCTGACCAACGCGCCGGGCGTCAGCCTCCGCGTCGCGATGCTGCGCATTCCCGGACAGGGGTTCAACTTCGAGCTGACCGAATTCACGAACACGCAGCGGCGCGGCGCGCGGCCGCGACTGACGGACCCCGGGGCGCCGCACATGAAGCTCCTCGTGCGCGACATCGACGTCGTCATGGCGGCGGCGAAGAAGCGCGGTGCGGAAATCATCACGCGGTCGGGCGCGCCCGTTGCGTTCCTCGACGGAGCGGTGAACCGCATCTTCATGCGCGATCCCGACGGCTACATCGTGGAAGCCGTTCGCTTCCCGACGCCGTTCGACGCTCCGGCCGGCCCCAATGTCCTCGGCTCCGTCATGGGGCTCACGCTGGGCGACGCCAACGCATCCATGGCGTTCTGGCGCGACCTGCTGGGTTGGGAGTTTACCGAGGAACCCTCCTGGTCGAAGGACCCGCGCATCGTTGACCTGATGGCCCTGCCGGAAGGCGTCGAGGCGCGCCCCTTCAGAGCCATCGTGCCCGGCAGCACCGCGCGTATCGAGATGATCGAATTCCGCGGCGTGAAGAACCCGACACCGTTCGATCTGCGCGTGCCGGATCCTGGCGCGTCGGGGATCGCGATCCGCGTTGCGAACATTCAGGAGCTGCTGCCGAAAATGCAGGCGGCCGGGATCCGCGTCATCTCGAAGGACGGAGCGCTCGTCGAATGGGACGCGAAGATACGCAACGTCTTCGTGAAGGATCCGAACGGGTTCCTCGTCGAGCTGGTCGGCACGGTGGCGCCGCCCGCGAAGTAGGAGACATAGCCATGTCGACACACCGAGACACCGAGACACCGAGGTCGACCTCTGAAAGGAATCTCGGTGCCCTCGGTGCCTCAGTGTGTCGTCTGGTTGTTGCCGCGGGCATAGTGGCGGTTGCGGCGCCGGCGGGCCGGCTGTCCGCGCAACTGCTCAATGCGGCGGCGCCCATACGCGTCGGCCACTACCATCTGCACGTCACCAGCGTCGACGAGCATCGGAAGTTCTGGGTCGACACGCTCGGCGGCACGGCGGCGAAGGTCGGGACGACCGAAGCCGTGCGCTTTGGCGACGTGTTCGTGCTGCTGCGTCCGCAGAAGCCGACCGGGCCGACGCGCGGCACCACCTTCGATCACATCGGCTTCGCCGTTCCGAACGTGCCCGAGTTTGCTGCGCGCGTGGTCGAGCGCGGATACGGCCGCACGGTCGGTCGTGAAACCGCCACCGCGGCCGGCGCGACGCCGGCGGCTCCGTCGCCGGTGTACGGGCGTTTCGAATATCTCGTCGGGCCGGACGGCGTGAAGATCGAGCTCGTCACCAACATGGCGCCGAACGCGCCGCCGATCGTCCACCATCACGTGCACTTCACCAATCCGCAGTTCGTCGAGATGGGCCGGTGGTACATGAAGGCGCTCAACGCGACGGAACGGCCCGGCACTACCGATTTCTTCTTCGGCGCTGATCTCCCCGGCATCGGCTACATGCTCAACTTCTTCCGCTGGGAGCCGAAGGAAACGCTCGTTGGCACCGCCGGGCGAGCTGTCGATCACGTCGGATTCGAGGTCCGCGGTCTGAAAGAGTTCCTTGGCACTCTTCCGGCGAAGAGCATCAATCTGACAACGCCGCTGGCGCGCGAGCGCGCGTTAGGCGACGTGGACCGCGCGGTGATTACCGATCCCTGGGGAACGGTTATCGAGCTGACTGAAGGATTGGAAAGGACGGCACGATGATTCGCGCAGCATTCGTCCTCGCGCTCGGCATCACGGCAGCCGCGTG
Organism: Vicinamibacterales bacterium; assembly: GCA_035711805.1. Classification (GTDB taxonomy): domain Bacteria; phylum Acidobacteriota; class Vicinamibacteria; order Vicinamibacterales; family UBA2999; genus Gp6-AA40. Next base: position 10,081 of record DASTBV010000043.1, read on the forward strand.
CAGCGGCGCGGAGACGACAAACGCGGAAACGAAAACGGTGGAAACACCCGCGGTAGGGGCCGACCGTCAGGTCGGCCTTTCACCAGACTTCGAGGTCGATCCGCTCTGGCCGAAGCCGCTTCCCAATCACTGGGTGCTCGGCTCGACGATCGGCGTTTCGGTGGATGACCAGGATCACATCTGGATCCTGCATCGGCCTGGCGCCGTCGACGACAACTTCAAGGCCGCAGCCGTCACACCGCAAGTGGGCCGCTGCTGCACGCCGGCGCCGCCGGTCCTCGAATTCGATCAGGAAGGCAACCTGCTGCGGCACTGGGGCGGTCCGGGCGAGGGCTATGAATGGCCCACCAGTAACCATGGCCTCACGGTGGACCACAAAGGCAACGTCTGGATCGGCGGCAACGACGAAAAGCAGGACACGCACGTCCTCAAATTCACGCGCGACGGAAAGTTCCTGCTGCAGATCGGCCGGCAGGGCATCCACAAGGGCAGCAACGATCCCGAACATCTCTGGCGACCCGCGAAGATCTTCATCGAACCGATGGCCAATGAGGCCTACATCGCCGACGGATACGGCAACCGCCGTGTGGTCGTCTTCGATGCCGACACGGGCAAGTACAAGCGCCACTGGGGCGCATACGGCGCCAGGCCTGATGACGCCGATATCGGCAACTACGATCCGGCGGCGCCTCCGGCGAAGCAGTTCCGTACGGTCCACTGTGTAATCGTGTCGAAGGACGGGCTCGTCTACGTGTGCGATCGCGTGAACGATCGCGTCCAGGTTTTCAAGACCGATGGCTCGTTCGTGAAGGAAGCCTTCTTCGAGACGAAGACCATTCGGTCCGGGTCGGTCTGGGACATGACGTTCTCGCACGATCCGCAGCAGACCTACATCTACCAGGTCGACGGCGTGAACGAGGAAGTCCGCGTCCTGCGGCGGGACTCCCTCGAGGTCGTGTCGACGTTTGGTGACGGCGGCCGGCAGCCCGGACAGTTCTACGGCGTGCACAACGTCGCGGTCGATTCGAAGGGAAACCTCTACACGACGGAAACCTACAACGGCGCGCGCCTGCAGCGCTTCCTCCACAAGGGCGTTCGTTCCGTGCCGAAGAATCGCGGGGTTCCCTGGCCTCGGTGAGGGAACGGAGCGGTCGGAGGGAAACGGTTTCACAGGAGAAACGGAGAAACGGAGACGAACGGAGTTTTTTGGTCTTAACCACGAAGGACACGAAGATCGCGAAGAACACGAAGAGGTGGGCGGTTCGATTGGCCGCCGAAGGCGGCCTGCCGCGATGTACGAGGGCGTAGATACAAGCCGCCGCTAGCACCAGTGCGGTTTGTATCTACGCCCTCGCACATCCCGGCTGTCGGCGCGCGTTGCGCGCCGATCAATCGAACCGCCCCTCCGTTCGTCTTCGTTCCTTCGTTCCTCCTGTGAAGCCGTTACCTCCGTTGGCCTCCACGCCTCACGCGAGACGAACGTCAGGAGTTGAGATGAAACGAATGCTGCTCGCCGTTGTCATCGCGGTGACGGCGAATGTCGCGGCGCAGCAGGCGGGCCCGCGCAACGATCTCCCGCAGCCGTATCGAACGACGCGCGACTGGGGCGAGCTGCCGGCCGGCATGAAGTGGCCGGCCGTCACGGCGGTGGAACCGGCGCCGGACGGATCGATTTACGTCGTCGCCCGTTGCTTCGAGAACTCCTGCGCCGGACGCAGTGAACCGCCGATCCTCAAGTACAACCGCGACGGAAAGCTGCTGGCGACGTTCGGCCAGAACATGTTCGTGTTTCCGCACGGCGCCACCGTCGATCGCGACGGCAACCTCTGGGTGACCGACGCGCGCGGCGGGAACGGCAAGGGCCATCAGGTCTTCAAGTTCAGTCCAACCGGCAAGGTGCTGATGACGCTCGGCAAGGCCGGCGTCGCGGGATCCGGTCCTGATCTCTTCGATCAACCCACTGATGTGGTCACTGCCCCGACCGGCGACATCTACGTCACCGACAGCCACCGCACCACTAACGGTCCGCCGAGCAGGAACAACCGCGTCATCAAGTTCACGCGCGACGGCACGTTCGTGAAGGAGTGGGGCAGGAAGGGCTCAGGGAAAGGCGAGCTGAGCGAACCGCATACGATTGCGATGGACTCGCGCGGGCGTCTGTTCGTCGGCGATCGCGAGAACAACCGCATCCAGATCTTCGATCAGGACGGACAGCTCCTCGACGAGTGGCGGCAGTTCGGCCGCCCCAGCGGCATCTTCATCACGCGCGACGACACGATCTACGTGGCCGATTCCGAGTCGGGCCCGGACACCGGCGCCAACGAACTGCCGGGGATCAAGAAGGGCATTCGCATTGGCAGCGCGCGCGACGGCAGCGTGACGGCGTTCATCGAGGACATGGAATCGACCCGCGCCGAGCACTCCGGCGCGGAAGGCGTGGGCGTTGACGCCGACGGCAACGTGTACGGCGCTGTCGTGCGGCGTCAGATGCTCGAGCGGCACCTTAAGAAGTGACGCAGCAATTCAAAATGCAGAATGCAGAATTCAGGCTTTGCATTCTGCATTCTGCATTCTGAATTACTGCTTGCGTCATATCAATCCGGCGTCGGCCTTCATGCGCGAAGCCTTTCTGAACTCACTGCGGAAACAGTGAAGGGCCGTTGTCCTGCCATCCGGTACCTTCGAGTGAGACGAGAAATGACACCAGATCGTTTGCGTCCCCCGGCGTCAGGCCGAGCCGGCCGCGACGCCGCAGGCGATCGTCCAGATCCGGATTGGCAATGCCGCCGCGATTGTAGAATTCAACGACATCGCGCAGCGTTGGGATGGAGCCGTCGTGCATGTACGGCGCGTGGCGCGAGACTTCGCGCAGCGTCGGCGTCTTGAAGCTCCCCGGATCTCCCTCGAACACCGAATCTTTCGTCACGGCGTAGCGGCCCTCGTCCGTGAACGACCTGGTGTCCGGATTCCACCCGATTCCGAGATTGTGGAACGTCCCGTCCGTAAAGAGCGGCGGCGTGTGGCATGCCGCGCATCCGGCCGTGCCCGTGAACAGATCGAAACCGCGCCGGACCGAGTCGCTCACGGTTCCCTGTCCGCGCTGCCAGCGATCGAAGGCGGAGTTGCCGCTCATCCGCGTCCGTTCGTAGTCGGCGATGGCCCGCGCCACGCGCTCCCTGGTGACCCTGGCGTCGCCGAATGCCTGCGCGAAGTACGGACCATAACCCTGTACCCGCGAGAGAGTGCTGACCATCTCCGGGTGCGGGTTCCCCATCTCGGACGCGCCGGCAATCGGTACGAGCGCCTGGGCTTCGAGCGTCCGCGCACGACCATCCCAGAAGTAGGCACCGACGGGTGCATCTTTAAACGAGCTCCACCGGTTCGGGATGGCCAGATTGATGATGGTGGGAACCTTGCGCGTCCCGGCGGCGCCGCCCACTCCAGTGGCAACCGGCGTCGTCTGCGAGAACGCGTGAGCAGGTTGGTGGCACGTAGCGCAGGAGATGGTTCCGTCGCGCGAGAGGCGCCGATCGAAGAACAGCCAGCGGCCGAGACGGACCCGCTCGGGCGTCGGCGGAACGGGCAGCGAGCGGAGATTGATGTCGATGCCGAGCGGCGGCCGGCCGATCGGCCTGCGCGGGTTATCCGCTTCCAACCGAACGACCTGTTCGGGCCGCGGTGCGCCGCAGCCGGACAGCATCGTCAGACAAAGCAGTAAGAGGGCTGAGGCGCGCACGCGCCATTAGACGCCGAGCCCGAAGGAGTCGTTTCCTCAGCACCGTGGCTTCCGCCTTTAGGCGGAAGTTACGGCGTGATCCGTATAGGAATATCGCGGCTGACGGAGTCGCCACCTGACGTCGCCACGACGTGGAGAGAGTAGTCGCCGGCGCCGACGTCGAGCGGCAGCGCCACCACAAATGTCTCCGTGCCCTTTGCCGCGCGCGTGCGCCGGTCACTCCCGCTGCGAACGATTTGTCCTTGATGGTCACGCACTTCGACCTTCAGCTCGACGGGGTTCCGCGCACGGCCATCGGCGTTGTCGTAGACCTCGAGGTAGAGCGAAATCCGCGTGCCGCTCGCGAACGCACGGTTGAGCGTTGGAAAAAACGGAAGGACGTTCGACGCTGCCGGGATGACTGTCACCGGCCGGTCCGCCTCCATCGTCGACAGCGCGACTGCACTCAGTGCCAGCCGTTCCTTACGGAAATCCGGAACGTCGAGGTCGTACATCACGCTGCCGACCTTCGCCGCCTGGGTGTTGCCGCCCGCGACGCGCAGCTGGTAGCGGCCCGGCGGCAGGGTGATTGACGACTGCGTGCGAAAACCGTGGGCCAGGGCCTGTGCGTACGAGTCCGGCTTCAGCGCAAGGTCGATCACCTGAGGCTGGCCGCGCGTCACTTTGCCTCCGGCGCTGACGGCAGCGGACGCGAGCTCGATCTGTGCCCGCATGATTCCGGACGTTCCAGTGAATCCAAGTCGGGACGCGTCGAATTCCGCAGTGATGACGACTCTGGCCTCATTGTCTTTCGATCCCTTGAACGCCGCCGCGAACACCTTCATCGGCACCGCACCGTTGGAGAGCGGGCTGGCGATGACGTCGCGAATGCCCGCGGTCGCCGTCGCATTCGTTCGCGTGCCTGCCGATCGCCCCGGGGACCCTGATGGCGCGATGTAGCCGTCACGCGCGCGGACCGTCAGGCCAGGCCGCTTCGCCCGTACCTCCAGTCGCCGGTACCGGCCGTCGCGCCTGTCGTTTGTCGAGGTGAAGCCGAGGAGGTAGTAATTGCTGTTCTCCTTGACCATTCGCTCCAGCGCCTGGCCGAAGCTGTTCGAGTTGACCACCGCAAAGCCCCCGGTCGCTTCGGATAGCTTGCGGAACGCGGCCATCCGTTCGAGGTCGGCGTCACACACGCCGGCGACATTCGCCGCCGTCTCGCCCAGGAACCCGCCGGCCGTCAGGCCGCATGGGTCGATCGTGTAAAAGGCGACGCCTCCGCGCATCGCCTCGGTCATCGCCGCGCGCAGGTCGTCGAACTCGAGTGATCGGACGCCGCCCTTGTAGTCGATGACGCTGTAGACGTCCCCGACCTCCTCAGTGATGTAGATCAGCGCTTTGCGGCGCCCGTGGATGCCGGCGAGCGAGGCGATGAGACCCTTTAATGCTGCGGCCCGCGCGCGCTGCGCCAGCGGCGATCGGTCCCGACGCCACGGCTCCCCAGGCGTCTCCGGGGGCACGCCCCAGCCTCCCTGCAGCCGGTTGATGGCTGCGAGAAGCAGGCCGCGATCGCTCGTGAAGTCCTGCGCGGCCGCCGACAAGGCGCGGCCGACGTTGACGACGACGCCCACGTCGTTTGGTTCGAAGTGGCGCTCGATGAACGTGGTGAGAAAGTGCCGAGCCCGTAGCGCCAGGTCCGCGCCGACCTCGTCGAGGGCGATGACGTAGAGGCGACCCTCACCGCCGCTGTTCGTCGCGACGTCAAGTCGCGGAGTACCCGGAGAGAACGGCGGTGGCGCGTTGATCGGAATGATCACCTCCGAAAAGGAGGTGATCGTCTGTGGCTTGCCATCCTCGAGCAGTTCGAAATCTTCGAGGCGTAGATCGCGGACTGGATTACCGTCGCGATCGGTGACGAATACGTCGACCTGGACGGCTTCGACCTGCGCCCGGAACGTCGGTGCCGGCTGCTGGGCGGAGACCGCCGTCACGATGGCGGCGGTGAATCCCAGCCCGGCAAGCCGAGGTGTCATCCGCCGCATTGGGCATTCCTACTTTTCCGCGTTCGGGTTCGACGATCCTGCGAACAGCCGGCGGCCATCCGGGAACGTGATGCTGCCCGCGTTGGCCGTGTTCGATCCGTTGCGCGCCTGCCAGCCTTGAATCACCAGCACGGTGCCGGCCGGCAGATCTTCCTTGCGCCATCCGCGCCGGAACAGCCCATTGGCCGCGCCGGTCTCGAATGCCCACCGCTCGGTCTTCCCGTTCGCGGCGGCGACGTCGAGGTAGATCCACGCGTGCGGATTGGACCACCGCATCTCGACGACCTTGCCCGTGATCTTGATCGGCTTGTCGGCGTCGAATTCCGCCGCGAACGCATGATGAGCAACTGCCGGTGCCGCGGCCAGGCACACGGCCGCGGCCACCGCCGCGCACACAATGAAGCCGCGAATGTTTTGCATTATTTTTTCTCCAGCCCGATACCTGCATCCTTCACGTCTTTCATGTGTTGCAGGTCCTGGTTGTCCTCGTGGCAGGCGACCTCGAGCATCTCGCCCTTCTCGTCCCGGTTGAACTGCACTTCGACCGTAAACGGCCGCGTATAGACGAGCGGGTCGGTCAGCGTCGCCCTGTAAATAATGGTATTCGCATTCACCGGTGTAAATCGCTCGACGACGGTCAGCGCGTGGCTGGTGATCTCGCCCGCCTCGTTCAGCCACGGCTTGCCGTTGAAGTTCCGGCTCTCGACGACGAGCGTGTCGCCCTCCCAGCGGCCGATCGAGTCACCCTGCCACAGGCGGACAGTATCGGGAAGATGCCTGCGTTTCGGGTCGATTGGAATCTGCCGCCACGCCATGCGTTCGAAGAGCACGACCAGGTGGGTCGGCGTCTGCATGATGAAGAACGGCGACGGCACGTAGAAGCCGCGCGGTACGCCTGCCGCCATCACGCAGTGCGCCGTCGGGTCGTCGTAGCCCCGCGCCGGCGTCTGCCGGCTCTTCAGCTCCTCCCGCGCCCAGTCCTGCATCGGGAGCTTTCCGTCCGGCGGATCCACGACGATCCCCTGGCCGGGCGGCAGCATGGTTGCGCCGGCATGTTCCTCGAGGCCGTAATTCGCGCCGCGACCCTGGCTTTCGTAGAAGCCCGACAGGTCAGGCTTGCCGTCCGGCATCCGGCGCAGTGGTCCCGGTACAGGGGCGGCGCCACGCCCACGTCCGCGTCCCGCTGCACCAGCACCCGCCTGGCCCGCCGGACCAGCGCCCTGTCCTCGCGGAGGAGCAGCAGGCGCACCCTGTGCATACGCGTCGCCCGCGGCGAGCGCTACGACGAGCGCGCCAAATGTAATTACTCTTTTGCATTTTGAATTTTGCATTTTGAATTCCGGCGCGTCGAATTCCGGGGCGTTGAATTCCCGCGCGCTCACTTCGGATACCACGTCCGCGGCTCGCGATGAAACGCGCCGCTCGCTTCCTCGGCCTCGGCCACGCACTGGTATTCGAGGATCCGATCCATGTCCTTCACGCGATAGATCGGCATGCTGATCTTCCACGCCCGCGTGAACACCTTCGGATCCTCCATCGTCGCCTCGTAGCGCATCGTGTCGGCATCGCTGAGCGAGTACCGCTCGGTCACCTTCAGCGCGTTGCTGTGGAAGTTGCCCGACGAGTCGAACCACGTCTTGTCGTTGTGGTTCGTCACTTCGACGACGAGCGTGTCGCCTTCCCAGCGTCCACGCGAGTCGCCCATCCAGAACTCGATGCCCTGCACCGGCTTGCTGCCGTTCGTGTAGATCAGCCGATGGACATTCGTCCACTCGAACGTCATCGCCACGTGCGTGCTGCTCTGAAAGACCTGGAACGGGAACTCGAGGTACATGATGCGTGGCACCCCGGGCATATAGCACTTGCTGAACGGGTCTTCGGTGTAGCGCTTCGCGAAGTTCTCCTCGCGCTTCTTCAGCGCCCATTCCTGGTACGGGATCGTGCCGCCCTCGACGACGCTGCGCCCGGCGGGCATGTTGTGCCGGGCATGGTGGTCCTCGAGGTTGTAAAAGGCCCGGTTACGCACCTGCCAGATGCCTTGCAGGTTCGGCTTGCCGTCGGGCATCCGAGGGATCTTTGCCGCAGCCGTTTGCGCGGCCGTACCGCCTGTCAGCTGGGGAAGACTGCCGATGAAAAGAGCCGCCAGGAACACACCCGCAGCGGCGCTAAGACGTTTACTCATGAAATAAGGCCTCTGAGAAAATTACGGGGCCGTGACCCGCGGGAAATATTACTATCCCGCGCATGCGGACACGAACCTTCGTCCTGGCCGCGGCTTTCGTGGTGTTCACGGCATCCACACGCGCCCAGGAAGGCCATCCATTGACCGGCACGTGGGCCGGCGACTGGGGGCCGGCCGGAGCGCAGCGAACGCACATCACGATGGTGATGAACTGGGACGGCAAGGCCGTCACCGGCGTGATTAACCCGGGCCCAGATGCGATTTCGCTGACCGCCGTCTCGGTCGACTGGGGAACATGGACCGTTCGCATCGACGCCAAGGGCGTCGCGGCGGAAGGGCGGATGGAAGACATCGGGTCGTCCCATCGCCGCATCGTCGGCACGTGGAGTCAGGGTGGCGCGAAGGGCGATTTCACGCTGACGCGCGATTGATGAAACAGTTCGTGCTCGGAGCGCTGATCGCCGTTGGGGCAGTTGCGCATGCTCAGCTGCCGGTTCCCGCTCTGTACGACGAGTGGCGCCGCGTCACGCTGGACGGCGTCGTCACACGCGTCGCGTGGGCGAACCCTCGCGCGTATGTGTTTGTCGACGTCCGGGAGCCTGGCGGTCCCGTGTCGAACTGGGCGATCGAGATCGGCAATCCGCTCGATCTGGAGCAGCGCGGCTGGTTGCGGACCACGGTTCGAGCCGGCGACAGTGTGAGCGTCGAGGCCGTTCCCGCCCGCGACAACGCGAAGCGTGCGCTCCTTTCCACGTTCTGGAAAACCAGTCCGCGTGCGCGGGTGTTCAGTGGGAGCGCCGCAACGGCGAAGGCGGCCCCCACCGCGGCGGGTCCGGCACCCCGCTGGCCGGATGGACAGGTCCGCCTCGGCCCGCCCGCTGGACGGAAAGGCTACTGGGGCGCTGCGAGCCTGACGACGATGATCGAGAGCGCCAGTAAGATTTCCGTGCGTGCCGACGGACTGCTCGCGAACCTGTCGGATGCGGACCGCGTGGCGCCCTTTCAGCCCTGGGCAAGGGCCGTCTATCTGCACCGGCAGCGAACGCTTCTCAGGGACGATCCCGCGGCACGGTGTCTCCCGACCGGAGGTCCCCGCCAGTTTCACACGCCGAACGGTTTCCAGTTCGTCGAGCAACGCGACCTCGGGCGCATCCTCGTGCTGTTCGGCGGGGCGAACCGCAACTGGCGCATCATCTACACCGACGGCCGTCCGCTGGGTCAGGCCGCGGAGGCGGTGCCGAGTTATTACGGCAGCTCTGTCGGGCGCTGGGAAAAGGACGCGCTCGTGGTCGAGTCGGTCGGGTATAACGAGCGGTTCTGGATGACGAACGGCGGGCTGCCGCACACGGAAGCGCTTCGTCTGGTGGAGAGGTTTTCGCGGCCGGACCTGAACACGCTGCGGTATGAAGTGACCGTCGACGATCCGCGGACCTACACGCGCCCGTGGCGCAGCGAGTGGACCGTGCGGTGGGTGCCGGATCGGGAAATCGAGGAGTTCTTCTGCGAGGAGAACGTCGAGTCCACATTCATTCGGTGATGAACATGAGCACTACGCTTCGCCCGCTCGTCGTTGTGTTCTCTGTCGCGTGCGCGATGCTCTCGGTGACGCCGTCTGCCAGCGCGCACCATTCCTTCGACGCGGAGTACGACTCGAAGAAGCCGTTTACGATCACCGGCTTCGTGACGAAGGTGGATTGGGTGAATCCGCACGCCTTCGTCTCCGTTGACGTGAAGGATGGCAATGCGGTCAAGAACTACCGCATCGAAATGGGTCCACCGTATGCGCTCGTCCGCGGCGGATGGAAACGCGACACGCTCAAGATCGGAGACAAGGTGACGATCGTGAACGCGGCCGCCGCGAAGGACGGCAGCAACGCCGGAGGATCGATGCCGACGACTGCCATGGTCCTCGCGGATGGGCAGAAGTTGACGATGCGATGACAAGTGGAAGAAGTGGAAGAAGTGGAAGAAGTGGAAAAGTGGAAGAAGTGGAAAAGTAAGTTGAAAAGTACGGTTGTGGCTGTCATGGCGGCCCTTGTCTGCGCTGAGGTACTGCTTGCCCAGGTGCCGGCGCAGAAGCCGGCGGCGACGGAACCGGCACCGCGCTGGCCCGACGGTCGCATCAATCTCGGAGCGTCAAAGGATCAGAAGGGGTATTGGGAGATCCGCCCGGGGCTCGGTGGGTTCCCGCGCGCCGCCGACGTTCCGTTTCAGGACTGGTCGCGCGCGCTTTATCAGTACCGCACCACCACCGCGGATCTGTATCCACCGCTTGTCGGCTGTAAGCCGGCCGGCGGGCCGGGATTCTTCAACGCGCCCGGCTTCGAGATCGTCGATGCTCCGGAGCTGAAGAGCATCTTCCTGCTCAACATCGCCGGGCCGCACTCATGGCGGGTGGTCTACATGGACGGCCGTGCGCATCCTCCGCGCGAGAGCCTGCGGCCGACCTACTTCGGCCATTCCATCGGCAGGTGGGAGGGCGATACGCTGGTCGTCGACTCGATCGGGTTCAACGAGAAGCAGTGGCTTGCCGGATCGTTTCCGCACACCGAACAGCTGCATCTCACCGAACGCATCTCGCGTCCGAACCTGCGCACCCTGGTGTACGAAGCGACGATCGACGATCCAGGCGCCTACACGAAACCGTGGACGGTCCGCTGGACGATCAACGAAAAGAGCGCGTCCTCGTGGATGGCTGGCGGCGAGATGTTCGAGTACATCTGTCAGGACAGCCGCGAGTAGGAGGAGTGGGCCGTTTGCGATTGAAGACCGCTCTCGCCGCAGCAACTTTGTGTGTAGCTGCTCTCGCTTACGCCCAGGACGTGCCGACGTTCGATGTCGCATCCGTCAAGCGGAACGTTTCAGGCGAACCGGGAGCCGCGCTTGACATGTCGCGTGGCCAGGTGCGCGCGACGAACGCGCCGCTCCAGGTCCTGATACGGCAGTCGTTCGACGTGATGGACTCTCAGATCGTCGGCGCACCTTCGTGGGTAGCGGACGAGCGGTATGACGTCATCGCGAAGGCTCCCGAGGGAATCGAGACAGCTGTTGGGCTGCGGACCTTGCTGCGCGCGTTGCTGGCGGAGCGATTCAAGCTGACGACCCATACCGAGACTCGAGAGATGCCAGTGTTCAGTCTCACCAGGGCACGGGCCGACGGCCGCAACGGGCCCGGACTGCGCGAAGCGTCCTTCGACTGCGTCAACGGCGCCCCGGTGTTTACAGGTGGGGCACGTACCACCACGACGGACGAGTGGCCCATGTGCATAGTAACTTTCAAGCCAGGGCTGCTCTATGTCGGGGGTTACCAGATGCGCGACGTGATCCGCTTACTCACACCGCTCGTCGGGAGGACAATTCTCGATGAGACGAAGATTCAGGGACTTGTCCAGGTTCGTCTCGAATATCAGCCGGCGGGACGAGGCGCGTCGCCGCAAGGTGCTTCAACAAACGAGCGCCCGGAGCTCTTCACCGCGCTCGAAGAACAGACCGGGCTCAAGCTGGTCGGCAAGCGCGCGCCCGTGGAGGTCCTCGTCATCGACACGGTGGAGCGGCCCTCGCCGGACTAGCTTGCCGGGACAGCCGCGAGTAGCGCGTGTAGCGACTGCTCGCCGGTCCATGGCCCACTCGCTTGGGAACTTAACTGGTGCGGTGGGGTCCAACGCTTCCAGTAATCAACCTTGTCAGAAACCACACCCTGGCTAGGTTGTAAGGATCAGGAGACAACCCCATGCGCATCAACGGCTGGCAACGGCTTTGGCTACTAGCTTCGATTCTTTGGGCGGTTGTAATCCTATTACTTGCAGGGATCCTTCGGTCCGACGGCGATCAGACCGTCCAGAGCGCCAATGTGGCCCTGTTTGTGGTGCGGCTGTGGATCGTGCCAGTCGCGGCGGTTTATGGCTTCGGCCTTGGCCTCGCTTGGGTCCGCCGCGGATTTCAAGTCGAGGCAAAGTAACCCGCCCCGGATCTCGCCTGCGGCTCGGCGCCACCGTTGCTGCTGGCATGCGACCATCGCACGCCAAGGCATCGGTTCTCGGCGTGCAGTTCGCACTCACTACATGATTTAGGGTCGACACGATCGATCCTGCGAGTCGCGTCAGCTTTCCGGTAGCGTCACGAACTCGATCTCATCGAACGTCATCCGGTAAGCGGAGTTTCCAAAGGCTGCGTACCGGATCATCCGATTCGAGGCGTGGATGGGGACATTACGCTTGGGCTGGAGGTTCACCTTTAATTACCGAAGATGCGCCTGTACGCCAACCCAACGGGCACGCCAAGGAACGACGCAAAGCCCAGAAGGAGGAGTGCTGCGCGTAGCGTCAACCATGCGAATCCCTCCAGAGTAACAAGTGCCATAACGTATAAGGCGAAGGCGCCTATTGTGCCGACGAGAGCCGCGCCCACCTGTCCGCGACGAGCGAGCGGCAAGAGGAGGCCGACCAGGGGCCCAAGCAGAATCGCTGCGGCAAATTACAAAAGAACTACCACCCCCAAACTCGTCTCGAGTCTCTCGAACGTCCGATTGCCCCGCAACAGATGCACAGCGAGCACCCAGCAGCTGAATGCAGTCGCGATGAACAGTGCCACACGCAGGCAGACGATGACGTCACGACGGACGCTGCGACGCTCTTCTGTGTCGAAGTCCATCGACTACTGCTTCCTCATTCCAGTGAAGAACAGACGCCTGAAGGCGGACACTACGTCGCTGCGGGTGTTCCTGCCAGCCGCGCCAGGGTTTCGTCGAGGTCCGGCCAGTCGGGGACGTTGATCCGGAAAGTCTCCGTCAGCACCTGCCTGATTTCACCGGCCCCGGCGAGCACGCGGCGTTCGGTCACGCCGTGCGGGAAATGGATCGCGAAGTCGGTGTTCCGCAGCGCATAGCGGCGATCGCGGTCGACGCGCGCGGCCACCACGCGGTCGAGAAAGTGCGACTCGGGGTGGTTGCAGAGATACCAGTTCGGGATCTCGTAGTCCCCCAGCACCTGCGGCTGCTGGTCGAACGAGTACAGTCCCTTCCACGTGCCTTCGAGTTTGGCCTCGAGCAGAAACCCCCGGCTCACCGGCATCAGGCGAAACGGCTCGTGCGGCGTGGTCTGTTCGAGCCCTTCGACGAGCTTCAGCGGCGCCGTCGGCGTCGAACCGCCGAACCCGACGTCGACGATGTAGGAGACGCCGTCGAGCGTCACGTGCAGCACCATGTGGCTGCGGCCACGAACGACACCCGGCGCCACGTTCCAGACGACGCGTGCCGACAGGCCAGTGACCTCGTAGCCAATTGCCGCCAGGGCCGTTCCGAGCAGCAGGTTGTGCTCGAAGCACCACCCGCCGCGCCCGCCGCGCACCAGCTTGTCCTGAATCGCCGCGATATCCAGCCGCACGGGTCGCCGCAGCAGCGGATCGAGGTTCTCGAACGGAATCGCGCACGGGTGGAGCAGCGCCAGTTCCTGGAGCGTCGCCAAATCAGCGCGCGCCGGCCGGTGGTCCATGCCAATCCGATGGAGATAGGCGCGGAGATCGAAAGCGGAGGAGTTGAACAGCGTCACAGTGCCCAGTGTTGCGAATGGCCGTGGCTACTGCTGTTCGACGCGGTAGCCCTTGCGCCGGAGCAGCGCCAGGAGTCCGTCCGGGCCCACCACGTGTGCGGCGCCCACGACCACCATGCACGGTGTCGTCCGTGCGAGGCACTTTTCGAGCTGGGGCATCCAGTTGTTGTTGCGCTCGACGATCAGCGACTGGTACACGGCGGGGTACTTCTTGAGGCCGTTCATGACATCCCGCTCGAGCGCGGCCGCATCGCCGCGGCGCCACGCGGCGACGATAGTGGCCAGCTCGCCCTTCTGCATGCCGATCTCGTCGAGCGTGTTGCGGAGGAGCTGCTCCTGCAGCGCCTCGGGCATCTTGTCGAAGCGATCGATCTGCGATTCCGCCGTTTCGAGCCCGACGACCGTCTTGCCGTCGGCCTTGGCCTGATCGAAGAAGTACTTGTCGAGCCCCAGGTTCGGATCGAGCCCGGCCTGCTGCATCTGCATGGCGCTCAACATCAGCATGACCATCCACGGCTTCATCGGGCGGATGAGCTCGGCCGCCATGGGCATGCCTTTGAGGTGCGTCGTGACCCGATCGAGCGTTTCCTTCGACACGACCTTGTCGAAGGTGCGGCCGTCCTGATACATCGCCTTGGAGAGCAGCATCGGCCCGAGCGCGAGCAGGCCGGCGGTTTCGAGATCGATTTCCTCGAGCAGCGTGTCCGACGCCTTGTACGCCTGCGTGAACGCCGGGCTCAGCGGATACACGTCGGCGCTCAGCGCGTGAACGGATCCGGCGAGATACATCACGCGCGGTCCCGACTGCACTTTCCAGAGGAAGCTCTTGGACTGCGCGTCGAGACCGACGGCGGATCCGACGAGCAGCGCGATCGCGATAACCGCGGCGGACCGGCGCTTCAGGACATGCTTCAGTGTCAAAACCACGGGTACTCCCTGGGGGGAACTATCAGTGTAGCGTTTATCGGTCCGTCGCCACGGTAATGGCAGCCCCGTCGGCCAGGCCCACATGCCCCCGGGTTATCACCAATTCACCCGCCCGCACACCTTCAGTGATTTCCGTGCGCGCCGCGTCCTCGATGCCCGTTTTGACACGCCGGCGCTCGGCGCGCGATTCCGCAGCCACGAATACGGCGGCTTCGTTGCCGTCGCGAAGGAGCGCTTCGGTTGGAATGAGGACAGTGTCGGTGCGTTCCTCGGCGTCGATATCCAGCTGCACAGCCATATCGACGGCCAGTGTGGACGGCTCTGCGAAGACGAGCCGGAACGCGACCGCGTCCGCGTTCGGCGCGGCGGTTTCCGGTTGCCCGCGGGGTTCGGCGGACAAGTCCGTGACCCGGCCGGCGACGGTCAATCGCACCTGCTCGGTGCCGGCGGTGGCGATGCGCGCCGTGGCGCCGGTAACGACGCGCGACTGGTCCTGGCGCGGGATCGACGCGATCACTTCGAGCCGCCGCGGATCGACGATGCGCAGGATCGGGTCCGTCGTCGACACGACCATGTCACCCGGGTTGTGCGCCCGCGCCACGACGATGCCGTCGAACGGCGCACGGACGACGGCGCGTCCAGCGCCGGCCTGCGCGGCTGCCAGTGCGGCGCGCGCACGAGTGAGGGCGTCCTGCGCTTCGACGAGATCGCGTTCGGCCGCCTCGAGATCGCGCCGCGCCACCAGCCCGCGCTCGACGAATCCGCGTACCCGATCGCGGTTCACACGCGTGTTTTCAAGCTGCGCCTCGGCGGCGGCGACGTCCGCGCTGAGCCTGGACACGTTCTGTGCGGCGGAGGGCAGATCGAAGCGGGCGAGGATGTCGCCGCTTTTCACCACGTCGCCGGCGGCTTTCATCACGTCTACGAGTCGCGTCGGCTCTGGCGCCAGAACGAGGAACTCGCCACCCTGTGCGGGCACGACGATGCCGCTGACGTGCAGCACCGCGCGGATCGCCGCCCGCTGAGCCGCGACGGCGCCGACCGGAACAACCGTTTCCTGCCGCTCGACGACTTTCGGCGTGTCCCGGCGGCATGAGGGCGCCACGAGGGACCCGGCCAGCACCGCCAGGCAGCAGACGACGCTTACGTAGTGTCCGCCTTCAGGCGGACTGCCAGCGACCATGTCGTATGATGACTGATCGGATGAAGACCGAACAGTTCCCTGTAACCAGAACCGACGAAGAGTGGCGGAAGATCCTGACGCCGGAGCAGTATGCGGTACTGCGTGAGCACGCCACCGAGCGCCCGGGCTCGTGCGCCCTCCTGCGTGAACATCGGCCCGGGACGTTCTCCTGCGCAGGGTGCGGCAACCAGTTGTTCGTTGCGGATCGGAAGTTCGAAAGCGGCACCGGGTGGCCGAGCTTCTTCTCGCCCCTCTCTGGCGCTATCGGGGAGACGGTCGACACGAGCTTCGGGATGACGCGCACCGAAGTGCACTGCAACCAGTGCGGCGGCCATCTCGGCCATGTCTTTCCAGATGGTCCACCGCCAACGGGTCTGCGCTACTGCATCAACGGGGTGGCGCTGAACTTCACGCCCCAGGCAGGAAAAAAGTAGGGCCGTTCCACAACCGCCAGGCGCGAATGCACGTCCAAGCCCGTGCATCTCCTTCACCGTGCAGCACGTAATAGAGACTCGATGGTGACCCGGTGAAAAGACGAACCGCGGCCGTTCTTGGCGTTTTCATCGCCGTGTGCTGCGGCACGGCATCCGCCCAGACAGCGACAGCCGGGAGGGAAGTCCGTCCGGTCCGCGCAACTGTTGCCCCGAAGCTCGATGGGCGGCTCGACGATGCGGTGTGGTCGGGCGAGCCGCTGCCTGCCGAGAACTGGGTGTCCTATAACCCCCTGCGCGGAGAAGCCGAGCAGCAGCGCACGCGTGTCTGGATGGCCTACGACGACGAGGCGATCTACTTCGCGTTCCGTTGCCAGGATGCCGAGCCGCAGCGGATCCGGACGACGATCACGCGCCGCGACAACGCGTGGAACGACGACTGGGTGGCGATCAGCCTCGACTCGAGCCGTGCCGGACAGGTCGCGTACCACATGTTCATCAACCCGAGCGGGATTCAGATGGACGCGCTCAATACGGCGAGCGGCGAAGATTCGGCCGTGGACTGGACATGGCAGAGCGCCGGCCGCGTGGACGAGGAAGGCTACGTCGTCGAAGTGCGCTTGCCGCTTCAATCGATACGGTTCCGCAGTGGCGACGACGTGCGGATGGGCGTGATGTTCTTCCGTCGCAACAGCCGTCTGGGCATTTCGTGGTCGTGGCCGGAAATGCGGCCGGGTCAGTGGGTGTTCGAGTCGAATGTCTCCGCCGTGTTCGGTCAGTTGAAGCAGCCGCGGCTGCTCGAGGTCATTCCGAGCGCCACGATGTCCACGAATCAGAGCCGCGAGGCTGGCGCCACGTGGCCGAAGGTCCGATCCAGAGGGGATCTCGGCGCCAGCGTGAAGTACGGCATCACCTCGACGATCACGCTGGACGCGACGGCAAATCCGGACTTCAGCCAGGTAGAGAGCGACGTCTTTCAGGTCGAAGTCAACCAGCGGTTCCCGACATTCTTCAGCGAGAAGCGGCCGTTCTTCATGGAAGGGCTCGGCCTCTTCGACCTGGCGGGAAGCGGCGGCGACGGGACGATGCGCACGGCGGTGCATACGCGGCGGATCATCGATCCGCTGGCGGGCGTGAAGCTGACCGGAACGTCGGGCCGGCAGACATTTGCCTTCCTGACTGCCGCCGACGAATCACCCGAAGGCGACGCGGACACGCTGTTCACGATCGGCCGCGTGATGCGAAACACCGGCCCCGGCCAGTATGTCGGTGCGCTGGTGACCGACATCGAGTATCGGGGCTCGCATAATCGCGTGGCCGCTGCGGATCTGTCGCTGCGACGCGGTCAAAGCTTTCGCGTGAGCGGTTCGGCCATGTATTCCGATTCGCGTTCGCTCGAGGGCATTGCCAGCAGCGGAAGCGCCGGACTGGTCGACGTCAGCTACCGAACGCGGCGCCTCAATCTCTCCAGTTTCGTCGAGCACTTCGACTCCGGATTCCAGATGGATACGGCGTTCATCAATCGCGTTGGCCTGACGCGCGCCTTCCAGTACGGCGAAGTGCAGTTCTACCCGGATCAGAAGAAGCATCCGTGGCTGAAGCGGATTGCGCCGTTCTTCTGGACGGTTTACGCGGAGGATCGTCAGCAGGGTGGCGACGAACTGTTCGCGATGCCGGGGCTCCGGTTCGACTTCACCCGGCAGGGCAACTTCCGGATCGATCACGGGCGCGGGCACGAGACGTTCGCCGGCCGCGAGTTTCCCGTCAACCGTACGTTCGTGCTGGGTCAGGCGCAGTTCCTGCGCTGGCTGAACGCGGGCGGGTTCGTGCAGAAGGGCAAGGGCATCTTCTACTCCGCGGACCCCTTTGGCGGAAGCTACACCAGCCTCGGCAGCTGGGTCACGCTTCAGCCGACCGCCAAGCTGCGGCACAACCTGGAATACAACTACGCCGACTTCCACCGCGAATCCGGCGAGCAGGTGTTCGGCGTGCACGTCGTCAACCTGCGCAACACCTACCAGTTCAATCCGCAGTTCCTGCTGCGGGCCATCACGCAGTACGACAGCGGGCGAAAGCGGGTCCTGGGCGACTTCCTGGCATCCTACGAGCTGGTTCCCGGGACAGTCGTCCACGCCGGCTACGGCACGTTCTACGAGAGTCTCAATTCGCGGCCGTACGAATCAACCGCGCGCGCGTTCTTTTTCAAGGCGAGCTACCTCGCGCGTTTCTAGGACATCCATTTCAGCCACGGCGGCACGAAGACACGGAATTCAATCATTTCTCTCCGTGTTTTTGTGTCTCCGTGGCCTACTCGGAATCTTCAGCCGGTATTTCGCAGCCCCGCCGCGATCCCGTTCACCGTTACCTTGAACGCGTGATGCAGGCGTGCATCGTCCTGCCCGTCGCGCAGGCGGCGGATCAGCTCGATCTGGACGAGATTGATCGGATCGACGTACGGATTCCGGACGTCGATCGAGCGGCGTAGCACCGGGTTGTCTTCGAGCAGCTCGCGATGGCCGGTCACGCGCAGCACCGCGGCGATCGCCCGCGACAGGCGCGTTCGCAGCTCGATGCCGATCGGACGCAGCTGATCGGGGACGAGCCGGCGCTCGTACTCCGCGGCGATCCGCCCGTCGGTCTTGGCCAGCACCATCTCGAACAGATCCATCAGCGATCGAAAGTGCGTCCACTCGCGGTACATCCCGCGAAGGCGATCCTCCTCGCCGCGCGCGAACGCCCGTTCCAGCGCCTCTTCGACGCCAAGCCAGGCGCCGAGAATCAGGCGCGTCTGCGTCCAGGCGAACTGCCACGGGATCGCGCGCAGCGTGTCGATGCCGCCCGCCGGCGCGCGCCGCGCCGGACGGCTGCCGATGTTGACGTCCCCGAGTTCCGACAGGGGAGTCGCCGACAGGAAGTATTCGAGGAATTCCGGTCGCTGGCGGACGTAGCCGCGGTACACCGCGGCCGCGTCTTCGCCGAGGCGCTGCATGCACGCGCGCCAATCGGCGCTCGGCTGTTCACCGGCAACCAGCCATGAGTCGAGCGTCGCGCTCGTGTAGACCTCCATCGTCCGGACGGCGATGTCGGGCAGTCCGAAGAGCGCCTGAATCATCTCCCCCTGCTCGGTGACGCGCAGCGTGCCGTCCACTGATCCTGACGGCTGCGCCTTGATCGCGACATACGTCGGACCGCCGCCACGGCCGACCGTGCCGCCGCGGCCGTGGAACAGCGTGACGGCGATCCCGTGCCGTTTGCAGGTGGCGACGATGGCTTCCTGGGCGCGATAGAGCTCCCACGCCGCCGTCAGCCGGCCGACGTCCTTGGTCGAATCGGAGTACCCGACCATCACCTCCTGCCGCCCGGCGACGCGATGGCGATAGCGCTCGATGCCCAGCAGCCGGTCGAGTACCGCCGGAGCGCGCTCCAGATCCGCCGCGGTTTCGAACAGCGGCACGACGCGAAGGGGACGGGGCACGCGGGCAGCCTGCTGCAGCAGGTGCACGGCGAGTACATCGGATGCCTGCCGTGTCATCGTGATCACGTAGGCGCCGAGCGACTCTGGATGGATAGCGGCGATGGCGCGAAAGGTGTCGAGGACGTCCTGCACGGATGGCGGCGCCTCGAACCCGCGCGGCAGCAGCGGACGCGGGCTGTCCAGTTCGTGCAGCAGGAATGCAATGCGCTGGTCTTCGTCCCACTCGGCGTACGAGCCGGCGCCGATGGCCGTCGTGATGGCATCCATCGCCTCCGCGTGGCGTGCCGATTCCTGACGGATGTCGAGCCGCGCGAGCACCACGCCGAAGACCGCCACGCGGCGGAGCACGTCGGCGAGCCGGCCCGCCGCGATCCGCGCGTTGCCCTGTTCGACGAGCGATGCGTGGCACAGCCGCAGCGGCGCGGCGAGCGCGGATGCATCGAGATACGCATCAGGCGGCGGGGTGACCGGCTGTTCGCTGCGAAGCGCCTCCTCGATCCAGGTGCGGGTGGCTCGCAGGCGGCTGCGCACGCCGCGCAGCAACTCCCGGTACGGCTCGCGCGCCTCGCCTGTGCGCACGCGAAGCTCGCGGCTTGCGGATGTCATCGACAGCTCGTCGCGCAGCGCATCGATGTCTTTCAGATACAGATCCGCCGCCATCCAACGCGACAGCAGGCACGCGTTGATGGTCACCTCGGGTGTGACATTCGGGTTGCCGTCGCGGTCGCCGCCGATCCACGAGCCGAACGACACAGGCGTCGCCTCGAGCGGCAGTCCGCGGCCCGTGGCCGCGAGGAGCGCCCGGTCAACTTCGCGGAGAAACGCCGGCATGGCCTGCCACACGCTTTGCTCGAAGACGATCAGGCCGCTGCGCACCTCGTCGAGCGGCGTCGGCCGCTGTTCGCGGACTTCGTCGGTCTCCCACGCCATCTCGATTTCACGGCGCAGGGCGGCGTTCACCTCGTCACGTTCCGGAAAAGTCAGATCCGGCCGATCGTTGACCGCCAGCAGTGACGCGATGCGGTTGTACTTGTGAATCATCGTGCGGCGCGACACTTCGGTCGGATGCGAGGTCAGCACCAGCTCGATGCGCAGGCTGCACACGGCGTCGTAGAGGTCGTCGCGCGTGATCCCTCCGGCAATCAGCCGCGAGAAGGTCTCTTCGCAGGACCCGCGCTGCGGAGGCGAGTCAGGGTCGCGCTGGTACGCACGCCGCCGGCGGATGCGGTGGTGCTGTTCGGCGACGTTGGCGAGGTTGAGGAAGTGCGTGAACGCCCGCGCCAGCGGAATCGCGGCGTCAACCGGCAGCGAGCCGAGCACCTGCGCCAGATCGGCCAGCGGCCGATCGCCGGCATGCGTGGCCTTCGCCAGGCTGCGAACGTGCTCGACGGTGTCGAACAGCTGCTGCCCGCCGCGGTCGCGCAGCGTGTCGCCCAGCAGTGCGCCAAGCAGACGCACATCCTGCCGCAGCGGCTTGTGCGGATCCGGGGTGGGGTTGCCCGGGTTGCCTAAGTTGCCTGAGTTGCCTGGGTTGCCTGGGTGAGCCATGTAATCACCTAGGCTACCCAGGCCACCCAGCTACCCAGGCCACCTGTTACGGCAGAGCGAAGATATACACGTTCGCCGTCGCGCTCGGCTTCAGCTCAGGCGTCAGGCGGTTCGTCGATCCAGCGACGAGCGAGCCGCCGGTCGGGACTGCGATGTACTGCTTGCCGTCCACGGCGTACGAGATCGGGTAACCACTCACGGGCGCGCCGAGGTTCACTTCCCACAGCACTTTGCCGGATCGATCGTCCCACGCGCGGAACACGCCGTTCGCATCGCCGCCCATCACCAGACCACCGGCCGTGGCGACGAGCGACAGCATGCCGGCACGCTGCTCGTACTTCCACAGCGTCTTGCCCGTCTCGGCGGAGATTGCCCACACGCTGCCGATCTTCTCCGCGCCCTGTGGCTGCCCGGGCACGGGAATCACCGGCATCTGAAGACCGTAGACGGCCTTCGGATCGCGCGTATCGACCGTCGTCCTGGCGTTCATGCAGGTGTTCTGCAGCGGGTAGAACATCACGTTGATATTCGGGTTGTATGCGCCAGCAGGCCAGTTCTTGCCGCCTGTCGCGCTCGGACAGACGACCTTCGATTCCTCCTTCTTGCTGAACGTCATTTCCGGGTTGACGGTGACCTTGCCGGTCGCGCCGTCGATGTTGCTGATGACGTTCTGCATCACCGTCGGGCGTGCCCACAGGAACTCACCCGTCCGGCGATCGAGCGTATACACGAGTCCGGTCTTGCCGGGGATGCCGGTGACGACCTTGCGCCTCTCGCCAGGCTTGATGCGCGGGTTGATCCACGGCACTTCCTTCGGGTCTGGAGCGACGGCTGTATCGACGAGGAGCCGCTCGAACGGATGATCGAGATCCCAGTGATCGACGACGTGCTGGAAGTACCACACCAGCTTGCCGGTGTCGGCGTTCAGGGCGAGCGTGGAGTTGTGATACAGGTGCTGCTTGTCATTGCCGCCGAGGACGAACTTCGGCGCCGGAATTGTGACCGACGTGCCGATGAGCACGAGGTTCGTTTCCGGGTCGTAGCTCGGCACCATCCACGAGCCGACGTGCCACCGCTCGGTCTCGGGCACGTCACCCCAGGTCTCGTCCCCGGGTTCGCCTTTCCGCGGGATCGTGCGGAAGCGCCACACCTCTTTGCCGGTCTTCGCGTCGTGAGCCGTGACGATGCAGCCGTCGGCGGTCGCGCCGGGCTGACACTGGCGGCCGGTGACGACCTTGCCGTTGGCGATGATCGGTCCGCCGGTCGCCGACGCGGGCGTCTTGGGCTCGAGGACCTTTGTCTCCCACACGAGCTTTCCGGTCTGCGCGTCGATGGCGTAGATCTGGTTGTCGCCGCTTGCATCGAGCAGCGTCGTCCCCCAAATCGCCATCGTCCGGTTGCGCATGCCGCCGCCTGACGGGCGCTTGTACTCCCACAGCAGCCCACCGGTCTTCGCGTCGTACGCCTGGATGATGTCGCCGCTGTTGGGCAGATACATGATCCCTTTGTAGACGAGCGGCGTGGATTCCTGCTGCGCGCCGGTCATCGGCCGCGTCCACATCAGGCGAAGCTGCCGGACGTTGTTGCGGTTGATCTCGTTCAGGGGGCTGAAGCCCTGGCCGTCGAGGGTTCGCCGCCAGCTAAGCCAGTCGGCCGGATCCGGTTTCCACAGGAGCTCGTCCTCCACCGGCACGAACGGCTTTTGCGCGGCCTGCTGCGCCACCACCAGGCCGGACAGCACGACGAACAGGAACAGGGCAAGAAAAGAGATGCGTTTCATAGCGCGCGTATCTTCGCATACTCTGTTGCGGACGGTGTGCAGGACGGCATGAGACGCGTTCTTTTTCTTGCGATTTCCAGCCTTCTGGTCACGGCGGGAACCGCATTGGCGCAAAACGCCTATGTGGGCGCGACTCTGACGGGTGAGATCGTGCGTACAACCCACGTCGAAGCCGGGACGAACGATACGCGCGGTAGCGGGGAAGCCATCGGATTCGCCCTCCGGGTTGGCACCGCCCTCGGTTCGAGCTGGGGTGTCGAGTTGGAGTACGCGCGGCCGTCCGTGATCAAGAGGCAGGAAGAGCTGTTCTATCCGTTGCCCGTGTCGATGGTGCCGGAGCGTGCACTAGGTGCCATTCCTGGCGTCGTTCCTGATATCTATCCACCGATTTTCCCCATACCTCTAGCGATCGAAACGCGCGACCGTCACTCCGCGGTGTCAGCGGTTCTCTGGGCGAATCAGCGCGTGAGCGATCGCGTGGCGCTCGTGTATCTCGGCGGTGTCGCGTTCAGCCGGTTCGAACGCGAATACGGTTATGCGTCGGACGGCCCGATCATTCTCTTCCCGGTGTCACGAACCATCCGGTATGGCGCGCATCCTGTCGTCGGCTTCGAATCGTGGATCGGCCTAACCGACCGCGTCACGCTGATGCCAGGTGTCCGCATGCGTGCGGTCGAAGACGGCTGGTCGATCCGTCCGGCAGTAGGAATCGGCTGGAGCTTCTAGCGACGAACTACCAACTACCAACTACCAACTACCAACTACGAACTGCCATTCGGCGTTACGTACTGTTTGACGACCGCCAGCAGATCGTCGAAACGAAACGGCTTTTCGATCCAGGCGTCGGCGCGCAGCTGGGCTCGCACCGCTCCATCAGCTTCCGTGGCGCTGACGACGACCGTTGGGATATTGGCCAGCTCCGGCGTCGTCAGCTGCTGCTCGCGCACGTCGGAACCGTCCAGCGCGCCCGGCATCCGCAGATCGAGGAGCATGAGCGCGAAGCCGCGTGGGTCGGTGCGCAAATGGTCGAGGGCCTGTTCGCCCCCCGCGGCGTCGACGACCACGAACCCATGCAGCTCCAGCAGCTGCGCCAGCCCCTGACGGACATCGTCGCGGTCCTCGACCACGAGAATCGCGCCGCGCCGGGGTGGGCGCTCAGCGGTGGGAAGGGCGTCCAAAGGACGAGAAGAAATTTCCGCGTCCACTGTATTGACCTGTGGCACGAGGCGCCGGCCTCGAGCCCTGGCGCCCGAAGGCTCCATAGTTCGTGCCAGTGTCCTCGCCGAAGGTGGCGCGGACCTTGTTAGGTCCGCGTCATGGTGGAATTACGGAACGCTGCCCGGGCCGTGGCACGCTCGATGATGAGAAACGCGATGGCCGCGCCCACCGCCACAGCCACGAGCACGATTGCGACGGGCGATCGGTCCTCGCCGACGACGATTCCGCTGACGGCCAGCGCGCCGACGAACACCCAGTCTGCCGCCCTGATCCACCTGGCTGTACGGCGCCGCGCCCATCGCAGCTCCGACGGATAGAACCGCGACGTGAACCACAGATGAAGCCGCAGAATCGTCGCGACGATCACCGCGATCAGAGTGCCGAAGAACAACGCACCTCCGATGCGGCCCCCGATAATCGTGCGCGCGTTCCAGGCGGGCCAGATCATCAACCAGTACACGGCCGCCGTAGTGGCCTGATGAAACTCCCACCACCAGCGCGGCGAACCGACGTCGGTGGCGTCGCCGTCTGCCGGTGGCGGAGCCGTCGTCTCGTCTGCAACGAGCGCCGCGCGCAATTCGCGGCCGGATGGATAGCGGCCCTGCGGATCGGGATCGACGCACCTGGCGATGATGGCGGCTAATCGCGCCGGTATAACCCCTCCGGGGGAGTGGTCCAGCGGATGCCGTCCGGTCAGCATTTCGTTGAAGACGATTCCGAACGCGTAGACGTCGGCAGCCGGCGTCACGACTCCGCCGGCGAGTTGTTCCGGTGCCATGTATCCCGGCGTGCCCACTCCGGTGCTGGTTGCTCTCAGGCGGGCCGCTTCAGGCGGCTGGATGCGTGCGATGCCGAAATCGACGACCTTCACGATTCCGCCGGGTGTGACGACGATGTTTTCGGGTTTCAGATCGCGATGGATGACGCCGGCCTCGTGCGCGGCGGCCAGCGCCTCGGCGATTTGTGTGGCCATCGCACGCGCACGCCGCGATTCGAGGGGACCGCGGCTCAACAGCGTCCGCAGCGTCTCGCCAGGAACGTACTCCGACACGATGACGAGATGACCATCGATCTCGCCGAACACGTAGACAGTGGCAACACCGGTGTGTGCGATCGTTGCCGCCGCGCGCGCCTCGCGCGCCAGCCGCTCGCGCAGGCGGATGTCCGCTGCCAGGATCGGCGGCAACGTTTTGATTGCCACCGAGCGCCCGAGATTGTCCTCGGCCTGATAGACGATCCCCATGCCGCCGCGTCCGATTTCACGCAGGATGCGATACGACCCGAGAGTGGTTCCTTCCGGAAGCGCGTCGAGATCAGCGGGATCGATGCGTGCGGGCTGTTCGAGAAAGCCGTCGTCCGGGGCTTCGTGGGCGTCGAGCAGCGCTTCGACCTCGAGCAGCAGCGCCGCATCGTCGCCGCACGTCTGACGGACCCAGGCGCGACGGCCTTCGATCGGCTGGGCGAGCGCGCCGTCGAAGACCTGCTGGAGCCGCTTGAATTGCGAGGAGTTCATGGGCCCTGCTGGCTCAGCTCCTTTTTCAGCCATGCTCGCGCCATGGCCCAATGGCGCTTGACGGTTGCCGGCGATGAACCGAGCGCGTCGGCTGTCTCCTCGACCGTGAGCCCGCCGAAGTAGCGCAGTTCGACGATGCGCGCCTGTTCCGCGTCGAGCGCGGCGAGACGGGTCAGCGCTTCGTCGAGCGCCAGTACGTCGATGTCCATTGGCGTGCTGGCTGCGTCGAGATTCCTGTCGTCGAGCGTGATGCGATGGGGGGCGCCGCCGCGTTTGGCGGCGTTCCGTCTGCGCGCCTTCTCGACCAGGATCTGCCGCATCGACAGCGCGGCAATCGCGACGAAGTGGGTCCTGTTGGCGAATTCGCGCGGCCGTTCGTTGGCGAGGCGCACGTACGCTTCGTTGACGAGCGCCGTGGCCTGCAGCGTCTGCCCCGCGCGTTCACGGCGGATATAACGATCCGCGATTCGGCGCAGCTCGTCATACACGAGCGGCATCAGGTCGTGATGCCGCCCGCCCTGAGCGCCGTCGAAGGACCCGCTCACGCAAAGATTCTACGTTAGTCGACTCGCAGCGCACGCCCAACGCCGGCGTCTGCAGGAACAGCTGTTGGCCGTCACGTGTGATGGCAATCGAAGTGCCGTCCACGTGATCGATCGCAAAATCTCGTTCAGCAGCGCATCGCCTCCGTCGCCATTGGCCATGACAACCGCACCACGGCCCGTGTATGCGTAGGCAAACAGCATCGTCCGGAAGCCGTCGTTGGCACCGCTATGACTGAACACTGCGCTCACAAGCAGCGCCGGCGTGTGACGGCTCATGAAGTGGCGCGATGCATCGGTCTGCGCCTTCTCACGTCCTCTGAATGGCGATGGAGTTGATGACGATGTCCTTCAGTGGCCGGTCGCGGTCGCCGGTCGGCGTGCTGCCGATTTTCCGGACGACATCCATTCCCTCGACCACTTCGCCGAAGACCGAATGGCGATCGTCGAGGTGCGGCGTCGGCCCGAGCGTGATGAAGAACTGTCCGCCGTTGGTGTTGGGCCCGCGATTGGCCATCGACAGGATCCCAGCCTTGTTGTGCCGCGCCTTCGGGTGGAACTCATCCGCGAAGGTGTAACCCGGGCCGCCGATCCCCTGGCCCAGCGGGTCGCCGCCCTGAATCATGAATCCGTCGATCACGCGATGAAAGATCACGCCGTCGTAATACGGCTGACGCACTTTCCGATTATTTCGCGGGTCGGTCCACTCCCTCGTGCCCTCGGCGAGCCCGACGAAGTTCTCAACAGTCTTGGGCGCTTCCTGATCGAACAGCCGCGCCGTGAAGGTGCCTTCGGTGGTGACAAACGTCGCAAGAACGGGCATCCGCCAGAGAATACTCTAGAATTTTCCTATGAGCCGCGCCGTTCCCAGCCGCGAAGACGAGCAGCTCGACGCGGTGGCCGCGGGCACCTGCGACGATCCGTTCGCCGTTCTCGGCCGACACGAGGTCCGGCGCAGCGGCCGGCCGGCGGTCGTCGTCCGCACGATGCAGCCCGCCGCCTCGCAGGTGGAGCTGGTGACGCCGGACGGCGTCACGGCGATGGAACGGCGCCGCGGTGCCGGTCTGTTCGAGGCCACGGTCGCGCTGCCGGATATACTGACCGACTTCGCCTACCGGCTGCGCGTCCACGAAGGATCGAACGTTCGCGAGATCCTCGACCCGTACCAGTTCGGCCAGATCCTCACCGACTTCGACCTTCATCTGTTCAGCGAAGGCACGCACTATCGGGCGTGGGAGAAATTCGGCTCGCACCGGATTACGGTCGATGGCGTCTCCGGCGTGCATTTCGCCGTGTGGGCTCCGAACGCCCAGCGCGTGAGCGTCGTCGGCGATTTCAACCGATGGGATGGACGCGTGCACCCGCTGCGGCGTCTCGTGCCGTCCGGGGTGTGGGAGATCTTCATCCCTGATTTGCCGGACGGCGCCTGCTACAAATACGAAGTCCGAACCGTGGCCGGACACCTGCTCGAGAAGGCCGATCCGTACGGGCAGCGCTTCGAGGTGCCGCCGAACAGCGCCTCGGTGATCTGGAGCGGTGACCGCTACGAATGGGGCGACGCCGGGTGGCTCCACGATCGCCCGTCGTTCGGTGGCTGGAACGAACGGCCGATGTCGGTCTACGAGGTGCACCTCGGATCGTGGCGCCGGGTGCCCGAACAGGGAAACCGCTATCTGACGTATCGCGAGCTCGCCGACACGCTCGTGCCGTACGTGCGCGAAATGGGCTACACCCACATCGAGCTGATGCCGGTGATGGAGCATCCGTTCTCGGGCTCGTGGGGGTACCAGGTGATCGGGTTTTTCGCGCCGACCAGCCGGTTCGGCTCGCCGGATGATTTCCGCTACTTCGTCGACCAGTGTCACCGGCACGGCGTCGGCGTGATCCTCGACTGGGTGCCGGGCCACTTTCCCAAGGATCAGCACGGTCTCGCGCAGTTCGACGGGACGTCGCTGTACGAGCATGCCGACCCGCGCCGCGGAGAGCACCGGGACTGGGGGACGCTCATCTTCAATTACGGGCGGAACGAAGTACGGACGTTTCTGATGAGCAACGCTCTCTACTGGCTCGAGGAATTCCACATCGACGGGCTTCGCGTCGATGCGGTGGCGTCGATGCTCTATCTGGATTACTCGCGCCGCCACGGCGAGTGGATTCCGAATCAGTACGGCGGCCGCGAGAACCTGGAGGCCGTGTCGTTCCTGCAGCAGTTGAACACCGAGACCCACGGACGGGTGCCCGGCACGATTACGCTGGCCGAGGAATCGACCTCATGGCCGGCGGTCAGTCGGCCCACCTATGTGGGCGGGCTCGGCTTCACCTACAAATGGAACATGGGCTGGATGCACGACATGCTGCAGTACGTGCAGGAAAACCCCGTCCATCGACGCTGGCATCACGGACAGATCACGTTCTCGATGCTCTACGCGTTCACCGAAAACTTCGTGCTGCCGTTCTCGCACGACGAAGTCGTGCACGGCAAGCGCGCGATGCTGGACAAGATGCCGGGCGATCTCTGGCAGAAGCATGCGACGCTGCGCGCGCTCTACGGCTACATGTTCGGCCATCCCGGCAAGAAGCTGCTGTTCATGGGGAGCGAATTCGGCCAGTGGCGCGAGTGGAATGTCGAGTCCAGCCTCGACTGGCATCTGCTCGACGAGCCGCTGCATCAGGGCCTCCAGCGGTGGGTGCAGGACCTCAATCACACCTATCAGCGCGAGCCGTCGCTGCACCAGGTTGATTTCGAGCCGGCGGGCTTCAGCTGGATCGATTGCAACGACAACGAGAACAGCGTCGTCTCGTTCATCCGGCGCGGCCGGAATCCGCAGGACTTCACCGTGGTGCTCGTGAACTTCACGCCGGTGCCGCGACCGGGTTACCGGTTCGGCGTTCCGGAGGACGGCTGGTATCGGGAACTGCTCAACAGCGATGGCGCGATGTACGGCGGGAGCAACATGGGCAACGGTGGGGGAGTGATGGCGGACGATCAGCCATCACACGGCTTCGACCACTCGCTCACCGTCACCGTGCCGCCGCTCGGATTCGTGATGTTCAAAAGATAGCTGGATAGCTGGATAGTTAGCTGACTATCCAACTAGTTCACCGGCTCGATGCGGAGGACCGTGCCATCCGCCGCCGTTCCTCCAGTCTGTCCTTCTGTCGCCACGTACAGATTTCCATCCGGCCCTTCGACGACGTCGCGGATCCGCTGGCGGAAGTCGCCGAGCAGCACCTCGCGGCGCTCGGCCTGCGACGGCTGATTGAACGACACGCGAACGAGCGACCGCGTCGTCAGCGCGCCGACGAAGAGGCTGCCTTTCCACCCTGTGAATCGGTCGCCGTTGTAGAAGAGGAGGCTCGACGGGCTGATCGACGGCACCCAGAACATGCGTGGGTTGTCCATCCCCCTGCGGAACCATGGCTCCTCGGAGACGAGCGAGCCCGTATAGTTCCGGCCCATCGACACCAGCGGCCAGCCATAGTTGTGGCC
Source organism: Vicinamibacterales bacterium (assembly GCA_035711805.1). GTDB lineage: Bacteria > Acidobacteriota > Vicinamibacteria > Vicinamibacterales > UBA2999 > Gp6-AA40. The sequence goes on from DASTBV010000043.1 coordinate 39,673, forward strand.
GGGCAGCAGGATGTTGACCTCATCGCCGCCGAGCGGGCCGATCTCCGCCTGCCAGACCTCGCCGGTTTCCGGATGCACCGTCAGCCCGTAGCCGTTGCGGTGGCCG
>DASTBV010000044.1:0-9318 GCA_035711805.1 Vicinamibacterales bacterium
GGGAACTCCCACAATCCGGCCAGGTGAACCCCCTCCGGACGGCGTGTGACAAGGAACGCGTCGTCCTCTTCGACGACCGCGGCGACGACAACGATGGGAACGGTGCTGATGGAGCGATCGTCAGGCTTGACCGCGCGGCGCGTCAAGCGCCACGCGCACCTGTTCCGCGAGCGCGGCCGGCGTGAACGGCTTCTGCAGCAGCGGCACGCCGGCCCAGAAATTACCGTGCACGGCACCGGCGTCATCCGTGTAACCGGACATGTAGACGATTCGCAGCTCCGGGTTGAGCTGCAGCAGCCGCGCGGCCAGATTCGGACCGCTGATGCCCGGCATCACCACGTCGGTGAGGAGCAAATGCGGCCGGATGCCTGCGCTCTGTATCCACTGAACCGCCGCCTCGGCGTCGCGCGCTTCGTAGACGGTGTACCCGCGGCGTCGCAGCGCCTTTGCTGCCAGATCGCGGACGGCGTCGTTGTCCTCCACCAGCAGCACCTTTTCGGTACCCACGTCCTTGCGCGTATGGGCGATCTCGGCGACGCGCGGCGACTCCCTGGCGGTTGTCGCCGGCAGGTAGATGCGAATCGTGGTGCCCTTGCCCTGTCCGGTCTCGAGCGAGATCCCTCCGCCGCTCTGATCGACGATGCCGTAGACGGTGGCGAGGCCGAGACCGGTCCCCTTGCCCTGCGGTTTCGTGGTGAAGAACGGCTCGAACGCACGCTCGCGCGTCGCCGCGTCCATGCCCACGCCGGTATCGCTGATCGCCAACATCACGTAGAAGCCGGGTCTGAGGGTCAGACCCTCGACGCGGAGGCGCGGCTCGCTCAGCGTCACGTTGCTGGTTTCGATCGTCAGCTCGCCGCCGTCGGGCATGGCGTCGCGGGCATTCAAGGCCAGGTTGACGAGCACCTGTTCCATGCGGCTCACGTCCGCCTTGACCCGCGCCAGATCCGGCGCCAGCCGAACGGTCGTCGTAATGTGCTCGCCGATGGCGCGCGGCAGCATCTGCAGCAGGCCTGTCACCGTCTCGTTCAAATCCACGACCGTTGGCGTCAGGAACTGCTTACGGCTGAACGCCAGGAGCTGTCTCGTCAGCGCCGCGCCGCGATCGGCGGCCTTGCGGATCTCCTCGACGTCTCGATGAATCGGGCTCGACTCGTCGACGTGCTCCGAGACGAGGTCGGTGTAGCCGATGATTGCCGTCAGCAGGTTGTTGAAATCGTGGGCGACGCCTCCCGCCAGCCGGCCGATCGCCTCCATCTTCTGCGCGTGGCGGAGCTGTTCGTCGCGTTCGTGCAGCAGACGCGTGGCCTGCCAGGCCCGCAGCGCGTACCGGATGGAGCGCGCGAGCTGCGCGCTGACCATCTGCTTCTCGACGTAGTCCGACGCGCCTGCACGGAGCGCGTCCTCGTCGAGTGCGAGGCTGCCGTGCCCGGTGAGCAGGATAAAGGGTTTGTGCGCGCCGCGAGCCCGCGCGTCGGTGATCAGATCGACGCCGGTGCCGTCCGGCAGCTGTTGATCGATCAGGTAGAGGTCGTGCTCGTCCCGGCAAATGCGCTCGAGGCCCGTGCGGACGTTTGTGGCCACGTCGAGAATCGGTTGAAACCGTGCCTCGGCCAGCGCAATCTCGATGAGCGCGCGCGCCTGCGGGTCGTCGTCCACGAGCAGGATCCGGATGACGTCGAGCGCCGGCGTACCCGTGGCTTCCGCCTGAAGCGGCGTCGCGTCCGGCGTAAGCCGGAAGGCACCAGCAGCGCCCGAGGCATTGCCCATCGCGCTCCATCTAAACATGGGGCGGCAGGCCGTGCAGCTCATCCGCACGAGGTTTTTTTCCGTGTGAAACTCAGTCGCGCGCGGTCGATGACAAAACGGAAAACGAGGTGCACAGTTTCGTCATCGGGCAGGCCTCGCATTTCGGTTTTCGTGCGACGCAGATCGTCGCGCCGAAATCCATCAGCGCCTGATTGAAATCGAAGACCCGCTTGCGCGGCACCATCACCTCGGAGATCGCCCACAGCTGCTTGCGCATCGCGTGCGCCTTGATGTCGCCGGCCCCGACGAAGATCCTGAAGAGGACGCGCGCCACGTTGGTGTCGAGAATGGCGGCGCGCTGTCCGAAGGCGAAGCTGCGGATCGCCCCCGCGGTGTACGCGCCGATGCCTTTGAACGACATCAGCGTGTCGTGATCCGACGGCAGCTCACCGCCGTAGCGGGCGACCGATTCGCGCGCGATGGCGTGCAGGCGGCGCGGGCGGATGTTGTAGCCGAGCGGCCGCCATGTACGCGCCACGTCCCGGATGGGCGCGGAGGCGAGCGCTGCGAGCGAGGGGTATTTCTGCAGCCATTCGTCGTATTTCGGCAGCACGCGATCGACCTGGGTCTGCTGCAGCATCACCTCGGACACGAGGATGTGGTACGGATCGTCAGTCTGCCGCCAGGGCAGATCGCGCCCGTTGATCTGATACCAGGCCAGCAGCCGGCGGCGGAAGCGCCGGCGTTGTGGAGGAGCAGGTAAAGGGGCCCGCGTCATTCGCGCCTATATTAGATTGGTAGAGGCCGACCTTGAGGTCGGCCTTGCAACGTTCAACGACGTGAAGATCTACACCAAGACCGGCGACGCCGGCGAGACAGCGCTGTTCGACAACTCACGCGTGTCGAAAGCCGACCCGCGCGTGGACGCGTACGGTGAAGTCGACGAAGTCAACGCCTGCCTCGGCGCCGCGCTGGCAGCCGGTGTCGGCGACGACGTCGCCGCTGTGCTCACCACGGTGCAGAAGGATCTGTTTGCCGTGGGCGCGCGTCTTGCCGATCCCTCGGCGCGGATCGCGGACCGCGTCACCAAGGCCACGGTGACCGCCGACCAGATCGAGCTGCTCGAGCGGACGATCGACCGGCTGGAAACGGAGCTGGCCCCGCTGCGGCGGTTCATCCTGCCCGGCGGATCACCCGCGGGCGCGCTGCTGCATCTGGCGCGAACGGTCTGCCGCCGCGCCGAACGTCGCGTCGTCGCACTCGGCGCCGATTCGGTCGAGCCCGGCGTGATCATCTATCTCAATCGCCTGTCGGATCTGCTGTTCGTCATGGCTCGTGCCGTGAACCATCGCGCCGGTATTCCCGAGACCGAATGGTAAGTACGCGATGACGTCCATCGTCGTCCACTACCAGGAGATCGCGCTGAAAGGGAAGAACCGGCCATGGTTCCTGGCGAGGCTGGTCCGCAATCTCCGGCAGGCCGTGTCGGATCTCGACGTGTCATCCGTCCGCGCGCTGATGGGCCGAATCGAGGTCGTCCTCGGACCGACAGCCGATCGAGAAGCTGTGGGCGAGCGCATCCGGCGGACGTTCGGCATTGCCAATTTCTCGTACGCGCGCCGGACGGCGCTGGATATCGACGGCATCGCCGCGGCCATTCTCGACGACCTTGGCGATCGCACGTGCGAGAGCTTTCGCGTCTCCGTGAGGCGGGCCGACAAACGGTTTCCGCTGACCTCCCCGCAGGCCGAGCGCGAGATCGGCGGGCGGATCAAGCAGGCGCGAGGCTGGCGGGTCGATCTCGATCGCGCGGAGCTCGTCATCCATGTCGAACTGCTGACGGACGAGGCGTTTTACTTCTTCGGTAAGGAGAAGGGCGCCGGCGGTCTGCCGACGGGAACCGCGGGACGCGTGGTCTGCCTGTTGTCCGGCGGCATCGATTCGCCCGTGGCGGCGCATCGCATGATGAAGCGCGGCTGTGCCGTGACGTTCGTGCACTTTCACAGCTACCCGATTCTGTCGCGCGCCTCGCAGGAAAAAGCGCGCGAGCTGGTCAGGCTCCTCACGACCTGGCAGCAGCGATCGCGTTTGTACCTCGTGCCGTTCGGCGATATCCAGCAGCAGGTCGTGCTGGCCGTGCCCGGCCCGATGCGCGTGATCGTCTACCGGCGGCTGATGCTGCGGATTGCCGAACGGATCGCGGCGAGGCGCCGGGCGCAGGCGCTTGTGACCGGCGACGTCGTCGGGCAGGTGGCGTCGCAGACGCTGGAGAACCTTGCTGTGGTCGGCAGCGTGGCCACGCTGCCGCTGTTCCGGCCGCTCATCGGCATGGACAAGGACGAGATCACCGCCGAAGCGCAGCGGCTGGGCACGTATCCCATCTCGATCGTCCCGGACCAGGACTGCTGCACCCTGTTCACGCCGCGCAACCCGCAGACCCGTGCGCGGCTCGACCACATCGAAGCGGCCGAACAGGCGTTGCCGATCGATGAACTGGTGGGACGCGCCGTTCAGGAAGCCGCTGTCGAGGACTTCGAATGTCCACCGGACGCAAAACGCTCGCAATCGGCGGGTGATACGATCGCACGGAGTGTCCGCCTTTAGGCGGACCCGAACCATCCCACGTAGTGTCCGTCTTCAGGCGGACCCGAACCATCCCACGTAGTGTCCGCCTTCAGGCGGACCAGAAGGAGATGACACCGTGGCAGGAAGTGGACTCGCCGACGCAGGCATTGCCCGCATCGAATCGATCCTTGGCGATGACGCCAGCCTTCTCCGGCACGAGTGCAAGACGATCGCGAAATCGGATTTGCATCTGCCAGGTCCGGATTTTGTCGACGAGGTCCTGGGGAACTCGGATCGTTCGCCGCGCGTGCTCGCCGCTTTTCAGACATTGCTCAACACCGGCCGCCTCGCCAAAACCGGATACGTTTCGATTCTGCCCGTCGATCAGGGCATCGAGCACTCCGCCGGCGCGTCGTTCGCGCCCAACCCCGCGTATTTCGACCCCGAGAACATCGTCAAGCTTGGCGTGGAGGGGGGATGCAACGCCGTGGCGTCAACGCTCGGCGTGCTTGGTTCGGTCGCGCGGCGCTACGCACACAAGATTCCGTTCATCCTGAAGTTCAACCATAACGAGTTCCTGTCGTACCCGAACAGCTACGATCAGATCCGGTTTGCCAGCGTGAAGCAGGCGTTCGACATGGGCGCCCAGGGGGTCGGGGCGACGATCTACTTCGGATCGGAAGAGTCGAAGCGTCAGCTGCAGGAAGTGGCGGCGATGTTCGAGCAGGCGCACCAGCTCGGGATGTTTACCGTGCTCTGGTGCTACACGCGCAACGCCGCGTTCAAGACGAAAGAGGCTGACTACCACCTGGCAGCGGACCTGACAGGTCAGGCGAATCACCTTGGCGTGACGATCGAAGCCGACATCATCAAGCAGAAGCTTCCGGAGGTGCACGCCGGGGGCTACACCGCCGTGAACTTCGGCAAGACGCACAAAGCCGTCTACGAAAAGCTCACGACGAACCACCCGATCGACATGACGCGGTATCAGCTGGCGAACTGCTACATGGGGCGTTCGCCGCTCATCAACTCCGGCGGCGCGTCCGCAGGGGAGACCGATCTGAAGGAAGCGGTGAAGACGGCCGTCATCAACAAGCGGGCCGGCGGCATGGGGCTCATCTCCGGCCGCAAGGCGTTCCAGCGGCCGGTGAAGGAAGGCGTTGCGCTGCTCAACGCGATTCAGGACGTCTATCTGGCGAAGGAAATCACGATCGCGTGATCTTCCCGTCCAGATACTCGCGCAGCGCCTCCTGCGTGCTCCGGAACGCCAGGTTGTCCCACGGGATCTCGTCGGGCGCGAAATAGCGCCCCTCCAGGCTTTCCTCGTCGCACGTCAGGCACCCGCCGATCGCCGTAGCGGCGTAGACGATGATCACCGGTGCGCGGCTGGGATACGAATAGATGTTGATCAGATGATCGAGCCTGATCTCCAGGCTCGCCTCCTCGCGCGCCTCGCGTAATGCCGCGGCCTCGACGGTCTCGCCGCGGTCGACGAACCCTCCCGGAAACACCCACAGTCCATAGCCGGGCTCGATCGCGCGGCGCACGAGCACGATGTGATTGCGCTCGTCGCGGATGATCGTGCCCACGGCGAGCTTTGGGTCGAGATAGAAGACGAAGCCGCACCGCGAGCAGACCAGCCGCTCGGGATCGTACGGCCGCAGCAGCCGCGGCTCGAGGCCGCCCCCGCACAGGGGGCAGAAGCTGTACGGCCGTTCGTCATGCGGATGCATCTGTCGAGAGGCCCAAGGGCCAAGGCCGAAGGCCTAAGCAGGCCCAAGGCGCAAGGGTTAGCCCAAGTCTACTCGCGGTCGCCCCTACTGCCGCCTAAAGGCGGACGCTACAATCGATGGGATGTCGATTCTCAAAGTGGCGCGGATGGGCCACCCGGTGCTGCGGACGCGTGCACGGGCGCTTGACAAGGCGGCGGTGCGTAATCCGCTGATGCAGAAGCTCATCGACGACATGATCGAGACGATGCACGAGTATCACGGCGTCGGTCTGGCGGCGCCGCAGGTGCACGAGGACATCCGCGTGTTCGTCGGGCTGCTCGACGAGGAACCCAGCCCGAAGAGCGAGACGATCGCGCTGATCAACCCGGAGATCACGCCGGATGGATCGGACAGGCAGGAAGGGTGGGAGGGGTGCCTCAGCATCCCGGACATCCGCGGGATGGTGCCGCGATTCACGTCGGTCGTCGTCAAGGCGCTGGATCGGGACGGCCGCGCGATCGAGCTGCGGCTGAAGAACTTTGCCGCGCGGGTCGCGCAGCACGAAACAGATCATCTCGACGGCATCCTGTTTTTCGATCGAATGACCTCGATGCAGTCGCTCACATATCTCGACGAGTATTCCCGTTATCACGCCAAGGACGAAGACTGAAGACGGTCGGTCCGCCGTAAGGCGGACACTACGTCGATCCCGTATAATCACCGCGCACGTGCTCGCCACCGGGGCTCCTCGCATCACACTCAGAACCGCACCGATGACGCCGTTCGACGGCGCCATCGCCGCCGCGCGTACGTGTTACTCGCCGCGCGTGATTGCGGCATCGGAAGTCACCGATGGGCAGCGTGACCTGATCGGCGGGCTGACCTTCGACGCCGGCCACCACACGGTCTATCAGCACGCGCATTTCGAGTTCGGCCTCGAGAACGTGTCGCGGCAGTTCGTCTGGGCGTTCCTGCACTCGTATCCCTTTTACAACTCCGAGCAGTCGAGCCAGCGCTACGTCAAGCTCCGCGAACCGCGCGCGTTCGTGCCGCCGCTCGAGGGAGAGGCGCTGCACGTCTACGAAACGGCGGTCGAGCGCGCCTGGGATCGCTACGCCGAGTTGTCCGCGCTTCTCAAAGACGACGCCCACGCGATCCTGAAGGAGCTGCGCTACGTCCGGCCGACGACCAATCCGGAGCGATTGAAGCAGATCGACAAGGACGCCGAGAAGCGCGCCATCGAGACCGCGCGCTACGTGATCCCGATCGGGGCGTTCACGTCGATGGTGCACACGGTGTCCGGCATCGTGCTGCATCGCCTCTACCGGATGATGAACACCGGGGACGCGCCGTATGAGGCGCGGCTGGTCGTCTCCGAGATGGTCCGGCTCGTCAAGGAGTGGGATCCGCACTTTTTCGAAAAGGTCGGCCCGGGCCCGATTGCGTCGGACGACGTGCCGGAAATGTCGCTGCCGAAACCGCGGTCTGGCGGCGACCGTTACGCGGCGGAGTTCGACGCGCGCCTGAACGGCAAGTGGTCGCGCCTGCGCGACGCGTCGCCCGATGCGGAGGACATCGTTGCGGACGCTGTTCGTTCGGTCTTCGGCCTGACCCGCGACGAGATGCCGGACGACGAAGCGCTGGACCGGGTGATGAACCCGGCGCGGAACCGCTACCGGCTGGACATCCTGAACGTCTCGCACCACTCGCCGCTGATGCGGGCGCTGCATCATGCCACCTACGTCTTCGAGAAGCGTCTGAGCCACACCGCCGACTCGCAGGATCAGCGTCATCGCATGGTCCCGGCGTCACGGCCGCTGATGACCTTCTCCGACACGCAGCAGCCCGACTACATCACGCCGCGGCTCATTGCCGCCAACGCGCGTGCACAGTCGGTCTATGACGAATCCATGCGCGAGGCCTGGGCCGCCAAGAACCGGCTGCTCGCGCTGGGCGTCCCGCTGGAGTTCGCGCTGTACGTGCTGCCGAACGCGAAGACGCTCCGCTTCGTCGAATCCGGTTCGCTGCTCTCGCTGCTGCACAAGTGGACGCTGCGCACCTGCTTCAACGCCCAGGAGGAGATCTACCTGGCGTCGATGGACGAGATCTCCGCCGTGCGCGCGCTGCATCCGCGCATCGGCCGGCACCTCGGTCCGCCGTGCGTGATTCGCAACGGCCTGATCTCGCCGCGCTGCACCGAAGGCACGCATTTCTGCGGCGTTCCCGTGTGGAAGGATTTCCCCGCCGTCGTGCGGCGGCTCTAACGAGCCGCAATTCAAAATGCAAAATGCAAATGTGGCTGAAATCTGCGCATCGTTTGCATTTTGAATTTTGCATTTTGCATTACCGTTGGCCAGCGTGAGTGCCTGGCTGGCCCATCTCTATACTGCCTCAGGCGCGGTCTTCGCCTTCCTCGCCACCCTCGCGATCATCGAATTCGACTACCGCGCCGCGTTCTTCTGGCTCGGCGTCCAGGTCGTCGTTGACGCAACCGACGGCGTGCTGGCGCGCGCGCTCCGCGTGTCCGAGCGCCTCCCCTGGTTCAACGGCGCCAAGCTCGACGACATCATCGACTATCTGTGCTACGTCTTCGTGCCGGCGCTGTTCGTCTGGCGCGCGATTCTCGTGCCCGACACCTGGACGATGTACGTGGCCGGCGCCATGCTGCTGTCGAGCGCGTACGGCTTCAACAGGGCCGACGCGAAGTCGGCGGATCACTTCTTCACCGGCTTCCCCTCGTACTGGAACATCGTCGTCTTCTACATGCTGGTGCTTCGACTGCCGGCGGCGGTCAACGGCGCGATTCTGCTGGCGCTCGCGGTGATGGTGTTCGTGCCGATTCGCTATGTGTATCCGTCCCGCACGCCGGTGCTGCGCGGGCCGACCAACGTGCTGGGCGCGATCTGGGGCGTGTTGATCGGCGTGATGCTCTGGCAGTACCCGGGGATATCACCGCCAGTGCTGTGGGCGTCGCTGGTGTTTCCGGTGTACTACTTCGGCCTGTCGCTCGTCCTGCAAACGCGAAGGGCGCGAAGTGGATCGAAGGTCACGAAGGAAAAGGCATAAAACGTCTTCGTGTTACCAGCGAGGCACCCCCAGCACCTGCCTGAGATCCTCTACCGCCGTTCGCCGCTCGGGATCGACGGCGGCGCGTTTCATGTAGACCGTTGCGTTCGGAATGTCGCCGGCGCGTCCAAAGTTGATTGCCGCGTTCAGCTCGGCGGCGCTCTTCCGTACGTTGTCGTCTGCGATGGCCGCATCGAACCCCGCGAGCTGCCGCTTGCGAAACTCT
>DASTBV010000045.1:0-36011 GCA_035711805.1 Vicinamibacterales bacterium
TCGCACCAACCAGCGCAGAAACGATCAATCGTCATCGAAGTCCGCGCCCCAGGGCGACTCCTCGAAGATCTCGGCCACCGCGTCGTAGGCCTTCCGTTCGTTCTTTGACGCCTTGCGGCTGACCCTGTCCACCGCCGTTGCGTGCATCACCACCTTGTCCGTCCGGCTGTCGATCATGTCCAACGTCAGCGTCCCGACGAGAATCCGCTGCACGTCCACCCCCGAGTAGCCGAGGCCCCACCAGTAGGGGTACCAGCCGCCCCCCAGGTATGGGTACGGACCACCCCAGAAATGCGGGCCGTAGTCATAGCCCCAGGTGTTGTACGCATACTCTTCCCGAGTGGTGCCGTGAATCGCGATGCGAACGTCCGGCGCCCGCTCGACCTTCCGGAAGCCAATGGCCGCCATGTGGCTGTCCACCGCAGAGACGATGCGCTGCACCATGAGCGGATTTGCGTCATCGGGCATCTTGACCGTTCCCAACGCGTACGTCTTGAACGCCCTGAAGTCGACCGACTTGTCGTAGTCGACGTCGACGGATTGCGCCCGGGCCGGCACGGACATCAGCGCCAGCGCCAATGCCAGCACGAAGACGCGGTTGAAGGATAGAGCCGTCATCACACACCTCCTGAGCACCGCAGGAACCGCAGTGCGGCAGGTGCGAAGCGCTGGGCCATCCGGTTTGCACTCGGACCTGCTGCCGTGAACAACCGCAAGAAGCGGACCCCGCCCTGGCGCAGGAAATGGGCGAATTCGCCGTGACGGAAAAAGAGCGCTCGGCGCGGTAGCGCGGAGCGATGACAGCGGGTCGTGACCGGCGCGACGAGGCGGCGAGCTATGCCGTTCCGGCGCGCCGTGACCTGCCCGGACGGCGGACCTAATACCGCCGCTTGAGCTGTTTCATGAGATCGAACTTCGCCGTGTCGGCGACCGCCATCACGGCCATCACGCCTGCCTGGACCGGATCGCTGACGACCAGGTCGGCCGCATCGGGCACGCTGCCGGCCTGATTCAGCGAAATCACCCGCAGGCCGTAACTCTGCACCTCTTTCACGGCGTCGGTAATCGCCCCGCCCATGATCGAGCCGGCGAGGACGAGCATCTTCACGCGCGGCAGCCGTGCCGTGGCGCGGACCGCGGCCGCCAGCTCCTGCTCGCCGACCAGCGGGATGGTGTCGATCGAGATGCGTTCGCCGCGGATGTTGTGGCGGTCGGCTTCCGTGATGGCGCCCATCGCGACGAAGCCAACCTGGGCGCCGCCGCCCATGACGATAATCCGCTTGCCATAGATGCGGGCGAAGTTCGGCGTCTCCTCCACCAGACGGACGCCGTCCACCTTCCGCATATCGATCAGAACCGCTTCAATCGACGGCTCCTCGACCGTGAACTCGAAGTAGATGTCCGCAACCGGCTCGCCGGCGTCGTGGATATCGACGTAGGTGATGTTGGCGTGATGGTCGGCAAGGACACGCGTCAGATCCGAGAGCATGCCCCGGCGATCGGAGACTTCAGCGAGAAGCGCGTATGCGGCCATTGCTGCCGATTATGAAGGCTATAATCTCCCGCCATGAAGCAGTTTCTTTTCGCGGCAGCAGCGACGCTCGCGTGCGTCCTGCCTGCCGCCTCACAAACTATGAGCTACGGACCGAACATCAACCTCGAGACCGCAAAGAAGATCGCCACGCCGGCCATCGCCGAGGCGCGCAAGAACAACTGGAACATGGCCATCGCCATCGTCGATACCGCCGGCGATCTCGTCTACTTCGAAAAGATGGACGATACCCAGATCGGCAGCGTCCAGGTCGCGCAGTCGAAGGCGCGATCGGCGGCGCGCTTCAAGCGGCCGACGAAGGCGTTTCAGGACGCGCTGGCTGCCGGCGGCGAGGGGCTGCGGATTCTCGCCCTCGACGGCGCCATCCCGGTGGAAGGCGGAATACCGCTCGTCTCGGGCGGGAAGATCGTCGGAGCGATCGGGGCGTCCGGCGGCACGAGCCAGCAGGACGGAGTCGTCGCGCAGGCTGCGGTGAACGCGTTGAAGTAGGCGCGACGCTCCGTCGCGGCCGGTGCAATCAGAGGATGGTGAACATGCGGAATCTGCTCCTCGGCGTAGCGATGGGTACCATCCTCGGCATCGCCGCGACCTCGGCGCTGGTGCAGCGAGGGGCCGACACGTTTCCCGACGCGGTGGCGGCGGACCCCAAACACTACTCGGTATCGTTCGAGAACGACGTCGCGCGGTTTCTGCGCGTCCGCTACGGCCCGGGCGAGAGGTCGGTGATGCACCGCCATCTCCCCGGGTGCGTGATCTTCCTGACCGATCAGACGTTCAACTTCACGGTTCCCGACGGCACCACCGAGCCGGCCTCGGTTCCCGCGGGAGCGCTCGGGTGCAGCGACGGCAACGTCCATCTTCCCGAGAACGTCGGCGCCGCGGCGGCCGAGTTCATCATGGTGGAGTTCAAAGACCGACAGACGTTCCGCAAGTAGATCGGATCTACTGCGCGACCGTCGCCGCCTCAATCTTCCGGATGTCGTCGATCCCGTAGCGCAGCGCGGCAAGCCGTTCCAGCCCGTAGCCGGCGCCGACGGCGACGTGCCGCGACGGATCGGCGCCGAGGTGCCGGACGATCCGGTCGGTGAAGACGCCCCAGGCCAGTACCTCGTGCAGCTGGCCGTCGACCTCGACCTCCATCTCCCACGCCTGCGAGCACATGGCGTATTTGGTCGGCACGATGCGTACGGTCGATCCCGGCAGCACCGCATCGACAGACTGCAGCACCAGCGTCGTCAACCGCCATCCGTCGACGTCGCCGCGATCGCCGAGCCAGAACGCCTCTACCTGATGAAAGGCCTCGAGGTGAGTGGCATCGAGACGGCCGCGCCGGTACGCCTTGCCCTCAATCCATAACTTCATGGGCTCGCCTTCGTACCGCTTCGTCATCAGCAGCGGAAGCGTCATGTCATAGCGGAGGATGCGGCGATCGTCCACGTGATGCAGCTCCGACGCCTCGACGTAGATCGCATCGTTGGGCACGCCGGCCCGAGCCGACGCCAGGTCGACAAACTCAGGCAGTTCCACCGGCGCAAACGTCGAGAAGACCCCACGCAAGATCTGCGTCACCACGCCAACAGGATTTTCCGGAAGGTTGGTCAGCTGCGGCCGCGAGAGCAACTCGACGATCCGCGCCGGAAGATCGCGTGGCGACTGCCCTGCTCCGATTTCACTCTGTTCCGACATCTCGATGTCCTTTCGCAGCTTGTCGCGGATCCGCTGCAGCCGTTTGCGCATCGCCGGTTCATCGACCCCGGCATCCTGGGCCAGGCGGCCGACACTCCAGCCGCCGTGGTAGCGACGGTCGCACAGACGGCGCTCCTCAGGGGTCAGGATCAACAGCGCAGCGGCCAGCTGCAGCCGTTGCGCGTCGGACCAGCGCGCCTCGATCTCGTCGAGGATCGGCACATCCACTCCATCGTCGAGGCGCAGGAAGGTCGTCCGCCGGGCACGTCGCAGGTTGATGGCGACGGTCACGGCGATCCTCCGCAGCCACGTCAGGAATGCGGCGTCCTCCCCGAGATCCCCGATGCGCCGGAATGCGCGCAAGAAGGTTTCCTGGGCGGCGTCTTCGGCCAGCGCTTCGTCTCGCAGTACCCGCAGCGCGACGCCAACCACCATGCGTTCCGTCGCGTTCACGAGCCGGCCGTACGCCGCCACGTCGCCACGGCGTGCCCGGTTCACCAGTTGATTGAGCGGTTCCACGTTCTGTTGTTGAAAAGACACGGGTCGGCGCCAATTGTGACATTGCGGCGCGGGCGCTCCGTGGGGCGAGCCTTGCCAGGCTCGCCCTCGCGAACCCGAAGGGTTCGCGCCACGACGAAATTCGCGCTACCGGCGGCTCTTTTTGCGGGTTCCTCGAATCGCCTGCATCCGGCGGCCGAGCGCTTCGAGCCTGTCGCGCCCGAGCACGGATCGCGCCGTCCTGAACATGTGCCCCTCTTCTTCTTCGATGTGATGGTCGAGGCTTTCCTTCAGGACCTTGAACTTGGCGCCCCAGCGTTCATCCGTCGGGTCCAGATTCTTCAGTTCGCCGAGGAGCACATCGGCCACGTGGTGTTCCTGGTAGCCCTCGAGGACGATGTCGCGCGCTTCGCGATGGCGCTTCAGCGCGGGATACAGCACCTTCTCTTCCTTGCGCTCGTGTGCGGCGATTTCGACGGCCAGCGTGCCGAGGATGTCGCGCCGGCGCTTGCTCGCTCTCGCCGTCGTCTCCTCGCCTTCCTTCATCAGCCGCTCGAACCTCCGGTGATCCTTTTCGAGCAGCTTGACGGCGTCGTGCGGACGCGCCGGCAGTACGCGCGCCGAAACGGATTTGACGACATCGCGCGCCGCCCGCCGCGCCGTTTTCGACGCCCGCTCCACCGCTGTCCCCTTTCGTGCCCTGGCTTTCGGTGCTGCCTTGCTGGATCGTCGAGCCGTCGGCATATCGCTCCTCCGCCTGAGTGTGGAGCAAGCGGACTGCCATCGCACAGATGGCGCTGGATTCGCTACTCCGACCGCAAGAGCTCGACCATGCTGATGTGCGAAGGGCTGATCAGAGAACCTTAGATACTCACCGGCAGAAGTTCGCGCATCGGGGCACTCCGCAGCACCGGCCTAATGACGTCTTCGAAGCCGCGGTCGCCGTTTGTCGCGATGATGAACGCGGACCGTCGACGAACAGATGCGGCAGTCATGGCCTTGAATCCAGGGTTATCTCCCGAGTGACTGATGATGTCCCCCATTCCCGGATGCTGCTCGATTACCCAACCGAGCCCCCACGACAGCGCGTCCATGACTTTCACCTGAGGCCTGAGCATCTCGGTCATGGACGCAGTATTCAAGCGAAACGAGTCAGCCGGTTTAGGTTCGATGATTTCGATGAGGAATTTCGCATAGTCCTTCACCGTCGAGTGAAGCTGCCCCGCGGATCCGTATCGAGCCGCCTCAACAGCAGTGGTGATCCGATCGGGGATGAGCCTTCCCTGTACATCGTGTGGTCGGGCCATGGCGTCACGAAACTGGTAACCGCTCGACGTCATACCAAAAGGCACGAGAAGATTCGCCTTCATGTACGCGTCAAAATCCGTTGCGCAGACACGTAGGCCATCGTCAAACGTCTTGCAGTTTTCCTGGTCGACATGGCCCACGAGGCGTGTGAGCACGGACTGCAGATAGCTGTACGCCTCGCCAGAATATGCCCAGCGCGCGCCCGGAGTGAATTGAATCCTCAACGGCTCGCGCTTCGATCGCCAGTTCTGAAATCCCGTCGTGTGCGATAGCACGTGTCGCGGTGTGATTAGATCGACGCGCGGATCGCCGGTTAGATATCGGTCGGAGGTGTACTTCGTTAGCGGCGTGTCCAGGCTCAAAACGCCGTTCTCGCAGGCTTTCAGTACGACGTACGCGAACACCGTCTTGCTGATCGATCCGAACTCGAATACCGTATCGTCCTCGACCGCCGCGTTGGTCGTGCGGTCCGTCACGCCGAATCCTCGAGACCACAGGAGCTTGGCGTCGGCGACGAGCGCCACCGATGCACCGGGTGTCGTGCGACCGCGTTCCAGCAGCGAAGGAATTTCTTCCTCGAGGAATGCAATCAAGGGCTGCCAGCGTCCGCTGGTCGCTGCGGTCCGTTCCGCGTTACGCGTACATGCAGCGAGCGAGACCAGCGGGAACCCTACGGCCATGCGGCTGCTCAGAGACAGAAAGGCCCGCCTGCTGGAAGACGGAGTCAGCACGGTCGTCTATCCCCCTGAGGGACTATTCAACGCAACTCTTCGAGCAGCACTCCTCCGCCGAAGCTCATGTGCTCCGGCACCGTGCCGCCCTTCGTGACGTTCACCGCGCAGTATTTGAACTCCGGAATCTTCCCGAACGGGTCGAGTACCGGATTGGTGAGCATGTTCGCCGCCGCCTCGTAGAAGCAGAACGGCACGAATACGGTCCCACGCGGCGTCCCGTCGTCCGCACGGGCGTAGAGGGAAATGGTGCCGCGGCGCGACGCGATCGTGACGACGTCGCCCGGAGCGGCACCCATCTCGTCGAGGTCGAGCGGGTGCAACGACGCGACCGGTTCCGGCTCGAGCGCGTCGAGGTTGCTGGCGCGCCGTGTCATCGAGCCGGTATGCCAGTGTTCGAGCTGCCGGCCGGTGATGAGCACGATCGGGTATTCGGCGTTCGGCTGCTCGTCCGCGGAGATGAGGTCCGCCGGGACGAACCTGCCACGGCCCGACGGCGTGGGAAAGTTTTCGATGAAGACCACCGGATCGCCGGGATCGCCCTCCTCGACACACGGATACGTCACGGACGATTCGCGTTCGAGGCGATCCCAGGTAATGCCGGCGATCGAATCCATGCACGTGCGCATCTCGTTGAACGCCTCGCGCGGATGCGCATAGTTCCACTCGAGACCGATCCGCCGGCCAAGCTCGTTGATGATCCAGAAGTCCTCGCGTGCATCGCCCGGAGGTTCGATGGCTTTGCGTCCGAGCTGGACCATGCGGTCGGTGTTCGTCACGGTGCCGACCTTTTCCGGCCACGCGGTGGCCGGCAGGATGACGTCCGCCAGATACGCCGTCTCCGTCAGGAAGATGTCCTGCACGACCAGGTGGTCGAGCGCGGCGATCGCCGCGCGCGCGTGATCGACATCCGGATCCGACATCGCGGGGTTCTCGCCCATGATGTACATGCCGCGAATCTCGCGCTTCTTGGCGGCATTCATGATCTCGACAACGGTCAGACCTGGATCGGGGTCGAGCTGGGTTTTCCAGAGCGTTTCGAACCGCTGACGCGCCTCGGGCGTGTTCACGCGCTGATAGTCCGGATAGAACATCGGAATCAGCCCCGAGTCCGACGCACCCTGGACGTTGTTCTGTCCGCGCAGCGGATGCAGGCCGGAACCCGGCTTGCCGATCTGCCCGGTCGAGAGCGCCAGCGCGATCAGGCAGCGCGCGTTGTCCGTCCCGTGCACGTGCTGCGAGATGCCCATGCCCCACAGGATGATCGAGGCAGCGGAGGTCGCATACGTGCGCGCGACCTCACGAATGGTCTCCGCGGGGATGCCGCAGATCGGCGCCATCTTCTCGGGCGAGAACTTTTTGACGTTCTCGGCCAGCGCCTCGTAACCGGAGGTGCGATTCGCGACGAAGCTCTTGTCGACGAGACCTTCCTCGACGATCACGTGCAGCATCGCGTTGAGCAACGCCACATCGGTGTCCGGATTGAACTGCAGGTAGTAGTTCGCGTGGCGCGCGAGATCGCTCCGGCGCGGGTCCGCCACGATGAGCGTCCGCCCGGCTTTGGCGGCGTTCTTGATGAACGTTGCCGCAACGGGATGGTTCACCGTCGGGTTGGCGCCGATGACGAAGATGACTTCCGCGTTCGCGACGTCGCGCACCTGGTTCGACACGGCGCCGGAGTTGATGCCCTCCATCAGCGCGGCAACGCTCGACGCGTGGCAGAGACGGGTGCAGTGGTCCACGTTGTTCGAGCCGAACCCGGCGCGCACGAGTTTCTGGAATAGATAAGCCTCCTCGTTCGTCCCCTTGGCCGAGCCGAAGCCGGCAAGCGCGCGCTTCCCGTAGGTGTCGCGGATTGTCCGCAGGCCGCCGGCCGCACGGTCGAGCGCTTCTTCCCAGGTCGCTTCGCGGAAGACGTCGCGCCAGTTGTCGGGATCGACGACGAAGTCCTTGTGCTTGGGTACGCCCTCTTTCCGGATCAACGGCGTGGTCAGCCGCTGCCGGTGATGAACGTAGTCGAAGCCGTAGCGGCCCTTCACGCACAGGCGGCTCGAGTTGGCCGGACCGTCCTTGCCCTGCACGTAGATGATCTGGTTGTCCTTGACGTTGTAGGTCAGCTGGCAGCCGACGCCGCAGTACGGGCAGACGGAGTCGACCTGCGTGTCCGGAACGACCTTGCCGACGTCGCGCGCCGGCATCAGCGCGCCGGTCGGGCACGCCTGCACGCACTCGCCGCACGCCACGCACGTGGAGTCGCCCATCGGGTCGTCGAGGTCGAACACGATCTTCGAGGCACCGGCGCGGAAGGCGTAGCCGATGACGTCGTTGACCTGTTCCTCACGACAGGCGCGCACGCACCGCTTGCACTGAATGCAGGCATCGAGGTGCACCGCCATGGCCGGGTGTGAGAGGTCTTCCACGGGCTGCTGCCGCGACGTGAACCGCGGCTTGCCGATGTCCAGCTTCTTCGCCCAGAAATCGAGCTCGGAATTACGCGTGTACTCGGTCTCGGGCATGTCGGCGAGCAGCAACTCGATCGACATCTTCTGGCTGATCAACGCGCGCTGGTTGTTGGTGGTGACGTCCATTCCCTCCTTCGGATAGCGGCAGCACGACGGAGCGAGCACGCGCTCGCCCTTGATCTCCACCATGCACGTCCGGCAGTTGCCGTCCGCGCGCATGCCCTCCATGTAGCAGAGGCGCGGAATCTCGACACCGAGCCGATCCGCTGTCTGCAGAATCGTCTCGTCCGAGCTGCCGACGACAGGCTGTCCGTTCAGCGTGAAGGAAACCGGCGTGACGACCGGCACCGCAGTGTTCTTTTGCAGCATGGCTACTGTTTCGTCCCTCGGAAGGGATCCCCCACTTCCTGAGGAAAGTACTTCAACACGCTCAATGCCGGATTCGGGGCCGCCTGGCCGAGGCCGCAAATCGAGGCATCCATCATCGCCTGCGACAGCTCCTGAATGAGCGGCTCATCCCAGCGCTTCTCGCCCATGAGCTGCAAGGCCTTTACCGTCCCGACGCGGCACGGTGTGCATTGACCGCACGATTCGTCGGCGAAGAATTTCATGACGTTGCGGGCCGCCGCCGCGGCAGTATCGTGATTCGATAACACGACGATGGCGGCCGAACCGATGAAGCAGCCGTACTGATTCAGCGTATCGAAGTCGAGCGGAATGTCGGCCATCGACGCGGGAAGAATTCCGCCCGATGCGCCGCCCGGCAGGTAGCCGTAGAGCTCGTGGCCGGGCAGCATGCCGCCGCAGTATTCGTCGACCAGCTCGCGCAGCGTGATGCCGGCGGGCGCGAGGTGCACCCCGGGCTTGACGACCCGGCCGCTGACGGAAAACGAGCGCAGTCCCTTGCGCCCGTGGCGGCCGTGACCGGAAAACCAGCCGGGGCCCTTCTCGATGATCTCGCGCACCCAGTGGAGCGTTTCCATGTTGTGCTCGAGCGTGGGACGTCCGAACAGCCCGACTTGCGCCACGTAGGGCGGCCGCAGCCGCGGCTCGCCGCGTTTGCCTTCGATCGACTCGATCATCGACGACTCTTCGCCGCAGATGTACGCGCCGGCGCCGCGGCGAAGGTGAATCTCGGGCAGCGTGCATGGCGGATCCGACTGCAGTGCCGCAACCTCGCGCTCGAGAATGGCGCGGCAGCCGTGATACTCGTCGCGCAGATAGATGTAGATCGCGTCGATGCCGACGGCCCATGCCGCGATGAGCGCGCCTTCGATGAATCGATGCGGATCGCGCTCGAGGTAATAGCGATCCTTGAACGTGCCCGGCTCCCCTTCGTCGATGTTGATCGCCATGAGCCGCGGCGCCGGCTCCGCGGAGACCAGCTTCCACTTGCGGCCCGCGGGAAATCCCGCGCCGCCGAGCCCGCGGAGCCCCGAGTCTTCCATCAAGGCGATGACGTCCGCCGGCGTGCGCGTGCCTGCGCTGCACGCTGCGGCCAGCGCATAACCACCCGCCGCGCGGTATGCCTTGTAGTCGATGTGCCCCGGTGTGACGACGCTGAAATGCGGGTGCATCGTCGCTTCGTCGTCTCGCGGGTGCGTCACGTGACCCTGCCGCACCACGGACACCACCTGTTCGGCGGTGGCGTTGGGAATCGGGTTCTGCCCGACGACCGCCACGGGCGCGGTCTCGCAGCGTCCAACACACGGAGCGTGAAGCACCCTGATGCCAGCGCCGAGGAGCGACGGCAGCGTCTCCAGCAGCTGGTGCGAGCCCGCAAGCTCACAGGCGATCGAATCGCACACGCGCACGGTGATCGACGGCGGCGCCACGTCGCCCTCCTTGACCACGTCGAAGTGGTGATAGAAGGTCGCGACCTCGTACACCTCGGTCATCGCCAGCTTCATCTCGGCGGCGAGCGCGACGAGATGCGGGGCCGACAGACAGTGGTACCGGTCCTGGATCTTGTGCAGGTGCTCGATCAGCAGGTCGCGGCGGCGGGGGGCGTCGCCAAGCAGCGCACGCACTTCCTCGAGGGCTTTCGGATCGACGACCCGCCCCTTGGGCGTCGCGCGAACCTTCCCCCGCTTGCCACCTCTGCCACTCTTAGCGGCCGGCTTGATCGGCGGCTGGGATGTCGGACTGCTCATAACTCTCAATATTCATTGGGTTTTTTGCAATGCTATCACGTGGCTTTCGGCGGACGCCGGAAGCTAGGACAATAGACCAAGCGATGTACGTCGAGTTCCTGGGAGTCCCCCGCCAGCGTGCTGGCGTGGCCGAGATGGTTGTCGAAGCCCGGACGCTGGGCCAGCTGCTGGAAACGCTCTCCAGCCGGCTGCCTGCCCTCGCCGAGGTTATCGCCGGCGACCGCCTGCACCCCTCGTTCGCCGCCAATCTCAACGGCGACGAATTCATCAGCGATCCGGGAACACCGCTCGGCGCCGATGACTGTGTTTTGATCCTGTCAGCGGATGCTGGCGGGTAAAGGCAATGCAGAATTCTGAATGCAGAATGCAGCTGTTCTGAATTCTGAATTCAGCATTCTGAATTACTGATGGCCCACGGTTACCACGGCTCCTACCTCCGCATAGACGTCACGGCCGGGTCCGCCACTCGCGTACCTCTCGACGACGCGACGCTTCGTCAGTTTCTCGGCGGCAGCGGTCTTGGCGTCCGGCTGCTGCTCGACGAAGGCGCGGCGAACGTCGATCCACTGGCGCCTGAGGCCCCGATCGTGTTCGCGTTCAGCCCGCTTGTTGGCAGTCCCCTGACGACCTCCGCCAAGTTCGCCGTCGTCAGCAAGAGCCCGCTCACCGAGCGGATCAACGACTCGCTGGCAAGCAGCGGCTTTGCGGTGGCCGGAAAGCGCTGCGGCGGCGACGCGTTGATGATCGTCGGCCGCGCCGCAGAGCTCTCGGTGCTCGTCGTCGAACAGGACGGAAGCGAGGAACAGGCGCGGGTGCGTCTTGTACCGGCAGCCGCGTATCGCGGCGCGACGTGCCAGGACACCGAGTCCCGCCTGCGAGCCGAGCTTGGTCCGGAGTACCGCATCGCCTCGATCGGTCCAGCCGGCGAGCAGCTCGTTCGCTACGCGACCATCTCGCACGACGGCCGGCACGCGGGACGAGGTGGAAGCGGAGCCGTGCTTGGCGCGAAGAACATCAAGGCGATTGCCGTCCGCGGCACGCTCCGCGTCGAGTGGGCCCATCCACGGGAGCTGACGGCGCTTAGCCGCGACCTCTCGAAGCGGTCGTTCGGCCCGGCGACGGCGAAGTACCGCGAGCTCGGCACCGCAACCAACCTGCTGACATTCAATCGCTTCAACGCGCTGCCGACGCGAAACTTTCAGAGCGGCACCTTCGAGGACGCCGTCAATCTCTCGCCGGAGCACCTGACGGCGACGCGATCGAAGACGCGCGAGAGCTGCGTGACGTGCACGATCGGCTGTGAGCACATTTATTCATTAGGTCCGCCTAAAGGCGGACACTACGACGGCGTGCGCGTCGAATACGAGAGCCTGTTCGCGCTCGGTTCGCTCTGCGGCATCAGCGATCCCGACGTCGTCCTGCGCGCATCCCGCCGCTGCGACGAGCTCGGCCTCGACACGATCAGCGCGGGCGGAACAATCGCCTTCGCGATGGAATGCGTCGAGCGCGGATGGCTGGACGAGCCGTGGCTGCGTTTCGGCAGCGGCGAGGCGCTGCTGCGGGCCATCGAGCTGATCGGGTCGCGCACGGGAATCGGGCGCGTGCTCGCCGAAGGCAGCCGCCGCGCCGCCCACGCAATCGGGCACGACAGCCTCTCGATCGCTCCACAGGTCAAGGGACTGGAGATTCCGGGATACGAACCGCGGGCGTTGCAGACGATGGCGCTTGGATTCGCCGTCGGCCCGCGCGGCGCCGACCACAACCGCAGCGGCGCCTACGAGGTGGATTTCTCGGACAAGGTCGATCGCCGGAACGTGACGCTCGACGCGGTCCGCCACGCCATCGAGACCGAGGACAAGGCCGCGCTGATGGACTCGCTCATCGTCTGCAAGTTCCTGCGCGGCGTGTTCGAGGATTTCTACGCGGAAGCCGCGGTGATGCTCCGTGCCGTCACGGGATGGGATGCAACCGCCGGTGAACTGCGCGAAACGGCCAAACGCATCGTCGCAGCGAAGCGCCGGTTCAATCTTCTCGCCGGATGGACGCCTGCGGAGGACACGCTGCCCGAGCGTTTTCTGAACACTCCGCTGCCGGACGACCCCGCCGCTTCACTGAGCCGCATCCGGCTGAACGAGCTGGTAGCCGAGTATCACCGTCAGCGCGGAGTCTGACCGCACCAACCGGGCACCGGCGACGCTCGTCTAAGGCAGCACGGAGACCTATGCGTCGCATCGCCGCATTGACAGTCGTGGCCAGCGGGCTTCTCGCGACAATAGCCGGACAGGAGCAGTCTCCGGCGCCCGCGTTCGAGGTCGCGTCGGTGAGGCCGAACACGGGCGCCAGCAGCCAGTCCGCCCGGTTCGGCAACGGGTCGATGACGTTCACGAACTATCCGCTACGGATGCTCATCTCCAGTGCGTACGGGCTGCGCCTCGAGCGCGTCGTTGGCGGGCCCTCGTGGATGGACTCCGAGCGGTTCGACGTCATCGCGCGCGCACCGGCCGGCGCCCCGGACGATCAGCTCTCACTTATGCTGCGCACGCTGCTTGCGGATAGGTTCACGCTCGTGGCGCGCAGGGAAATGCGCGATCAGCCTATCTACGCCCTGGTTGTGGCCCGGCCGGACCGGCGTCTCGGTCCGAATCTGAAGCTGTCCAGCAAGTGCCGGAAGGGGGGTGTCTTCGGTGGGCCCGGAGCTACGATTCCGCCGCCCCAGGCCGGCGAGCTCATGCTGTGCGGCATGCGCTCCATGTTCACAGACGCGACCGGTTCGATCATCCAGGGCGGCGCCGTAAGTCTGGCGAACCTGGCAGGAGCGCTCGGCGGCAGCGCCGGACGGATAGTCGTGGATCGCACTGGGCTGACCGGGACGTACGACCTCGACCTACGGTTCGCCCGCATGGGTCTGCAGGCGGCGCCGGCACCAGACAGCAATCTACCGACGCTGTTCGCAGCGATCCAGGAGCAGCTCGGACTGAAGCTGGAGTCGACGACGGGGCCGGTGGAGTTCCTGGTTGTGGACGGCGCCGAACGCCCGACACCCGATTGACGCACCCGTGGTCCGCCTGAAGGCGGACACTACTTACAAGGGACCGTCAGCGGGGAGCCTGAGCCGCGGCGGCTCGCTTCTTCGCCAGCGACGCGCGATTCTCCACCGCGAAATACATCACGCGCTCTTCCTTGGTCCGATTGTCGAGAAGGGTCATCGTATCGACGATCGGTTCTCCGTCCTTCGCTGCAGAGGCTCCTTGTGACCTCGGCGTCAGACCCATCATCCGGAAGACCGCATACTCCTCGCTGATGTCGATCACCCGGTATGCGGTCTCCTGCGTCTTGCC
The DNA here is from genome assembly GCA_035711805.1 of Vicinamibacterales bacterium. Lineage (GTDB taxonomy): Bacteria > Acidobacteriota > Vicinamibacteria > Vicinamibacterales > UBA2999 > Gp6-AA40. The sequence continues at coordinate 13,729 of DASTBV010000045.1, forward strand.
GTCACCCTGCGACATGATCGACCGCACCAGGCCCTCGGCAACGAACCGGTGAAACTGTGATTCCTCCTGGCGTCCGAGCTGGGAATGGGCAATGGCAGCCACCATGTGAGCATTCGGCTCGGCGTAATTTCTCTGGAGCACCGCATCAACTATCTTCAGTGCGCCTTCGAAGTCCTTCGTGTTGAGCGGGTTCCAGAGCTGCCGGTAGACGCCCATCATCATCCCGTTGTAGTTGGCGGTTTCGGCAAAAGCCATCCGCAACTCGGTAAAATCCACCGTGCGATCGCCGGACTTCAGCCGATCCACAAGCTGGCTGTAGGCGTCTGGCTCCTGAGCCTGTAACCCGGACGCGGCCAGGGTCACCATCAGCAGGAAGAGTACGGAACGGCTAATCAGCATGGCGCGCACCTTATAGCACGGGACCCCGGACAGATTTGACGCCGACGGCGTCTAAACGGCTGGAGGCAGCATGGCAAGGATTCCCAGCTCGGAGATCACCGCACGCCGGGTGTATCTGAACCGCCGGTCGTTCATGCAAAGCATGATGGTTGCGGGGGGCGCAACCGTGCTTGCCGATTCCGTGTCCGCCCAGCAGCCGGCGGCGCACGGGCGCAAGCTCACCACCATCCGCAGCGCGCTGAGCACGACCGAAAAGCCCAACACCTGGGAGCAGGTCACCACCTACAACAACTTCTATGAGTTCGGCACGGATAAGAGCGACCCGGCCGTCTATGCGCCACGGTACCGTCCGCCGCAGCCCTGGACCGTGGCCATCGAAGGCGAGTGCGCGAGGCGGGGCCGCCTGAACCTCGAAGACATCCTCAAAGGCGAAACGCTCGAGGATCGGATCTATCGGATGCGCTGCGTCGAAGGCTGGTCGATGGTGATTCCCTGGGTCGGCTTCCCGCTCGCCAATCTGATCAAGCGAGTGGAGCCGACGGCGAAGGCTCGATTCGTCGAATTCACCACTGCCCACGACACCGGGCAGATGCGCGGTCAGCGCAGCGACGTGCTCGAGTGGCCGTACGTCGAGGGCCTGCGGCTGGATGAAGCGCTCCATCCGCTGACTATTCTTGCCGTCGGCATCTACGGGGAGGTGCTGCCGAACCAGAACGGTGCACCGCTGCGTCTGGTGGTGCCGTGGAAGTACGGCTTCAAGGGCATCAAGTCCATCGTCCGGATCCGTTTCGTCGAGAGGCAGCCGCAGACGTCATGGATGATCAACTGGCCGGAAGCCTACGGCTTCTACTCCAACGTGAATCCGACGGTCGATCATCCGCGGCATAGCCAGGCGACCGAGGCGCGGCTGCCGTCGCTCTTCCGCTCGATGAAAACGCAGATGTTCAACGGATACGCCGACGAGGTCGCCAGCCTGTATAAGGGGATGGATCTGCGCAAGAATTACTGATGCGCAGAATCCTTCCGGGCATCGTCCTCGCCAGTGCCATTGCGGCGGGTCTGCCTGAGCGCGCGCACACCGTCAGGTTGAGCGCGCAGGCGCAACCAGACCGCGTCGTCTACATCCACGCGGGAGCGCTGCTCGATCGTCCCGCCCAGGCGCCGCGCGGCCCGTCCACCGTCGTCGTCCGGAACAATCGGATCGACGCGATCCGCGACGGGTTCGTCGCGCCCGCGCCGGGTGCACGTCTGATTGACCTGAAGAAGGACTTCGTGCTGCCGGGAATGATCGACGCGCACGTGCACATCTTCAGCGACGACGACAAGATGCGGGCGCGGCTGGAACTGATTAACCGCGACGTGGAAGACGAGCTGCTCATTGGCGTGGACAACGCGCGGCGCACGCTCGAGGCCGGGTTCACGACCGTGCGCGACCTCGGGTCGGACGTCCACAGCGTCACCGCCCTGCGCGACGCCATCCTCGGCGGGCTGGTCTCGGGGCCGACCATCGTCGCCGCGGGCCGCGGCATCTCCGGGCCGGGAGGGCACGGCGATTCCTCCAACAACACGAACCGTGACATTGCGGAGGTGCGGCGCGCCCGCTCAACTCACCTGTGCAGCGGCGCGGACGACTGCCGCCGCGCCGTTCGCGATCAGATCTCGCAGGGTGCCGACGTCATCAAGTTCACCGCCACCGGCGGGGTGAACAGCAACATCGCCGGCGGGCTGGGTCAGCAGCTGTTCGACGACGAGATGAAGGCCATCGTCGACACGGCTCACCTGTTCGGACGAAAGGTCGCCGCGCACGCGCATGGTGAAGACGGCATCGCCGCCGCGCTGAAGGCCGGCGTGGATTCGATCGAGCACGGCACGTTCACCAGCCCGGCGACGAACGCACAGTTCAAACAGACCGGGGCGTGGCTCGTGCCGACGATGGTCGCGCCGCATGCCGCGCTCGCGCAGGCGCGCGCCGGCGCACGCAGCGCGCTGACCCTGGCCAAGGCCGAGGAAGCCGTCGTCGCGCACGGCGAGAATATGGCCAGGGCGATTCGCGACGGCGTCAAGATCGCGTTCGGCACCGACTCCGGCGTGTCGGATCACGGGAAGAACGCGAAGGAGTTCGCTCTCCTCGTCAAGGCGGGCATGAGGCCGGCGGCCGCGATCCGCGCGGCCACGATCGACGCCGCAACGCTGCTCGACCGCGCCAGCCGCATCGGATCGCTGGAGCCCGGGAAGGATGCGGACATCATCGCCGTGAGCGGCAGCCCGCTCGACGACGTGACCGTGCTCGAGCGGATGCGGTTCGTGATGCGGCAGGGCGTCGTGGTCGTGCTCGACGGCGCACGGCAAGCCTTTCCGGCGCAATGAGCGCTAAACGGACAACGAATAACGATCGTGGTGCGGACGTTGTCACGTCCGCCTGGCGCGCCTGACAAGGCGCGCCCCACGGCGGACACTACGTAAGACCTGCCTCCGCGAGCGCTGCCAGATAATCCTCGCGCGTGTTGAGGTTCCGCAGCGTGCGGAGCTCGGGGTCCACATCCCGCATCTCGTCAGGCGTGACGCGGCGCGTACGGACAGCCTCGAACAGATACGCGGGCCGCAGCCGATCCTGCGCGAGCAGCGCGTCGATGTGCGGCAGCGTCGCCCGCCGATAGACGGCCGACAGCGGATGCGTGAAGCCGTCGATCTCCATCACGGCGATGTCGTGCTCACCGAGCAATTCGAGCAGCCGCTGCACGAACGCGGACACCAGCAACGGAACATCGCAACTGGTGACATACGCGGCATCCGCGGCAGCGGGTAACGCCGTCAGGCCCGCGCGCAGTCCTTCCAGCGGACCGCGCGCGTCCCGTTCGTCGCGCGTGATCAGCACCGCGGGAGGCAGTGCCGGCAGTTCCTGATCCCTGGCGCCGACCACCACGATCGGATCGGCAACCGTTCCCAGAAGCCTGACGACGCGCTGCAGCATCGTCTCGGGACCGAAGGGCAGCGTGGCCTTGGGAACGCCCATGCGGGTGGACTTCCCGCCGCACAGCACGATTCCCGCGAGTTTCACAGGTTCATACCGAGCCGCTGAAGCGCCAGCCGGACATCCGGCTCTTCCAGCAGGCGCTTGAATGCCACGACTGCTTCGCGTTGGACGCGAGCGCGCGGCGCGATGAAATCAAATTGCTCGGGCTGAACCGGAATGAAACCGAGGCCGGCTCCGTGCGCAACGGTGTCGAGTGTCACACCCCAGTCGGCTCGTCCCTGCCGGACAGCCGCGGCAACGGCATTGTGGTTGCGCGGCTGAACGGCGTAGCCCGGCGGCCGGGCGCCGCCGAGCAGGCGATCGATGAGCGCCCGCGTGCCACTCCCCTGATTCCTGTTGACCATCACGCAATCAGGCTCGCTCGTCGCGCCGGCAATTGCGTCTGTAGCCGAGCGCCCCTCGAAACGTCCGTCGCCGCGGCGAAACGCGATGCCCTGCAGCCGGCCGTAGCCACGTATCAGTTCAAGCCAGCCGCCCAGAAAGGGACGGTTGTACTCACCGCTCGCCGGATCGAGAAGATGGACGCCGGCAATGTCGCACTCGCCGCGCCGGGCGGCGTCGAGGCCTGCCATGCTGCCAACCGCCAGGAACTTCGAACGCACACCGCGGCGCTGCAGCTCGCCGAGCAGATAGTCCAGGCCGATGCAATGGCTGCCGATGCACACCAGGTCGGCCAGCCGAAGGTCGCGGCCCAGCAGCTGAACGTCGACGACAGTGCCAGCCTCGACGATCTCCTGATGCCGATCGATCGTGGCGAACCCGTCCGCCCGGCTGAACGTCGTCACGCTGCCGGAGCCTTGTCCCATCGGATACGCGATGAGGTCGGCACCCCTGAAGGGATGCGCGACGGAGACGTCAGGCAGTGTGCTGAGATCGGGTGCCTGCACCAATCCGACCAGCAAGTACTCCGTGCGGCCGATCTCGCTGTTCACCTTCACGGCCAGCCGCGCCGGCACCACCGTCCGCTCTTCGGCATCGCGGCCCGCCAGCAGGCGGATCACCGGCGCCACGAACTCGTGAAACGTGAAGATGGCCGACGTGGGAAAACCGGGCAGCACGACGACGGCGCGCCCACCGGTTGCGGCCAGACAGATCGGTTTCCCCGGCTTGAGTGCGACGCCGTGCGCAACCACGCCCGGATCGCCAAGCTCGGAGGCGACGCGGTAGGACACGTCGCCGGCGCCCTTGCTGGTGCCGCCGGAGAGCAGAACGATGTCGGCGAACTCGAGCGCCCGGCGCAGATGCCCACGCAGCGCGCTCTCCTCGTCGCGAACGATCCCCAGCCGCGCCGGCTCGCCGCCGGCTTCGCGAATGGCATCGGCGAGAACCTGTGCGTTCGAGTCGTACACGCGCGCCGGCTCCATCGGCTGCCCGGGCGGGATGATCTCGTCGCCGGTCGAGAGAACCGCCACGACCGGCTTGCGCCACACGTCCACCTCGGACACGCCAATCGCCGCCAGCACGCCGGTGTCGCGGCTGGTGAGGAGCTGACCCTGGCGCAGCACCGTCTCGCCCGCCGTGATGTCGGTTCCGGCGAACGACACGCCGCTGCCGGCCGTGACGGCGCGGGCAATCCGCAACGTGCCCGATCGCGTCTCCGCGTACTCGACCATCACGACGGCGTCGGCGCCGCGCGGCATCATCCCGCCAGTGGCGATCGCAGCCGCGTCCCCGCCGCGGATCGCCGCCGCCGGTACGATCCCGGTGTGAATGTGTTCGTCCACGAGCCGCACGGAACGCGGCGTTTCCTCGGACGCGCCGAACGTATCTTCGGCGACCACGGCGAAGCCGTCGACGTTGGAGCGATCGAAGGAGGGAACGTCGACCGGCGCGAGGACGTCGGCGGCGAGCACACGGCCCAGCGCCGCATCGAGCGGAATCCGCTCGACGCCACGCGGCATCAGATCCAGCGCAGCCCGGAACCGCCGCTCCGCCTCGTCGCGGTCGAGGACCTGAAGAAACTGTTCCTGCTCAGGCATACAGCCAGACGTCGACCTCGGTCCCTTCGGCGAAGCCCTCGCTGTCGTCGCCGACGATCACGAAGCCATCGGCGCGGGTCGTCGACGAGAGCACCGACGCGCCGCCGACGGCGATCGGATCGACGCGGCCCTCGACCAGCCTGACGCGCGCGTAGTCGAGCCGCCCAATCGGCGAGCTGATCTTGCGGCTCAGCGCCGCACGCACCGTACGGTAGGGCCAGGCTTTCTCGCGTCCGCCCAGGACGCGAACGGCGCGACCGGCAAAAAAGTCGTACGCACAGAGGCTGGAGACGGGGTTGCCGGGAAGGAGGAACACCAGCCGGCGCCCGACCCTCCCAAGACCGGTCGGACTGCTTGGCCGCATCGCGATGCCGTGCACGGCCAGTTCGCCGTGCTCCGCGACCAAGGTCGGCGCGAGGTCCTCGACGCCGACGCTCGATCCGCCAGAGACGATCACGATGTCGGCGTCGGCCGTGAGGCCGTCCAGGATGGCTTGCCGATCGTCGCGGACGAGGCCGGGAAAATCGACCACGCCGCCGTCGCGTTCGACCAGCGCGGCCAGCATCGGCCCGTTCGCATCGGCGATATGAACGCCGTGCGGACGGGATCCGGCCGGCAGCAGTTCGTTGCCGGTGACGACGAGCCGCACGCGCGGCCGCCGCAGCACGCTGACCTGACCGTGGCCAACGGAGCTGAGGACGCCGAGGTCCTGCGGCCGCAGCACCCGGCCACGCTCGAGGATGGTCGTGCCGCGCGCGATGTCTTCTCCGCTGCGGCCAACGTTCTTATCGGGCGAGACGGCCGCCAGCGCGTGCACGCGAGCCGCATTCTCGACTTCGATGAATTCCGCCGGCACCACGGCGTCGGCACCGCGTGGAATCGGCGCGCCGGTCATCACCCGCACCGCCTCGCCGGGCCGAAGCAATCCGCCGAACGACCGTCCTGGCATCGAGTCGCCAATGACGATCAGCGGCCGGCGATTGTACGAGTCGGCGCCGTCCGTGCTTGCGGCGTCCACCGCGTAACCATCCATCGTCGCGCGGTCAAACGACGGGACATCGATGTCGCTGACAACCGAACTGGCGAGCACACGGCCGGCCGCAAGGCCCAGCGCGACGGTCTCGGCGTCGAGCGGCCTGCCCTGAGCCGCGTCGAAGGGCTGCAGCTGCGCGTCGAGCCATTCGAGCGCTGCCGCAACCGTGTGGCGCCGCGCGAACCCCCGCATGCGGACGTCTTTCGAGGTTTCACTGGTGGGGCGGTTCATCGGAGACGTATCCCCGATATGTTATCCGCCGGCGGTATACCCCTGGCGCGCGGTAACCACCGCGCGGCGTCCCTTGACGCGGACCTGAAGCCGATGCCAGCCGGCGCCCGAAACGCCGCGCGGCGTGAAGCTCAGGACGTAGCGGCGCCGGAACTCGTCGAGGATTCCGACGAACGTCTTCTGCAGATCCATCGTCGAGGAGACCTCCATCGACTGTCCGCCGGTCTGCTGGCTGAGGCTGCTGACGAACCCGACCTTTCCCGAGTTTCCCGCGGTGACGCCGTAGACGACCGCGTCGCTGCGCCGTGCCGACTCCAGCACCCGTTCCCGCGGCAGGATTCAGCCTTCAGTTTTCAGCCTTCAGTCTTCAGCCTTCAGTCTTCAGTCTTCAGGTTCGACGACGGCGACCGAGCCCGAGCGGCTTTTCGGACCGGTTCTCACGCGCACGGGCTGGGGCTCATACTGCTGCCGCGCGAGCGGCCGCCCCAGCAACGTGATGACAAACCCGGCCGCCAGCAACGCCGCCAGCACCTGCAGCGGCGTGTCGTAGATGTTCACGCGGTTCGCTCCCGGAGGCAGCGCCGCCTTCGCGCGGTTCGAGAGCTCCGTGATGATGACCGGACCGGCGATCGCCGCGGCACTCCACGCCGGGAGCAGCGCGCCATGGATCGCCCCGACGTTCTGCGGACCGAAGATATCCGCCAGAAACGCGGGGATCGTGGCGAATCCGCCGCCGTACATGGTGAAGATGACGAAGAGGCTGGCCTGAAACAGCACCCACTGCCCGCGCGAGGCAACGCCAGGTATCAACAGGAACAGGATCAGCTGCACCGCGAAGAAGATGACGTGATCATCGGCGACGCCTGCGCGAGGATTCCGATCCGGCCGTGACGTTGATGAAGAGGATTCCTCATCACAGATAAAACTGCACCGTGCCGATGGCTTCGTTGCGTGTGACGCTGCGATCCGCGATCATCGCGTTCGGCTTCACCGGCGGGCTCCAGCCGGCAGGCTTCCATCCCGGCGGCGGCAGCTCCATCAGCCGCGAGCCGATGACCATGACCACGAAGTAGATCGCGCCGAGCATCATGACGGTGCGCGCGACGCCAAACATGTCCATCAAATAGACGTTGAGGTAGCCGGCGACGAACGCACCGCCGCCGAACCCCATGATGGCCATGCCAGTCGCCATCCCGCGGCGATCGGGAAACCATTTCACCAACGTGCTCACCCGAGAGATGTATCCGAGCCCGCAGCCGACGCCGCCGGTCAGACCCATGCCCAAGAACACCAGGAAGGGCTTGCCAAGCGCGAGGCCCAGCCCGCTGTAAACGTCATGTACGGCGGGCTGAACCACCACGGGCTGTCGGGAAAGAGCGCCTGAATTGGCCGATTGAAGGTGCTCCACGCGTAGACGGAGCCGATGCAGATGTGCACCAGCACCGCGCCGATCGGAATGCGCCAGCGGTTAGGAACCATTCGCCGCGGATGCTAACAGACTGCGAGTTGTTTGCAGCATCCGACAGGCATGTTGATTCGGGCGTTCGACGATGGCATCGTCGTCGTCATGTCGGACATCCAGCCAAAGACCGTTACGGATTCCGAGTTCAATAGAGAACTGGTGCGCGCTCTCGATGACCTGAAAGAGGCGGCAAGACAACATGGAGAGGAAATCCAGGCGTCGATCGCGCGGTCCGACGCGATCCATGGCTGCCGTCGCAGCGGAGATGCGGTGCGGGGGTGGGCGACGACCAACTCCATCGTCCGGGAAACACCGAAAAGCTACGGGGATTCCGGGGAAGACAAACGACTCGACCGTGTGGAACAACGGCTCGACCGTGTGGAGCAACGGCTCGACCGTGTGGAGCAACGGCTCGATCGTGTGGACCACCGGCTCGATCGCATCGAGCAACGGTTCGACCGCGTCGAACGTACGTTGACGGACATCAGCGAACGCATGGCAACCAAAGTCGAACTCGAAGCGACGCAAGAGAACGTCAAGAAGATGGCTGACGGCTATATGGCGATCGGGCGGCGTCTGGACTTCGTCGCCGATCTGCTAAAGCCGCGATTCTCCTGAGAAGGGCCGCGACTATATCGTCTGGTTGGGCGTTGGCAGCTGTGCCGTTGTGGTCCACACACGAGCGCCTTCGCTGCGGAACGGACCTGCGTAGACGACGCCCTCGGACCCGATGAAGTCTCGTGCCCGGTCCGCCAGCCTCTTTGCATCGTCATCGCGGCCGACGATGCCGTAGACAGCGGGACCCCAGGAGCTCTGGCCGACGCCCAGCGCGCGCCATTCGCGCATCCGGTGCACCAGCTCCTCGCTTACGCCCTTGGCAAACGTGCTGCCCTGGACGGCCGCGAACCAGCGGCCGGTAATCTCCTGGATCTGCGAGAGGGCCCGGCCGAAGTTCGAGAGGTCGGCTTCGACGACCGACGGCAACAGCAGCAGCAGGACGAGATGCGCCACGCGCTCCACCTCTTCCTGCCGCGGCATCGGCAGCCGGTAGAAGGCCTCTTCTTCGCGAACACCGCTGAGTCCCTTGCCGCCCGGAACCGCGACGACGCATCGCCATTCGGACGGGAACGGAACACGGGCAATCAACGGCCCGCAATTGTCGAATCCCGTGTGCCGGCCGCCTTCGACCACCAGACCGCCGCCGGAGAAGATCCACGTGCCGATTGCGGATCGGCGCGCTCGGCCAACGGCCTGCGCCAGCGTCGGCGGATCGGGATCGAGTCCGTACAGCTCGGCCAGCGCCCGCGCCACGGAAAGCGCCAGCTGCGTTCCGGAACCGAGACCGGCGTGCCGCGGGAGCGAACGGTGCACGCAGACGCGGGCGCCTTCGCGGATATGGTGGTGGTCGAGAAACCGCTTCGCGAACGCCGAGGTGCGCTGCGCGTCCTCCCCGTGCGCGGTCACGGTCAGCGCCCTGGACGCAGACACGAGCAGCGTCGCCTCCGGAGCGGCCGCGCCGATGCCGCCGAACCACCGGCCCAGTTCGCCGCGGAGATCGAGCACGCCGAAGTGCAGCCGGGCGGGCGCCTCAACGAAGACTTCGAGTCCGGTGGTGGTCACGAGTTCACCACGGCGGAGGGTGCGCTGCGAATGTACTCAACCAGCAGCGCCATCGCCTCGAATTCATGCGGACCGGCCGTCTTGTCGACGATGACCTGCAGCCGCTCGACCTCGCTGAGAAGATACTCGCGCGCCACGAGGTGGACACGCGTCGCGTAGATTGCCGTCTCGAGCACGGCGTGGCGGGCGCGATTGAAGCCGATGAACTCCCGCCTGACCTGGCGATGCACGGTCCGGGTGTCGATTCGCGATCGCGGAGGGGTGCTGTCGATTCCGGTCACCTCGAGCTCGCGCCAGGAACAGGCGTCGGCCAGCGCGACGCCGCGAACGACCTGCGCGGGGACGGTCTCGTAGGCCGGATTGCTGATCGCCGCCCTTGCGAACACCCGCACATCATCGATGAGATTGACGACGGCGGTGCGGGTGGCGAGGACATTTCGATACGTTGCCGTCTCCAGGAACGGCTTCAGAACAATCGTCTCCGGTTCGACGTCAGGATTCCATTCGACGCCCATCGGGGCGCAGTTCACCTCGCCATCCGCCGAAATGGTGGTGACGATCGTTTCGATGATCACTCGCCGCACTCCGCTTTGACGAGCGCGGCATATGCGGCCATCAGCTTCTGAGTGACCGCGCCTGGCGTGCCTGTTCCAATCGGGTGCCCGCCGACCCGCACGAGCGGCGCAACGCCGCGCAGCGAACTGGTCAGGAATGCCTCGTTCGCGGCGTTCAGTTCGTCGAGGCCGAACGGCCGTTCGTCCACGGACAGCGCAAGTTCCGCCGCCAGCTCGATCACCGCGCGGCGCGTGATGCCGGGAAGCGCCGCACACGACGTGGGCGGCGTTGCCAGCCTGCCGCCAATCACCGCGAAGAGGTTGCTGGCCGACGCTTCCGAGCAATGCCCGGCGGTGTCGAGGAACAGCACCTCGTCGGCGCCGGCCCGTCGCGCCTCGATCAGCGCCAGGATCGCATCGGTGTAGGCCAGCGTCTTCAGTCCAGCCGTGATCGCATGCTCGTTCCGCCGGCCCGACGCCACGTGAGCGGTCAGCCCGGTTTCGTAGATTGCCGCGCCGAACACCGGAGGAGGCGCGACCGTCACGACGACCGTCGGTACGGGGTCAGGCGGCGGGCCGACGCCGCCGGGCGCGACTCCCCGGCTCACCGTGAGGCGAATGCTGGCCTCCGGCACGTGCGCCGCGTGAATCGCCGCGTCCACCCACTCCCGCAGCTCGGCCGGCGGAGGGATGTCCAGGGTCCGGAGCGCGCCGTCGATGCGCGTCAAATGGCGGTCGAGATGAAAGACCTTTCCGTTCCGCGCCTTCATCGTCTCGAAGACACCGTCGGCGAGCGTAAACCCGCGATCGCGCGCCGAGATATGCGCGCCGTCCGACGGAAACCGCTTTCCATCGACCCAGACGATGGTGTGCGTGTCGGTCACCGCACATGCTCCACCGGAGGAGGGACGAACGTCCGCGGTTCGTCCTCGACGGGAGGTGGCGTACCGGGCGCCCCGTCGGCCCGTGCGGCGACATCCGTCAGCCGCGCCCGATCGCCGCGGAGAAACCGATCGAGCATCGCATAGCCGTATTCGGTCGCCGCGGATTCCGGATGGAACTGGACGCCGATCACCGGATGCTCGCGATGCTCCACCGCCATCACTTCCTGATCGTCGCGGGCAGTGGCCAGCACCCGCAGTTCCGTCGGCACGTCGGGTCTGGCGATGACCAGCGAGTGATATCGGGCAACGCGAATCGGCGACGGCAGGCCGGTGAAGATGCTCGTCCCATCGTGCACCAGGGCCGAGGTCTTGCCGTGGACCGGACGGCCGGCCCTGACGATCGAGCCGCCGTACGCGGCGCCGATGCACTGATGGCCCAGGCAGACGCCAAGAATCGGAGTGCTCCGGCCGAGACGGCGGACGACGTCGGTCGAAATCCCGGCCTCGGTCGGCGTGCACGGCCCCGGCGAGATGATGATGTGCGACGGCGCGAGCCGCTCCACGTCTTCGACGGTCATCTCGTCGTTACGATGAACCACGGCTTCCCAACCCAGCTCGCGCACGTAGCGGGCGAGGTTGTGCACGAACGAGTCGTAGTTATCGATGAGCAGAATCATCTGAATCCGTAGGGCGCCCCAAAACGTCGATCATGCCACGGGCCTTGTGGAGCGTCTCGCGGTACTCCTGCTCGGGGTCCGAATCGGCCACGATGCCGCCGCCGGCGCTGAAATACACGCGACCGCGCCCGGCCGGTGCGATCACCGTCCGGATGGCGATGCTGGTATCGAGCGCGCCAGTCACGCTGCAGTACCCAATGGACCCGCAGTAGACGCTGCGCTGCGACGGCTCGAGCTCGGCGATGATTTCCATGGCCCGGACCTTCGGCGCGCCGGTAATCGATCCGCCGGGAAAGGCGGCGCGGAGCAGGTCGAGCGCATCGCGCCCGGGCGCCAGCTCGCCGACCACCGTCGAGACGAGGTGGTGGACCGTCGCGTAGTGTTCGAGGGTAAAGAGCTCCGGCACGCGCACGGTGCCCGCGCGGCACACGCGCGACAGATCGTTGCGCATCAGGTCGACGATCATCAGGTTCTCGGCGCGGTCCTTGGCGCTTTCCGACAGCGCCTGACCGAGTAAGCCGTCGTGCTCGGGGCCGAAGCCGCGCGGCATCGTGCCCTTGATCGGCCGCGTCTCGACATGGCCGCCCTCGTCCACGCGCAGGAAACGCTCGGGCGACGCGCTGACCACGGATACGTCCGGCGTGTCGAAGAACGCGGCAAACGGCGCGGCGTTGCGAACCCGCATCCGGCGGTACAGCTGCCACGGCGACTCGGTCAGCGGCGCCTCGAACCGCTGCGACAGGTTGGTCTGGAAGATGTCCCCGGCGAGGATGTACTCGCGGACGCGAGCGACCGCATCGAGATACCCCTCATGCGTGAAGGACGATCGGACGTCGAGGCGTCGATCCCACCAGCCGCCTTCGACGGGATGCGAGGGAGCATCTGCGATCGTGGGGCGAGCCTTGTCAGGCTCGCCAGACGCGGACGTAACAACGTCCGCGCCACGATCCCCATTTAGTCTCGCCACAATCGTCTTCGCGCGCTCGTCTGCCCTTCGCGCTCGCGTTGCCTCGTCGACCTCAGGGATGCCGGTCGAAATCAGCCACGCGCGCGCGGCGCGGTGATCCCAGCCGATCACCCAGTCATAAATTCCGAAGACCGCGTCCGGCAGTCCGAGATCATCGTGGCGATTCTCCGGAATGCGCTCGAGCACCCGCCCCCAGTCATAGGCGAGATAGCCGGCGGCGCCCCCCTGAAAAGGCGGCAGCCCTTCGAGCGCGGTTCGCCGGTATGGACCGAGCAGCGCACCGACCTGGGCGAGCGCGTCGCCAGCAACGACGCGCACGCCGTTTCGCACGCCGTTTCTGAGACTGCGAACCTCGGTCCGCGCGCCCTTGCTCTGTACGATCGCAACCGGGTCCGCGGTCAGGAAGGAGAAGCGGCCGAGGCGTGTCGCCGGCGTCGCGCTGTCGAGGAAGAGCCGGTACGGCAGCCCGGCGAACAGCTCGCAGCAGCGTGCAGGATCTGGAGCTTCGGTGAGCTCGATCACCGTGGACATGAGCGAATCAGGATGTGTACGGTCCCGCGAACACGAGATCGGCGACGGGCCGGCGCTGACTGGGGAATTCCCGCGACAGATGCTGCGGCGGCAGCTCCTCCTTCGGCCCGCGCCGGCCGACGGCGGCCATTGCCTCCACCGTGAAGTCATCCGGCACGTGCAGCGCGTCTTTCGCGCGGGCGTAATCGAACCCGGCCATCCCGTGCACGACCAGCCCCTTGATCCACCCCTGCAGGGCAAGGCTCATCCAGGCGGCGCCGGTGTCGTAGGAATGCGTGACGAGCGCGCGGCCCGACTTCTCGTTCGTCGTGCGCGAGATGAACACGAGGAGCGCGGCGGCGCGATGGCACCAGGTCCTGTTGCCTTCGTTCAGCAACTCGAAGAACAGCGGCCAGTGCTCCGTGTCGCGGCGCGCATAGAGGAACCGCCACGGCTGCGAATTGCCGGATGAGGGAGCCCAATGCGCCGCCTCGAACAGCGTCATCAGCTCGGCGTCGCTGAGCGCTTCGCCGGACATCGCGCGCGGCGACCATCGATCCAGGAAGACCGTGTCGATCGGATATTCGGACTTGCGGACGTCGCGGCCTCGTTGCATCTCACTCATGACGGGTTCGCGTTCGTAGGGCGCCCTTCCGGCGTGCCGGTTTCTGGGTCAGCGTCACGTGCTCGGACTTCGCATCGTCTGGCGGCGTCAGATAGCCCCACGACAGCGATCCTTCCTGACGGTACGTCTTTCCGAGCGTGACCGCCAGACTCGCCCGCGCCAGTTCCTTGCCCAGATAGAAGGCGTGCGACGGCTCGTCCACGCCGAGCTGATTGAAGATGTCCTGGATATTGGTGCCGCGCACGAACCGCTCGTTGTTGAACACCGTAATCGCATCCGCGTCGGCAAAGATGCGAAAGTTGGGGTCGGTGATGCGCGCCTGCAGGGCATGCAGCTCGTCCTCGCTGTAGGTGAGGAGCGACGGGTCCTTGATCGTCACCAGCCGATCGTCCACGCCCTTCGGGATCGTCTTGCGTGTGACGGCGTAGTGCATCAGCTGACGCGCGATCCCTATTTCGCGCACGGCTCCTCTGGCCCACGGAATGACCTCCGTCGTCAGGACGGACCGGATGCCAAGCTCCTGACAGACGGCGATGAGCATCGCGTTCACGCCGGTCGAATCCGCCGCCGTCAGTTCCGTGAGGTTCCCAATCCCCATCAACATGTCAGCATCCGGGTAGCGGCGGCGGGTCTCGGCGTAGCGCTCGATCGACGCCGTGAAGCCGAACCCGACCGGCTCGAGGATCGGATCGAGCAGATACGGCACACCCCACGCCTCCAGCTTTTCGACGCTGCGATCCATCGTGTCGAGCGACGCGCCGAGATCGGGAACGACAACGACGCGCGCCGACGACCCGGCCAGATCGCGGGCGACATCGATATTGGCGCCGTTGACGCTGAGGACGAGCTCGGCGCCGGCCTCGACCGCGGCGCGGATTTCGTGCGCGTCGAACGTGTCGATGCTCACACGCATCCCGGCTGACGCGAGGTCGCGGACGATGGCGCCGAGGTTTGGGAATTGCAGCCCGGGCGTGCAGCCGATGTCGATCACGTCGGCGCCCGACGTACGGAAGTACTCCGCTGCCGCGCGGATGGCCGCCGGTGTCAGCCGCGGGGCGTTGTTGATTTCGGCGAGGATCTCGATGTCCCAGGCGCCGTAGTCGCGGGCGGCCTCGGCGCGGCCGAAATAGTGCGGGATCTCACGCAGGTCCTTGGGCCCTTTCTCGACGCGCACCCCGGTGCTGGCAGCGAGGGCAGCGGCGTCGCCTTCGCACAGGCCGGGAATCATGACCAGGTCGGTGCCGGACGGAACCTCCAGAAAGCGCGCGATCCACTCGGTCGTCATCAGCGCGGCAACGGTAATGCGCAGCACCGCCACGTCGACGCTGAACGGCAGCTCGGCCTCCGAGAGCACACGCCGCAGCGCCGGTTCCGCCAGCTTTCCAGTGACGAACAGTACGCGTGTGACCCCGTTCGATGTCACGATCGCTGAGGGTCGATCAACGCGGATCGCCGCTCCGCACGAACTTGTTCGGCGTCCCCTCGAGCGAGCCGCCGGACGGACGCCAGAGGACGACATCCTCAATCTTGCGGGCCAGCTCGAAGTCCTTGTCGGTGATGCCGCCGGCGCTGTGCGTCGACAGCTTTACCGTCAGCCGTCCCCAGGTCACGGACAGGTCCGGGTGGTGGTAAGCCGCTTCCGCGAGGTAGCCGATGGCGTTCACCAGCATCAGCGTCGTCGGCCAGCCGTCTGTCTTGTAGACGCGCCGGATCCAGCCGTCTTCGAAATACCAGCCGGGAAGATCTTTCAGCCGGTCCGCAATCTCAGTGTCGCTATACGTGCGTTCTTTTGTCGGCATATCGAAACTCCCAACGCGCCCAACTCCCGCCGCCCAACGATGCCCCGATTCACCTGACCTTCTACATCACCACTCCACCGCCGACGTTGATCGTCTCGCCTGTGAGAAACGATGCCGCCGCCGATGCCAGAAACACCACTGCGCCGGCGACATCAGCCGGCGTGCCCCACCGCTTCAACGGCGTGGACTCGGCAACGGCGCGGTACACGCCGCGATCGACGCCCGAGCCGAACGCCGTTTCGATCCAGCCCGGCGCCACGATATTCACGCGCACGCGCGGCGCGACGCTGCGTGCCAGCGACTTGCTGAACGACGTGATGGCGCCCTTGGCCGCGGAATAGAGCTGTGGGTTCGCCCCTTCCATCCCGGTGGCGACGTGATCCCAGCTGATATTGATGATGACCCCGCCATCGGCCTGCGCCGCCATGAGTTCCGCGGCTTTCCACGACGCGATCATCGTGCCTCGCAGATCGACGCGCAGCAGCAGATCGAGCTTGTCGAGGCGCGACAGTCGGTCGCCGCCGCTGGTCACGATATCCGCGCCGGCGTTGTTCACCCAGGCGTCGATGCGGCCAAACGTCCCGCTGACCTCGTCCGCCAACGCGTGAATCGACTGTGCGTCCGCGAGATCCATGCGGGCGACGACGGCACGGCGGCCGCTCGCCTCGACGTCCGCCGCGGTCTGGCGTACGCCCGCTTCGTTCGATCGGTACGTGAGGGCGACGTCGGCGCCAGCGCGTGCTGCGGCGAGGGCGATGCCGCGCCCGATGCCGCTCGAGGCTCCCGTGATGACCATCGTTCGCCCGGCCAGCGGCGCCGAATCCACCATTGCAGGCGATCATAGTAGGCTTCCCACCTCATGCGGTTGCTGGTGAGCGTGCGAAACGCCTCCGAGGCGGCGGCGGCGCTGGCCGGCGGCGCGGACATCGTGGACGCGAAGGAGCCGTCGAACGGGCCGCTCGGTCAGGTTTCTCCCGCGACCCTCGCATCAATCGCGTCGGCGGTCGCCGGCGGTGCCCCGGTGAGCGCGGCGCTCGGCGACGCCGGCCGCGACGACATCGTCCGCGGCGCGCACGCGGCTGCGCGGGTACATGCGGCGTTCGTCAAGGTCGGGTTTGCGGGGATGCGAGGACGGCTCGACGCCGCCGCCGACGTGCTGACGTCAGCCGCGGTCAACAGCGCCGCCGCGGATCTGGTACTGGTTGCGTACGCAGACTACGAGAACGTCGCGGCGCCGACACCTGATGAAGTGCTTGCACTCGCGGATCGCAGCCGCGCGGCCGGCGTACTTCTCGACACCTGCGACAAATGCGGCCCCGGCCTCACCACGCTCATGACATCCGACTCGCTCCGGTCGTTCGTCGCGCGGGCCAGGGGATCGGGACGAATCGTTGCGGTTGCGGGCGCCCTGACGATCGACGATCTGGGACGCGTTCACGACGCCGGCGCCGATATCGCCGGTGTTCGCGGCGCCGCCTGCGACAACGGCCGGAACGGCGTCGTCAGCGAGAGTCGAGTGCGTGCGCTCGGTCGTGCCCTGCGGCACGCCTGAGCAGACCGATTGCCTCATCTGCGTCCAGACAGTCGCAGACGCACCCGGCCGGCTGTGTCTGCTGGAAGTGCGCGTCGACGAGGTCCGGACCCCGCGCGCCGGGCGGTTTGATCAACAGCAGGCGCGCGGCGCCAAGTTCGCCGGCCACCCAGGCCGCGATGCTGTCGCTCGTCACGTCCCAACTGTGTGGAAGCGGGTCAGCGGCCTTGAGCCATGTCGATGGCGCCAGCACCGGAATCTGCGTTCTGCGATGCGCGTCCGCGATCTGTTCGCGTGCGGCGACCAAGGTTCCTGAATCGATTCGTGCGGCCAGCAGGTGCGCGTACTGATCCATTCCGAGGATCGCCATCCAGTGTGCCTCCTCGTCACCGAGCGCCAGCCGTCGATCGACACGGCGCACGGCATCCGCGAATGGCCCGCCGCCCGGGACAACGACAACTCGCGATGTCCGGCTCACCTCGGAGATGGCCGCAGCGACGCGGTCGAGATGGTCGATATGGTCGAGCAGGCCGCCACCGACTTTGATCACGATATCTGCAGCAGACGCTTCGCATGATCGTGGGGCAAGCCTTGTCAGGCTTGCCCTCGCGGACCCGTCAGGGTCCGCGCCACGATCGTCTCTGTGTTCGTCGATGTGAGCGCCCGCACACAACAGAGCCACCGCAGCTGCCGGCGCATAACGCGCCGCGTCCTCACCGATGTCATCCGCCAGCGACACGACGTCCAGCGACGCAGAACGAGCGGCCTCACTCGCAATAAAGTGACCGAGGCCGGTGACGACCGCTGTACGAAGAGACGGATGACGTGCATGCACGCGCCGGATTGCCGCCGCGATGGCTGCCACCTGTTGTGCGGCAATCGAATGTGCAATGTGCGTGAGCGCAGAGTCGCCAACCAGCTCGCGATCGGCGCATATCACCCGCGCGATCCGCTCGCAGGCGAATTTGCGCGTCGCAGGACGACCGTCCGGCGTGGGAACCGTGTAGTCCTCCGCCGCCAGCCGGCCCAGCCACACGTGCACGTCGCCGATCAGCGCGAATCCTTCAGCGGACACGCCGAAGGTCTCGCCACGATCGCTCACCTCGTGCGCGATCGCCTCAACGGGCGTGCGCAGCGCACCGGAATACACCAGCTCGCCGGACGCCAGACGCTCCGGATCTGTCTGCCCCTGGGCGACCACCTGCGCATTCACGATCGGGATGATGTCCGTCGTTGTTGTTCCGACATCCACGAGCATCGCGTCGCGGTACCGGGACGCGACCATGCGAGCCGTGGCCGCCCAGTTCGCCGCGGCGACCGCCAACGGCTCGACACGAGCGTTGTCAATCGTCAGCAAGCGGCCGTCCGTCGTGAACACCCGCGTCGTCGCGTCGGGAAAAGCGGCAGACAGGGCATCGAGCACGAAACGCACCCCTTCACGCTTCGTGCGAAACATCTGCGAGAGCTCGGCGGTCATCGTCACCGCGCAGGTCAGTTCGGTAAGCCAGCTTCCGCCTTCGCGCACGGCGCTACGGCGGACAAGGGAGCCGGACTCCACGGTCGCTGCCACGACTTGTGTGGCCAGATCGCGCAAAACGCGGACGAGCGCGTCTGGGTCGCGCTGCAGCTCGAAGGGGCGCGAGCGGGCGGTCAGCGCGCCGTTGTCGCCAAGGCATGCCACCTTCGTGTTCACGCCGCCAATGTCCCAGCCAAGAATCACAGTAGGAGAATATCTCCGGTGCGAATCATCGGCGTCATCGATCTCAAGGACGGCATGGCCGTACACGCGCGCGGTGGACGGCGCGACACCTATGCGCCAGTTCGCGAGGCCGGCGGCGCTGCCATCGACGGCGACGCGGTGGCGCTGGCGCGTGTGTATCTGGAGACGTTCGAGGTTCGCGACGTCTACATTGCCGACCTCGACGCGATCGCCGCAGGCCGGCCCCAGCACGACGTCATTCGCGCGGTGAGCAGCCTCGGCATGCGGGTCTACGTTGACGGCGGCGTCACCACGCCCGAGGACGCGCGGCGATTGATCCGGGCCGGTGCACGGACCGTCGTCGTCGGCCTCGAGACACTGCCCTCGTTCGACGCGCTGGCGGACATCACGCTCGGCACTCCGGGGCCGACCGTATTCAGCCTCGATCTTCGCGGCGGCGTGCCGATGGGCACGGCCGCGGGCACGACGCTGCCCGAGGAGGTGGCGCGGCGGGCATTTATTTCCGGGGCGTTCGAAATGATCGTTCTCGACGTTGCGCGCGTCGGCAGCGGATCCGGACCCGATCTGGCGATGCTGCGGCGAATCCGGGCGGCCGTGCGCATGCCGAGACTGATCGCCGCCGGCGGCATCCGGCATCTCGACGACGTGCGCGACCTGGCGGCGATCGGGTGCGACGGCGCGCTCGTCGCGACGGCGCTGCACGACGGGCGGCTGACACCCGCCGATGTCGCGGCCGCGGGGCGGCTGGGACGTAGGAGGAAGGAGGAAGGAGGTAGGAGGTAGGAGGAAGGTCCTCCTATCTCCTGTCTCCTATCTCCTATCTCCTATTTCCTCCCGATACACCGCCGTCTGGCCGAAATTCTCCTCGACCTCCATCTCGATGGCGGTCAGCGGTTTCAACGCCGCGGCGCCGATGGCGTCCTTGAGGCGCGCGGTCAGCAGCTTCGCCAGCATCTCGACGGTGGTATTCGGAATCGGCAGCAGGGCGCAGTCGCGCCGTGGGAAGGTGTAGCGCGGCTTGCCGTCCACGCTGACGCGGACGATCTCGCCATCCTCCTCGACCTTGATGCGATCGCTGTCGAGCGGCAGCAGCACCAGATGGTCGATGTCGTCGCAGAGCCGTTTCATGATCCCCTTCAGCTCGACGAAATCGAACACGAACCACGCCTCTTCGTTGAGCGCGCCCTCGATCGTGACCCGCACGCGGTAGTTATGACCGTGCAACCCTTCGCAGCGATGCCCGGCGAAGGTGATGAAGTGGGCCGACGAGAAGACGAGATAGTCCTTGGTGACCGAAACGCGGTAATCGCCCCGCGGCGTCATGATGCCTCCGAACCTTGCTCGTACTGTGCCGCCACCAGCGCGCGGTCGATCGGCCCGATGGGCCAGCCACCGACGATGAGGGCGGCAAAGATTGCCGCTGCCGTCAGGTCAGCCGCGGTTCCCGGATTCGCCAGGTTGCGCGGATCGCGCAGCGAGGCATCCATTGCCGCGATGCGCAGCCGGCCCTCGTCGGAGCGGACTCCGCCTGCCGCCAGCGCATCGGCCGCCAGCTGCGACACGCGGCGGGCAAGCGTGTCGCCGCCCCGGCGCGCGACGTGCGTGTCCGGCGTACCCGCCAGAAGGGTCAGGTAGGCCTCGACAATCGCGTCGCTCATCGCCAACCCGTCCGCACGGGCATGCAGCAGCGCAGGCACGCCTCGTTCGAACGTTGTCTCGTACGACGACGCGTATTCACGCGCGATGCCGTCGCGGTCGGCGGCCAGCCGCATCGCCTCGAGCAGCGTGACCGTCGGCTCGGCGGTCACGTCCTGTTCCTCGGCGGTGCCGAGCCCACCCGGATTGGCGAGACGGATCGCGCGGTAGGCATTCCTCGCATCGTCGATCGTCGTGTCCGCAAGCACTCCCGCCACTGCCGTGCGCAGATTGCGCAGCCGGCGATCGCGCTCCGGCGGCGGCGGCGAATCGAGCAGCAGGACGGCGGCTCGCGCCAGCGGCGCCAGCAGCAGGACAATGCCAAGGTTGGTGTTGGCGCGAGTCCGGGACGCCGTTGCCTCCACGGCGAGCAGGATGGTTTGACCGAGCGGGCGCCGGCCGGCGCCTTCGAGCGGCCGCGCAATCGCTTCCGCGCTGAGAAGAAAATCCTCGTAGCGCATGTCGGCAAACGGCCGGCCGGGCGACACGTTTCCCGGCTTCGCGGCCGTCGCCTCGAGGACGCAGGCCAGATGCGCACGGCCGGCAATGATCCACGACGCGTGGGCCACGCCGATGTGATGCTGCGGTTCGCCAGCCACGGCCGTCACGCGTGCACCTGTTCGGACAGTGCGCCGAGGGCGGCGGCGCGCGCTTCCACCTGCGCCACGATCGCCGTGGCGACATCCGCACCAGTAGCCGCCTGCAGCCCCTGCCAGCCTGGAATCCCGTTTACTTCGATGATGAAGATCTCGCCGCTCGGCGAGAGCAGCAGGTCCACGCCGGCGTAGTCGGCACCGACAGCCGCCGTCGCCACGATCGCGTATTCCTGCCAGGCCCGCGGCGGATCGATCGCGCGCGCCGAGCCGCCGCGCGCGACGTTCGTGCGCCAGTCGCCGGCAGGAGCGGTCCGTTCGATCGCACCCACCACACGCCCGCCGGCGACGAAGAGACGGACGTCGCGGCCGTCATGGTCGATGGCACGCTGCACGTAAAACACCGATCGCATCTGCTCGAGCGGACGGACCACGCGCCATGCCAGTTCGACATCGGCGACGCGGACCAGCCCATGGCCCATCGAACCGAAGATCGGCTTGATGATCACCTCGCTGCCGCCGTCGAGCATGCGCCGGACAGCCGCCATGGCGTCAGCCGCCCGCTCGCAGACCACCGTTTCCGGCACCGGCAGGCTCGCCTGCTGCAGGAGCGCTGTCGTGTAGAACTTGTCCACCGAACGCTCGATCGCCCGCGCGGAATTCACGACGGGAATGCCCTGGTCCTCGATCCAGTGCAGCGCGTCCACACGGTAGATGATCTGCTCGAGCGAGCCGTTCGGGATGATGCGGGCGAGAACGGCGTCGAACGAGAACACGTTCGAATCGTGCGAATCGTTCGAGCCGTTCGAACCGTTCGAGTCGTTCGAACCGTTCGAACCGTTCGAACCGTTCGAGTCGTTCGCGTTCGAACGACCGAACACTAGGGAACAATTCGAACGATCCGAACGATCCGAACGATCCGAACGATTAGTTCGGCGCCGGCCTTTCCACGCTGTCGATGACGAGCACG
>DASTBV010000046.1:0-6546 GCA_035711805.1 Vicinamibacterales bacterium
GGCGGGCCCGCGACGGCGAGCCTGACAAGGCTCGCCCCACGATCTCCACTTACCCCTTCTTGTACACGAGCTTCGCCGGCGTGCCGGGTCCGCCGTCGCGGCCAGGCTGAACGGTCTCGACGACGAGGTTGCCGCCCTCCAATGACAGCGACCGCTTCTGTTCGATGGTGTTGCCGCCGAAGTTCAGCTGCGTTGTGATGACCAGCTTGCTGCCTTCCCAAGCGGCCTTCGACACCTGCTCCTGCGGGCCGCCGCGGCCGCCGACGGTGTTCTTGCTTTCGGAGCCATCAAGTTTGTACGTCAGCGTGACTTCCTGACCACCCTGCATCTGCATGATCGTCAGAGTTGTCGCGTCCTGCTTGGCCGTGAATTCCTGACCAAATCCGCCGCCGCCTCGGCCGCCACCTCGACCGCCACCGCCGCCGCCCGCCGGAGCCCCTGCTGGTGGAGCCGGCGCCGAGGCGGGATCCATCACCCACTTACCCGAGAAATCAGGCTTGGCCTGCGCGGCCAGGCTTGCCGCGGCGCCGAACATCAGCACCACAGCAACGATAAGGAAATTCCGTCGCATCATGCTCCCCTTTGAATGTCGCTGCGGCTGTCGCCCCCGATGCCGCGCGAGCTTCGGATCATACCCTCACCGTTTGCGGCAAAACATTAAAAGAACATTAAGAAATCAAGAAGAAATCCTGACGGACTCTTCAGGAATGCCGTACGCTCGAAGCCCGAGTGACACATCCGTTCTGGCACGGCTGCAACTACCCGTGGTCGACCGACGGCACGACGATCTATTACGGTCTCGACTTCGGCGCGAACGTCTGGGGATCGCACCTCGGCGTCTCCACGCGGAGGGCGGCGATCGAGCGCGATTTCGCCGGCATGGCGGCGCTCGGATTCCGCGTCGTCCGCTGGTTCGTGTTCGCCGACGGCCGCGCCGGCATCGTCTACGACGATCGGGGGCTGCCAGCTGGAGTCGATTCGCACTTCTTCACCGATCTCGACGCCGCGTGCGAGGTGGCGGCCGGCGCGGGGATCCGCCTCGCGCTCGTCCTGCTCGACCATCGCTGGATGTTCGAGGGCGTTCGCGACACGATCGCCGATCCGGCAACCGGAATGCTGCTGGAAGTGAGGCTTCCGCACGGACGCGCACACATCCTGCAGTCGTCCGCCGGGCGCAGTGCGCTATTCGCGCGCGTGTTCGAGCCGCTCGTTCGCCGCTATGGAATCCGCGGCGAGCGGGCCGACCTGGCTGAGCACGTCCTCGCGTATGAGCTGATGAACGAACCGGATTTCGTGATCGAGGAATGGGAGCGCGACGTCAGCCCGCACGTTCCGCGCCCGCTGAAGTTCGAGGTGCTGGCCCAGATGGTGGCCAGCCTGAGCACGCTCGTGCACGCCTGCGGTCCGGCGCTGACGACGATCGGGTGCGCGCGGCTGCATAATCTCTGGGCGTGGGACGATCCCGCGCTCGGCCTCGACGTGTTGCAGATTCACGCCTATCCGGACACGAGGCATCCGGGCCGCGATCTCGATCCCACAACCACACCGGCGAGCTCGCTCGGATGCTCGAAGCCCATTCTGCTCGGCGAGTTTCCCGGCAACCCTGGTGAGCAGCACCCGCCGCATGCGTCCCCGGTCGTGCAGGAGCTCGACGAGGTGCTGCAGTCGGCGGTGCGGGGCGGCTATGCCGGCGCCTGGCCGTGGAGCTTCAGCGGAACGGATGGCTACGGACGCCTCCCGTCTGCACCGCTCGCCGCATTTGCCCGGTGGCATCCGGATCTTGTGAACCGCCGCTCGGTCGGATCGCCGTGAGACCATCGCTGCGCGAGCTGCTGACGGCGATCGCCTACGAGGCCAATCGCACCGTCGGCGGCGGCCTGGTGTCGATCGAACTGCTGCGGCGCAGGTTCACCGCCAGCGGCTGGATCGATTCGGCCGTGCACGGCGTGTTCATCGCCGTGTCGCGCTTCACGCCCGGAACCGTCGTGCTCGCGTATGTCGTCATGCTTGGGTGGCGGTTCCATCGCTGGCGCGGAGCGCTTCCGGCGCTCGCCGCCGCTTCCATTCCGGGCTCGCTGATCGTCCTCGCCCTGGCTGCGACGCTGGCGGAGATCGATCGCTACGCTGCCGTGCGTGCGCTGCTTGCAGTCGGCATCCTGGTGGCCGGCGTGCTCGTCGTCGGCAGCGCGTGGCATTTGATTCGGCCGTATCTGGAAAAAAGCGAAGGTCCGCCTGAAGGCGGACACTACGTCAGCTCGCGCATGCGCGTCCTCGTCGTTGGAGCCATTGCGGTGGCGCTGGTCCTGTTGGGCGCGACACCCGTCCGCGTGCTGCTTGCGGCTGCGGTCGTGAGCATGGCCATGCCGGCGAGAGGCACCCCTGAAGGGGTGCCCTACGTAGAGAAATGAACGCGCTGCCGATCTACCTGCTGCTCCTCAAGGCGACGATGACGTCGTTTGCCGGCATGGGGTCGCTGCCGCAAATCCGCCAGGATTTCGTGGAGACGCATCAGGCGATTTCCGACGAGCAATTGAGTCAGGCGGTGCTGGTTGGCAGGGCGACCATCGGTCCGATGGGCGCGTACGTCGTCGCGGTCGGATACTTCGCGGGCGGGTGGCCGGGTGCGATTGCCGGATGGCTGGCAATGATCACGCCGGCGCTCGTTGCCATTCCCGTCCTGACGTTGGTTCAGCGGTGGCTGCACCTGCGGCGGATCCGTGCCGCCGTTGACGGCGTCATCATCGCCAGCGCCGTGCTGCTGGTCGGTTCGGGCGCGGTGCTCACGATCGACGCGATTCAGCAGCTGATCCGGCTGAAGTCCTGAGGGAGCGGCGCTTCGATCGCCAGCGGCTCGTGCGTGACCGGGTGCCGCAGCGCCACGCGCCACGCGTGAAGTGCCTGGCGCGGTATCACGTCCGTCCGCCCTCCATACAGCGGGTCGCCGGCGATCGGCCACCCGCGCGTGCTCAGGTGGACGCGAATCTGATGGGTGCGGCCGGTGACCAGCTCGCACCGCACCAGCGTTAGATTACCGGGCAGCGATCGCACGACCTCATAGCGCGTCTCACTCGACGCGCCGCCGGGCGCGACGACGACACGGCGCCGGTCCGACGGGTCCCGACCGAGCGGTTCCCGGATGACACCTGCCGCAGGCCGCGGGCAGCCGTGAACGATCGCCAGATACTCCTTGCGGATTCTGCCGGCCGCCGCGTCCCGCTGCATCGCCGCGTGCGTGCCCTCGGCAAAAGCGATGACGACGACCCCGGACGTATCTTTGTCGAGCCGCGTCAGGATGCCGGGACGTATGCCATGCCGCTCGCGCACATGCCACAGCACCGTGTTCAGCAGCGTCCCCGACAACTGCTTGTACGACGGATGGATGACCACCCCCGGTGGCTTGTTGACGGCGATCAACGCGTCGTCTTCGTAAAGGACGTCGAGGCTGCCCGGCTCAGGCCCGGGAACCGAGCGGAGGACCGTATCCGGCGGAAACGCCACGATGATTGTCGAGTGCTCGCGCACACGGTCGGACGAGCGGCGCGCCGCGCGACCGTCCACCATCACGGCGCCGCCCTCGATCCACTTCTGCGCCACGCTGCGGGACATGCGCGTGACCGACGTGACGCGCCGCGCCAGCACCTGGTCCAGCCTCAGCCGCGAATCGCCGCGATCCGCAATGAACTGGAACGTCTCGCCGTGATCGTGCATCTTAGATAGGGTATGGCTACCACTCTGCGAATGCCGCTCCCCGACCAGGCGCTCCCTGGTCACCCCGAGGCGATGGACGTCTCCGACACGCACTTCGTCAATGGCAACCGTATTAAGGCGCCGTTTCCGGCCGGCCTCGAACAGGCGGTCTTCGGACTCGGCTGCTTCTGGGGTGCCGAGCGGAAGTTCTGGCAGGCTCCGGGCGTTTACAGCACAGCCGTTGGGTACGCCGGTGGCTATACGCCGAATGCGACCTACCGTGAGGTGTGCTCCGGCATGACGGGCCATACCGAAGTGGTCCTCGTCGTGTTCGACCCGAACGTCACGTCGTACGACGAGATGCTGAAGATCTTCTGGGAGAATCACGATCCTACCCAGGGCATGCGCCAGGGCAACGACGTCGGCACGCAATACCGCTCGGCGATTTACGCCACATCACCGGAGCAGAAGAAAGCTGCCGAGGCGTCGCGCGCGGCCTATCAGGACCGGCTCACGGCCGCCGGATACGGCCGCATTACCACCGAGATTGCCGACGCGCCGCCGTTCTATTACGCCGAGGAGTATCACCAGCAGTATCTGGCGAAGAATCCGAACGGCTACTGCGGCATCGGCGGCACCGGCGTCAGCTGTCCAATCGGCGTGAAGGCCCTATAATCGAGCGCAATGTCACGCGTCGTTTACGCCGATAACACTGCCACCCCCGATCAGGAACTGCTGCGGGTTGCCCATCAGGTCCGGCTGGTTGCCGACGATGAGGAGGGAAGTGGGGTCAATGCGCTGCCGGGCGGCGTGTTTGGATTCACCTACTCGCCCGGGCTGCCGAATGCGCCTCTCTTTGCCGTGCGCCGCTACCGCAGCTACGAAACACACAAGCTCCCTGGCGGTGATGTCTTCGTGATCGGTTTCGCGAAGTCCGACGTCGCGCGGGAGCTCTCGACCGCCAGCCAGGAGATGACGCTGCAGATTCACCCGCAACCGGAAGGGGACTACCAGACGCTGGTGACGATTGCGTATTCGCGGATCCGCCACCACCGGCAGTACGCGGCGCCGAACCAGGACGGTTTCACGGTGACGGTTAGACCCGCATAGTCTTCCAGCTGCCTCTCGAGAACAGGTAACCGCTGACGAACGCCAGCGTCGAGAACGCGACGCTGACGGCGATGAACACGCCGGTCGGTCCGAAACCGAGTGGGTGTGCCAGCATCCACGCCAGCGGCAGTTCGAGCATCCAGAAGCAGGCGAGGTTGATCCAGGTCGGCGTCCATGTGTCGCCGGCGCCGTTGAACGCCGCCGTGAAGACCAGCCCGTAGCCGTAGAACAGGAATCCGGCCGCGACAATGCGCAGGCAGCGGACGCCGTAGGCCGTCACCTCCGGATCGTTCGAGAAGAGCGAAATCAGCTGCGGCGCGAACAGCAGGAATCCCAGGCCGACGACGCCGAGGACCATCGTGTTGTAGAGTCCCGCCTTCCACGCGGCTGCCTCCGCGCGCTCCGGCTTACCGGCGCCGAGGTTCTGGCCGACCAGCGTTGCCCCCGCATTGGCGACGCCAAACGCCGGCAGGATGGCGAACACGATGATGCGGATCCCGATCGTGTTGCCGGCCACCGCGGCGCTGCCAAACCCGGTCAGGATGCGGACCAGTCCGACCCACGAGGCGGTGCCGATGAAATTCTGAAACACCGCCGTACCGGAAATCCGCAGGATGCCGCGCATGACGGGCGGATCGAGCCGCAGGTGATGACGGCGGACGCGGATGCGGCCACCCGGCCGCGTCAGGTGATAGAGCTGCATCAGCACGCCGCAGCCGCGCCCGATGCTCGTTCCGATTGCCGCGCCGGTCACGCCGAGCTCCGGAAACGGGCCGATGCCGAAGATCAGGAGCGGCCCGAGCACGATGTTGATCGCGTTCGCGAACCAGAGCACGCGCATCGCGATGGCCGCGTCGCCGGCGCCGCGAAACACGGCGTTGATCAGGAAGAGGAGGACGACGTTGACGCTCGCGCCGAGCATCACGCGCGCGAAGGTGCTGCCGGTGCGAATGACCTCGTCGCTGGCGCCCATCGCCGCCAGAAGCTGCGGGGCGAAGACCGCGCCGATGATGCCGACGATCGCGCCGAAGCCGACGCCGAGCAGGATCGCCTGCGCGCCGGCATGCGCGGCGGCGTCCGGATCCTTTTCGCCGATGCGCCGCGCCACCGTCGCGGTCGCGCCGATCGACAGGCCGATGGCCGCCGCGTAGAGGATCGTCATCATCGACTCGGTGACGCCGACGGTGGTGATGGCGTCGGCGCCCAGCTTGCCGACGAAGAACACGTCGACCACCAGGAAGATCGACTCCATCATCATCTCGAGGACCATCGGCACCGCGAGCAGCACCACGGCGCGGCCGATCGGCGCTTCGGTGTAGTCCTGATGAGAGCCGCGGACCGCTTCCCGCAGCGTCGACCAGATGGAGTGGCGCGTGGACGCGTGGCTTCCGCCTTCAGGCGGAAGGAGCTCGGATGTCGTCATCTCCGCCGGGAGGGGCCCGTTTCGATGGGGCGCGAAGGGTCGCTCGACCACTCGGACCAGGAGCCGACATACAGGCGCGTGCCCGGCAGTCCGGCGTGTTCCATGGCCAGCAGGTTCTGGCAGGCGGTCACACCCGAACCGCAGTACATCACCGCGTCACCGGGCGCGCGCCCCGACAGGAGCCGCTCGAAATTCGCGCGCAGCGTCTCCGGCGGCAGCAGCGTGCCGTCGGCGGCCAGGTTCTGCTTGAAGAAATGATTGGCCGCACCCGGGATGTGCCCGGCGACGCGATCGATCGTTTCCGAGCGCCCCTCGAATCGCTCGGG
>DASTBV010000047.1:0-20043 GCA_035711805.1 Vicinamibacterales bacterium
CGGCTGGGACTGACCGTGGACGCGATGAGCCGCAACGCCAGCGAGCGCCAGGGCAATCGAGACGGCGACGATTCCCGCGCCGACGGGCCGGTGCGATTCGGTGCTGCGGATTCCGAGGAGTCGTCGCACACGATAGGTCACGCTTCCGCCGCCGCTTCCCATTGCGAACACCGGTACCTGCTGCCTCGCATCGGTCATCTGAAAGATGTTGAAGTGCCCGTTGAACATCGCGGACCGAGAGCGGCCCGCGCTCCCGGAGCACCCGCAGGATCGCCAGCTCGGACTTCGTGGGACGAGCCGTTCGTCCGTCGCATTGGAAATGCCCAGGAGTTTGACGGCAAATCGAACGGGTATTACTCTTACTTGTAGGAGTAATACGTGAGGATCACCAGCAAAGGCCAGGTAACGATCCCGCTCCATGTCCGAGAGGCCCTGGGGCTCGTGCCGGGAAGCGAGGTGGAGTTCACGGTTGACGGCGGCGCCGCCCGACTGACCAAGCAGAAGACGGGAACCCGGCGTTCTCTGGGGCGCGAGATCGTCGAGCATGCCCGCGGCCGCGGCACCGGGACGCTGACAACCGACGAGATCATGAAGCTGATGCGCGGCGACTGATGGCGGGAACGCTCATCGACAGCAACGTGCTGCTCGATCTGTTTACCGAGGACGGGCAATGGCTGGACTGGTCAGCCGCGATGCTCGAAGAGGCCGCTCATGCCGGCGCGCTCTATATCAACCCGATCATTTATGCGGAAGTATCCGCGCGATTCCCGCGCATCGAGGATCTCGACGAGGCTCTGCCCCGGCGGTACTTCCGCCGCGCCGAGCTCCCCTGGGCCGCGGGTTTCCTCGCCGGGCACGCCTATCTCGCCTACCGGCGGCGTGGTGGACAACGGCAATCGCCGATGCCTGATTTCTACATCGGCGCGCACGCGGCAGTCGCCGGGTTCGATCTGTTGACGCGCGACGCCGGCCGCTACCGTGAGTACTTTCCGACCGTTCGCGTGATCGCTCCGTAGCGGGGCTACTTCGCTTCGAATGCGACCCGCCCGTTGACGATCGTCATGGTCGAGCGAATGTCCTTGATTTGATCGGCGGGCACGGTCAGATAGTCGCGGTCGAGAACGACGAGGTCGGCGAGCCTGCCGGGCTCGATCGAGCCGAGATTCGTTTCCTGGAAGATCAGGTACGCGTTGCTGCGCGTGTGGGCGATGAGCGCTTCTTCGCGCGTGAGGCGATGCGCCTCGCGCAGCACGACGTCCCCGCCAACCATCCGCCCGGTCACCGCCCACGATATCGTCTGGAACGGCAGGATCTGATTCGCGCGGCTGCCGTCGCTGCCTAATCCCCAGAGTACGCCGCTGGACTGCAGGGTCCTCAGCCGCACCATGTCGAGCGCCGCGGTTCCGAACACCGTCCGGTTGATGCCGCCGTTGATCACGGCCCACGGATGGACGGCCGCAGAGATGCCGAGCGCCTTCATGCGCGCAAGATGGTTCGCATCGACCTGGTTGAGGTGGGCGAGCGTCCAGCGCAGGTCCTTGATCGGGTACTCCCGATTGATCAACTCGATCTGATCGAGAAATGCGCTGATCGTCGCGGTCAGGTTGGCGTGCACGTGCAGGGGAAGGCGCGCCTTTGCGACCTCGGTCGCCACGCGGCGCCATTCGGCCAGCTGCGCCGGCTGCGGATCGGACGCGCGGACGAACATCGGATCATGCAGCGGACCGTACACCGTCTCGCCATACGCGACGTCGTCGACGAACAGGTTCTCCGTGTGGCGCACGCGATAGTTGCGAATCCGCGGCAGCGCTGCCGTCACCGCCTCGGGAGTGCCTGGCGCCAGCCCGATGATGCAGAAGACGCGGACATTGAGCTGCCCCTTCTGCGACCATTGAAAGTAACGCGGCAGGACGTCAGGTTCGCATCCCGCACTGCCGAATGACGTCAGGCCGGCGCGATTCAAGTCCTGGATCATCTGCCGCGTGCTCAACTCGAGCTCCGTGCCCGTTGCGACTGGCAGCCGTGCCGCGACGGCTCGCAGGTTCGCCTCCTCCACCACACCTGACGGGCTGTCGATGCCAAGCGCCTGCGCGCCGCGTGTGTTGGCGTAGCCGCGGTAGTACGACGCCTGCAGGAAGACGGGATTCTCCGGCGCGATGCGATCGAGCTCGGCTTTCGTGAACGGACGCGAATCGTCGGCGAACTGCTCGAGCGTCCAGCCACCGAGGTTATAGATCCACTCACCCGGCTTGCTCGCCGCCACGCGCTCACGCAGCAGGTCGAGCGCCTGCTTGCGCGATGGGACGCCGTCCCACCGCACCTCGCGCCGCCAGGTGGTGCCGGCGCGCAGAAGGTGCATGTGGTTGTCGATCAGGCCTGGGATGACCGTCTTTCCCTGCAGGTCGATGCGGCGCGTCCTCGGAGCGGCGAGCGCTTCAATCTCCTTGTTCGTTCCGACCGCCATGATTCGTCCGTGCTCGTACCCATCGAGCATCGGAGTCGTGGTCAAGACGTCTCCAACAGCGACGGCCTGCGCGATCGAAAATCGCGCGTCCACCGTCACGATCTTGCCGTTGGTGAGAATCAGTTCTGGTGCGGGCCGCTGCGCCTGTGCCGGGCCGGCCGCGATCGCGAACGCGTACACCGCACCGGCCTCGTCCGCGGAGTTGTCGTTCTGGTTCGCGTTGATGCCGCGCGCCGCGCTGTCCTCGCCGCGCGCCGACGCAACGAGTGTGGTACCGCTGCGATCGAGAGCGACGGAGCTGCCGAACTCGTCGAATGCTTCGGTATTAGACCCTTTCACGTACGCGCGCTGCTGCCATGTCGCTCCCGTCCGTGTGAAGAGATAGACGACGCCGGCCTGGCTCGCTGAGTCGTCGTTCTGCCGCCCGTTGATGCCTCTGGCGCCACCATCCTCGAATGGCGCGCCAATCGCCGCCGTATTGCCGTCGCCGCTCAGCGCGACCCGCGCGCCGAACCAGTCGTTGGCTCCCGTATTTGACGGCTTCAGAAATGCCTGTTGCGACCATGTGGCGCCGGCACGCACGAAGACATAGGCGGCGCCCATCGACAGGTCGCTGTTCCAGTCGGTGTCGCAGCCGCGCGGGTTGACGCCGGTCGCCGGGCAGTCCTCGTCCAGCGATCCGGCCAGCAGCGTTCCGCCGTCGTCACTGAGCGCGACGTGGACGCCGAAGGAGTCCTGCGGTTCGCTGTTGGCCGGTTTGAGGTAGGCCTGCTGCGACCATGTGGCGCCGCCGCGCGTGAACACATACACCGCGCCCGATCCGGCGTTGCGGTTATCTGAAGCCGGATTGACGCCGCGCCCCGATCCGTCCTCGTCGAAGCTGCCCACGGCGAGCACGCTGCCGTCTGCGCTCAGCGACACCGAGTAGCCGAACATGTCGCCCGCGTCCGGATTCGACGGCTTGACGTACGACTGCTGCGACCACGCGCCGCCGGTTCCCGTAAAGACGTACACCGCACCCGCCGAAGGCGATGCGTTGTCGCGCTGGTTGCCGTTGATGCCCGCGGCACCGCCGTCTTCGGTGATCGCGCCGACGGCGATCGTGGTGCCATCGCCGCTCAGCGCGAGCGACCAGCCGAACTGATCGCCCTCGCCAAAGGTGTCCGCGGTCCCCGCCTCACCGGTATTGGACGCCTTGACGTACGCCTGCTGTCTCCATGTGGACCCGGCGCGTGCGAACACGTAGACAGCTCCAGCCTGCGGGATCGATTCGTCTTTCTGGTTGCCGTTGATGCCCGTCGCGTTGCTGGCCTCCCAATAGGCCGAGACCGCCAGTGTGTTCCCGTCCGCGCTCAGTGCCACGTAGTGGCCGAATTCCGCGCCGCTCTGTGGATTGGACGGCTTGAGATACGCCTGCTGGGTCCAGGAATCACCCGTCCGCGTGAACACGTATACGGCGCCGGCATCGAAGACCGAGTTGTCCCGCTGATTGCCATTCACGCCGCTGGCGGCGCTCGATTCGTGCGGCGCGCCGACCGCGAGCGTCCTGCCATCGGCGCTCAGCGAAACGCTCTGGCCGTTATGGCCGTGATTCTCGCCGCCGCAGCCGAAGTGATCCGAGGCGTCCGGGTTCGAGGCTTTGAGATACGCGATCTGCCGGATCGGCAGCGGCACCGCCGGCGCCTGCGCGAGCAGTCCCGTTGTTAGAACGGCGAGCACGATCACGCGACACACCGAGGCACTGAGGCCTTGAGAAACGAAAGCAATCCCTCGGTGCCCTCGGTGTCTCGGTGTGTCGGAATCGCGGCTCATTGGGCGATAAACGAGCCCTTGTCACTCTTCGGCGGCGCGGCTTTGCCGAAGTTCTCCGTGCGGTAGATCTCCTTGCCCGTATCCGAGACGACGATATTCGCGCGCTCGGTCAAGTTGAGATACGGCGCCTTCCCTTTGAGCTGACGCCCGATCATCGTCAGCTTCATGCCCTTCGTGATCGTCGACGGCGTCCAGCCGAACTGCTTGATCAACTGCTGCGGCGTGCCGAGCTCCGCCTGCCAGCGGACGCTCTTCCCGTTCGTGACCACGTCAAAGATGATGTGCGTGTGGGGATTGACCATCTGCAGCGCCACGACCGTGCCGGTGACGGTAATGACTTCTTCGTCGTAGCGGCCGGCGTCGCCGTGATGTGCACCAAGGACGGGACCGGTGGCAACCAGAAGCACGAGCCCCGCGACAGCCCTAGTCATGGCCCTTGTACGCTTTCTCGCCGGCCAGAATCTTTACGGCCAGGCGATTCTCTTTAATCGGAATCGGACACGTCGTGTACGGGTTGAACGCACACGGAGGGTTGTACGCCTCGTTGAAATCCAGCACCGTCGTTCCGTCGTCTTTCAAATCGGAATAGAGAAACCGCGCGGTCTCGTACGTTTCCTGGCCGCTCGAGGCATCGCGGAAGACGAAGTAGAACCGCTTCGGGCGCGTGGTGAACGGACGAAGGCGCACCGTCTCCCCGTTCAGCGTGAACTCCACGACGCCTTCCGAGGGGTATATGTCCGGGTCGCCGTAGGTATTGATGACGGGCACTCTGATCGGCGTCTCATCGGGGATGAACTTCGCGACCACGCGATAGTTGTCCTGGATCGGGAACCAGTCGAATCCGGCGAACTCGCGCGCCTGCTTGCCGTCCGGATCCCAGACCCGGAGCGAGAGGCGCGGCCCGCTCTGATGGACAGCGAATTTGACGTCGGCGACCGCCACTTCATCCGCCGGGTCCTTGTCCGGTTCCTTGAGGACGACGGTGCCGGTCAGAGGCTTGCCGTTCTGTGTCGGCGTGATGCCGGGCGCCGGTTCGAAGCGGACCCAGCCGTCGGCGACGACGACTTTCCCGACGGTTGATGGGAGGTCTGCCGGAAGGAC
This sequence comes from Vicinamibacterales bacterium, assembly GCA_035711805.1. Lineage (GTDB taxonomy): Bacteria > Acidobacteriota > Vicinamibacteria > Vicinamibacterales > UBA2999 > Gp6-AA40. The sequence goes on from DASTBV010000047.1 coordinate 5,378, forward strand.
GATCTCGTTCGCCTTGGCGCTGCCGAGGGAATGCGCGCCGGGCTCGAGGAAGTGGAGGCCTGCAATCGTGGCCCAGTCGCGGCGGTAGTCGGTCTCGTGCTTCGTCCGCCACGCGTTCACGCCGGCCAACCATTCCTCCCGTGACGGGGCGGCCTCCCCTGCAGGCTTCGAACAGCCCATCAGGAGGAAAACGGCTGCGACCAGGATCCGTCCGTTCATCGGACGAATCTTAGCGTGTACACTCAGCCCCGTCATGGCCAACTTCACTCTTCGAGTCAACGGGAGGACGCACACGGTTGACGTCGATCCCGCGACCCCGCTTTTATACGTCCTGCGCAACGACCTCGACCTGCACGGCCCCCGGTTCGGCTGCGGCCTCGGCCAGTGCGGGGCGTGCACCGTCCTCATCAAGGGCGAAGCCGTCCGCTCGTGCATCCGGCCGATGTCCGCCGTCGCCGGCGCCGACATCACGACGCTCGAAGGACTGGCGACGGGCGGCAAGCTGCACCCGCTGCAGCAGGCCTGGATCGACGAACAGGTGCCGCAGTGCGGTTTCTGCCAGAACGGCCAAATCCTGACCGCCAAGGCGCTCCTCGATCGCACCCCGAATCCAACCGACGCGCAGATTCGTCAGGGAATGTCGGGCACGCTGTGCCGCTGCATGACCTACTACCGCGTGCAGGCCGCCATCAAGCGCGCAGCGAAGGCGATGGCCTCGGCACGGCAGCAGGACCACGAGGTGATCGCATGACGACCACCAGACGCGACTTCATCAAGACGTCCGGCTATCTGGTCGTTGGCGTCGCCGCGATCGCCAACGCCGATCCTTTCGTCGGCCTCGTCGACGCACAGGCCGCGGGCCCGTATATCGATCCCGACTTCCGCCAGCTCGATTCGTGGATCGTCATCCGCGAAGACAACACGGCGACGTTCTTCGTCGGCAAGACCGATCTCGGCCAGGGCACCGGCACGGCGTTCCGCCAGATCATGGCCGACGAGCTCGACATGCCCTATGCGCGCACGAGCTGCGTCATGGGCAGCACGGACGTCACCGTCGATCAGGGCGGCTCGGGCGGATCCGATGCGCTCCAGACCGACGGGTGGCCGATGCGCCGTGTAGCCGCCGAAGCACGCCGCGTGCTGCTGGACCTCGCCTCCGCGCGACTCGGCGTTCCCGTGGCGCAGCTGGCCGTCGCCGACGGTGTTGTTACGGTCGCGAGCGACCCGTCACGGCGAGTCACCTACGGCGAGCTGATCGGCGGCCGCAAGTTCAACGTGACGCTGAAGGGGAACAACACCGATCAGACGACCGGCGCGGCGCAGCTCAAGACGGTGCAGCAGCTCAAGATCGTCGGACAGTCGCCGCAGCGCTACGACATCCCGCCGAAGGTCGATGGCTCGCTGAAGTGGGCGGTCGACGCCAAGGTGCCCGGGATGCTGCACGCGCGGAACGTCAGACCGCCGGTCGCCGGTGCCACGCTCGTCAGCATCGACGAATCGTCCGTCAAGGGCGTGCCGGGATTCGTCAAGGTGGTCAGCAAGGGCAACTACGTCGCCGTAGTCTGTGAGCGCGAGGAGCAAGCAATCCAGGCGGCGCGTCAGCTGAAGGTCAACTGGCGGAACCCGGCAACGGCGCCGTTTCCATCCTCGGAAGATCTGTTCCGCTACATGCGGCAGGCGACGCCGACGGCCGCCGGGAACCCCACCGTGGTTGGCAATCCGGACGCGGCGTTCGGGAGCGCCGCGCGCGTCGTGGAAGCCGACTACGAAGTGCCGTTTCAAGGCCACGTTTCCATCGGCCCGGCCCACGCCATGGCTGATCCGTCCAACGATCAGTTGACGATCTATTCCAACGACATGAAGTCGTACGGCCTGCGCAACGGTGTCGCGCAGTTCGTGCAGATGCCGCGCGAGCGCGTGCGCGTGCTGTGGATGGAAGGGCCGCAGGCCTACGGCCGGACGGCTGCAGACGATGCAGGGTTCGAGGCGGCGTACCTGGCGAAGGAGCTCGGACGTCCCGTTCGCGTGCAGTGGACGCGGCAGGAGGAGACGGCCTGGGACACGAAAGGACCAGCGTTCACCGTGAAGATGCGCGGCGGGCTCGATGCCCAGGGCAATCTCGTCGCGCTCGATTTCGAGGCGCGAGCCGCAGATCACAATCACCTCGGCTACAACGAACCCGATACGGTACTGATCTCCCAGCTGATGGGGACGCGGCGCGCAACGCCGGCGCGCGGCGGCGCGGCGACACCGTCCGAGATGTACGCCATCCCGAACCGGCGCACCACGGCGCACGTCGTTGGACTGCCGCTCGTGTGGGAGACACCGCTCCGCACCGGCAACCTGCGCGACCCCAACGGACCGCAGGTCACCTTCGCGTCCGAGTCGTTCATCGACGAGCTCGCGGCGGCGGCGAAAGCCGATCCGGTGGATTTCCGCCTCAAGCTGCTCACCGCCAGCACCACCGACGACAGCGGCTTCAAACGGGCACGATCGATCGCCTGCATCCGGGCCGCGGCTGAAAAGTACGGCTGGACGCCACGTCCCTCTCCGTCCGCGCGAGGCACGGGTGAGGTCCTCACCGGCCGCGGCATCGCGTACACCTTCCGGAGCCAGACCGTGGTGGCGCAGATCGCGGAGGTCGAGGTCAACCGCCGGACCGGCCGCGTCTGGGTGAAGCGCCTCGTCTGCGCGCACGATTGCGGCCTGGTGATCAACCCGGAAGGCCTGAAACGGACGGTCGAGGGCGGGATGATGTACGCACTCAGCCGCGCGCTGCACGAGGAGGTCACCTTCGACACCGAGAAGGTGACGAGCGTGGACTGGGGGAGCTACCCGACGCTGACGCACGCCGACACGCCGGAGTCGATCGAGGTCGTGATCGTCAACGGCGATCCGAACCAGAACCGGCCCGACCTGCCGCATTACGGCGCGGGCGAGACCGTGTGCAAGCCGCTCTTCGCCGCGGTCGCAAACGCGATCTACGACGCAACTGGAGTGCGGCTGCGGCGCCTTCCATTCCGCAATGCGCGAGTGCTGGCGGCGCTGAAAGCGGCGGGCGTCTCATCGACGTGATCGGAAGCGAATGATCGTGGCGCGGACCCTGTCGGGTCCGCGTGGCGAGCCTGAAAGGCTCGCCCCACGAAAGGACAACCAGTGCCCGAACCGGTGATCTCCGTCGACAGTCTCGTCAAGAACTATCGCGCGGGGATGCGGCGCAGCATCGTCCAGGCGGTCAGGGGTCTCTCCTTGACCGTACCGCGCGGCAGCGTCGTCGCCTTCGTCGGTCCCAACGGTGCCGGCAAGACGACGACGATCCATACCCTGCTCGGATTCCTCAAACCAACCGCCGGACAAGTGCGGGTGTTCGGTGAAGCACCAGGACCGGCAGTCGCGCGACGGATCGGCTACCAGCCGGAAATTTTCTACACCTACGGGTTCTACTCCGCGCGCGAGGCGCTCCGGTACTACGGCCAGCTCGCGGGGATGTCCTCGGCGTCGCTGGATGCGGCGATCCCCGGCCTGCTCGATCGCATGGGGCTGACCGACGCCGGCAAGCGTCCGATCTCGAGCTACTCGAAAGGCATGACGCAGCGCCTCGGCCTGGCACAGGCGCTCATTCACGATCCGGAGCTGTTGATTCTCGACGAGCCGACCAGCGGTCTCGATCCGGAAGGGCGCCGCCTGGTGCTCGACATCATCGTCGAGGAAAAGGCGCGCGGCCGCACGGTGTTCCTCAGCAGCCATATCCTGTCGGACGTCGAGCGGACCTGCGATGAAGTCGTGATGGTGCGGCAGGGGCAGGTCGTCCTCGCGGATCGGATCGCGTCATTCGGCGCGGCCGGTCAGCAGTGGGACATCGAGGTGCTGGGCTGGACGCCCTCGCACCGGAGCCTGTTGCGCGGCGAAGTCACGGTGCTGCAGGAGACCGACGGCGCCGCCCTCCTGCGCTGCGACGCCGCGGACAAGCAGACGCTGCTGAAGCTGCTGCTTGCCGTGCCGCTCGAGATCGGCACCGTGCAGCCGATGCGCGCCGCCACGCTCGAGGAAACCTACCTGAAGCACGCGGGAGTCGGGTCGTGAGGCACGTCGTCCTGGTCGCGAAGAACGCGTTCCGCGCGGTGATGAGCCAGCGCGCGCTGTACATGTGGGGATTTGCGGTCGTCATCATGTTCCTGCGCTCGGGGCCCGCGCTCTTCGCGCAGCCTGAACGTGGGCCGGAGTTCGTCGCGTTTCTCCGCGCCAACGCCGTGTCCGGCTCGCTCGACCTCTGGAGCTACCTGTGCATGGGCGGCGCGATCTATCTCGGCGCCTCGTCTATCGCATCGGAACTGCGCTCGAAGACCATCATCACGGTGTTGTCGCACCCCGTACGGCGCTGGCAGATGCTGATCGGCAAATGGATCGGCGTTTCCGCGTTCTGCGCGGTGACGCTCGGAATCGGGATCGCGCTCGGATACGGGCTGGCGCGATACCTGGAAGTGAACATCGAAGAGGGCGTGCTGGCGATCTCGGCGACACGGACGATTGCGGGCATCGTGCTGTTTGCCGGCCTCGCGACCGCCATGAGCACGATGGGATCAGCACCGATTGCCGTCGCCGTCACCATGTTCTTCGCCATCGTGCCCCAGCTCATTCCGCCGATGCGCGAATACCCGAATCCGATCTATCAGCGGATTGGGGCGGTGCTGGACGCCGTGGTGGCGCCGGGCTATCAGAGCCACTACAACGGCGTGGTCTGGGCGGCTCCACCGATCCCGCCGCAGTTCCGCGACCGCATTCCGGCTGCAATCCGGCAGCGACCCACCGTCGATTACGGCGAGCAGCGCAGGGAGACCGCGAAGATCGCGGCCTATGCCGGCGCGTACTTCCTGCTCGGCTGCGTGGCGTTCACGCGCCGCGACCTGAAGTTCGGTTGACATCTGCTTCTTCGTCGTCGCCGGCGCCGTTCGCCTGGGAGGACTGGTATGCGGCGGTGGGCGGCCGGCCGGGCCGCCCGGACGAAATCAATGAATATCTGCGACTGATTTACGAAGAGCAGGAGCCGCGCTTCACCGGAGCGGTGGCGGGCGAGCGCCGCGATTTCGGTTCACCCGAAGAAGCGGCGCATCACCTGAAAGAGAAGAGCCTCGAGTTCGGCGCCGACATCGTCGGCATCTGCGAGATCGAGCCGAGCGACGTCTATCAAGGCCGCACCTGCGAGCATCGCTACGCGATTGCCGTCGGGCAGCGCATGCGCTGGCGGGAGTTTCAGGTGGTGCCGTCGCGCGAGTCCGCAATCGAGTGCCTGCGCGTCTATTACACGCTGGGCGAGACGGTCATCCAGCTTGCCGCGTACCTTCGCTCACTTGGCTGGCCATGCACGATCGAGCACCCGATTGGGGACAGTGACCTGCTGCACATTCCCATCGGCCTCAAGGCCGGGTTCGGCGAGCTCGGACGCCACGGGTCGATCATTCATCCGAAGCTCGGACCGCTCTTCCGCATGGGCAGCGTCGCTACGTCACTGCCGCTGGCGATCGATCGCCCGATCGACGCCGGCATCGCGAAGTTCTGCGACATCTGCCGCGCGTGCCGGAAGTACTGCCCGCCTCAGGCAATCCCTGACGAACGCAGCGCCGAGGCCGGTGTGGACCATCTCGGCTACGACCGCTACGTCGTGGATACCGGCCGCTGCTTCCCGTATTTCTCGAAGCATTACTACTGTTCGATCTGCCTGCCGGTGTGCGTCTACAACCACAAGGAGTGGGCACGCGACTTCGAAGGGTTCGAGACGAAGCTGTTCCCGACAGTGCTGATGCCGGAAGCGCCTGCTCCAGTCGATCTCGCGCCCCCTCAACCGGTGCATTGGTACCCGCGTTTGAAGCGCTGAGCGCTGGCGTTCAGCCAGGCTGAGGACAGGCATCCGCAGCGTCCGCCGTCACCTCGAATTGCAGCGAGAAACTCTGCGTAGCCGTTGTGGTTGCGGACGTGACGTACACGGCGAAGCAGGAGGCAACGTGGGCTACCGGTCCCGCCAGACTACGAAGCGAACCCATTCGCACGCCACCGGCGCTGTCGGGATCGCGAACAAAGATGAAGATCAGACCCTCGCCACTCGTGCGTCCTGGAGGGGAGAACGTACCGCTCAGCGTGTGGGTGCCTGGAGATAATCGTGGGGTAGAAACACCCGAAGCCGTGAAAGTCTGATTCCCCATCGTTGCTTGAAACGTCACCGTGTCGCTTGTTGGCTGCACCGCCATAATGAATCCCGTTGAGGGAATCGACGGTGATGACGGGGAATCGCCGCACGCGGTGAACAGAGCGGCGAGGGAGAGAGCGACAACCAGCGTCGCAGGGATCTTTCCTGCACTCGGAGTGGTCAACCCGGTTTCTCCCAACAGATGAGGGCCACTGAGAACACGAAGGTGACTTCGTAATCTTCGTGGCGGCCATTCACGGCGCTGACGGACTGAGGCCTGCCTCTTCGCCGAGCTTCTCGACCAGAAATGCCGCGATCCGCCGATGCGCCTCCGGATTCGGATGTCCATCCCAGGGCACGATGAACGCCGAATGATCCTCACCGCGAAACAGCTCCAGCAGATCGAATACCGGAATGTTCAGTTCGCGGCCCCATCTCGCGACCGCGTCGTGGATCTTCCGAAGCCCGTACCCATCGTCGAACGGCTGCGTGAAGTCCGGCATCATCAGGACCGTGAAAGAACTGCCCGCGGCAGCGGCCAGGTCGCGCATTTCGCGAATCGCCTCGCGCGAGTCTCTCCACTTCACGGAATCTTCCTCGAAGCCGTCCAGGTAAACGCTGCTGAAGTTGTCTTTCGCGGAAGGGAGCAGCCGGCGCCTGAATAACCGTCGGTTCAGCTGTTCGGCCAGCTCGGTCAGGAACCACGAGCGTGAGTGCCGGTAGACCTCGTCGGGGGACCTCGGCATCGACGTTGTCGGTTCTGCGTCGTTGACGACGTATGCCAGGACGACGACGTCCGGCTGGTAGATCGGCATCAACTTCTCGAGCAGCGCCCGCTCCTGACGGCTGTTGTAGTCCGGCACGCCGCCATTGATGACTTCGATGTCGGCACGGCCCCGTTCGGCGAACATGCGTTCCGCCACCTGCGGAAACGACTCCTCCTCCGCAATGGCATATCCCCATGTATACGAGTCGCCGACGACGAGCACGCGCGTCGTGCCGGACGCCTTGGCCGGCCGGTCGCGATCGCGCAGGCCATGCGCATTGGTGCGATAGGGAAACGTCCGCTTCATGTCCACGCTTCCGACACCCTCGCCGGAGACATGGGGCTTGAAGGCGAAGACCTGCGCTCCCCGCACCACCACCAGTTTCACCGCCCACTCCGGCAGGTCGCGGTCGAACGTGCGCGACGTATGCCAGCGGAAGAGCGCCTCGGCGATTCCCACGGCGATAACGGTCGAGACCACCAGGAGCAGAAGGTTGCCCAGATGCTGGCGGCGGACTCTCACTCCCAACCAAACGGTCCTTCTGCGGGCTGCGCCTCGAAGATGGCCTCGGCGGCGTGCACCTGGCCGCCGTAGACCTTGAACGCCTCGAACGTAACCAGCCCCAATCCCTTCTGCGCGTTGGGTCCCGGCAGCGAGCCGCGGCCGAACGCGAGGTGGAACAGCACGACGCCCATCTCCTCGTCCACCGCCACCAGTCTCCGCTTCATGCCGGCAAGCGTCGGGATGCGCTGCGTCCGCATGTTCTCGCACGACGGCGGCTGGAACGTGCAGCCGGGGCCGGCCATGCGCACGCCGTTCTCGAAGCGATACGCATTCGGCGCGAACGGCACGTCGGATTTCTCGAAGCTGCCCATCCGCAGTCCCTCGGGGTAGCGCGTGGCTATCGCCACCATCTGATCGCGTGACATGCGCTCCGACGCCTGCGGCCTGTACAGCATCATCGCTGTGGGTTCCTTCAGGTTATCGGGCGCCCACAGCGCGCCCTCTTCGCGATTGCGGACGACCATCGTCTCGACCTCGGTGAGCCGCCGATCGACGACCTTCAGCCGCGCGGCAAAGAGCACGGGCGCGCCGTTTTCCTCGACCACGGTGTGGACGGCGGCCACGCCCTGCTGCACGTCGATGAAGTCCACGCGATACGGGCGCAGCTTCGTCACCGTCTTCCACGCGCCCTCGCCAAGCTTCATCTGGACGGTGTCCTCGGTGAATTTCACGGTTGGCGCCACCGGAAGAGCCGCGGGATCGTGGGCGACCATCGCGTTGAGGTAGCGCGTCATCATGCCGGTGAGACACGCGCGGTCGCACCTCGCGCCCTGCGCTGAGACGCCAAACGGCATCACAGCGGCGGCCACAGCGACGCCGGCGGCAACGCAAAAAGCTTTGAAATAGCGCATGAGAACGAAGCCTACCGTGTTTCGGCAACAATTTCAGCCGGGTCCGCCTGAAGGCGGACACTACGTCGGCAGGTTGCGGCGCGCCGCGATCGGGGAGACAATTTCGGGCTATGAAGAAACTTGCAGTCATGTTCGCGTGCGCTGCTGTCCTGGCCGCGGCCGCTCCTGCTCTCGCGCATCACAGCGCCGCCGCCTTCGACGGCCAGAAGAAGATCTCGGTCACCGGCAAGGTGGTCGAGTACCGCTACATGAACCCGCACATCTACCTCACACTCGAGGTCACGAAAGAGGACGGGACGAAGCAGCGGATGGAGGTCGAGGCGGGTGCGGCGTCGGTGCTCAACGCCCTCGGCTTCACCAAGGACAAACTCAAGGTCGGCGACATCGTGACGATCGCCGGCAGCCCGAGCCGCCGCGAGCCGGAGAAGCTGATGCTCGGCCGCGACATGACGAAGCAGAAGGACAACTCCTACGTGCCGCTGAACATCAGTTCGCGCAGCATCTACGAAGTGAAGACCGACGCCGTCGCGACCAGCATTGCCGGGACGTGGTTCTCGCCAATGAGCTCGTTTGGCGCATACATGGGCACAGCGGGCAAATGGCCGCGGACCGAGGAGGCTAGAGCGATCGGGAAAAAGATGTCCGACTCGCGCGCGACGACGCAGAAGGACTGTATCCCCATCGGCCTGCCGTCGACGATGTTCTATCCGGTTGCCACCACCATCAACGTCCAGAAGGACAAGGTGGTGATGAAGATCGACTGGATGGATACGGAGCGGACGATCTATCTCGACGGGCGCAAGCATCCGCCCGCGACGCAGCAGTTCCTGCACGGACATTCGGTCGGGCGGTGGGAAGGCAAGGTGCTCGTCGTCGAGACGACGAACTTCACGAAGCACGATATGGGTCTCTCAACCAGCGTGCCGAGCAGCGAACAGAAGAAACTCACCGAGCGGTTCGAAGTGGCTGCCGATGGCAAGTCGCTGACCTACTCCGGCACCGTCGAGGATCCGGTCTACCTGACACAGCCGGCGCAGTGGTCGGGCAGGCTCGAGTACCGCCCGGGGATGCCGCAGTCGAACCAGAAGTGCAACGTGGAAGTGGCGCGGCGATTCCTCAACGATTAGCTGAAACGCTGACAGGCCGACCTGAAGGTCGGCCTGTCAGCGTTTACGTCGGCCTTTTTGCGATGCGCAGAATCGTCGACCAGTTACGACCGGTTGACGCCACGCCAAGTTCCTTCTCGGTCCATAGGCCCGGAAACCCGAAAAACCCATTCGGCTTGCGCCGGCTGACGATCAGCGCGTCCTGCTCGTACATGCCGGGCACCTCGATCACTTCCTTCGGGATTGCGATCGGAAACACGGGCAGCCGTTTTGGCTTGCCGAGCAGAAACAGCACGTACAGCTTGACGGTCCGATCGTCGACCAGCGGGCCGAAGGGCGCCGCGCCAATCATCCGCTCGAGGTATGGCAGCGTGCGAAACGCGATCCCGGGATCGGTGCCGAGCAGCGGCCGGACCTTCTTCACGATTCGCTCGCGCAGCGGGCCGAGCGCGCCTGGCGCCTCGAAGACGACGTTGCCGCTGGCGATCACAGTGCGGGCGTTCGTTGCCCCGGCGGCGGTGAACGCCTTCTGCAGGTCGGTCATCTTCACGAGCCCGCGCCCGCCGACGTTCACCGCTCGAAGAAACGCGACGTGCGTCACGACGATTCAGGATCCACCTGAAGGCGGACACGACGAGCTCTCGGATGCGACTTCCGATACACATCCAGCAACTGCGCGGCATTGACGTGCGTATACCGCTGCGTCGTCGAGAGCTGCACGTGGCCGAGGAGTTCCTGGATGGCGCGCAGGTCGGCCCCGCGCTCGAGCAGGTGCGTGGCGAACGAGTGCCGCAGTGCGTGCGGGCTGATCCCGAACCGCGTGCTGCACAGGCTGACGTACCGCGCCACCAGCCGCTGCACGCTGCGCCCGGTCAGGCGTGACCCACGGAAATTCACGAACAATGGATCGTCGGCCTTCGCGTGCTTCGCGCTTTTCGCGCGCTTCGCGGCGACCAGCGACGGGCGGTCCTTCAGCCATCTCAGGATCGCCTGCTTCGTCGTCTCATTGAACGGGACGATCCGTTCCTTCGCGCCCTTGCCCATCACGCGGACCATGCGGGCGCTCAGGTTCACGTCCTCGACGTCGAGCCCGACCAGCTCGCTCAGACGAAGGCCGGACGCGTAGAACAGCTCGAGGATCGCGCGATCGCGGCAGCCAAGCGGATCGCCGGCGTCGGGGGTCGAGAGCAGCGTGGACATCTCGTCCACCGACAGGTGCGCCGGGACTTTCTGCTCGCGCTTCGGCGACGCCGCCAGCGCCACCGGGTCGCCTTCGATCCAGCCCTCGCGGCGCATGTAGCGCGTGAACGTCCGCAGCGCCGACAGCTTGCGCGAGACCGACGATCGCGCCTGGCCTTGCCGGTACAGATCGGCCATGAACGCACGGACCGTGGACAGGTCGACCTGCTCGGGCCGCAGCTCCGCCCGGAGTGTGCGATGGTGGTCCGCGGCGAAGGAGAGGAACTGCGAGAGGTCGCTGTCGTACGCCGCCACGGTGTGCGGCGAGGCGTTGCGATTCAGGCGCAGGAACTCAAGGAAGGATCGGAGCTGCTCTTTCACCGAGCCAGTCCTCGAGGGCGGCAAGCGCGCGTTCTGAAGTCACCGTCTTGCGATCGGCGCGTTTTGAATTGCCGCGGTGGGTCCGCCTGAAGGCGGACACGACGTCGGCGGCGGGAGCGGGCATGATGCCGAACGTGATGTTCGTCGGCTGATAGTTGCGCGGGTCGGCGTGCGAGACGTAGTAGCCGAGCGCACCGATGGCTGTGGTGCGCGGCGGCGCGGACGGCTCCTCGCCCAGCACCAGCGCGGCGGCGTTGCGTCCGGCAATCAGGCCGGACGCCGCCGATTCCACGTAGCCCTCCACGCCGGAAATCTGTCCCGCGAAGAACAGATCGTCGCGCGCCCGCGTCTGCCACGTCTCGCGCAGCACAGTGGGGCCGTTGATGTACGTGTTCCGGTGCACCATGCCGAACCGCACGAACTCGGCGTGCTCGAGCCCGGGAATCATCGCCAGCACGCGCGCCTGCTCGCCCCACTTCAGCTGCGTCTGGAAGCCGACCAGGCTGAAGTGGTCGCCGGCCAGATTGTCCTGCCGCAGCTGCACGACGGCAAACGGCGTGCGGCCGGTACGCGGATCGACGAGGCCCACCGGCTTCATCGGCCCGAAGCGCAGCGTGTCGCGGCCGCGGTGCGCCATGACCTCGATCGGCAGGCAGCCCTCGAAGAACTTTTCCTTGTCGAAGTCGTGCACGGTGGCCGATTCCGCCGCGACGACCGCGGCGTAGAAGCGGTTGTATTCCGCTTCCGTCATCGGGCAATTGAGATAATCGCCCCCGCCATCGTCCACGCCACATGCAGGGTCGTTGGATCGTGGGGCGAGCCCTGTCGGACTCGCCTTCGCGGACCTGACAAGGTCCGCGCCATGATCGTTCGATGGGAGGTCCGCGCCGCGGATACTCCGCCCCCAACGCGATGCCCTGAAGACCTTCGACCGGTCGATCGTCTCCGACAGGACGATGGGGCTGATGGCGTCGTAGAAATAAAGGTGATCGCCGCCGACGAGAGCGGCGATGTCCGCGGACAGCGCCGCGGACGTCAGCGGTCCGGTTGCGATCACGAGCGGGAACATCGCAGGGTCGTCCGGAATCCGCGCGACCTCTTCGCGGACAACGGTGATCAGCGGGTGCCCGGCGACGGCTTCGGTGATCGCCTGGGCGAACCGCTCGCGATCGACGGCCAGCGCGGCGCCTGCCGGCACGCGGTGCGCGTCGGCCGCGCGCATCACCAGCGATCCGAGCCGCCGCATTTCTTCCTTCAGCAGCCCGACGGCGTTATCCAGCTTGTCGCCGCGAAACGAATTGGAGCAGACGAGCTCGGCGAGCCGGTCGGTTTTGTGGACCGCGGTCGGGCGGACGGGCCGCATCTCGTGAAGGACGACGCGCACGCCGCGGGACGCAGCCTGCCAGGCCGCTTCTGATCCCGCCAACCCTCCCCCGATAATGTGAACCATCAAGGCCTAAGGCCTAAGGATAAAGGGGTAAGCGCTGGTCAAGGAATAAGGGCCCGATTCCTAGACCAGGCCTTGGGCCTTGGGCCTTCGGCCGTGGGCCTTCCCGCGAGGCGCGGCACTCTTTACCGCGCGCCGCTTGAAGCCGCCGCGCCGTGGCGTTGGCGCCGCGTCCTTACGCGCCGCGAGCAGCTCCGCGGCCTGATCGTAGGTGATCGCCTCGGGATTCATCGTCTTCGGCAGCGACGCGTTGAGGCTGCCGTCGGTCACATATGGACCATAGCGGCCGGACAGCAGCTTGATCGTCAGCCCGTCCTTGGTCAGCTCCTTGAGCACCGTCTTTGCCGCCTGACGGCGGCGCGACTGTTTCGGCGCGCGGATCAGCGCCAGCGCCGCGTCGAACGAAATCGTGAAGACGTCGTCGTCGGATTCGAGCGACCGGAATTCGTCACCGTGCTTCACGTACGGGCCGAAGCGGCCGAAGTTCGTGACGATCGGCTCGTTGTCGTCGGGATGCAGGCCAACCGTTCGCGGCAGCGAGAGCAGCTTCAGCGCCTCGTCGAGCGTGACGGTCGACTCGGTCATGCCAGACTGCAGCGAGGAACGCTTCGGCTTCTCCGCCTTCTCCGCCGTCTCCGCCTTTTGCCCTTTGCCTTTTGCCTTTTGCCTTTTGGGCGAAGCGTCCGGCGTCTCGCCAAGCTGGACGTACGCGCCGTAGCGGCCGTTCATGACGTAGACGTTCTGGCCGGTCGCCGGATCGACGCCAAGCGCGCGCGGCCCCTCGGCCTTGGCGCGGACCAGCTCCATCGCCTTCTCGACGGTCAGGTCTGCCGGCGCGATCTCGTCCGGCAGCGACGCCGTCCGTCCGGGCCCGCCGTCGCCGACCTGCACGAACGGGCCGAAACGGCCGATGCGCACGCGGACGGTCTCCTCACTGTCGGGATCGACGCCCAGATCGAGCAGCGGATAGTCGGCCTTCTCGGCCCCCTTCTCCGCCGCCGGCAGCAGCCCGCGGTGCTTCTTCGTGCCGAAGTAGAACTGCTTCAGGAACTCGATCCACTCGCGCTCGCCGCGCGAGATCTCGTCGAGGTCCTCTTCCATTTCGGCGGTGAAATCCGATTCGACGAAGTCGCCGAAGTGCTCGCGCAGCAGTTTCGTCACGGCGAACGCGGTGAAGCTCGGGACGAGCGCCTTGCCGTTGCGAAAGACGTAGCCGCGGCGGACGATCGTCGCGATCGTCGGCGCGTAGGTCGACGGCCGGCCAATGCCCAGGCGCTCCAGCTCCTTGATGAGCGACGCTTCCGTGAAGCGCGCCGGCGGCGACGTTTCGTGGCGCTTCGGCTCGATGCCGAGGAGCGCAATTGCCTCGTCTGCGTCGGCTGCGCGCGACGCGGCATGAATCTGATCGCCCACCTGACACTGCGGCAGGATCGCTTCCTGCTCCTCGAGCTCCGCCGCCGGGTCGTCACTGCCTTCGACGTAGGCACGGCGGAACCCGGCGAACTCGATCGCCTTGCCGCTGGCCGTCAGGACCGCCGTCTCACCGTTCGACGCCCGTGCGGCAATCTCGATCGACGTCCGCAGCACGCGCGCGTCCACCATCTGCGACGCCATCGTGCGCTTCCAGATCAGCTCGTAAATCCGCAGCTCGTCGATGTCGAGCACGCCCTCGAGCTGGCTCGGCGTGAGGTTGAAGTTCGTCGGCCGGATTGCCTCGTGCGCTTCCTGCGCGTTCTTCACCCGCGTCTGGTAGCGCCGCGGACCGTCGTAATAGTCGCCGCCGAACATGCTGCGAATGACGCGCGCGGATTCCTGCAGCGCCTTGTCCGACAGCGTCGTCGAGTCGGTGCGGTGATACGTGATGAGGCCTTCGAGCTGGCCGTTGCCGGTATCAACGCCCTGGAACAAACGCTGAGCGACCTGCATCGTCCGCTTCCAGATCAGGTCGTAGATTTTGAAGAGGTCGGAATCGAGCACTCTCTCGAGCTGACTCGGCGCAAGACGGAAATCGGTCGGCCGGATCGCTTCGTGCGCTTCTTGCGCATTCTTCACGCGTGTCTGATATCTACGCGCATTGTCGTAGTACTCGCTCCCGAACATCTCGCGAATAACCCGAGCGGATTCGTTCAGCGCCTTGTCCGACAGCGTCGTCGAGTCGGTGCGGTGATACGTGATGAGGCCTTCGAGCTG
>DASTBV010000048.1:0-48487 GCA_035711805.1 Vicinamibacterales bacterium
ATCAATCCGCCGCGAAGCAGTAGAACAGCCCATCTCCCAGCGACGCTCTGAGCGCCGCCTGGCTGCAGCCGCGCGAGAGGTGAGCCGAGTTCCAGGAATCGGAGCGCTGGCCGCCGCCGTATCTGTTGTGATGACCGAGCATGGCGCGGCCGGCGGCATCGTGGCTGGTCCATCCGGCGCACGTCGTGTCCGCGGGACCCGGCGCCAGCGTGCCGTCGGGGTTGCTGCCGGTCAGGATGTCGTGCCGCCCGGACGCCACCTCCGTGCCTTTTTCGGTGAGCGCGGTCTCCCGGCCAAGACGGTTGTTGGCGCTGTGCAGATCCTGCAGATCGTCCGCAATCCGCACGCCGGCGGCGTTGACCCACGGCCCTTTGCCGATTCGATCCCGCGCGTGGACGGCCGGACGCGAGGACGTTGCCGGCGCGCTCAGGTAGGCGCGCCAGATGCGGTCGCCGCGGCCGACGTTCCCGGCGAGGCGCTGGCAGTGATTGTCGGCGCCCGCCAGACCGCCGAGGTTGCCGCCAAATCCGCGGCCGGCGCTGGTGAGGAAGAAGGTCATTTCGGCGGACGGCGAGCCGACGGCCTGTCGCGCGTTAGCCGAGCCGGACAGGCACGCGCAGACGGCTGCGACCAGCATTACCCGTATGCCTCGCATCGACAGTAGTTTGCCTCAGTTCCTCGACTGGTTCTGAAGCCTTCGCTGAGGCCTGAGCCCTGATTCCTGAGGCCTAACCATGTCCACCGACCCGCCGTCTAAGCAGGCAATGGAAGCGGGCGACGTCGCCGCCGTCCTGGCCAGGGCGAGCGGAGGTGATGGAGAGGCGTTCAGCCTGCTGGTGAACTCGCACGCCCGCATGGCCTTCCGGCTGGCCTACCGGCTGACGGGCGACGAACGGGACGCCGAAGACGTGGTGCAGGAGAGCTTCATCCGCGCCTACCGCCAGATCAATCGCTTCGAGGCGCGCTCGAACTTCGCCACCTGGCTGCATCGCATCGTCGTGAACTGCGCGATGGACAGCCTGCGTGCCCGGCACACGCGCCGGGCCGAACGCATGGGCGAGCCGGTGGAGGACATCCCGGACGCGGCGGTGTCGGCCGAACCGTCGCCCGAACGGCTGGCGATGAGCACCGAGATTCGCCGCCGCGTGGACGCGTCGATGGACACGCTCACGCCCCGGGAACGCATCGCCTTCGCGCTGCGGCATTACGAGGGACGGAGCATCGACGAGATCGGGCGGACCCTGGGCGTGCAGCAGAGCGCTGCCAAGCACGCCATCTTCCGGGCGGTGAAGAAGATTCGCGCGTCGCTGGAACCCTTACGGAGAACGACATGACCCATTGCTCGGACGAGGAGCTGCTGCTCGAGTACTACGGTGAAACCTCGCGACACTCGGCCCATCGCCGTACCTGCACCGAGTGCGATGCGCGGTTTCAGGAACTGAGAGCCACGCTGGACACTGTCAGCAAGACTGTCACGCTCGAAGCGCCGGAGCGCGGCGAGCACTACGGCCTCGAAGTGTGGCAGGCGATCCGGCATCGGCTGCCGGCGCGCGAGCGAACGTGGCACAGCCTGCTGACGCCGCAATGGGGTCTCGCTGCGGCGGCCGTGCTGCTCGTCGTCGGATTCACCGCCGGCCGGCTGTGGACGGGCAATGCCGTGCCGGAGCCCCAATCGGACGTTGCCGTCACGGTGCCTTCGGCTGACGAAGACGCGCGGCGCCGGGCGATGCTGCTGACCGTGTCGGATCATTTCGATCGTTCCGATCGCGTGCTCGCGGAGATCATGAACGCGCCGGAGCCGGACGCGCTCTCGGCGCAGCAGCAGTGGGCAGGCGATCTCGTGGCCGCCAGCCGCCTGTATCGTCGGAACGCCATCGCCATCAACGAGCCGGCCGTCGCCGCCGTGCTCGAAGAGCTCGAGCGCGTGCTGCTCGACATCGTGCACCAGCCGCCGGGCGCCACGGCGGCCGATCTCGAAGAAATCCGGCGCCGCATCGATTCGGCGGCGCTGCTGTTCAAAGTGCGGGTGATGAGCAACGAGCTGCAGTACCGGCTCGAACAGCCGGCACCCGTCCGTCCGACCACGACTTCCACCATTGGCTGACACTATGACTACACACAGAGTCCTTCTTGCGTCGACCTTCGTGCTTGCCGTTGCCGCCGGCGTTTCCGCACAGACCGTCTTCGTGCCTCCTGGCACTGGGGTGCGCGTCGTCGAACCAACGTCACCGTTCCCGATCGTCACTCTGCCACCGCTACCGGTGATTCCGGATATGAAGGGAGTGGAGGAGATCGTCTCGCTGGCGATGGCGAACGCCCAGGAAAAAGCCAACGTGGTCATTTCACCGGGATCTGGCAAAGGGTCTTATCAGATCTTCACGCACGGCAGTTCTCCCGACCAGTGGTACTCGCAGGCGCGGCAGTTCATCGAGCGCGACCAGTACGACCGCGCGATGGACCCGCTCGAACGGGTGATTGCCGCGAAGGGCGAACGCGCGGACGCGGCGATGTACTGGAAGGCCTACAGCCAGCTGAAGCTGGCGCGGCGTGACGAGGCATTGGGCACGCTCGGTCAGTTGCAGAAGCAGTATCCGGCGAGCAAATGGCTCGGCGAGGCGCGGGCGCTGGAGGTCGAGATCAAGCAGGCCGCCGGCCAGCCGGTGTCGGCCGACGCGATGAACGACGATTTGAAGCTGCTCGCGCTGCAGGGCATCCTGCGCACCGACCCGGAGGCGGCGTTTCCCGTCGTCGAGAAGATGCTGATGGGCGGAGCGAGCGTGCGCGTCAAGGAACGCGCGCTGTTCGTGCTCAGCCAGAACCGGTCGGACCGCGCACAGCAGATCATCGGCAACGTCGCGCGAAGCACCTCGAATCCCGACCTGCAGATGACCGCCATCCGTACACTCGGGAACTCCAGCAGCGCGGACGCGGTCAATACGCTGACGGCGGTCTACCGCGGCGACAGCTCCATCGATGCAAAGAAAGCGATCATCAACGCCCTCGCCTCGTCACGAGACACGGCGAAAACGACTGCGCTGGTCGCGCTGGCGCGCGCCGAACGCAACCCGGATCTCAAGACCCAGATGGTCCGGCATCTGTCGAACTCGAATGCTCCTGAGGCCAAGCAGTACATGCTGGAGCTGCTGAAGTGAGGCGTCTGCTGGCGGCGGGTGTTCTTCTCGCCGCCGCCATTCCGGCCGCCGCGCAGTCTCCGGTTGTCAACGCCGTCGTCGAGAAGCGCACGCCGTCCGCCGACTTCGCCCGCGACGTGCAGGGTGTGGCAAGCCGGACGACGCCTGCGTGGATCGGGTACCGAGTGCCGATTGCACGGCGGGTTGACGTGGCGATGCAGAGCATCGAGACGTGCTGCGGCCGCTGCCGCCTGGCGCCCGCGTCCGATCTCGTCGTGCTCGCCCGCGTGCAGAACGGCGCGATCCTCGAGCTGCGGCCGCTGGCGGTGGACTGCGACATGGATGCCGCAGGAATGCCGCTGATCTGGTTCGACGGCGTCAATCCGGACGCGAGCGTGGCGTGGTTGAGCACGCTGGTGACGCAAACGGGCGACGCCCGACGCGTTGGCGACAGGGCGTTGTCAGCCATCTCTCAGCATGCCGGGTCGGCAGCGGCCACGGCACTCGTGCGGTTCGCGCAGTCGGGAACGACTGAGGTGCGCGGGCGCGCGCTGTTCTGGCTCGCTGACCGCGCGGCCGATCAGGCGTTGCCAACGATCAACGCGACGCTGCAGAAGGACCCCGACACCGAGATGAAGAAGATGGCCGTACGTGCGCTGAGCCGGTTTCCGAACGACGAGGGCATTCCCAGACTGATGGAGGTCGCGCGGTCGCACGACAATGCCGAAGTGCGGCGGCAGGCGATGCTCCAGCTCGGTCAGTCCAAGGATCCGCGCGTCGTCGACTTCTTCGCAGGAATTCTGCTGAAGTAGCTTCCGCCGTCAGGCGGAAGTCAGTCGAACCGCGTCGTGCTCGGCGTCTGCGCGACGTTCATGATCATCGCGAGCGTCGTGTAATAACCGATCAGCGCGACCAGGTCGATGACGCCCTGCTCGCCGAACTGCCTGCACGCCGCGCCGTAGGTGGCATCGGTAACGGCTCGCGTGCGGTGGAGCTCGGTGAACACCGAGTAGACGAGCAACTCGTCCGGTCCCATGGACGATGCTGCGTGCCCGTGTGCGATCGCCGCGATGACGGTGTCGCTGAGCCCTGCCTGAGCCGCCAACGGGGCGTGCACGTCCCACTCGAAACCCTGCTTCCATTCACGCGCGGTGAGCAGGATCGCCATCTCACGGAGCTTCTCGGGCAGCGCCGCGTTGTACCTGAGGTACTCACCGAGCCGTTGGAGTCGTCGCGTCAGCTCCGGACTTCGCAGCGTCGCGATGAACGGCCCAATCACCCCGCCGCGAGGGCTGGCAACCAGCTCGTCGACGGCCGCCTGCTGGTCGGCGGTGAGCTGCTCGGGCGGAAGAGGAGGGAAGCGGTCGGGGCGCGTCATGGATACGTAGTGTCCGGCTTCAGCCGGACCCTTGGGAGCTTACTGCAGCCTTCTGATCCCTGATCCCTGACCCCTGAGCCCTGAGCCCTGAGCCCTGAATCCGCGACCAGCCCTCAGCCCTTAGGCCTTGGGCCTGAGGCCTTCCGTGCGCTAGCCTTCTGCGCATGTCAGCCGATCTCCAGTACCAATCAGGCTTTGGTCATGAGTTTTCCTCGGAAGCCGTCGCCGGTGCCCTGCCGCGCGCGCAGAACGCCCCGCAGCAGGCGCCGCTCGGTCTGTACGTCGAGGAGCTGAACGGGACGTCGTTCACCGCGCCGCGTGGCGTGAGCCGGGCGACATGGACCTATCGGATCCGTCCGTCCACGGTCCACAAGCCGTTCCGGCAGATCGGCAACGGGCTGATTCGCACCGGCCCGTTCAACGAAACCCCGCCGACGCCGAACCAGATGCGCTGGCGTCCGATTCCGGTTCCCTCGACGCCGACAGACTTCGTCGACGGCATCGCCACCCTCGGCGGCAACGGGGATCCGGCGCTGCAGACGGGCGCCGCCATCCATCTCTACGCCGCGAACCGATCGATGAACGGCCGCTACTTCTACGACGCCGACGGAGAGCTCCTGATCGTGCCGCAGCTGGGCACGCTTCGGGTTCACACCGAGCTCGGCGTGCTCGAGGTGCGGCCGGCGGAAGTCTGCGTCATTCCACGCGGCATCAAGTTCCGCGTCGATGTGCCCGAGGAGGGCGCGCGCGGCTATATCTGCGAGAACTACGGCCAGGCGCTGCGGCTGCCGGAGCTGGGTCCGATCGGCACGTTCGGCCTGGCGAACGCCCGCGATTTCCTCGCACCCACGGCGGCGTTCGAGGATCGCGACGGTGATTTCCGCGTCGTCGCCAAGTACGGCGGCGGGTTATGGGAGGCCGAAATCGACCATTCGCCGCTCGATATCGTCGCCTGGCGCGGCAACTACGTGCCGTACAAGTACGACCTGGACCGGTTCCAGTGCATCAACACCGTGACATTCGATCATCCCGACCCGTCGATCTACTGCGTGCTGGCGTCGCCGACCGCGGTGCCGGGGACGTCGAATGTGGAACTGGGATGCTTCCCGCCGCGATGGATCGTGGCGGAGCATACATTCCGTCCGCCGCCGTTTCATCGCAACATCGCGAGCGAGTTCGTCGGGCTGATTCGCGGCCAGTACATCGGCAAGTCGGAAGGATTCGCACCTGGCAGCGCGAGCCTGCACAACTGCATGTCAGGTCACGGCCCGGATACCGAGACCTACGACCGCGGCCGGAACGCCGATCTGCAGCCGCAGTTCCTCGCCGACACGATGACGTTCCTCTTCGAAACGCAGCTCCCGGTGCGGCCGACGAAGTTCGCGTTGGAGACGGATCTTCTCGAGCGTGATTACTACACGCACTGGCAGGGATTGAAGAAACGGTTTTCAGTCGCTGATTAGAGCCTCCGCGTCCTCAGCGTCCGCGCGGTGAGGTTGTCTGGAGAACCATGAACGATCCGACCGATGTACTCATTGCTCTGGCTGCTATAGCTGTCGGCAACGATGACCGCGCGACGCGTGCGAAGGAAGCCGCTGAACAAATACGGCGCGCGCGGGGGTTTCATTGGGTAGGGCTCTACGATGTGACGCCGTCGGAGATCTCCGCGATTGCCTGGACCGGCACAGCTGCGCCGGCGTTTCCGGCGTTTCCGCGCACCCAGGGTCTCAATGGCGCCACGGTTGCCGAGCAGCGGCCGATCGTCATCAACGATGTTCGCAACGATTCGCGTTACCTGACGACGTTCGGCTCGACGCTCGCCGAGGCCATTTTCCCCATTCGATCGGGCGAGACAATCGTCGGGACGATCGACGTCGAAAGCGATTGCGTCAACGCATTTACCGCTGACGACGCGCAGTTCCTGGAGCAGTGCGCGCAGATACTCGCGCCGCTGTGGTCGCCGCCGTCGAGCGTGCACTCAGCGGTTGTGAATCTCCGCGACGCGCTGTCGCATGGGCCGCCGCCGCCGGGCAACCTGGCCGTTCCAATCTTCGGGCACGGAACGCTCGCGGTGGAAATGTACACACCGCGGGGGCGGGACGAGCAGAAGCCGCACGACCGCGACGAGGTCTATCTTGTGGTGCGCGGACGGGCCGTGTTCGTCGATGGCGAAGACCGTCATCCAGTTGACCCGGGCGCCTTTCTGTTTGTCGCGGCCGGTCGGCCGCACCGCTTCGAGGAGTTCTCGAGTGATTTTGCGGTGTGGGTGCTGTTTTATGGTCCTCCTGGCGGCGAAGCGAGGTGATCCCGTGCGCCGCGACGCGGCGATAGCGACAGTCGCGGCGTAATGCCGCCGGGGCACGCTCCCTCCCTGTGTCCCCTTGTCCCTGATCCCTTGACCAGCCCTTGGGCCTTGGGCCTTCGGCCTTGGGCCTACGTCAACGCAGGCTTCCTGACGAGCCGTCCGACCAGCACGCCGATCACCAGGCCGGCGACCGCCCCGGCGACGAAGAGGTTGAACAGCTCCTGCACCGAGACCGCAGAGGCCCTCGCCAGAAACGCCGCGACCAGGCCGATCGTCAGGCCAGCGAAGCCAAACGGCACGCGCTGATCTCGCGGCGCGTCGGCGCTCTCTTCGACCCGGCTCAACCCGATCCAGATGACCACGCCGACGAGCGGCGCGAGCGCGATCAGCCAGAACGCGGCGTCCCACCGCTGCTGATCGAAGAACCGGCCGATGATGGGCGACACGCCGGCGTTGGCGAGCGACCAGGCGCCCGAGGCGATGCCCGACATCATCGCGGCCTGCTCGCGTGGGAACGCGTACGCGCCGACTTTCATGGCGAGCATCTGGAAGGCGCCGCCGACGAAGCACGCCCACGACATCAACGCAATCGCCGCAGGCACCGACGCAAGCGATGGGGTGATGCCGAAGACGATCGCGGCGATCGTCAGCAGCACGAACATCCCCACCGGGCGCTTGTTGTTCGCCGCGAACCTGTCGGCCGCCCACCCGCCGACGAAGTAGCCGATGCCCCACGCCGCCGGGGGGATCCAGAAGATCGACGCGAGGTCGGCCTGTGCCACGCCGAGGCCGCGGGTCAGGTAGAGCGGCATCAGGTTGAGAATCGGGCCGGGCGCGAGCGCCGGCAGCGCATAGCTGAACACCAGTGCCCACGTGCGCAGCTCGAACACGTTCGGCCATTCCATGCGGGACGACCGGCGCCCGGTCGCCGGGAGGTACGGCGGACGTGCGATGATCGCCCAGAGCACGAGCCAGGCCACGCCGAGCACGCCGGTGACGATGAACGCCGCCCGCCATCCATACGCCTCGGAAATCGGCACCATCATCAGGGGCGTCACGATGGCGCCAATCGTGCCGCCGCTCCAGGAGGTCGCGATCCCGCGGCCGCGCAGGTCGGTCGGGAGCGATTCGACCGCCGTGCGGACGCCGCCGGGGAACGTCGCGCCCTCGCCGAGGCCGAGCAGAGCGCGCGCAATCGAGAATCCGACGATGCCGCCCATGAGCGCATGCGATGCGCTGGCGGCGGTCCAGATGCCGACCGCCAGCAGCATCGCCTTGCGCAGTCCCATGTAGTCGATGAGCGACCCCCAGAGCGGGTTGCCGAAGGTGTAGACGAGGAAGAAGAAGAAGACGGCGTTGCCGAGATCCTGCGCCGTCATCCCGGTGTCGGCGAGGATGGTGGGCGCGAGCACGCCGAGCACGCCGCGATCGACGAACGAAAGCCACGAGCAGAGCGCCATGCCGATGCAAGGCACCCACATACGCCAACCGGGCGCGACGGCGTGCGTCGACGAGACAGCCTGTGTTGTGGACATGGAGGGCGAATGCTATCGGAGAACGGCGGCAGCGAAAAGAGGGTTCTTCTTAGGCCTTCTTAGGCCTTCTTAGGCCTTCTTAGGCCTTTGGCCTTAGCCCTTAGGCCTCTTATGATCGCCCTCGTCGTCGTCGATGCCGACCGTCAGCTCGAGGGTCTGGTCGCGGCAGCCGCTGACCCACGGCACGTCCATGTCGTAGACTCGGGTTCGCCCCTCGGCGGTATCGCCGTCGCGAACCCCGCCCAGCACGCGTTCGATGACATCGACGTCATGCTTTCTGCGATCCAGGCCGCCCATGTGGCCTGATAGTGCACATGTGATGCCGTCCGCCGTCGCGCACGCGCTTCGGCGGGCACGTCCAGGGAGGGATGATGCGCGCTCAGCTGCTCGTTGCAGTCCTGATCTTTGCGGGTGGAACTGTGCCGTCGGCACAATCCAAAGACGGCCGTTGCGAACGCGATTGCCTCATCGGTATCGCGGAACAGTACCTGGACGCGCTCGCGGCGAAGGACTCGAAGCGCCTGCCGCTCGCCGGCAGTCCCAGGTATACCGAGAACGGCCAGCGCCTGCGACTCACGGACGGGCTCTGGAACTCGATCTCGGCCCGCGGCTCCTACAAGCTTCATGTGGCCGATCAGGTCGACGGCCAGATCGTCACGTTTTCGACGATGCGTGAGAACAACGTGCCGATCATTCTGGCGGTGCGGTTGAAAGTGCAGAAGGAGCGGATCACCGAGATCGAAACGATCGTTGCGCGCAGCGAGAACGGCGCCAAGGCGCTCGAGGCGATGGGGAAGCCGCGTGAGGCGTTCGAACGCCTCACGCCGATCAACGAGCGCATGACGCGGCCGGATCTGATTCGCACCGCCAACATGTATTTCAGCGGCATGCAGCTGAACGACGGCAAGGGCAAGTATCCGTTCGCCGACGACTGCAACCGCATCGAAAACGGCAATCAGGCGACGAACGCCCCGGGCAAGCCAGGCGCGACACGGCCGGATCCGAAGACGGCGACAGGCTACTCGGCGATGTGGTCGTGCCGCGAGCAGTTCGAATCCGGGCTGCTGCATTTCGTCAGTCGCATCCGCGATCGCCGCTATGTCGCCGTCGACCACGAGCGCGGCCTCGTTGTCGCGTTCGCGTTTTTCGATCACGATGCCGGGCCGTCGCGCACGTTCAAGACGCCGACGGGCCGCGACGTGACTGCCGGGCCCGCGCAGCTCTGGACGTGGATGATTGCCGAGCTGTTCAAGGTCGAAAGGAATGAGCTCCACGAGATCGAAGCGATTCTCGAGCGGGTGCCTTACGGGATGGGGTCCGGCTGGAGCAGCTGGGAAGATTCCATGTCCGACAAGATTCAATGGCCGAGGTAGCGCCTGCGCGCCGGAGGTGCCGAAAGGCGAGCGAAGGGGGGTAAAGAAATACCCACTGCGCGGCGTAATGGGGAGCATGAGATTGCGGAGGAGACAGATGAGACGCGAGTTTGTGCTGGCAAGCATCGTATTGACCGGTGCCCTCGTCACGGCGGGCACGATCGCGGCCCAACAGGCGCAGGCCCCGGCCGGAGGACAGGCGCCGGCAGGGCAGGGTCGCGGCGGTGGCCGCGGACCTGCGCCCGTTCCGGGGCCCATCGAGAAGGTGGCTGACAATCTCTACATGATTCCCGGCGCCGGCGGGAACAGCGGGGTGTATGTCGCTGCCAATGGCGTCGTGCTCGTGGACACCAAGAACCCAAACAACGGTCAGCTGATTCTCGACCAGATCAAGACCGTCACCGACAAACCGATTACCCACATCATCAACACCCATACCCACGGCGACCACAACGGCAGCAACATCTTTTTCCCGGCGATGGTGGAGGTCGTAACGCAGGAGAACACGAAGGCCAACATGCAGAAGATGCCGGCCTTCCAGGACGCCGCAAACGCGCACGGCCTGCCCGATCGCACATTCAGTGATCGGTTGACGGTTCTCAGCGGCAACGACGCCATCGATCTGTATTACTTCGGGCCGGCGCATACCAGCGGTGACGCGCTGGTGGTCTTCCGCAACGCGCGTGTCATGCACGCGGGCGACATGTTCGCTGGCAAAGGACAGCCGCTGATCGATCGGCCCAACGGCGGAAGCGGCGTCGAATACGGCGCGACCATTGGCAAGGCGGCCGCCGCGATCAAGAACGTGGATCGCGTTATCCCGGGCCACAGTACCGTGATGACGTGGCAGGATTTCGTGAACTTCGGCGAGGTCAATCGCGTCGCCCTGGCATACGCGCGCGAAGCGGTGAAGGCCGGGAAGACACCGGAGCAGGCGATGACGGAGTTCAAGCTGCCGGAGAAGCTCAGTGCGGCGGGCTTCACGTATGCCGGCGGCGGCCGCGGCGGCCCCGGCGGCAACATGGGCATCATCATGGAGGAATTGAAGACCGCGAAATAGTTCAAGCCGACACACCGAGACACCGAGGGTACCGAGCATTGAGATCACCGATCCTCGGTGGCTCAGTGCCTCGGTGTGTCGCGATCCGTGAAGTTCCTTCCCGCAACCGTTCCGATGGTACGATTAGGTTTTCACCTACTCGTATCCCGGACTCACTGTGTCTAACTCGTGGAAAGTTCATAAGTTCGGCGGCTCCAGCGTGGCGGATGCCGCGTGCATGACGCGCGTGGCGGCGATTCTCGAGGCCGATCCGGCGCCCTGCGTCGCCGTCGTGCTGTCGGCCGCCCGCGGTGTCACCGACGCACTGCTGGCGCTCGTTGGCGCCGCCGAGCGCCAGGAAGACGTCGCGCCGGGGCTCGAAGCCGTCCGCAATCGCCACGTGGACATGGCGACGGACCTGTGCGACCCGCACGCCGCGTCCGAATTCATTCACGAGCTCGACGCCGACTGCAAGGACATCGGCAGCATCCTGCACGGGGTTCGCCTCACGCGCGCCGCCTCGGGCAAGACACGGGACCTTATCGCCGGGTTCGGCGAAATCTGGTCCACGCGGCTCTTCGCCCGTTTTCTGAGCGGCCGCGGAACACGGAAAGGCGTGCAGTGGATCGATGCCCGGGAAGTCGTCCAGGTGGCATGGTCCACACTCGGACCGTCGGTGCAATGGGAGGTCTCGCGCGAGCGCGCGGCGAAGCTTCGTGAGCACAACCCGGCCGCGTTGATCATCACCGGCTACATCGCCCGCGACCCGAAGGGGCTGCAAACCACGCTCGGCCGGAATGGCAGCGATTTCTCGGCGTCGATTTTCGGCCACCTGCTCGACGCCTCGGAGATCCACATCTGGACGGACGTTGACGGCGTGCTGAGCGCGGACCCGCGCCGCGTCCCCGACGCGACGGTCATCGACTCGCTCTCCTATCACGAGGCGATGGAGCTCGCGTACTTCGGCGCCAAGGTGATTCATCCGCAGACGATGGCGCCGGCTGTCGAGAAGAAGATTCCGATCTGGATCCGCAACACCTTCGCGCCCGAGCGGGGAGGGACGCTGATCTGCGAGTCCCCGGTCTCGCCGCACGCGGTGAAGGGCATCACCAGCATCGAGCGGATCGCCCTCGTCAACCTCGAAGGCGCCGGGATGATCGGCGTGCCGGGCACGGCGGAGCGGCTGTTCGGCGCGCTCCGCGATGAGGGCGTCTCCGTCATCCTCATCTCGCAGGGCAGCTCGGAACATTCCATCTGCTTTGCCGTTCCGGAAGCGGACGCCGCGCTGACCGAGCGAACGGTGCGGCAGGCGTTCGCCACGGAGCTTCGCCAGGGCCAGATCCAGAACGTCGATCTCGTCACCGGCTGCAGCATCCTGTCGGTCGTCGGCGACGGGATGGCGGGCACGCCAGGCATCGCCGCCAGCGTCTTCGGTGCGCTGGCCGCTGCCGGCGTGAACGTTCGCGCGATCGCGCAGGGATCGTCCGAGCGCAACATCTCCGCGGTGATCGACGAGAAGCAGAGTACGCGGGCGCTGCGCTCCGTCCACGCGCGCTTCTACCTGTCCCCGCACACGGTGTCGATCGGCCTGATCGGCCCGGGCACGGTGGGTGCGGTGCTGCTGGAGCAGCTCGCGTCGCAGCGGGAGCGCCTGCGCCGCGATTTCCACCTGGATCTGCGCGTGCGCGGCATTCTCACGTCGAAACGGATGCTGCTGTCCGACTCGTCGCTGGAGATGAAGGACTGGCGTGCCGCGGGCGAGGGGACCACGGCGGATATCGGTGTCTTCGAGGAGCACATCCACGCCGACCACCTTCCGCACACCGTGATTCTGGACTGCTCGGCGAGCGCCACGATTGCCGACCAGTACCCGCGCTGGCTGGGAGCCGGTATCCATATCGCGACGCCGAACAAGAAGGCGAACAGCGGCTCGCTCGACCTGTACACACGCGTCATGGAGGCGCGCCGCGAGGCGGGCTCGCACTATCTCTACGAAGCGACCGTCGGCGCCGGGCTGCCCATCATCGTCACGCTGCGCGACCTGCGCGAGACGGGCGACGAGATCCGCCGCATCGAAGGGATCTTCTCGGGAACGCTCGCTTATCTGTTCAACGTGTGGGACGGGGCGCAGCCGTTTTCCGCGGTCGTGCGCGACGCGAAGGCAAAGGGATTCACCGAGCCGGATCCGCGCGACGACCTCTCCGGCATGGACGTCGCCCGCAAGCTGGTGATCCTCGGGCGCGAAATGGGGTTGAAGATCGAGCTGGCCGATGTGGCGCTGGAGGGGTTGATTCCGGCGCGGCTGGCGACCTGCCCGCCGGATGAGTTCATGACCCGGCTCGAGGAGCTCGATGCGCCGATGCTGGCGCGGCTGGAATCAGCGCGGAAATCCGGCCGGGTGCTCCGCTACGTGGCCGCGCTCGACGCCGCGGGCCGCAAGGCGACGGTGGGCCTCGTCGAACTGGACCGCAGCCACCCGTTCGCGAACATCAACCTGACGGACAACATCGTGCAGTTCGTGACGAGCCGGTATCACCAGAACCCGCTGGTCGTGCAGGGCCCCGGCGCCGGGCCGGCCGTGACCGCCGGCGGTGTGTTCGCGGATCTCCTGCGCGTGTGCGCGTATCTCGGTGCGAAGCTCTGAGAATTATCAGCCGTGAAGATGCCACGGAGACACGGAGTCACGGAGAATGCACATTTCAAGAGCCTCCGTCTCTCAGTGCCTTCGTGGCAACGGACGTTCTTCGCGGTCTTCGCGGTCTTCGCGGTCTTCGTGGTTCAAAACCCGCGCCCGACGGCACAGCAGGCCTCAACCTCGATTGACGTCGTCGATCTGAGTGTCGCCGACGCGCAGCGCCGCATGGCGGCCGGGACGCTGACGTCCCGTGCGCTGACGCGCGCTTATCTCGATCGCATCGCCGCGGTGGACGACAGCGGACCGCAGCTGAACGCCGTCATCGACATCAACCCGGCGGCGCTCACGGAGGCCGACGCGCGCGATGCCGAGCGGCGCGCCGGCCGGACGCGCGGGCCGCTGCACGGCATTCCGATCCTCGTCAAGGACAACATCGACGTCGCCGGGATGGTCAATTCCGCCGGCTCGCTCGCCTTCGCTGACAATCGCCCGAAGACCGACGCGTTTCTGATCGGCCGTCTTCGCAACGCGGGCGTCGTCATCCTCGGCAGGACCAACCTGAGCGAGTGGGCGAACTTCCGCTCCTCGCAATCGACCTCCGGATGGAGCTCGCGCGGCGGGCAGACGAAGAACGCCCACGTCCTCGACCGGAACCCGTGCGGGTCGAGCTCAGGCTCCGCGGCCGCGGCTGCCGCCAGCCTGGCGCCGGTGGCGATCGGGACCGAAACGAACGGCAGCATCATCTGTCCTGCCTCCGTGAACGGCGTCGTCGGTGTGAAGCCGACCGTCGGTCTCGTCAGCCGCGCCGGCATCATTCCTATCGCGGCGACGCAGGACACCGCAGGGCCAATCGGGCGCACGGTCGCCGACGTGGCCGCTCTCCTCGGCCCGATGGCCGGCGCGGACTCGCGTGATCCCGCGACCAGGGCTGCGAAGGCAGCGCCGGACTACACCGCGTTTCTCAATCGCGACGCGTTGAAGGGCCGGCGCATTGGCGTCTTCCGCACGCCCGGCATGCCCGCGGACGTTGATGCAGCGCTGACCGCCGTGCTGGGCGCGATGGAGAGAGCCGGCGCGACGATCGTCGACGTGCAGTTGGGCGCGCCTGGTGGCGAACAGATCGAGGTGCTGCTCTACGAGTTCAAGGACGGCCTGAACAAGTACCTCGCGACGAGCACGTCGGCGCAGAAGTCGCTGGCGGCGCTCATTGCCTGGAATCGGGCGAACGCCGCTCGTGTGATGCCCCTGTTCGGCCAGGAGCTCTTCGAACGCGCACAAAGCAAGGGACCGCTGACCGACAAGGCCTACGCGGATGCGCTGGCGGCAATCCGACGCCGTGTCGGCCCCGATGGTCTGCTGGGCGCGATCGAACGGGAGAAGCTGGCAGCGGTGGTGACGATTAGTACCGGGCCGGCATGGCGCGTGGACGGTCCGCGCGGCGATCGGGCGGGACTGATCGGAGGCTACGGCGCGGCAGCTATCGCGGGAACGCCGAGCATCACCATTCCGATTGGCGAGAGCCGCGCGCTGCCATTCGGGCTCACATTCATGGGCCCCGCGTTCAGCGAACCGCAACTGATCGGGCTGGCGTACGCCCTCGAACAACGACTGAACGCCCGCCGGCCGCCACGGTTCCTCCCCACCCTCCCGTAGCCCTATCATTGAGCCCCTATGACGCAGCCGCTTCTCGGCATCGCGGCGAGCGCGTTCGTGCTCGCCATCTCCCTCGCGTTCCTCGCACTGTTCGACCTGCCGACGTTCCTCGGCTGGGTGTCGTTCGTCATGCTCTGCGTCGTACCCCCGCAGATTGTCATGGCGGTGATCGCGACCCACCCGCCGTTCGCCCCGCCGGCGCAGCCGGCGCGCGGCCTCGTGCTCCTGTCGATGAACGTCGCGACCGCTGCGGTGCTCGCGTTGATCGTGTGGCTGACCGTCGGCGAGGGCGTGAGCCCTCCGGGACCGATTCCCTCGCAGTTTGCCGTCATCGTCGTGCCGACGACGTTTTTCTTGTGCATCGCGTTCAGCGGGTGGCCGTTCACGCGCCTGACCAGGAACATGGGCGTCGCAGGATTCATGATTCTGGTGGCGTCCTGCGCGCTGACCTATGCGCTCTTCCGCGCGTTCTTCAATTACGAGTTCCTGCAGGGTGCACCCGTGTATCTGCAGTCGGCCCCGCACGGCCTGTTTAATGGAGTGACGGCGCTCGTCTTCTACGTGACGATGCTGGGCGGGATGTTCGTGATGCTGCACCTCGATTTGTGGCCGTTCACGCTCGCCGGCGGTCTGATGAAGCAGCCGGTGCTCGGCCTCCTGTGGACGATTACCGCCGCTGCCGTGGGCGCGATCGTGATGTGGATCACGACCGGCATCCTCGCGCTCGACCCGATGTCCGTGCTGACGCGCGTCACCGCGCCGTTCATCTTCGGCACGATCATCGTGCTGAACATGCTGCAGAACTCGCTCTTCGCCGCGCTCCGGCAGCCGCTGAAGGGTGCGGCGAACACGGTGGGCGCGGCAGTGATCGGCGGCATGCTGGCGCAACTGTACGGCCGCGTCGATCGGATGATCGTTGGAATCGAGCTGCCGTCCGGCGCGCCCGGCTACGAATACGAGTTGTGGCTGGTGAACGCGCTGCTCAGCGTGACGTTCCCCTTCCTCATCGTGCACGCGGCCTATTTCGCCTTCTGGCCGATCGCCAAGCAGCAGTCCGGCGTCGGCTCCACGGCCCAGATCTGAGCAAGTCCCACGCTGTTGAGCTTTGCCGCGTGGAAATGGCCCTATATTTTGATTGATACATGTCGTCCGCCCGGATGGTTGATCCAGCCACCCTGCGCCTGGCTGCGGTCGTGGCTTCTTCCGAAGACGCTATCGTCACCGAAACTCTCGATGGCTGCATCGAGACGTGGAACCGGTCCGCCGAACGGATGTTCGGGTATTCAGCATCAGAAGTGATCGGCCGTCCGATCGAAATCATCGTTCCGCCGGAGATACGTGCAATCGGGGAAAACTCGTCCCTGCGGGTGCTGACCGGTCAGACGGCCAAGCATTTCGAGACGACCGGTCTGACACGGGACGGCCAGCGCATTCCGATCTCCGTGTCGCTCTCGGTTGTGGTCGCGCCCGAGGGACAGGTCGTCGGGACGTCGCGCATCATCCGCGACATCTCGGAGCAGCGGACGCTGGAGCGCGAGACGCTGCGCCTCGCCGCGATCGTGAACTCCTCCGAAGACGCCATCGTCAGCAAGGACCTCAACGGGATCGTGCAGACGTGGAATCGGTCGGCGGAACGAATGTTCGGCTACAGCGCAGAGGAGATCGTCGGGCGGCCGATCCGTCTCATCATCCCGGAGGATCGGCAGACGGAAGAAGACAAGGTGCTGGCGACGATTCGCACGGGCGGCGCGGTCGAGCATTTCGAGACGATCCGCCAGCGGAAGGACGGCACGCTGATCGAAATTTCGCTCAGCGTCTCCCCGGTCCGCGCCCGGGACGGGACCGTCGTCGGCGCCTCGAAAATTGCCCGCGACATCTCCGAGCAGCGCCGTCTCCTGCGGCAGGCGGAGGAAGCCGCGCGATCCAAGGACGCGTTTCTGGCGATGCTGTCGCATGAGCTCCGCACGCCGCTCAACGCCGTGCTCGGCTATACCCGCATGCTCCGCGACGGCCGTTATACCGACGAGCGCCGCGAGCAGGTGATCGAGATCATCGAGCGGAACGCCCGCGTCCTGTCGCAGCTGGTGTCGGACGTGCTCGACGTATCCGGCATTGTGACCGGCAAGGTGCGGCTGACGCTCGACGTATGCAACGTCGCCGTCCCGCTGCAGGCGGCGCTCGACGTCGTGCGGCCGTCCGCGGACGCCAAGGGCGTCGCGCTGCGCATGACCGTTCCGGACGAACCTGCGTCGGCGCGCTGCGACGTCGACCGCATGCAGCAGGTGTTCTGGAATCTGCTCTCGAACGCGGTCAAGTTCACGCCGCGCGGCGGGGTCGTGCAGGCAACGCTGGCGGCAGACGACAACGTCGTGGCAGTCGCCGTGGCAGATACCGGAATCGGGATCCGTCCCGAGTCGCTGCCGTTCCTCTTTCAGCGGTTCTGGCAGGCCGAAAGTGTTCACACGCGTTCGGTGGGCGGGCTGGGCCTCGGCCTCGCACTGGTGCGGCACTTCGTGGAGCTGCACGGCGGGACCATCAGCGCCGCCAGCGAAGGCGAAGGACGCGGCTCGACGTTTACGGTGGCCCTGCCGCGCGTCCCGGCCAGCGCGGCCAAACAACTTTCCTCGGCGTCTTAGTGGCATGACCCTGCGAGTCGCCAGCGCCGTTGTGGCGCTGGCCGTGACGAGCGCAGCTGCTCAGCAGCCGGCGAATCTGCCGCCGCCACGGCAGATCGAAGTCGTCAATCTGCGGGATGCGCAGGTCGTCGATGTGCCGGATCCGCCCGAGCCGCCGCCGGGCGCCAACGCCTGGTCGCTGCGTATGCATACGAGCGGCGGATTCACCGGCCAGGGCGTCGGTTCGGTGACCATCAGTTCGGACGGGCAGCTGGGGTGCGGTCCGGCGCCATGTGCAACGCCAGGCGGCACGACGCTGCTGGAGCGTTTTGAAAAAGCCATAGTGTCCGCAGTTACCGGACCCTGGGGGACAGGGCCGTCGAGCATATGCTCGGACTGCATCCGAACCACTATCGTGCTGAAGCGGCGCGACGGCGACGTCGTTCGCGTGTACCGTGCGAGCTGGGATGACAGTCAGCCGCCGTCGGCGGAGTTGCGGGAGCTGCGGCGGCTCGCGCTCGAACTGCGGTCAGCACGTTCGGAGCGATAACTGGTTCTTTCCTAACCACGAAGATCGCGAACGATCGAAGATCACAGCTACTTGGCCTGAATATGAATCCCGCACTCGAGCTTCTCGCCCTGCCAGCGGCCGGAGCGCGGGTTATTCGGGTCGAGCGGCAGCGTCGTGCACGGCTCGCAGCCGATGCTGGTGTAGCCAAGCTCGTAGAGCGGCAGCAGCGGGATGTCGTGCTCCTTCGCGTACGTCCAGACGTCGCGTGCGTGCCAGCCGGCAATCGGCGCGACGCGTGAGATCGTCTTCGCGGGGAGCTGGAACGGCTCCACTTCCTTCAGGTTCGCGCGCGACGGCGACTGGTCGCGCCGCAGTGCGGTGAACCAGGTGTCGTAGTCGGCCAGAGCGCTGAACAACGGTTCAACCTTATGACGCGCGCAGCACGCCTGCGTGCTCTCGCGCTCCCACAACCCGACCTGCGGTTCCTTCGCGCGCAGGTTGATCAGATTCAGCTTCCATCGCTCCGTGAGCTCGTCGCGGTAGGCGAGCGTCTGCGGGAAATGGTGGAACGTGTCCAGGAACAGGACGGGAAGGTCCGGCCGCTCCTGCAGCAGCATGTGGGTCAGGACGACGCACTCCGCCTGGAAGCTCGAGGTGATGCACGGCTTCTTCGACGAAGCGAGAGCGGTTGCGATGACTTCCCGGGCCGCGTCGATCATGTCAACATTTCCTCGAGCGCTTTGCGGATCAGGTCCGCCGCTTCGTCATCCGACGATGCCCGACGGGCCATGTGCGCCAGCCGTTCGGCGAACGTCAGCGGCGCCGCGTGCAGGTGCGTCGTTTCGCGAACCGGATCGCTAATCATGCCCGCGCCGCACGTAAACTGCGTCGCCGGATCGATGAGGATGAAGCTGCCCGTCCCACGGTTCTCGGCATAGCGGTCGAACACGAGCGGCCGGGCGGTGGACACCTGCACGGTACCGATCTGGTTCAGCACCAGCGCGTGATTCACTTCCGCCGTGACCGTCCGCGTGCCCTGCTTGAGCAGGTAGACACGGCCCGGGTCGAGCGGCTTCTCGTCCATCCAGACGACCTCGGCCTCGAACTTCTGCCCGACGAACGCCGGCTCGATGGTCAGCACGTCGCCGCGGCTGATGTCGATTTCGTGGTCCAGCGTCAACGTGACCGACATCGGCGCGAACGCCAGGTCGAGGTCCCCGTCCCAC
Organism: Vicinamibacterales bacterium; assembly: GCA_035711805.1. GTDB lineage: Bacteria > Acidobacteriota > Vicinamibacteria > Vicinamibacterales > UBA2999 > Gp6-AA40. The sequence goes on from DASTBV010000048.1 coordinate 19,402, forward strand.
GTCACGATGCGTTCGACCACCGCCGACTTTCCCGATGGCCATGTGGTCAGACGGTCGCCGACGCGGACGATGCCCGACGCGATCTGCCCCGCGTAGCCGCGGAAGTCCTGGTCCGGCCGTGCGACCAGCTGGACGGGGAAGCGGAAGGGAGCCGACGGCAGGTTGCGGTGTACCTGAAGTGTCTCGAGATATTCGAGCAGCGGCGGGCCGTCGAAGTACGGGGTCCGATCGCTGCGCGTGATGACGTTGTCGCCGTTCAGCGCGCTCATCGGGATCGCGTGGACGGCGGCGCCGGTGAGGAACTCCTCGAAGTCGTCCTGGATTTTCTCGTAGACGTCGCGATCGTAGTCCACCAGGTCCATCTTGTTGATCGCCAGGACGAAGTCCTGGATGCCGAGCAGCCTGGCAATGCGCGCGTGCCGCTTCGACTGCGCGCGGACGCCGTTGCGGGCGTCGATCAGCAGAATGGCCACGTCCGCCGTCGACGCACCGGTGGCCATGTTGCGCGTGTACTGCTCGTGCCCGGGTGTGTCGGCGAGGATGAACTTGCGCCGCGCCGTCGCGAAATACCGGTAGGCGACGTCGATGGTGATGCCCTGTTCGCGTTCGGCGCGCAGGCCGTCGGTGAACAGCGAAAAGTCGATCGGACCGGCGTTGCGGTTCTTCGACGCCTTCTCGACCGAGCTGACCTGATCCTCGTACACCGACTGCGAGTCGTACAGCAGCCGGCCGATCAGCGTGCTCTTCCCGTCGTCCACGCTGCCGGCCGTGCAGATGCGGAGCAGGCCGCCTTCTGAACCGTACACCGCCATCAGAAGTAGCCCTCGCGCTTTTTCAGCTCCATCGAGCCGTCCTGATCGTGGTCGATGATGCGCAGCTGCCGCTCGGACTGCCGCGTGGCAATCAGCTCGCTGATGATCTTGGGAACCGTGTCCGCATCCGAGCGGATGGCGCCGGTGCAGGGCGAGCAGCCGAGCGAGCGCATGCGGCACTTCACGAGCTGCGGCTTTTCACCGGGCATCGTGACGACGAAGGGCTGCTCCTGGACGATCAGCGAGTTGCCGCGAACGATGACTTCGCGTTCCTTGGCGAAGTAGAGCGGCACGATCGGGATCTTCTCGAGCGCGATGTAGTGCCACACGTCGAGCTCGGTCCAGTTGGACAGCGGGAAGACGCGGATACTCTCGCCCGGCCGCAGTTTCCCGTTGAGCAGATTCCAGAGCTCGGGCCGCTGGCGTTTCGGATCCCACTGGCCGTTCGGGTCGCGGACCGAGAAGACGCGCTCCTTCGCACGCGAGCGCTCCTCGTCGCGCCGGGCGCCGCCGATCGCGGCGTCGAAGTTGCCGGATTCCAGTCCGTCGAGGAGCGCCTTCGTCTTGAGCAGGCCGCAGCAGCGCTGCGTCCCGACCTTGAAGGGCTGCGTCCCGTCGGAGATCGCTTCCTGGTTCGTATGGACGATCAACCGCGCGCCGACCGCTTTCGCCATCTGATCGCGGAACTCGATCATCTCGCGGAACTTGTAGGTCGTGTCGACGTGCAGGAGCGGGAACGGAATAGGTCCGGGGTAGAACGCCTTCTGCGCGAGCCGGAGCAGGACCGAAGAATCCTTGCCGATGGAGTAGAGCATCACCGGCCGCTCGAACTCGGCCACGACCTCGCGCATGATGTGGATGCTTTCGGCTTCCAGCGCGCGGAGATGGTCGAGTCGGAGGTCGGTCGTCACGTCCGGAGATAAGGCCACTGTAGACATAAAAACAAAAAAGCCCGGGATTTTGTCCCGGGCTTCGTTTCAGCTCTTTGTGGTTCTGGTTGTTACCCAAACAGCTGGACCGCAAGCGCCGGGACCGATGGGGTCCTCATACAACAAGCGCAGGTACAGCAGCAGTTTGGGCCGAACACTGTCCTGAGATTCTACCTCAAATCCGACCGGTTTGGTCCGCCTCCGGGTTGATATACACTGCGCTGCCTTCGGACACATCGGGAGAAACCTCATGCCGCCAACCACTTTGCTCGGTCTGCTGACGGCCGGCGCGGACCAGACTGCCATCATCCTTCCTGAATCGAACCTCCGGATCAGCTACGGAAACCTGCGAGATCAGGTCAAGGCCGTTGCCGAAGCCCTTGCCGCAAACGGCGTCCGGCGCGGCGACCGCGTCGGGATGGCCCTGCCCAACGGGTTGCCGACCATCGTTGCCTTTCTGGCTGCCTCGGAGGCCGGGACGGCCGCGCCGCTCAATCCGGCGTATCGCGAAGAGGAGTTCAAGTTCTATCTGGAAGACACGAGTGCCAAGGTTTTGCTCCTGCCGGCGGCCGGCGCAGACGATGCGCGGCGCGCAGCGGCGGCGTGCAAGGTGCCGGTACTGACCGTTGAGATGGAAGCCGACGGCCGTGTGACCGTTGACGGCAGGACAGGTGGCCAGTCGTACGCAGCGCCGGCCCCGAGCGACGTTGCGCTCATCCTGCACACCAGCGGGAGCACCGGCCGGCCGAAGCGGGTGCCGCTGACGCATGCGAACCTCACGATTTCGTCGCGCAACGTCGCCGCGACCTACGACCTGTCCTCGCGCGACGTCTCCATGTGCGTGATGCCGCTGTTTCACGTGCACGGCCTGGTGGCATCGACGCTCGCGACCCTTGCCACCGGCGGAACGGTCGTCGTTCCGGCCAAGTTCAGCCCGCTGTCGTTCTGGCGGATGGTGCGCGACACCGGGGCGACGTGGTACTCGGCGGTGCCGACGATCCATCAGTTGCTGCTCGCGCGCGCAGAAAAAGGATCGCGCCCGGCGGGCTCCGAGAACCTGCGCTTCATCCGATCCTGCAGTGCCGCGCTGCCGCCACCGGTCATGGCCGGCCTCGAGGAGGCATTCGGCGCTCCGGTGCTCGAGGCCTACGGCATGACGGAAGCCGCGCACCAGATGGCCTCCAATCCGCTGCCGCCTTCTGCGCGCAAACCGGGTTCGGTCGGACCTGGCACCAACGTCGGGATCAGCATCCGCGATGAACATGGCAACGTGCTCGCTGCCGGCGAGCGCGGCGAGGTGTGCATCAGCGGACCGAACGTCGTCTCGGGATACGAAAACAACCCCGAGGCGAACGCCACCGCGTTTTTCGGCGAGTGGTTCCGGACCGGCGATCAGGGCATGCTCGACGAGCAGGGGTACCTGTCGCTGACGGGCCGGCTGAAGGAAATGATCAACCGCGGCGGGGAGAAGATTTCGCCGCGCGAGATCGACGAAGTGCTGCTCGCGCATCCGGCGATTGCCGAGGCGGTGGCCTTTGGCCAGCCGCACGCGACGTGGGGCGAGGAAGTGGCGGCGGCGGTCACGCTCCGTGAGGGCGCCGCGGCCAAGGAAGCGGAGATCCTGGCGTTCTGCCGCGAGCGTCTCGCCGACTTCAAGCGGCCGAAGCAGATCTTCATCACCGACGCGATCCCGAGAACCGCCACGGGAAAGATTCAGCGGCGGGTGGTGGCTCAGGCTTTTTCCGCGCAGCCGTCGTGAAGATCGTCATCGCCGGCGCCGGTGCGATCGGCGGCTATATCGGCGCGCGGCTCGCGCACGCCGGCGCCGACGTCGTGCTGGTCGCCCGCGGTCCGCACCTCCGCGCGATGCAGCAGCAGGGCGTCCGGGTCATCAGTCCGGACGGCGATTTCTCCGCGCGTCCGCGGGCTACCGACGACCTGACGACCATTGGCGTTGCCGACGTGGTGTTCCTCGGCGTCAAGGCACACGGCCTCACGGCGCTTGCGCCACAGCTGCGTCCGCTCTTCGGTCCAGACACCGTTGTCGTCAGCACGCAGAACGGGATTCCGTGGTGGTACTTCCAGGAGCATGGCGGCGCGCTCGATGGCCTCACGCTCGAGCGCGTTGACCCGGGTGGGGTCATCGCGGCGTCGATCGAGCACCGCCGCGTCATCGGCTCGCTGGCCTACTTCGCCACCGACATCGCCGCGCCCGGCGTCATTCATCACACCGAAGGGAATCGAATCAGCTTCGGCGAGCCGGGCGGCGAGCGGTCGGACCGCGTCAAGCAGGTGACCTCGGCGCTGTCGGTCGCCGGTTTCCGCTGCCCGGTGACGACGCGGATCCGACATGAGATCTGGGTCAAGCTCCTTGGCAACGTCGCGTTCAATCCTCTGAGCGTCCTCACCGGTGGCACGCTCGAGGAGCTGACGCGTCATCCCGCTGTCTCCGGCCTGGCACGCGCCGTGATGGTGGAGGCCGAGGCCGTGGCGTCGAAGCTTGGCATCGAGCTGCCGATCAGCATCGATCAGCGAATGGCCGGCGCCGAAAAGGTCGGCGCGCACAAGACGTCGATGCTCCAGGACTGGGAGGCCGGCCGCCCCATGGAGCTCGAAGCGGTCGTCGGCGCGGTGGTCGAACTGGGGGAGCGGCTTGGCGTGCCGATGCCCTCGACGAGCGCCGTCTACGCGTGCGTGAAGTTTCTCGATGAACGCCGCGGGCAGCCCGTGGCCACCCCTGTGGAGGCGGCAGCACGTCCATGATCAACAACCGCTGGTTCCAGCTCGTCGCCTCTGTGATCGCGATGATCATGATCGCGAACCTGCAGTACGCGTGGACGCTATTCGTCAACCCGATGCAAGCGGGCACGGGCTGGAGCCTGACGGACATCCAGTTCGCATTTACCCTCTTCATCGCGTTTCAGACATGGGTGCAGCCGCTCGACGGCTGGTTCATCGATCGCCTCGGTCCGCGCTGGTTCATCACTGTCGCGGGGATTCTCTGCGGACTGGGGTGGGCGGGCATGGGCTCGGCCACAAGCCTGCCGATGCTCTATGTTCTGTACTGCGCAGCCGGCACGGGAGCGGCGTTCGTCTACAGCGCGTCGATCGGATCCGCCCTCAAGTGGTTCAAGGATCGCCGCGGTCTGGCGTCGGGGATCATGGCGGCCGGCTTCGGCGGCGGCACGGCCCTCTTCATCCCGATCATCACGGACCTGCTGGCGACCCGCGGCTATCAGGGCACCTTCGCTGCCACCGGCCTCGTGCAGGGGCTCGTGATCGTCGCCGCCGCGCAGTTCATGCGCCACCCCCCTTCCGAAGCGGCCGGTCCGAAAGCGGCGACGGCCGCTCCCGCGCGCAGGCAGTACACGACGCTCGAAGTGCTGCGCACGCGCGAGTTCTACACGATGTACGTCATGTTCGTGCTGATGGTGACCGGCGGGCTGCTCGTGACGGCGAACGTCGGACCGATCACGAGGTCGTGGGGGTACACCACGGCGCAGCTCGGGCTGGTGGCGACGCTCAGCCCGCTTGCGAACGGCGCCGCCCGCATCTTCTGGGGCTGGGCGTCCGACAAGCTGGGTCGCGAGCGGACGATGGTGCTGACGTTCGCGCTGCAGGCCATCTGCCTGCTGGCGGTGGTCGTGTTCGGCCAGACATCCATCACGTGGTACATCACGGCCATCGTCCTCGTGTACTTCACATGGGGACAGATCTACTCGCTCTTCCCGGCGACGTCGGGCGATTACTTCGGCAGCAAGAACGCCACGTCGAACTACGCCGTTCTCTACACCGCCAAGGGCACGGCGGCGTTCCTCATCCTCTGGCTGGGGCCGTTCCTCTTTGAACGGACCGGCAGCTGGACGACGGGTCTCTATGTGAGCTCCGGCATGGCCGTCGTAGCGGCGGTGATGGCGCTGCAGCTCCGCGCGGCAGGCGCTCGGCTGAAGGCCGCCGCAGCCGTTCCTGCGGCGGCGCGGACCTAAGGCCACTTGTGGAAGGTACGGTTGACGTACGCGCGCTCGCGGAGGAACTGCGGGCGGCGTACGCTGGAACGCAGTTCATCGACACCCCGCCGTCCGGCCGTGTCGCCGGTTTCGATCTCGATGCGGGCTACTCGGTTGAAGCCGAGCTCGTTCGCATGCGGCGCGCGAGCGGCCGGACCACGGTCGGCCGCAAGGTCGGCTACGCGAACAAGGCGATGTGGCGCGCCCTCAAGCTCGAGACCCTGGTGTGGGCGCACATGTACGACGACACCGTGCAGCGCGCCGATGGACAGACCGCATCGCTGACGATCCGCCAGATGTGCTCGCCGAAAATCGAGCCGGAGATCGTCTTCAAGCTCCGCTCGCCGCTCGACGGCGCAAGCGAACCCGCCGATGTGCTGAGGCACGTGGAATGGATCGCGCTCGGATTCGAAATCATCGACTGTGTATTTGCGGACTGGAAGTTCCAGCCGCCGGACTTTGTCGCGGCGTTCGGTCTCCACGCCGGGCTCGTTGTCGGCCAACCGCGCGTGGTGGACACAGCGGCGATCCCGGCGCTCGCCGACCAGCTCGCTCGATTCACGCTGACGCTGTCGCGGAACGGCGAGGTGAGGGCGGAAGGATCGGGGAAGAACTCGCTGCGCAGTCCGGCGCTGTGTCTGGCCGAGCTCTCGGCGGCGGTCTCCCGCCGCACGCCGGACCATCCTCTTGCCGCCGGAGAACTCGTCAGCTCCGGTACGCTGACCGACTCGCAGTTGCTCGCGCCGGGCGAGTCGTGGACAGCCTCGGTCGAAGGCATCGACCTCTCATCGGTGACGCTGTCAATTGCCTAGTGCGTCTATAGAATAATTACGTGCTCTCGAAGAAGTCGAAGTACGGCCTGAAGGCGATGCTGGAGCTGGCGGCCGAGGACGCCGGCCAGCGGCCGATGCAGGCGTCGGAGCTTGCCGATCGTCAGCGGCTGCCAAAGAAGTTCCTCGAAGCCATCCTCCTCGAGCTGACGCGCCACGGCCTGTTGCAGAGCAAGCTTGGCCGGAGCGGCGGCTATGTGCTCGCGCGAAGACCGGGCGATATCACCGTTGGCGAGATCATTCGCATCCTGGAAGGGCCCCTTGCCCTCATCCCCTGCGTCAGCAAGACCGCGTACCGCCGCTGCGATGAATGCCTCGACGAACAAACCTGCGGCGTCCGCCTGGCGATGAAGGAGGTGCGGGACGCCACCGCGCACATCCTCGACAACACCACCCTTGCGGGCCTGAACGCACGCTCTCGGTCAAGCCTGTCTCGCCGAAGGTAACCGGTCGAAGGACGTGGCGCGGACGTTGTCACGTCCGCGTGGCGAGCCTGGCAAGGCTCGCCCCACGATCGTCAATAGGGACCGCTTGACATGAATCTCCTAGTGAACATATAGATATTTGTCTCATGTCTTTGCTCTGCCTCTGTTGTCGGGTCTGTTGCCGCATGCCGGCGCCGTGTCGCTGCGCATGTATGCCGCCGGCGGCAGTGAGGTGAGCGAATCCAGCCAGTTTTCCTTCCACTGATTCCCGTTTCTCCTCGCTGACGCGTCGGCGGCACCTCCGCGGTCGGTTCAGCGCGTCGGCGCACGCGGCGACGACGAGAAATGGAGAAACGATGCATTGGCGATTCCTGGGAGTAGCTGTCTTCAGTGTCACCCTTGCGCCTCCGGCCTTCGCGCAGCAGGGGGCCGTCGAGCCGCCGCCGGACGTGCCGGGAGTGGCGCCCCCCGCACGTCTGATTGCGGGGCAGGACGGGTTTGCGATCGAGTCGGGGAATGGTGAGTACCGGCTGCAGATCGGCGCGCTCGTGCAGGCGGACGGCCGGTTGGCGGCGGAAGACGACAATGAGGCGATCAACGATACGTTTGCCCTCCGCCGCCTGCGGCCGTACCTGCGCGGGCGGATTCTGCGGCGGTTCGAGTTCTATGTGAACCCCGACTTCGCGGGCGGCACGCTCGTCCTTCAGGACGCCTACATCGACACCATCTTCTCGCCCGCCTTTCGCATTCGCGCCGGCAAGGGCAAGCATCCGTTCGGGCTGGAGCGCCTGCACTCGGCGTCGAACCTGCTGTTCATGGACCGGGCGCTGCCGACCGCCCTGGCGCCGAACCGCGACCTCGGCATCCAGGTGCTCGGCGACGTTGGTGGCGGAGTGTTCAGCTATCTCGCCGGCGTGATGAATGGAGTGGCGGACGGCGGCAGCTCCGATCTCGACGCCAACGATGGAAAAGACGTCTCGGCGCGCGTGATTCTGCGCCCCTTCACGCGCAATGTCGCGAGTCCGCTGCGCGGTCTCGGCGGCGCCGTCTCGGGCAATACCGGACGTCAGACCGGCGCCGCGGCGCTGCCGTCCTACCGCACGCAGACTTTTCAGCAGCCGTTCTTCTGGTACGCGACGGGCGCGGTCGCCAGCGGCAGGCGCGTCCGTTATTCGCCGCAGCTGTTCTTCTTCAGAGGCCCGTTCGGCGGTTGGGCCGAATACGTCCGAACGGAAGTCCCCGTGACACGTAACGGCGTGTCTGACGACATCGCGGCCCGGGCATGGCAGGTTGCGGCGTCGTGGGTGCTGACGGGGGAAGCGGCCACGGATGCGGGCCCTGGCGTCCGCCCGCGCGCGATCCTCGATCCCTCGACCGGGCACTGGGGCGCGTTCCAGCTCGCCGCGCGCGTCCATGAATTGAAGGTCGACCAGGCGGCAATCGATCTGGGATTCGCGGCTGCCGGCTCGAGCCGCAAGGCGCAGGCATGGACCGTCGGCCTGAACTGGTACCTGACCGGCAACCTGAAGTACGTCCTCAACTTCGAGCGCACGGTGTTCGACGACAACCAGGCTGGCGCACGGGCCGCTGAAAACGGCATCGCGTTCCGGACCCAGCTGAATTTCTAGAGGAAGGAATCATGAAGTTACTGTCACGAACGATTCTCGCCGTCGCCCTGGCCGTGCTCCTGGCCGCCACGGCATCCGCGCAGACGCAGTTCCTCAATGCGTCGTACGACCCCACACGCGAGCTCTACGTTGCCGTGAACGCCGCGTTCGCGAAGTACTGGAAGAGCAAGGCCGGCCAGGACATCACCTTCCGCCAGTCGCACGGCGGATCGGGTTCGCAGGCGCGGGCGGTGATCGACGGCCTCGACGCCGACGTTGTCACGCTGGCGCTCGCCTACGACATCGACGCCGTGTCCAACTCCGGATTGATCCACAAGGATTGGCAGAAGCGTCTGCCTCAGAACAGCGCCCCGTACACCTCGACGATCGTCTTCCTCGTCCGCAAGGGCAATCCCAAGGGCATCAAGGACTGGAGCGACCTGGTTCGGTCCGGTGTGCAGGTCATCACACCGAACCCGAAGACCTCGGGCGGTGCCCGCTGGAACTATCTGGCGGCGTGGGAGTACGCGAAGCGCCGGAACGGCGGCAGCGACGCGAAAGCGCGCGAGTTCGTGACGGCGCTCTTCAAGAACGTGCCCGTGCTCGACTCCGGGGCGCGCGGCGCGACGACAACCTTCGTGCAGCGCGGCATCGGCGACGTGCTGCTCGCCTGGGAGAACGAGGCGTACCTCGCGCTCGAGGAGGCGAAGGGCAAAGTCGAGATCGTCACCCCGTCGCTCAGCATCCTGGCGGAACCACCGGTCGCCGTCGTTGACAAGGTCGTCGCCCGAAAGGGAACCAAGGCCGTCGCCGAGGCCTATCTCCAGTTCCTGTACACGCCAGAGGGCCAGGAAATCGCCGCGCGGAACCATTACCGCCCGCGCGATGAAAAGGTCGCCGCGAAATATGCCGGCACGTTCGCGAAGGTTGAACTGTTCACGATCGACCAGGCGTTTGGCGGCTGGCAGAGCGCGCAGAAGACCCACTTCAACGACGGCGGCATGTTCGACAGGATTTATCGGCCGGGGAGATGAGGCGACGCTCCGTCCTCCCGGGATTCACACTCACGCTTGGCTACACGCTCGCGTATCTGACGCTGATCGTGTTGATCCCGCTCGTCACGCTTCCTCTTCGGGCGGCGTCTGTGCCGTGGGCGCAGTTCGAGGCGACGATCACGGACCCGCGCGTAATCGCCTCGTATCAGCTGAGCATCGGCGCATCGTTCGTTGCCGCCTGCGTGAATGGCGTGTTCGGACTGATAGTCGCGTGGGTGCTCGTTCGCTATTCGTTCCCAGGCCGCCGCATCCTCGACTCGCTGGTTGACCTGCCGTTCGCGCTGCCCACCGCGGTCGCCGGGATCACGTTGACGACCCTGTGCGCGCCGAATGGATGGATCGGCCAGCTGGCAGAGCCCTACGGCGTCAAGCTCGCGTTTTCGCGCGTCGGCGTCACCATCGCGCTCATCTTCATCGGCTTGCCATTCGTCGTCCGGACACTCCAGCCCGTCATCGAAGACCTCGACGTCGAGATTGAAGAAGCCGCAACCAGCCTCGGCGCAAGCCGCCTGAAGGTCGTGACACGGGTCATCCTCCCGTATCTGTATCCGGCGTGGCTGACAGGGTTTGCACTCGCGTTTGCGCGGGCCATCGGTGAATACGGGTCGGTCGTCTTCATCTCCGGCAACATGCCGATGCGCACCGAGATCTCGCCGCTGCTGATCATCACCAAGCTGGAACAGTTCGACTACGCAGGCGCGACGGCGATCGCGGTCGTGATGCTCACGATCTCGTTTGCGATGCTGCTGGTGATCAACGCGCTGCAGGGCTGGACGACGCGGAGGGTTGCGGGCTGATGGCGGGAGCTGTTCAATCGGCGGGTCCGCCTGCGCTCGTTTCCGACTCCGGCCGAACCCGCCCCACAATGCTCACCGAGCCGGCGGCGATTCGCGTGCTGTTGACTGGCACGTGTCTCGGCTTTGTCGCGCTCTTTCTGGTGCTGCCGCTGACGGTCGTGTTCGTCGAGGCATTCCGCAACGGTATCGGCCCGTACTTCGAATCGGTTCGTGAGCCGGATGCGATTGCCGCCCTCGAGCTGACGCTCATCGCCGCCGCATTCGCGGTTCCGGCAAATCTCGTTTTCGGCGTCGCGGCCGGATGGGCGATCGCGAAGTTCCGCTTTCCCGGCCGCACGTTGCTGACCACGCTGATCGATCTGCCGTTCGCCGTCTCGCCGGTCATTTCCGGCATGGTGTTCGTGCTGCTGTTCGGGCGCCAGGGCGTGCTCGGTCCGTGGGTGGCGGAGCAGGACCTGCGGATTGTGTTTGCCATTCCCGGCATCGTGCTGGCGACGATCTTCGTGTCGTTTCCGTTCGTCGCGCGCGAGGTCATTCCGGTGATGGAAGCCGCCGGTACGCAGGAAGAGGAAGCCGCGCGCGTCCTCGGCGCGAGCGGCTGGCAGACGTTTTTCCGCGTCACGCTCCCCAACATCAAATGGGGTGTCCTCTACGGCGCGATTCTCTGCAACGCGCGCGCGATGGGCGAGTTCGGGGCCGTGTCGGTGGTCTCCGGCAAGATTCGCGGCGAAACGAACACGCTGCCGCTGCACGTGGAGATTCTCTACAACGAGTACATGTTCCAGGCGGCGTTTGCCGTTGCGTCGCTGTTGACGCTGCTGGCGGTGGTGACGCTGGTCGTGAAGACAATTCTCGAACGGAGGCTGCACGGAGGGTCCGCCTGAAGGCGGACACTACATCGACGTAGTGTCCGGCTTTAGCCGGACCAGGAACGCATATGAGCATCGAAGTCAGAAACCTGACCAAAACATTTGGCAGCTTCGTCGCGCTTCGCGATGTGAGCGTCACCGTGCACTCGGGCGAGCTGGTAGCGCTGCTCGGCCCGTCCGGCTCGGGCAAGACCACGCTCCTGCGTGTGATCGCCGGCCTTGAAACGCCCGATGTTGGATCCGTGTTCTTCGACGGCGACGAGGCGACCAGGCGTGATCCGCGCGATCGTGGCGTCGGCTTCGTCTTCCAGCACTACGCGCTGTTTCGTCACATGACGGTGTTCGAAAACGTCGCGTTCGGGCTTCGCGTGCGCCCGCGCGACCAGCGCCCGTCCCAGGACGACATCAGCCGCCGTGTGCACGAGCTGCTCGGCCTGGTGCAGCTCGATTACCTGGGAGACCGCTACCCGTCGCAGCTGTCGGGAGGGCAGCGCCAGCGTGTCGCCCTGGCCAGAGCGCTCGCCGTCGAGCCTCGAGTACTGCTGCTCGACGAGCCGTTCGGCGCGCTCGACGCCAAGGTGCGCCAGGAACTGCGCCGGTGGCTGCGCCGCCTGCATCAGGAAATCCATCTCACCAGCGTGTTCGTCACGCACGATCAGGAAGAGGCCCTCGAGCTGGCCAACCGTGTTGTCGTCATGAACGACGGCAAAATCGAACAGGACGCGCCTCCGGGCGAAGTGATCGAGAAGCCGGCAACGCCGTTCGTGTCGAATTTCCTGGGTGATGTGAACCTGTTCCACGGGCGCGTGCAGGTCGAGATGCACGACAAGAACGGCACGCCGACGCCGATGGAGCTCGATGGAGAACGTGCCGAAGCGGTGCGCGTGATCGTCGGCGATCGCGTCTACGTCAGGCCGCGCAGTAATGAAGTTAGAAGTAACAACTAACAACTGGCAAGTAAGTGGACAAGCACTTGCGACTTACCTGTCACTTGAAAGTTGACACTTGAGACTTATCGACGACAGTAGCAATAACGAGATCACCGCTGACGTTCACCGCCGTCCGGCACATGTCGAGGAACCGATCGACTCCGAGAATCAGCCCCATACCCTCGGCCGGGATCCCCACCGACTGCGCCACGATCAGCACCATCGGCAGCGACCCGCCGGGCACGCCGGCCGTGCCGATCCCCGCCACGATCGACATCACCATCACGCGGACCTGCTGCCCGACCGTCAGATCGAGGCCGTACACCTGCGCCAGGAAAAGCAGCGTCACCCCCTCGAACAGCGCCGTGCCGTTCTGATTCGCCGTCGAGCCCACCGTCAGCACGAAGCGGGCAATGCGTGGAGAGATCCCCAGCTTCGTTTCCGCCGTCTTCAGCGACACGGGCAGCGTCGCGTTCGATGACGCGGTCGAGAACGCGTAGAGGTACACCTCCCGGCAATCGCGGAAGAACTGGATCGGCGACCGCCTCGCCGCAACCCGGAGGACTGCGCTATAGACGATGAACTGCTGGATCAGCAGCCCGACGACGACCGTCACGACATACAGCAGCACCGCCCGGAACACGTCGCCGCCGAACGTGCGCGCGGTGTTGAACACGATGGCGAACACCGCCAGGGGAGCGATGACCATCGCCCAGCCGACGATGCGCATGCAGGCGTCGAAGATCTGGTCGAAGACGCGAACGAGGATGTTGCGTTCGCCCTCGCCGGCCGGCGCGCGGCTGATGGCAAAGCCGAAGATCAGCGCGAACACCATCAGCGGCAGCATCTCGCCGTCGAGCGCGCGCACCGCGGAATCGAGCGGATTGCGCGGGATCAGCTCGATCAGCACATCGCCCAGCGGCTTCGCGGCGGCGGCATTGCTTTCCAGCGTGGTGACTCCGGCGGATGCGGCATCAGGCCGGATTGGCAGGTTCGCGCCGGGTCGGACGACATTCACGAGCAGCATGCCGACGATCACCGAAACAGCGCTGAGCAGCAGCGTGAAGGCCAGCGTTCGGGCGGCGACGCCGCCGAGGCCGTGCTCGCGTCCCAGTTCGTAGACGCCAATTACGAGCGCCGCGAACACCATCGGCACCACGGTCATGAAGATGACGCGCAGGAAGATCTGTCCGACGGGGCGGAGGATCTGCTGGCCCAGGAAATCCACGGCCGGAGAACTGCCGTAGGCATGGGCGGCGGCACCGGCAGCGAAGCCGGCCACCAGCGCGAGCAGAAGTTTCGTGTGCGGTTTCACAAGGGATCGGGAATCGGGGATCAGGGATCAGGGATCAGGAGTCTGCAGGAGCGCCCCGAATCTGGGCGACGGTTTCGGCGCGTTTTGCCTGGGGCAACTGCACGGAGAAGAAGCGATAGAGCAGCCACGTATCGAGAACGCCCACCGCGGCGAGGACAAGGAAGGCGAGGTTGCTTTCGACGAGGTGCAGCTCCTTGAGCAGGTTCGACAACCCGAACCCGACGATCCACGCGTCGAAGCTCATGCAGATGCGCCGGAACGTTTCAGGCCGGATCCGCTGGATCAGCGCCGCGCCGATCGGAACGCCGATCGCGATGCTCGGCACGATGTACGGCACCAGGCCCAGGCTTTCCACGCTGTAAAGACCGGCCCACGCGTAGGCAACGGCGGTAAACGAGGACTCGGCGAGCCGGATGAACCCGAGCGCTGCGCGGAAATCGCGCTTCGTCAGACCCTGGTTGCTCAACATCACCGCCAGCGGCGGCCCCGAAATCGTCGTGACGGAATACAACACGCCAACGCCCACGCCGAAGCCGAGACCGATCGACCGCTCCGACTTGAGGGGACGGCGATAGCCGGCCGCCTGCAGAAGGATCAGAGGCAGCAGCGCGATGAAGGTCCCGAACTTCAGCCAGCCCGGGCTCACCCGCGACACCAGCATCGTGCCGGCGATGACTCCCGGCAGCAGGCCGACAACGATCGGAAACACCCGGCGCCAGACGTTCGGCAGCGATTCGCGGTTGACCCAGAGGACGTAGGCGTTGAGCGCGACCTCGATCGGGACCAGGGCCGGGTTCAGGACGCGGTTGGTCAGGAAGAGCAGCGCGAGCGGGACCGTAATCGAGGAAAAGCCGTAGCCGAGGGCGCCGTTGACGATCGCGGCGACGAAGGTGATGCCGAGAAGCGCGAGGTGTTGGGGTTCCATGGCCGAGCCGACCAATTAGCTTACTCGCAGGTTCCGCCTGGACACTGGTAGCGTCCTCCTTCAGGCGGAAGGAACCCGGTTGACCTGTGTCAATCCGCTTGAGCTGGTCAATAATCGTTGGAAAACGGAGGCACACTCAGTGGACAACCCTGTCCAGGCGGGCCTGAGCACACCCGCCTCACGCGTGAAGGGCGGAGCGCCCATCGTCCTCACGGCGCCGCTGACCGAAATCATCGACCACGCCGGCTATTTCATCCAGATGAGCATGGCCTCGCTGCCGATGTGGCTGGAAGGCATCCTCAACAAGAAGTATCCGGAGTGGCGGAGGGTCGAATACAACGAGGACGGGTCGGCGCGGTACATGCCGGCCGGGATCCGCGTGCTCGAGAAGTCGCTGCTGCGCCGGTTCGACGCCGCCAGCATCGTCTGCTGCTACCCGCAGGACCTCGACGCGTTCATCGGCCCGAACACGCGCGTTGTCGCGGTCTCGACGCACAATCCGCTCGGCGTGACGTTCGCCGCCGGCGTGTATACCTCGATCTTCGGATCGGCCAAGCAGCCGATCAACTCCCACTACGCGCGGCAGATGTTCGCCGCCATCAAGGCGAACCCGTGGCGGGCGAACTTCAAGGTCATCGTCGGAGGATCGGGCGGCTGGCAGATCACGCAGAACGACATGTTCGACGAGCTGAGCGTGGACTGCGTCGTCGAAGGCCGCAGCGAATCGGAACAGACGCTGGCGTTGTTCGACCAGGCGCTGGCCGGACGGGAGCTGCCGCGGCAGATTGACGTGGCGCATCCGACGACGCGCGACGAGATTCTGTTTCCGGACAAGCGCACGACCTTCGGCGTCGTGGAGATGACGACAGGATGCGGACGCCGCTGTCAGTTCTGCGTGCCGGATCTCAATCCGCAGATCGATCTGCCGAAGGACAAGATTCTTGCCGCCGTGCGCGCGAACGTGCGCGAGGGCAACAAACAGATCTCGCTGGCCACGGAAGACATGTTCATCTGGGGCCAGGTGCACACGAATACGCCGTTCTATTTCCCGAATCGCGAGGCGCTGCTGGATCTGTACTCCCAGGTGGTGGACACCCCCGGCGTCGAGCAGCACGTGCTCAGCCACGCCACGATCGCCCCGGCCGTCGTCGATCCCATCCTGATTCGCGAGCTGTCGGCCAAGCTGCTGGACAAGAGCCCGATTCACCTGCCGGTGTTGAGCTCGCATCCCAAGCGCAAGGCCTTGGTGCCGCTGATCGGGCTCGAGACCGGATCCGTGCGGATGGCCAAGCAGGTGATGCCGAGCAAGGGTGTCCCGTTTCCGATCGACGAATGGCCGAGCGTCGTCATCCGCGGACTGGAGATCCTCAATCAATACAACTGGTTCCCGGCGATGACGCTGATCATCGGCAATCCCGGCGAAACCGACGACGACTGCCGCGCGACGCTGGATTTGATCTACGAGGTCGAGCGCCGCGGCCTGTTCGCGTTTTTCATCCCTTCGATCTTCACCCCGCTCCACGACACGCGGATGGAAAAGAAGAAGGGCGTGGCCGAGACCGCCGAACTGAGCCCGCTGCAATGGCAGCTGATGATGAAGTGCTGGAAGATGAACCTGCGCCCCGGCCAGAACAGCTGGTGGGGGCCGACGGCGTGGCGTGTCGGCGCGCTCGGGCTCTGGGCGTGGAAGCTGCGCAAGCTGAACGGCCCAGGCTTCACGTGGCCGCTCTTCATGTTCGCGAACGCCATGCCGGAGTCGCTGATGGCGCGGATGGGCAAGATCTACATTGGAAAACCGATCTACGTGAAGACGCGCAAAGAGCTGCTGGCGTCGGTGAAGCCGTCCATGCGGCAGCACCTCAGGCGCGATACGGGTGACATGCCCGACGGTGAGATTCCGCCGCCGTCGAAGCACACGTCCTTCATTCCGCTGGTTCCGCAGGCGGTGTAATCCGGATCTTCGGATCGGCGCGATTCAAAGAGTCGGATGCGACGGTCGCGATGCGATCGTAAAGCCAGAAAATATGGGGGATTCGTTTGAAAGGGATCCGGTACGGCTCATGCTCGGTACAAAGCAACCGCCGACGCCGGGCTCTGACAGGTGAGGTGAAAGCGGATTACGGAATTGGCGGAGTCTGCGTGGCTCCGCCAGTTCCTCCTCTTCTACCTCCTACCTCCTGTCTCCTTCCTCTTCTCCGATGATTTAGATCACGAATCCTGGTCTAACTATCAGATACAGACGATACCGTTGTGCCGGAGAGGAGCAGGAACATGCCGTCGACCGTTCAGTTTCATCGAGTTCTGCGAGCCACGCCCGAGCGGGTCTACCGGGCCTTTCTTGATGCCGATGCGATGGCCAAATGGCTGCCGCCGAATGGATTCACCGGCCGGGTCCACCACGCGGACGTGCGGGTGGGTGGCACCTACAAGATGTCGTTTACAAATTTCACGTCCGGGAAGAGCCATTCCTTCGGCGGCGAATACCTGGAACTCGTCCCAAACGAACGGATCCGCTGGACGGACCGGTTCGACGACCCGAACCTGGCAGGGGAGATGGTGACGACCGTTACGCTGAAGAAGGTCATCGTCGGGACCGAGGTGAACATCGTGCAGGCGGGGCTGCCGGACGTCATCCCGCCGGAGGCGTGCACGCTTGGCTGGCAGGAATCGCTCGCGCTGCTTGCGAAGCTGGTTGAGGCGGAGATCCCGGACTAGCACGTGACGCGAATTGCGCTTCCGTGGCGCGAACCCTTCGGGTTCGCGAGGCGAG
This sequence comes from Vicinamibacterales bacterium, assembly GCA_035711805.1. GTDB lineage: Bacteria > Acidobacteriota > Vicinamibacteria > Vicinamibacterales > UBA2999 > Gp6-AA40. The sequence goes on from DASTBV010000048.1 coordinate 36,672, forward strand.
CCTGAAGGCTCGTCCCACGACATGACTCAAGGGATACGCGCAAACGCAATTTCCGATCGGCCGCCATGCCCGCCGGGCGTGGCGGGCACGAACTCGCTCCAGGCGAGCGCGAAGCCATCGCGCCACCGCTCGATGGCGGGGATCAGCGATGACATGCTGTTGTCGGTGACGCGCCGGATCTCCGTCGCGGCGCGTCCGCGCCGATCGAACGCCTGGAAATAGATTTCGTGCTGCCCGACGGTGTCGTCGCACCAGGCGAGGCCTATACGCGTGCCGTTCCAGGCGAGGTACGCGCCGATCGATTCTCCGCGCGTGTTGGTCACCCGCTGCGCGCGGCCGCCAATTTCCGAGGTCAACTCGCCGGCAGCGCCGGCAAACAGATAGACCTCCGTATTGCCATCCCGGGCATCGAACCAGGTCAGCGCGGCATCGCCGCCGCGCACGGCGATATCGGGATACTTCGATTCCTTCCCGTCGTCGCTGGTCAGCCGCCTTACCGGGATGCCTGCGTAGCTTCCGCCTTCAGGCGGAAGAGACTTGCGGGCGACGCGGGCCAGGAACAGCTCGCTGGCACGGGTCTGCCAGACGGCATCCCAGACGACCCAGGCGACGCCCTCGTCGTCGATGTGGAGATTCACGTTCCACGTGGTCCGATGCGCGGCGCCGAGGAAGCGTGGCTCACCGATCGGCTCGCCGGCCTCGTTCCATCGTGCCGACCACACTTCTTCGCCATCACTGGCAGGCGCGGGGCGGATCCAGGCGACGACGATCTGTCCACGATCGGCGGCGAGAACAGGGTTACGGCCTGCGCCGGGCAGGGTGTTCGTCCAGATGTTCGTGCCCGTGGCAGTCCAGAGACCGATTCTCGCGGTGAGCGTTCCGTCGGCGGCCTTGTCGTACCAGCCCACGGCAACCCGGCCGCCGGGGAAGGCCGCGATGCTCGGTTCATACGACTCGGCCGGACTCCTTGTCAGCCGCGTCTCACTTCCACTCGGCTGACCGTCGTCGTCAATGCTGCGGACGTAGATCTCGCCGTTGCCGTCGCGGATGTCGTACCACGACGCAATGAAGCCCGCGTCTGTCGCCGTCAGCGCTGCCTCGTATGCGCCCGTGGAACTGTGACTGATCTGGCGCGGAGTGACCTGAGAGGATCCGCAGTAAAGGGAGAGCGACGCGGCTACGAGAACACTCGCCGGTTGGAGCGGGCGAAACTCGCAGCCGCGACCCATGCCATTACTCGGACCGGCTCCTAGGGCCGCGGCGCGCCGCCGAAGGTGACGCGAACGCCCGCACGGGCGGTAAGCGGTAATCCCGGAAAGCCGAACGACGGCTGATACTCCTGATCGAACAGATTCTCGATGACCAGGTAGCCACGCAGCCGGCGATGCACCTGGTAGGCGGCGCTCAGGTCCACTTTCTGGTAGCCGGGCGCCAGGTCCTGGTTCGGCAGCAGCATGCTCGTGTCGAAGAACCCGTCGCTCAGGAACGTACTGTCGTCGCGCCGGCCGGAGAAGAACGCCGACAGCGCCACCTGCGCCGGGCCGTTCATGTAGGACACGAACAGCGTTCCGGAATGGGTGGGGCGGCGGAACGGACGCTCGCCGACCAGTGGCGAGAACTGACCGATCTCGATGCCGGGGAATGCGGGGTTGATGGACGCCGATGCGCTCAGCGCTTCGGTGACTTCCGCGTCGAGGTACGTGTAGGACGCGCCAAAGCGGAGCATGTCCCGGACCGCTACTTCGCCGGACGTCTCGATGCCGTCCGCGCGGTACGACGCGGCGTTGAAATAGGCGCCGAACTGCGTGGCTGCCGCCACGTCGGCCGGGACGCCGGCGAGGATCAGCTGCTGACGTCCCAGGAACTCCAGCAGATCATCGAACGTGTTGTGGAAGTAAGCGACGCGGACGCGCGCGTTGCCGTTCAGAAAGCCCTGCTCGACGCCGATGTCGAAGCTCTTGCTGCGCTCGGGGCCAACCGGCGAAACGTTGGATGCAAGAGGTGTCCCCTGCAGGAGCGCGAGCAACGAGTTGTTGGACTGGAACACGCTCGGTGCCTTGATTCCGGTTCCGGCGTTCAGAGTGATCTTTGTCTCGCCAACGGCCGATGCACTCGGCAGGCGCAGGTACGACGCAACGGACAGCCGCGGGGTCCAGGCAGACTCAAAGACCTCGTTGCGCTCATACCCGAGACCGGCATTGATGTAGTGGCGACTCAGGAACGAACCGCGCCCCTCGACGAAAAAGCCGCCGTTGTTGCGTGTCGCCGTCGGCTCGGGGTCCGGCTCGCCGTCGAGGTCCTGATCGGCATAGCCGCGCTCCTGTTCGAAGCGCGCGCCAGCCGACACGGCAAACATCTCGTGCAGCTGGAACGTCGTGTCTCCGGCGATGAGCCGGCGGTCGGTGCGCGTCGCGAATATCGACGGATACCGTCCGCCAAAGTCGAGGATGGCGCGGCCGGTCACACTGCGTCCGTCCGCACCCCTGAGCGTGACCGTGTTGCCCAGATAGTTGGGACCGAAGCCGAACGGATCGAACGGCTCTCCTGTCGGCGCCGGGTTGACGTACACCAACCGTTCATCCGTCCACCCGAACCGGATCGCGCTTTGCCACCGGTTCGTCCACTGTGTGCGCGCGGACGCAGTGACGTACGCCTGCTCCTTGTCCTGCGAGGCGTCGTCGGCGATGCCGAAGTTGAGGATGGCGTTGCTGCTCTCGTACTCGCTGTCGATCCGGCGGATGCTGACGCTCAGGTCGGTGTTGCCCGCAATTGCTGCGCCGAACCGTCCGGCATAGGTGCCGTTCTCGTACGCGTTGTTCGGCACGTCGTTGTTCGTGTCGAACCGTGAATAGCTCGAGAAGTAGTCGAACCGGCGCGCGACGCCGCCGACCGAGAACGTCGTCGCGAACGTATCCAGGTTGCCGCCGTCGATCGAGTATTCGACCTCGGGGACGCGGGTGCGCCCGCGCTTCGTCGTGATGTTGATGACTCCGGCCAGGGCGTCGCTGCCGTAGATGACGCTGTTGGTCTGCCGAAGTACTTCGATTCGTTCGACGCCACCGGTCGCCATCTGGCCGAAGTCGAACGCGCCGCCGATGTCGTTGACCGGAATGCCATCGACCAGCACCTTGTTGAAGTTGGCATTCCCGCCGCGGATGAACATGTTCGTCAATCCACCGCGGCCGCCCGTCGGCACGACGTGCGATCCCGGGACGAGACGCAGCGTTTCCGACAGCTCCGTCTTGTTCAGCGCCTCGAGCGTCTGCTCGTCGATGACCGTCACCGGTGCGCCGCTCTGTGCCTGCGAGATCTCGGTTGCCGATGCAGTGACCAGAACCGCCTGCTCGATTGCGCCGACCCGCAGCCTGATATCCGCCGTCGCGCGCTCTCCGGCGCCGACGAATACCGGGTCGGACGTCACGGCTTCGAAGCCTGACGCGGTCACGACGACCTGATACCGGCCCGGTGCCAGGTTCTGAAAGGTATACACGCCTTCGGCGTTGGTCCGGGTTTCTCCCGCCTTCGGTTGTTCACCGATGAGCGTCACCGCCGCGCCGGCGATGCGCCCGCCCAGCGAGTCGACGACCGCTCCGGTCAGTATTCCCTGCTGCTGCGCAGCTGTTCCTCGCTGCTGCTGTGCAGCCGCGATCGCCGGCAGCACACAGATTGCGATCGCCAGCACGGACGTCATCCACCCACGCAGTTGAATCATCACGACTCCAGTCAACAACTCAGGGGCGGATTGTAGCGGCCGGCCAAACGCGCCGAGCCTGAAGAGTTCCTGAACTCTTCGTCAGGTACGAATCGACGTCCGCCTAACGAAAACTTCAGAAAGCCCTGTCGTGCCCGGGCGCTACACTGTGCCGCTACACTGTGTCGCTACACTGTGCCGCCGATGCGTGCCTTCCTCCACAGGCCACAGACCGTCTTCGTCCGTCGCGCGCTCTTCCAGTTGCACCTGTGGACCGGTATCGTCGCCGGCCTCTACCTCTTCGTGGTGTGCGTGACGGGCGCGGCGCTGATGTTCCGCATCGACATGCAGCGGGCGGCGCATCCGGCGCTGTTCACCCCGGGAGACGGGCCGTCCGCCCATCCGGGGACGGTGCTCGAGCAGGTGCGCGACGCTTTTCCCGCCGATGACGTGTCATTCGTGGAAGCGCCCTCACGCCTCCGTCCGGTCTACCTCGCCTATCTGAGACGGGGGAATGACTTCCCGGCCGTCCTGGTGGATCCGTCGAGCGGGCGAGTACTGGGCGAGGTGCCGCAGCATTCGGCGATCCGCACGCTGCAGGAGCTGCATTTCGACCTGCTCGCCGGCCGGAAGGGACGCATCGCGAACGGCATCGGCGCCGTGTTGCTCCTGATCTTGAGCCTGACAGGCGTTGTGATCTGGTGGCCCGGCGTGGCGAACTGGCGCCGGTCGCTGAACGTGCGGTGGACGCGGAACTGGCGGCGCCTGTCGTGGGATCTGCACAGCGCGACCGGCTTCTGGACCGTCGTGCTGATCGCCATGTGGGCCGTCACCGGAATCTACTTCGCCTTTCCGGCGCAGTTCCGCGACACCGTCGACTGGATCTCTCCGCTGACGGTGGTCGTGCCGCCTGCCTCCGTCTCCTCAGCGTCGAGCGCGCGTCGCCCGAGCTGGCGCGAGCTGGTGGCTCGCGCCCAGCAGGAGCGGCCCGCCGAGCACGTGGCGCGGATGGTTCCGCCGGCGGACGAAAAAGCGGCGTTCGTCGTGATGTTTTCGAAAGCGATGCCGCTGCCCGGCGGGCGCGCCGACCTCACGCCCGTGTACCTCGATCAGTACACGGGAGCCGTGCTGAAGTCGCCCGACGTCAGGCGCAGCGCCGGCGACGTGGTGATGGACTGGGCCGGCTGGCTGCACGTCGGCGGGTTCGGCGGCAATGGAGTCCGCATCACGTGGTTCCTGCTCGGCCTGGCACCGCCGCTCCTCTTCGCCACCGGGTTCACGATGTGGTGGACGCGCGTCGTGCGGCCACGCGTCGGGAAAAGCAGCGGCTAGGAGCGCAAGCATCGGCTACATCGTTGCACCAGTCACGACGCACCAGACGAGCCTGGGCGCGAGCGACTTGTGAGTGACGTGATCGGCGACGTGGCCGTGCTAGTCGCCGCGGCGGCGGCGCCCGTAGCGCCACGCGACGAGCAGGCCGAGGATCGGCAGCGCAGCCGCCGCGGCCTGCCACTCGGACGGAACGGCATCGCGCCGGGCCTCATTGCGCGGAGCGGTTGACGTCTGCCGCGCCTCCATGACCTGCCCCTCGATCTGCCGCACGTTGCGGCTCGGCGCGGGCACCGCCTGAAGGCGCGCAGTAACGTGCGCGTCGTTGCTGCGGACGAACGAGTCGAGGCGCTCGGCCCCGGCATCGATCCCTTCGCCCGTCGCCCGTTCCATCGCCTTCTGGAAACCTTCGAGCGCCGGGACCGGGACGCCCATCCTGCGGCCCTGGTCCATCACGAATTTCTGCAGCTTCGCGTTGCCGCACGTGTGCTCGGCGCAGCCGACGCCATGGCGGTTGACGCTGCCCACGTACTCCTCGATCAGCTTCTTCTGCGTCGCCGTATCGGCGTTCCAGTTGCCCTTGCGAACGGTCTCGAGCATGCGCGCGGTGATGTCCTGATAGGCAAACGGCGAATTCTTCTCGAAGAACTGCTGCATGCCGAGGTTGTGCTTGTCTTCGACGTAGACGCCGAAGGTTTCCTGCCACATGCGGTCGTCCACGGTCTCGCTGACCGTCGCGTCCCAGCCCCAGAGATACTCGACGAACTGCCGCATTTCACCCGCGCCGGCGTACCCCTCCTTCTTCATCCCCTCGATCCACGTCGGGTTGATGTAGCGCGAGCGGAATTCAGTGCCGATGAACTTGTCGATGGAGGTCATCTCCGGCTTGCCGGGATCGCGCGTGTTCGTGATGACGAGCTCCGGGCTCTTGTCGGTGCCGTCCACGCTGCGGATGGCGCTGGCCAGCCCGCCCATGTACATGAACATGTCGTCGTTATCGAGCGCGCCATAGAGCATCGTGGACGAACTGTGGACGATCTTCTCGGTCCCCGAGAGCGCCAGCCGGAAGACGTCTTCCATCGACTCGCCCCAGAACCCGTTTCCGTAGCCGTGTCCCAGCTTCTTCAGGTAATCGTTGGCGAAGCCCTTGTCCGATTCCCACGTGCCGCTGGCCGCGACGATGGTCGAGGTATTCAGGTTGAACGTGCCGGGCGGTTCGTCGAAGATGCGCACGCCGGCGCGGCGATCCGCCTCGTCGTCGGTATAGCCGCGCTGCACGAGGATTGCCTTCGTCGAGAGGTAGTGCTTGCGCACGTAGTTCTCCGCCTCGTCCAGCGCTTTCACCTTCTGCACGGCCTTGTCCATCAACTGCGTGACGTTGTTGAACATGCCTTCCGCCGCCGAGGCAATGACGATGTCTACGCGCGGACGGCCGAGGCGTGCCCGCGGAATGACCTCCACGTCCACGACCTTGCCGCGAGCGTCCCACACCGGCTTCGTGCCGAGCAGATGGAAGATCTGCGACTCGAGTACCCCCTCGTGGCGCATCGTCTCGTCGCCCCAGATGACGAACGACACTTTTTCCGGATATCGCCCGTGCTGCTTGACGTGGTCGGCCAGCATCTGGTCGGCGAGCTTGATGCCCATCTGGTACGACGCCGGCTTCGGTACCTTGTCCGGATCGATGCCGTAGAAATTCTTGCCGGTCGGATACGAGTCAGGGTTGCGCAGCGGTTCGCCTCCGCTGCCCGTGGTGATGTACCGGCCACGCAGGCCGCGCATCAGGCTGTCCATCTCCCGCGGACCGGAAGCGACGATTCGCGCGTCCATGTCCGACGCGAGGACCTTGGCGTCGTTCGGCAGGAGACGCCGATCGATGCTGACAATCGCATCGACGGTGCTGTCGCGCATCGCCTTGTCCGGCGTGCGGCCGAACGTGTGGAGCCCGTAGGGAATGTTCTGACCCTTGAGCTTCAGGATGTGGTCCTGAATCTTGTGCACCGTCGCATCGCCGAGGCTGTTCGGCTTGGAGAGGTCGAGGCCAAGGTCCTTGGCCAGGCCGAGGGCGTTCACCTGCGTGCGGATCTGCTCGCCGACGGCGCGCGCAAGCTCCGGGTTCTTGTGGAGGGCCGTGTCGAAATCGTTGATCGATTCGCCAAGGGCGGCGAGTTCCGGATAGAGACCGCCCTTCCGGAACGGCGGAACCATATGGTCAACCAGCGCCGCCGCGCTGCGGCGGCGGGCGACGAGCCCCTCGCCAACGACGTCAACGTTGTAGATATAGAGGTGAGGCAGGTCGGCAATCAGCGCGTCGGGCGCGTCCTCCGGGGAAAGACCGGCGTCCTTGCCGTCCAGCCATTCGAGCGTTCCGTGCGTCCCGACGTGAACGATCGCATGCGCCTTGAAGCCTTCGCGCAGCCATGCGTAGGTGGCGACGTATTGATGATGCGGCGCGAGGTCCTTCGCGTGGTACATCTTCTCCGCATCCTCGCCCCAGCCGCGCGCCGGCTGCGGCAGCAGCGCCACCTTTCCGTACTGCACCGCCGGAATGATGACGCTGCCGTTCAGCGTCATCACTTTTGACTTCGCCGGCTCACCCCAGTCCTTGACGATCTTGGCCTTGAGCACTGGCGCGAGCGCGTTCAGCCATTTGCTGTACTCGGGGATGCCGACGCGCACGGCGCCGCCCTCGTTGACGAGGGCCTGCAACTCGCCGGGCGCATATCCGGCCACGTTGCGCGATCGAGTCAGGAGCGTCTGCAGCACGCTGGCGGCGGAGAGATCGGCCGTTCCGACGTCGTAGCCGTCCTGCCGCAGACGCTGGAGGATGTTCGACAGCGATTCGGCGACATTCAGGTAACTGGCGCCGATGTTGGCCTTGCCGGCAGGGTAGTTGTAGAAGAGGACCGCGAGGCGTTTGTCACGATTTGCCGTGCTGCGCAGCGTCGCCTGACGCAATGCGCGAGACACCGCGAGCTGGACCTGCGGCATGATCGGCCTGCGGACGATGACGCGCATGCCCGTGTCGACATCCGTGATCTTTTCCTGGCTGCCGACGACCGTTGGCGCGATGGTTCCCGCCACTTCCGGTACGGCAACATTGAAGGTGCCTTCGAAAAACGACAGGCCCATCGCCGACCCGCGCCAGTCCTTCTCGCTGCGCCCGTACAGGCTCACCAGGTTGAGAACCGGAATATCGACCTTGCCGAGAGATTTCGCGGCGTCCGGGCCGGAGAAGTTGAAAAAGAAGCCGAGCAAGGCGTCCGCGCGCGCGTTGCCCTGACCATCCAGCAGCAGGCGCTCGGCGGCAATCTCTCCGGGGTAGCCGAAGATCGGAACGGCGTCGCCGCCCCGGCGCTCGATCTCCGCGATGACCGCGTCAATCAGTTCTGTTTCGCCGCCGTAGAAGTTCGACTTGTAGAACCCGACCGCCACCCGCGGCGCACCCGGCTTGCTCTTGCCCGCCTTCTGCTTCCAGGCGGTGAACTCTTCCCACGAGGCGAACGCCTGCCCTTCGCCGCGGTAGCCGCCGGACTTCGCGTCAGCGACGGGGTAGTAGTAGCCGAAGTCCATGCTGCGCTGCGGTGCCGGAAGGGTGAGTCCCCGAATACCCGCCTGCGTCAGCGCGTACTTCAGCAGACCAACCTGGTTGCTCTGGCCGCCATGCCCCCAATACGTGCGGGCGCGGTCGTCCCACACCGCACCCTGTTTGATGTAGTGCTCCTTCGGCAGCAGTCCTTCGCCGACCGCCAGCACCGTCCCGCGCCGGCGTACCGCGGCAATCAGATCCAGCTTCTTCTCGGCGTTGAATCGCTCGAGCATCTGCTGGTTCATGATGTCGAGCACGAGCACCTGTGCAGCCGTCACCTCGGCGATGTTGGCGTCCGCGAGCATCGACTCGGTGAGAAAGGTGATCGCAACGCGATCGCGCAGATCCGGCCGTTCGCGCAGCAGTGCCTTGTAGGCCTTCAGCGTGCCGCTGATGTTGCCGTCGGAAAAGAGATAGGCGACGCGTACGCGAGCCGCGTTGGACGGGCGCTGCTGCGCGTACGGTGCGGCCACGGCGGCAAGCGCCACGGCAAGGGCGAAGCTAACGAGCCGTCTCATCGGGTGCCTCCGGCACGTAGATGATCTGGCCGTTCGCGAGCCGATAGGCCGTTCCCAGCCGCTCGCCTTCGCCGGCGGCAGTCTTGCCCGTCACCTTGTATGCCGTGATCTGCGTCCCTTTCTTGACGATGATCTCGCGCTCGCCCTGAGCGTTGGTCTTGACCATCGTCACCTCGCTGTTCTTGTCCATCAGGTCGCCCATCCGATAGACGGAAAACAGCGTCAGCATCAGGCCGACGATGAAGACGACCGAGACGTCGAAGAGATTGGCGACGCCGGCAAGCGGATCCTCTTCGGCGATTTCATCGGGCGACGGCAGGTGGAGGAATCTCGCCATCAGGAGGCCGCCTGCGCGACGTGCGCCTGATCGAGCTCGCGGGCGACGTGCTCGGCCAGGTAGCGTTCGTCGCGAACCGTTTCGTTGACCCAGTGGTGCCGGACGGCAGCGACGATATACGCGAGCGTGCCGGTGGCGAGGCCGATGATCGTGCTGGTGAACGCGACCACCATCTGGCCGGCCATGGCTTCGAGGTTCCCGGTTGCCATCGAGGCGAGCGACGATCCCATCGGGATGAGCGTGCCCATGAGGCCGAGGCTCGGCCCGACCCGGACCATCGTCCGCGCCGCGTCGAGCCGCTTGCGCGCACGGCCTTCCTGTTCCATGAGCAGGTGCGCGAGTCCACCGTCCCCCAACGCGCCTTCGGCGCGTGCCTCGTGAATGCGCACGAGCAGCTGCCGCAGCGCCGCCGGAAGCGTACCGACGCGCGTCGAGGGTGCGTCGAGGACCGCGCCGTCCCGCAGCCACGCCTTGATGTCGAATCCTCGCCGCTCACGCCGGCGGGCGACGGCATCGACGACACAGGCGCCGGCCATGAAGACCGAGACCAGGACGCACAACCAGAGCAGCGCGAAGACCGGGAAGCGCAGGACCTGGCCGAGCGCAAACAGACCGTTCTCGAGCGCGGCGAGAACGGTCACCGTCGGCTCCAGAGGGAATAGAAGGCGCCGCACGACGAGGTCGTGACCAGGAGGAACAGGGTCCACATCGGCAATGAGGCGGTTGCGACCCGCTCCGTCGCGGCGGCAAGATTCGTCGCGGCCTGCCAGCCGTCCATCACGCCGGGAAGAATTGCCACGCTGAGGCCAACGAGGCCGATCATCAGCATCGCTTCATCACGCAGCGATTCGGGTGCGAATGACGGTCTTGTCCGTGCGAGCCATATCGACACCGCGACGAGCGCGATTCCCGCCAGCGGCGATAGCTGTGGCGAGACGCCGTACATCTCGACGAGCGCGGCCAGCATGCCGGCAAGCACCCCGCCGAACGCGGCGGTCACGAGCCGAAACCTCGGGCGGAACAGGTACAGCGCGGCCGCCAGGGACGTCAGAAACCCTGTTTCCGCCGCGTCAGGAACGCGTTCCGGCGACCACCACAGGATCCCGGCGATCAGCCCCACGGCCAGCGCTGCAATCGGGCGGACGTGGGATGCCGCAGCCGTGGCAAAAACCACGGTTCCGAGGGCGCACAACATCCAGAGTGCGTGATAAGTGAGGGTCACTTGGTTCGGGGCCCTAATCGTAACCGACGGGCGGGGGGCGAAGTTCTGAAGAATCCCTGAACAAACCGTCAGATGTGCGTGTTACCGCTTCGTCCTTTTTCGCCAGCCCGGCGTTTCTGCCTGCTCATCCGGGTAACATCGGTCGCGCATGGACCCGTTCTTTCTCTGGATTGAGGGCTCGTCGGTGAGCGTCTGGATGCGCGAGGCGACCACGCTCTGGGCGTTCCCCTTTGTTCTCATCCTGCACACCGTCGGATTGGCATTCCTCGTCGGCGCCAACGTTGCCATCGACATTCGGGCGCTGGGCGGCATGCCTGGAGTCCCGCTGATCACGCTGCGGCGCTACTACCGCTGGATGTGGGCCGGCTTCTGGGTCAACGCCTTCTCCGGCGTGCTGTTGCTGCTTGCGTACCCCACCAAAGCGCTGACGAATCCGCTCTTCTACGTGAAGTTGTTGTTTATCGCGGTCGGCCTCGTCGTGGCGAAAATCATCCGCGGCTATCTCATGAGCGGTGACGTCGGAGCGAACGCCGCGGCGCCGCGGCGGCTGCGCCTCCTCGCGGCGGCATCGCTGCTGATCTGGGCCGTGAGCATCACGACGGGCCGGCTGCTCGCCTATACCTGCAGCCGTCTGACGGTGGATACAACATGCGGATAGGGCTTCTCGACGTGTGGACCACGCTCAATGAGTGGATGTACGCCCTGTGGATGAGCGTCATGCGATGGGACTGGCTGAACGACCACCTCCGTGCGGTCCTCAACACGCTCTACTACACGCCGATGGGCGAGTTCCTGCGCACGTCCACGTGGGCCTGGCCGGTCTTCGAGTCGCTGCACTTCATGGGCATGTCGCTGCTCGCGGGCACGATCGTGATGTTCGATCTCCGGCTGCTCGGCTTCGCGCGAGCGGTGCCCGTGCAGGCGATGCACCGGCTGATCCCGTTCGGCATCTTCGGCTTTCTGCTGAACATGTCCACCGGCATCTGCTTCATCTGCGCCACGCCGGACCAGTACCTGTTCAACGCCGCGTTCCGCTGGAAGGTGATCTTCATCACGATCGCCGGCCTGAACGTCCTGTTCTTCTACACGCGCGTCTTCCGTCGGCTGGAATCGTTCACCGCCGAACACCA
>DASTBV010000049.1:0-117143 GCA_035711805.1 Vicinamibacterales bacterium
AGACGAGCCGCCCCAATAGTCGTGCTCGGTGACTTCTCTGTTGGTGACGTTGCAGCGCGAGCCACCGCTGACCAGAATCTTGGCGCCGACGCGCCGGGCGCCATCCAGGATTCGTACGCGCAGATGCGGTGCGGCCCGCGCGGCGAAGATTGCCGCCGCCACGCCCGCCGCTCCGGCGCCAACCACCACGAGATCGCTGCGCGCGTGCGCGTCCACATCACGCACAATACCCGAGATGGCAGTGACGGCCACCACCGAGCCGACCCAACCGTCCACTCTTCACGGCGACATCATCGGCGGCATCACCACCTTCTTCACGATGGCCTACATCGTGGTGGTCAACCCGTCGATCCTCTCGACGCCGGGCACCGGCATGCCCTTCACCGGCGCAATGACCGCGACAGTACTCATCGCATGCAGCATGACGCTGCTGATGGGGCTCTATGCGCGGCTGCCGTTCAGCGTCGCACCCGGGATGGGGCTCAACGCGTTCTTCGCGTTCACCATCGTGCTGCAGCAGCAGGTCCCCTGGCAGACTGCGCTCGGCATGGTGTTCTGGGCCGGCGTGCTGTTCCTGCTCGTGTCGGCGACACCGCTGCGGGAGCGCATCGCGATGTCCCTCCCGCCCGGCTTGCGCGTCGCAGCCGCCGGCGGCATCGGACTGCTGCTCACGTTCATCGGGTTCCGCAACGCCGGCCTCATCGCCGCCGATCCGGCGACGCTCGTGCGCCTCGGCGTGCTCGATCATCGCGCGGCGTTCCTGCTGCTCGGCATTGTCGTCGCGGTGGTGCTCCTCCGCCGTCACAACCCGTTTGCGTTCCTGGCGGCGATCTTCAGCACGACGGCGCTGGCATGGCTGCTCGGATTCGCGACGCCGCCGGCCGAACTGACCAGCCAGCCTGACTTTTCGTCGGTCTTCCTCAAACTCGACGTCGTCGACGCCCTGCAGTGGACGCTGCTCCCCGCCATCGTCGCGATCCTGTTCACGGACCTCTTCGATTCCCTGTCGACGTTCATCGGCGTCGCCAGCGCGGCAGGGCTCGCCGATCCGGACGGGCGGCCGCCCAACTTGCGGCGCGGCCTGATCGTTGACGCGTGGGCAACGCTCGGCGCCGGACTGGCGGGCACGTCCGCCGGGACGGCGTACGTGGAAAGCATCGCCGGCATTCGCGTCGGCGCGCGCACCGGGCGCGCGTCGGTGGTGACGGCGCTGTGCTTCATTCCGTGCCTGTTCATCGCGCCGCTGGCGGCCGCCGTGCCGCCATACGCGACCGCGGCAGTGCTCGTCCTCGTGGGCCTCTCGATGTTTCAAACGGTGGGAAGTCTCGATTTCCGCACCGTCGAGGATTCGCTGCCCGCCTTCATGACCATCGTGCTCATCCCGCTGACACTCTCGATTACCCAGGGCATTTTGTGGGGCTTCATCCTGCACGCGATGCTGTTCGCCGTGGCCGGCCGGCGCCGGGAGATCAGTCCGGCGTTGTGGATCCTTGCCCTCCTCTCGGTCGGCCTGCTCATTCTGGAGAGTCGGTGATGATGGACGTCAGCGGGAACGACCCGGCGGTTCTGTGGCGGATGACGCGCGGCCGATCGACCGCCCACGCGACGATATTTCCCGGACCAGCCGCAACGACCGTCACCTGGTACTTCGACGGCATCATGGACCGCGCCGAGAACTACGACACGATGGACCTCGCGCTGGCGCGCGCCGAGGAGATTCGCGGAATCCTGCTCAGAGACGGGTGGAAAGAGATCTCGTAGTTCACCCTTCCATGTTCCCGCTTCCCGGTTCGTGTTCACGTTCGGTTCAAACTTCTGCTTCGCGTTCTTTGTTCGGTTCTCCGAAGGGGAACCGCGAACCCGGAATCCAGCACCGAACAACGAATACGAACCGGGAAGGAGGAACCTGGAACAGGGAACGGCCGTTCGGCTGCTATTCTTAGTTCAGTGTCTTCAGTAGCCCGCCTGCACAAGACCGTCGGCGTCCGTGTCGGCAACGTCCAGGTCGGCGGCGGCGCGCCGGTGGTCGTTCAGTCGATGACCATGACGGATACGGCGGACGCGAGGTCCACGGCCACCCAGTGCATTGAGCTGGCCGAGGCCGGGTCGGAAATGGTGCGCGTCACCGTCAATCTCCCCGAGGCGGCGGCCGCCGTTCCGGAGATCAAGAAGCGGATGCTCGACGCAGGCTGCACCGCCCCGCTCATCGGCGACTTCCATTACAACGGCCACCTGCTGCTGACACGCTTCCCCGACTGCGCCGCCGCGCTCGACAAGTACCGGATCAATCCCGGAAACGTCGGCACCGGCCGCCGCCGCGACGAGCAGTTCGCGACGATTTGCAAGGTGGCCATCGATCGCGGCAAGCCGGTTCGCATCGGCGTGAACGGCGGCTCGCTCAACCAGGACCTTGTCGTCGCCAAGATGCAGGAGAACACCGCCAGGAATCTCGGCCGCACTTCCGAAGAGATCCTGAACGAGTGCATGGTGATATCTGCCGTCGAGTCCACGGAGCTGGCTCTCGAGACCGGACTGCGGAAGGACCAGATCATCATTTCGTGCAAGGTCTCGCGTCCGCGCGACCTGATCGCCATCTATCGCGACCTTGCCCGCAAGTCGGACCAGCCGCTGCACCTCGGGCTGACCGAAGCCGGCATGGGAACAAAAGGACTGATCTGGTCGGCGTCGGCAATGGGCATTCTCCTGAACGAGGGCATCGGCGACACGATCCGCGTTTCGCTGACGCCACGGCCCGGCGGTGATCGCCGCGAAGAGGTCTATGCCGCGTGCGAGCTGCTGCAGGCGCTGGGGATTCGCTCGTTCGCGCCCAGCGTGACCGCGTGTCCGGGCTGCGGGCGCACGACGAGCACGACGTTTCAGGAGCTGGCCGAGAGAACACAGGACTACATCCGCGAGCAGATGCCGCGGTGGAAGACCACTTACGAAGGCGTCGAGACGCTGACGCTGGCGGTGATGGGCTGTGTGGTCAACGGACCTGGTGAATCGAAGGCGGCAAACATCGGCATCAGCCTGCCCGGCACCGGCGAAGCGCCGAACTGTCCGGTCTATATCGATGGCGAGCACTTCACCACGCTGCGCGGAACCTACGACGAACTCGCAGAAGGCTTCCGCGCGCTCGTGGACAACTACGTCGCTACGCGCTACGCGAAGCGCTAAGCCGCTTTTTTCTTGGGCTGTTTCGCCAGCCGATCCAGCACGGCCAGCAGTGAGCATTCGTCGGGCGTGAGGCCGCGACGGACGCGCGCCGGACGTGAGATGTCTCCGATGGCTCCCTCGGCGAGCGCGTCGATGACTGCCGGGTGGATGTACGACTTCCGGCACACGGCACGCGTGTTCCCAAGTATCCCCGCGACCGCGTCAACCGCCTGCAGGACGCGTTTCGACGCGGGCGTGTCCACCGCGTCGATGTGACGAAACGCGGCACACAGCAGCACCGTCCCGGCCCACGTGCGAAAGTCCTTCGCGGTGAAATCCTCCCCGCAGATCTCCCGAAGGTAGTCGTTCACGTCGCCGGACCCGATGTTGCAGCGGCGGCCCGCGTTATCGACGTACTGGAATAGTTCCTGGCCCGGAAGATCGCGGCAGCCCTTGACGATGCGCGCAAGCCGCCGATTGGTCACGCGGACGGAGTGGCGGAGGCCGCTCTTGCCGCGAAACTTGAACTTGAGCACCGGCCCGCGGATCGTCACATGGCTGTCGCGGAGCGTCGTCAGTCCGAACGACTTGTTTGCCTTGGCGTATTCCTCGTTGCCGACGCGCATCAGGCTCTTCTCGAGCAGTTGCACGACCGCGGCAAGCACCTTCTCGCGCGGCAATCCTGCACGGGCGAGATCGGCGGCCGTGCGCGCGCGAATCTTCGGCAGGGCGGCCGCAAACGCCGGCATCCGTTCGAATTTCGTCTCGTCCCGCGTCTCCCGCCACGCGGGGTGATACCGATACTGTTTCCGGCCGCGCGCATCGCGTCCGGTTGCCTGCAGGTGTCCTCGAGGATCCGGACAAATCCAGACGTCCGTCCACGCAGGCGGCACTGCGAGGCTGGCGAACCGTTTCAACTCCACACGCTGCCGGATCAGCCGTCCATCCGGCCGGTAGTAGCGGAAGCCGAGCGACGACATTTTCCGACGGATGCCCGGGCGGTCATCCCTGACATAACGCAATCCCGCAGACCGCGCCGATTTCTCTGGCGTGGCAATCGTGCCTCTCGTCCCCATCCTGGCCGATGGATGAGCAAAAATGCGGCCCGCTTCTGTTTCCGCCGGTCGGCGCGCAATGCCGTAACGGCACCGCTGAAGGGTGCCATTAGCGGTTCGTGATGAGCCGGACGCTGCGCTGGAAGGTCGCATACGCCAGCCCCCATTGCAGCATGACCACCAGACGGTTCCGGAATCCGATGAGCTTGAAGATGTGCAGGAAGAGCCACACGAGCCAGGCAATTGGCCCGGCAAAGTGCAGCCTCCCGATATCCGCGATCGCGGATCCGCGTCCAATGATCGCCATGTTGCCAAGGTCGCGGTAGACGAACGGCAGGGGTGATTGCCCACGCTGGCGGCGCAGAATGTCGCGTGCCGCGTGCGCCGCCTGCTGCATGGCGACCTGGGCCACACCCGGCAGGATCGTGCCGCTCGGCTCGACAAAAGCTGCGGCGTCGCCGACGACGAAAACCTCGGGATGACCGGGAATCGACAGGTCCGGCCGCACGAGCACCCGCCCGGCGCGATCGAGCGGCGCGCCGAGCGTCCGCACAAGGGGCGACGCCGCCACGCCGGCAGCCCAGAGCACCGTGGCAGCAGCGAGCCGTTCCGACCCCAGCCACACACCGTGCGCGTCGACGTTCGTCACGGCGGCGTTCTCCCGCACCTCCACGCGAAGGCGCCGCAACGCGTCGCGCGCGGCGCCGCGCAGCTTTTCCGGGAACGTCGCCAGAATCGTCGGCCCGGCCTCGACGAGGACGATCCGCGCCGCGCTGGTATCGATCGATCGGAATTCATCGCGCAGCGTCTGCCGGGCGATCTCCGCCAGCGTCCCGGCGAGCTCGACACCGGTGGGCCCGCCGCCAACCAGCACGAACGTCAGCAGTTCACGCTGCCGGGCCGGATCCGTTTCACGTTCCGCCCGCTCGAATGCCAGCAACAGGCGGCGACGGATCTCGAGCGCGTCTTCGAGCGTCTTCAGACCCGGCGCGTGCGGTTCCCATTCCGGATGCCCGAAGTAGGTATGGCTCGCGCCGGTCGCAACAATGAGGAAGTCGTAGCCGATGCGGTCGCCGTCGGAGAGTTCCACGGCGCGCGACTCCACGTCGATACGCGCGGCCTCGCCGAGGAGGACGCGGATGTTTCGGGCGTGCCGAAGCACCCAGCGGATGGGCGCGGCGATGTCGCCGGGTGAAAGCGTCGCCGTGGCCACTTGATAGAGAAGCGGCTGGAAGACATGATGGTTCCGCCGGTCGAGCAGCGTGACCCGGCAGTTCGATTTTCGGAGTACTCGGCACGCCGACAGCCCGGCGAAGCCACCTCCGATGACAACCACGTGCGGCTCAGACATGTGCCACTATTAATTACCCCATGAAGGCCAGCACGTTCGCCACGGAGCACGCCGTCTCGACCGTCTGCCCGCTGGATTGTCCGGATTCGTGCAGCCTCGACGTGCGCATCCAGGACGGAAAGATCACGTCGATCGACGGGTCCTCGCTCAATCCGGTGACCGACGGCTACATCTGCGCCAAGGTTCGCAGGTTTCCTGAACGCGTGTATGGCCCCGATCGCCTGCTGTATCCAGCCGTCCGCAAAGGGCCGAAAGGACTCGCCTCGTTCCAGCGGACGACGTGGGACGACGCGATGGCGCTCATCGCGGAGCGCCTCCACGATGCACGCGACCGCTGGGGCGGTGAATCGATCCTTCCGTACTCCTACGGCGGGTCGAACGGGCTGCTGACGCAGGACACCAGCGACGCGACGCTCTTCCGGCGGCTGGGCGCCTCGCGGCTGGCGCGGACCGTCTGCGCCGCCGCCACCGGCGCGGCCAACGCCGCCATGTACGGGAAGATGGCGTCGGTTACCTACCTCGACTTCCGCGACGCGCGCCTCATCGTCGTCTGGGGCTGCAATCCATCGGCGTCCGGCATCCACCTCGTGCCGCACATCCGCGAAGCGCAGCGGTGCGGCGCGAAGCTGATCGTGGTCGACCCGCGAACGACACAGCTCGCGCGGCATGCCGATATCCATCTCGCCATCCGTCCCGGTACCGACCTGCCGGTGGCACTCGCGATCCATCGCCATCTGTTCGAAACCGGCAGAGCGGATGCACAGTTCCTGGCGGCGTACACGCGCGGCGCGGACCGGCTGCGCGCGAAGGCACGCGAGTGGACGTTCGACCACGCGGCCGAGGAAGCCGGTGTGACCGCGACCGAGCTCGCGGCGGCCGCTGAGCTCTATGCCACCACGAGTCCGGCGGTCATTCGCTGTGGCTGGGGCCAGGAGCGTAATCGGAACGGCGGCAATGCCACCCTCGCGATTCTCGCGCTCCCGGCCGTGGGCGGAAAGTTCGGCGTCCGCGGCGGCGGCTACGCCATGAGCAATACATCGGCGTGGGGAATCACGCGCAACTGGGTACCCGCCGAAGAACCCCGCACGCGCATCGTCAACATGAACCAGCTGGGACGGGCGCTGACGGAATACGACGATCCGCCAGTCAAGATGCTGTTCGTCTACAACTCGAACGCGGCCGTCACGTCGCCCGACCAGGCGCGCGTGCTGAGCGGGCTGGAGCGGGAGGACCTCTTCACCGTGGTCTTCGACCAGGTGATGACGGATACGGCGCGGTACGCCGACGTCGTGCTGCCGGCCACAACGTTCCTCGAGGGCTACGATCTTGCTCGCGGCTACGGGCCGATCAGCCTCCGCCTCGGGCAACCGGTGATCGAACGCGTCGCCGAATCGCGCCCGAACGCGGACGTCTTCAGCGAACTGCTCGAGCGGCTCGACATGATCAAGCCCGGTGAGCCCTCCGGCGAGCTGGAGGAGATGCTCGACGTCATCGCCCACATGCCGCCGGCGATCGGCGAGGACCTGCGGGAAATCGGCGCCGCCACGCCACCGTTCGGCGGCCGGCCGATTCAGTTCGGCGACGTCTGGCCGTTGACGCACGACGGCAAGGCCGACTTGTACCCGGAGGCGCTCGAGGCCGAAGCGCCAGCCGGCCTTTACGGCTACCAGCGCGATCCGGCGGCGGCGGAGTTTCCGCTCGCGCTGATCTCGCCGGCGAGTGAGCGGACGATCACGTCGACGCTCTCGGAGCTGCCGCGGCCCGAAGTGCGTCTGCTGATGCATCCCGATGATGCCGCAGCACGCGGACTGACCGATGGAGCGGCTATTCGCGTGTTCAACGAGCTGGGCGAGGTTCGCTGCAACCTGCAGGTCGGCCCGTGGATCCGCACGGGGACCGTGATGCTCCCGAAAGGGCTGTGGCGCAAGCACACGGCCAACGGCTACACGGCAAACGTCCTCGCGCCCGATACGCTCACCGATCTCGGCGGCGGCGCGTGCTTCAACGACGCGCGGGTCCAGGTCGAGCTCGCACCGTCGTAGTGTCCGCGTTCAGGCGGACCTGGCCCACCTTCAGCTTCAGTTCGGCGTCGGCTGCTGCACTGAGTCGATGACGAGGACTTCCACCGGCCCGCGCGCGGGCCGAAGTTTCAGGCCGAGCTGCTCTTCGAGCGCGGTGAACAGCGACGGGCCGTTGGGATCGATCGACGGCGGCAGCTCGACGCCCGGAGGCAGCTGCGATCGATCGGGTGTGTATTTCACCTCGAGGTCCCAGTTGCCGGTCAGTCCAGTGCGATCGATCACCAGGCGCTGCGCCGGCCCCTCGAGAAGGTTGGCCAGCATCGCCATGGTCGCCCCGCCGCCCATGACGCGGGAAGGGTTCATGGTCATACCGCAGGAGCCGGGCCCCGGTGGGCCGGACGACGGCGGCGGCGTCGCTCCCCTTGCGACGGCGGCTGCCCGCGCCGCACAGTCCACCGCGGCGGGGCGAAGCTGCGGACCCAGCCTGCCATCCTGCCTGGCGACCACGAGCTCGAAGATCGGCAGCTCCTTCGTCTCTTTGTGCATCACCAGCTTGAAGCGGTCCGCCAGCAGTGTCCGCAGCATCATCCTGAGCGGATCCTGGCCGCCGAAGAAGGCCCCCGTCGACGGCACCTCACGCTCGGGCTTGGCGAGGATGTCGAAGCGATCGGAAGCGATCCAGTCGGGCCCTCCCTCGAGCTGGAAACCCTGGATCTGATAGGCGAATCGAATCATTTCTCGCAGCTGCATGTTCACCACCGCGAGACTGCCGCCACGAGGGTCCATCCGAAAGTACCGCTCCTCGTTCCCGGACTTGTTGGGTTTGACCGATGCGGTCTCGAAGGCCAGCGGCGGCTGCTGCGCGCCGTCTGACGGCGCCTGTACCTGACGCACGGCACGCAGCGGCGCCGCAGCGGCAACGAACAGTGCAGCCGCGACGATAGCCGTGGCCACGGGTAGTGCTCCCGCGCGACCGCGCGCCTGTGCCCCGTCCAGAACCGCGCGCACGCGAGTGCTCAGATCGCGGCACGCTGCCATGGCCGGCAGCGGCGGCGAGGCAGTGCTGGCAAGGCGCTCCGCCAGCAGGACGAGTTGATTGGCGTAAGCGATGGCTTCACTCCGCCGGAGGACTGCATCGTCGCAGGCCCGCTCTGCCTCGAGACTCAAACGCCTCCAGGCGATCCAGACGAGCGGATGGAACCAGTACAGCGCCCGAACAATGCGCGCCATGTATTGACTCAACCAGTCGGCGCGGCGCACGTGCTCGAGCTCGTGAATCATCGCGCGGCACAACTCCTCTTCGCTCCAGGCTGTCGCGTCGAGCGGCAACATGATCACCGGCCGAAGGATGCCGTATGTCATCGGACCAGGAATCGATTCGTGCACCCTCACGGCCACGGACCGTCGGATTCGCGCCTCGGCTGACAGCCTGCGCACCAACGCCTCACCGCGCACATACACGGAGCTCGACCGACGCAGCGAGCGCAAGTGCCACGTCCCGGCGAGTACTGGCAGCAGACAGAGCAACGCGCCGGCTCCCCAGATCGCCCACAGAATTGCGGACGCGGTCATGCCTGTCGACTCAATACGCAGCGAATCAACTGATTCCTGTGCGGCGATCACCGTCGGAGACGGGCTCGTCATGACCGGGACGACAGCGACCGCTGGCGCAGGCAATGCCGCGGTCCGGGCCGGCAGCGTTACGCCCCGAGACGGCATCACGAACGAAGCCGCCGGCAGCGCCAGGAGCACCGCAAAAGCCGCCACGAGCAGCACGTGTCGAGCCGCCGCGCGGCTTCGGCGTGCCAGTCCGGTCCACGCGAGCGCTACCGCCAGCGTCAGCGTCGCCTTTGCGACCAGCGTCGCAGCAAACGATGCGCCGATTCCAATGGCGATTTCCGCAAACCAGGCGTTCATGGCTGCTTCCTTCCCTTGCGTGCCCGTTCGATCTCGGCTTTCAACGCGTCGAGGTCCTCGTCATCCCACGATCCCTCGCGCACGAGCGCGGTCATCATCTGTCTGAGCGAACCGCCGAAGAACGTGTGCAGGTATTGCTGCAGCGCCGTGCGCTTGGCGACGGCCGGCGACATCGTGGCGGAATAGATAAAGCGGAGGCCGTCCTGCTGATGGCGCAGGAACCCCTTCCGCTCGAGCCTGGCGAGCATGACGCGCACCGACGAATCGCTCGGCGGCGCCGTCAACTTCGCGCGGATGTCTTCGGCGGACGCCCGATTGTCGAGGGCAAAGACCGCGTTCATGATTTCCCGCTCGCGGCGGGTCAGGCGTTCCGTGGCCGGCTTCGGCATATGCGACAGTTGTCGCATTATAGAGGCGACAAATGTCGCATGTCAACCGGTCGATTTCCAGGCGGTGTTCGTCGCGCGGTCCGGCTGAGGCCGGGCAGCACGTCAGAACGAGAAGAAGAAGAGCAGGTCGGGCCCGGCCCGCTCAATGCGCTGAACGTCACGCGCTGTGTGGACGAGGTTTCGGCGACGTTGGCCTGCACGCGCAGGTATTCCTCGAGCTGGTATTCGAGAATCAGTTCCGTCGCCTGCGCATCACCGCCGCCGCACGCGGACTGACGGACGGAGCGGCTGTTCGCGTCTTCAACGAGCTGGGCGAGGTCCGCTGCAATCTGCAGGTCGGTTCCTCGACCCGCCCCGGCACCGTAATGCTCCCGAAAGGGCTGTGGCACAACCACACGGAGAATGGCTATCCGGCCAACGCCCTCGCGCCCGATACGCTCACCGATCTCGGCGGCCGCGCGCGATTCAACGACGCCTGCGTGCAGGTCGAGCTCGCACCGGCGCAGTGTCCTCTTCACGGCGCCGGTCGCGTAACTCTCTTAGTTCGGTGCGGGGCGTTCGAAGCGATTAACCACCGGCACTTCTACCTGCCGTCGTCCGTAAGAGACGGCGTAAACCCTTCGTGTCTTCGCGGTCGGGACGCTGGCAGGCCCATGTAGCCGCTCAACTACATGCCTCACCATCTGTCCAGAAACAAAGTCCGTCGCCGTAACCCCAATAGGCCTCGGGATTTCCAGGGCTGCCGCACGACATATACTGCCACTCGACAGGCCCATCGCAAAAGGGAGGATAACTACTGCTCCCATTGCACTGCGCGCCTTCTGGATACTGCGCTTCGCAATACCCGCAATTCCACTCGCAGCTACCAGGCTCATATGCCTGTACGTCCGACGAGTAAGACGCGATACCGCCGACCAACAGGGCGGTCGATAACGTCGCTTGCGTCGCTGTTCTCATCACAAATCTCCTAGGGGAGCGTTACTTACCGTACCGTCGTATAGAATTCGAAGTTCTTACTGCACAGCGTCAGTTTTCGCTGGGCAGCTGGATTGAATCGACGACAATCACGGATACGGGCCCCCGCGTCGATTCCACTTGCAAGCCGAGCTGCTCCTTCAACGCATCGCGAATCGGCGGCGCACTGAGCCTTGACCTGCCTTGCTGGACAGAAACGGCGTTTGTTTCGTAAGCGAGTTGGACCGTCCACGATCCGTTCAAATGCGTCTCGTCGATAACGGGGAAGCCAAGAACTGCCGCAAGAACCGGTGCGAGCTCTGAAATCGGTGCACATTTCAAAAATGCGACTCTAACGGTTGCCGACATGGCGAAATCCCGATCCTTGGGTGGATCCTGTGGATCGCATCTTTTCAGATTCGGTCCAAGGGCTCCGTCGCGGCTCGCCACGACCAGTCGCGCTGACAACATGTCGCGCTGCTCCTGGTGCGTCACCAACTTGAACCTCTCCTCGAGTAACGACTGCACCATCAGTCGCATGTCTCGCTCGGAGACTGGACCGGCGGCTTTTCCGTTTATCTCAAAACCGTCCTTCCGGATCCAGCTGGGACCACCAATAAGCTGAGTCGCATGGAGATCGAAAGCGAACCGTATTAACTGTGCTGCTGTCGCATTCCGCCGGTAAAACACGTGTGGCCGTTCTGTGGGCGGCTGGACCGGTGCCGGGTCGATCTGCCTCTTGACTGAAGCGACCTCGAAGGTCGGTTTTGCCGGCTGCGCTGAAGTAACAGCAACCAATCCCAGAAACGCCAGCCAAGACCATCTGGCACACACGTGACGTGCCATAGTTACTCCTTACGCCAAGTAGTTTCTACAGTGCCGTCCTGGCGCTACCCCGCTTCGACCGCGAGCGGAGGGGCGTGCTGCGGCCAACGGCATCCGCACGGTCTGCGATTACAGCATGCCGCTAATCACCTTATCGAACACGTCCACGCCGACCGCACCGACAACGAACTTCTTGATTGTTATCCGCCCACGCCCGGAATCGATTCCGATTGCAAAACTTGGAGTTCCCCGAAGCTGGAGCCTGCTTGCGTCCGCCATATCAGACTCCACTCGGCGATCCGAGTCAGAGTCCTCCGCAAGGCATTTCTTGAATCGCGGCTCGTCCATTTGACTTGCGGCTGCGAGCCCCGCGATCTCATCGTCCGTCCCTTCCTTCACCTGGTACAGCATGTCGTGCAGCGGCCAAAACCTATTCTGTTCCGTAGCGCAAACCGCCGCCTTCGCCAGCGCTCGTGCCCGGGGATGGATTGCCGGGCGGGGATTGTTCGCGACTACGTACCGAAGCTTCCCAGCGTCCACGAACTTCGACCGAATGGCGGGTAGGACGTCCATAGCGTGACGACGGCAAAAAGGGCACTGATAATCGGTAAACTCGATCAGGACCGCTCTTGCGACGTCTGAACCGATCACCGGCATTGCAGTAATGTCGACTACCGTGCCAGCGGGTGCATCGCCGATCGGTGACCTGGCCTGTGGCCGGCCCGCATACTGCTTGTGGAGCACAGCCGCCTGCATGGCCACCGCTGAGACCAACAAAATGAAGCTTAACTTTGAGGCAACGGTGTTCATACGGCTCCCCGGCAACCCCGCTCTAGATGAGCATTAAGCCTCATCGAGACTGTAACGCCGAACATTCAAATGTCCCGACTTGTCACTCCACGGCGACACGCTGAGAACGGCAGCTGCGAATGGCCGAAGTCTACGCTTCCAGTGACGGCTGTCAACGCGGAATTGGCAGACTGCGGATCGTACGGCGATTGGTGACGATGAGAGCGCTCTATCTGCGACGAGGGATCCGTGAAGAGCCCGTTTCAATCAAGCAGGACCACGACACTACTCAGAACGAGAAGAAGAACAGCAGGTCGAGTCCGGCCCGCTCGATGCGCCTGAACGTCACGCGCTGTGTGGACGAGGTTTCGGCGACGTTGGCCTGCACGCGGAGATGGTCCTTGAGCTGATACTCGAGAATCAGCTCCGTTGCCTGCGCATCGCCGAAGCCTTGCCTGACGCGGAAGAACAAGTGCTCGCCGACCTGCTCGCCCACGCTGAGCGTCGGGCCGAAGCCGCGTTCCCCGGCCTCGATCTCGAATTCGTCGAGCTCGAGCGCGTTGCTGATCGACCGTGACAACCCCGTCGCGAGGTAGCCGCCCGCCAGCGCCGTTGCGCGCTCGGTCAACGACACCTGCTGCCCCTCGCCGAGCTCGTTGATCGGCTGGTTGAACACGATGAGCGACAGGATGTCCGCCTGATCGAGCGGCGGGTTGCTGCTGAACGACAGCTCCGGCTGCTTCATCGTCCCCTGCACCTGCACGAAGGTTTCGACGCCGGAGATGATGCGGCGGGCGCGGATATTGAGCGCCGGGTTCAGCTCGTCGCCGCCGTCGAACCGGATGTGACCATCGCGCAGGATCTCGAAACGGCGCCCCTGAAACGAGTAATTGCCGCGGACCGTGTTCACATCGCCGACGATCTGCAGCTCGGCGCCGGGTAGCTTCCGCGCGCGAATCATGCCGCCGACGGTTGCGTTCATGTCGCCGATGTCGATCGGCGCGTTCGCCGGACGCAGATTAGTGCCACGCATTACCAGGTTGTCTGGAATGGCCACGGCGACGTCCAGATCGAGGGCATCGAACAACGACGGTTGTTTCGGCGCGGGCGTTCCTTCGGCCGGCGGCGTCGCACGCGCCGCTTCGTCCGCACCGGGCAATGCTGCCTCGGCCTCGATCGCGTACGGATTCGCGGTCACCCGATCGAGAAGTTCGGCCAGGAAGATGGTCCCGTTCTCGACGTCGACGGATCCCTCGAGCCGCGGCTTGCGCAGCTCGCCGGTCAGCTTCAAATTCGAGTTGAGCTTCAGGTCGGCGATGCGGTTGTCGATGATCTCGAAGGACTGCGACTGCACGTTGATGTCGACCGCCCCGAGTTCCCGCTCGTGCACGCCCAGCGTCCCGCCAATCGTCAGCGGGAAGCCCCGGCTGTCGAGAATCTTGAACTCGCGCACGGTAACGACGTCCGGCTGGAGATCGATGCGCGTGTCGAGGCCGGTATAGGCAGTGCCGAATTCGGGAATCTGGAATGCGCCGCCCTTGATCTCGACCGTGCCCTCGGCGTGCGGGTCGTAGCCGGTTCCGGTCAACCTGACGTTCGCCTGCATCGTGCCGGTGACATTCGTCACATACGGCGTAAAGCCCTGGATGATGCCCAGTTCTATCGGGCTGCTCGCGATCTGAACGTCGAGGACGCCGCCGGCCCTGGTTTCGTCGTGCGCGTCGACGCCGGGCGGGGTTGGGCGGAACAGTGTCACCGGCGCAACGCCTTTCGCGGTGATCCACGCCGTTGGCGTCTGCTGCAGCCGGACGTCCATCGCGATACCGCTCTGCGTGTAATCGACCGTCCCGGTCAGCGCCTCGAACATGTAGTTACGGAAGGCCCCCTGCGACAGGGTGAATTTCGACGTCACGGTGGGCGCTTTCGTCGAACCGGAGATCTCCGCGTCGCCGGTGAATCTCCCGGCCAGCCGCCCGTCGCCGAGCAACAGCGTGTCCAACTGGGCGACGTCGACGTTTTCGGCGCGCACCTGCAGGGTCGAATCGATTCCGGCAATCACACCGTCGGCGGTAATCCGCTGATCGGCATTCACCAGCTGCAGGTTCTTCACTTCGATGCGATTGCTGCCGTAGCGCACGTCCGCCGACGCGCCCTCCGGCGTGCGCCACTCGATCTGCTCGGATCGCAGCGCCAGGCTGTCGACATGGATCTCCTGGTGGTCCGGGTGCAGCAGCAGCGAGCCGCCGGCGGTCAGTTCGCGCCGGCCTTCCTTCGCCACTCCTTTGAAGTCGAGGCGCGACTTCGAATAGGTCGTGTCCGCTGTCACCTCGTTGATCTTCTGCCCGCCGATTTCGAGGAACGTCGCCGTGCTGCTGGCCTGCAGCTGCGCCTGCTCGATCTGAAGATCGGGAATGGTCGCCGTGAAGGTGCTCTTCAGGCTCAGCGCCTCGTTGTCGCCGCGTCCGATATTGCTGCCGGTCAGCGAACCGCTCGCTTTGAGCGCCCGCGCGTTGCCGGTGATGGTGGCGTCGACGACGGCGGATCCCTTCATGTCCTGGCCGACGATCTCGCCCACACGGTCGAGTGACGGCGTGTCGGCGTGAATGGTCAGATTCGAGGCGCCCGATTCGTTGAGGGCGATCGTTCCCTGGCCGGTGACGTTCATGTCCGGCCCGGCGATCCGCAGCTGTTTCAGCTGTCCTTCGCGGCCGGCGTAGCTGCCATCCACGACGGCGGAGTCAATCGTCAGCTTGCCGAGCGTCGAGCGGGTCAGCTCGACATGTCCGCTGGTCTCCAGCGAATCCACCGTCACGCCCGCGGCGTAGCCACGAAGCGCCGTCTCGGCGTCGATCGAGCCGTTCAGCATCCCGTCGGCGCGGGTGTCCCCTGCCACACGGGCGGGGTTCAGGCCCGTGAACGATCCGGCGGTACGCACACGCATGTTTCCACCGGCCAGATTCGCTGTCACGTCCATCCGCGGAAAGGTGGCGGCGAACAGCTGCGAATCGACCAGCGTTCCGGTCACGTCGAGCGTGAGCGGATAGCGGCCGCCGCCGGAGCCGGTGACATCGAAGGGGCCGTTGACGACGCTGCGATAGCGGTCCACGGCGATTGCCTGGATGCCGAACTCCTGTCCGACGCGCTGCACGTCGAGACCCGACACCTGGCCTTTCGCCGTGTAGGTCGGCGCACCGGATCCGAACGAGAAGGTGCCGGCGGCTCCCTGCTCGATCGTGGCGCCCGCCAGCGTCGAGCGATCGAGCGTGACCTCACCGCTGAAGGCACTGCCGCGTCCCTTGAGCGTGTAGGCGAGCTGCAGATCGCTCGTTGCCGGCGGCACGTTCGCCACCGCAGGGAGATTGCGCAGGTTCACGCCGGTGGCGCGTCCGCGGAGATCAAGCGCCAGAGGAGTCGCAGCCCGTACCGTTCCCGTCGCCGTTGCGTACCCGCCATACGCGTTACCGCGTACATTCAGCCGCACGGTCGTCCCGTCGATTCGACCGTTGCCGACGACGCGGCGCGCTTCATAGCCGGCGATGCGCACATGGTCGACATCGACCGCCCATGACCCGCGGATCGGCCGCCCCTCCTCCGGCAGAACCAGATCGAAACGGGTATCCCCGGTGATGGTACTTCCCAGCCGCCGGTTGCCGTCGCGCGTCAGTGCGCGGACGTTCAGACGCTCGACGTGCGCCGTGCCGCTCGCGCGCCGGACGGGTGCCGCCGCATCCAGCGTCAGGTCGGCCTTGACGTCGCCGAGCTGCCGGTCGCGCAGCGACAGGTCCACCGCCAGCCGGTCGACTGGTCCCCGCGCCGCCACCTCGAACGCGGGCTGCATGTCATACCCGCGCAGCTGCGGGATAAGCCTGGCCAGCTCGTTGAGCGCCAGCTTGTCCGACGAGGCCCTGACGTCGATGACCGGCGACCCGCCTTCGATGTTGCGCACGCTGCCGTTCACACGGAGCGTGCTCTCTTCGGTCCGGATGGCGACGTTGTCGAACGCGATCGCATTCGGCGTGCGACGGATGACGCCGGACATCCCGTTGATGCCGATGTTCGGTTCGGCGGCGCGCAGCGAGACGCGCTCGATGTCAACGGTGAGTTCGTCTTCGTTGCTTTTGACGCCGACCGTGGCATCCAGCTTCTCGATCCGCGCGGGCACGTCGACGCCGCCGGTTCCGACCGCGCCCTTCTCGACGAACAACGTGCCGTCGCTGATGGCGATCTGGCCAATCTCCAGCGTCCGGCGGTTCTTGGGCTGGTCCGGATCAGGCGTGCGCGCCTTGATCAGATGCGCGAGATTCCAGCCCTGCGCGTCGCGCTCCAGATGCAGCACCGGCCGCGTCAGGCGGATCTGGTCGAGCACGACGTCGCCGCGGATGAACGTGAACGCGTTGTAATCCAGGCTGATATCGTCCACGCCGACGACCGTCTCGCCGTCGACGGTGACGTCGACATCCGCCAGCGCCACGCCGAAAAACAGGTTCCCATCGAGCTTCCCGATCGACAGCTGCCCGTTCACGTAGTCCGCTGCCTGCCGCACGATGAAGCCGCGCAGCCACTCCTTGAACCACGTGGTCTGGGTGACGATCACCGCCATCGACGTCGCGCCGACGATCAGCGTCGCCACAAACGCGATGACTTGAAGGGAACGTCTCGTGAACGACATCAGGGCACCCGCCGCATCAGAACGCCTGTCCGACGCTGAAGTGGATGCGGATGCGGCGCTTCTGCGGTTCGCCGTCGATCAGCAGTCCTTCGATCGGATTGAGCTGGTAGCCGACGTCGAAACGCGCCGGTCCGATCGGCGTCTGATAGCGGAGACCGGGGCCGACGGCGAAGCGCAGATCGCCAAGGTCGAAGTTCTTCGCCTCGCGCCAGACGTTGCCGAAATCAAAGAACGCGACGGCGCCGAACTTTCCTTTCAGCTGAAAACGCGTCTCCGCCGAGCCCTCGAGCATCGACAGTCCACCGATCGGGAACCCCTCGGACAGCGGACTGACGTCGAAGCGCCCCCAGCCGCGAATGCTCGACGATCCCCCGAGGAAGAAGCGGCGGTAGAACGGCACGTTCGCCTCGTCATTCGCCGTCGGGACGATGGAGCCGATGCGTAAGCGGTTCGCGACAGTCACCCGTCGCCGGAGGGTCAGAAAATGGCGCGCCTCGGCCGACGCGGACCAGAAGTTGTAACTGCCCCACATCAGTCTGCCGGCCTGTTCGAGGTGCCCGGTCAGGACGTAGCCGCTGGTTGCATTGAGCAGGCTGTCGGTCGTGTTGCGTGAGATGTCGAACGCGACGCCCGACAGCGTGCCTCGTGATCCGCCCGTGGTCGGATCGAGGCCGAGCGCGATCAAGTCATCGCGAATCGTCGGATCCTCGAGCGCCGCGGGATCGACGGTGCTCTCCTGCCGCTCGTTGACGAAACTGATCGTCCAGAAGCTCTGCTGGTTGGGCTGGTAGCGCAGGATGACGCGACCGCCCAACTGCTTGCTGTCGTAGACCGGCTCCCTGGCCTGCCACGCCTGGCCGTCGAAGTTGAGAGAGAGACGCGAGGACAGGAAGAATGGCTCGCGGTAATCGACGCGGACGCCTCGGTCGAGCGACGACCATTTCGCTTCCACGCCGGCCTGCTGCGCGCCGCCGAACACGTTGCGATGGTCCCAGCGGACGCGCGCGCGCGCCTGTTCCTCCGTGCCGTAGCCGACGCCGGTCGTGACCTTCTGATGCTTGCCTTCCGCGACGGTGATTCGGACCGGCACGTCCTCGTTCATCAGCACCGGTTCCTCGAGCGGCTCCACGTTGACGAACTCGAACAGTTCGAGCCCGTAGAGCTTCCGCTGGCTCTCGCGCAGTTCGCGCCGCGTGAATCGATCCCCGGGCTTGAACGTCAGCTGCCTGCGGATGACGTGCTCGCTCACGCTCGCGAATCCTCTGATATCGATTTCGCCGAACCGCGCGAGCACGCCCGGTGTCGCCGCGAACGTCAGCCGGCGCAGCCGCGGGCCGGCCTCGGCTTCCTCCACCGTCACTTCGGCATACGGATACCCGTCGTCGCGCAGGGCATTGAGCACGCGCTCGCGCGACGCGGTGGTGAGCTGCCGATCGAGCGGACGGCCAGGCTGGAGCGGCAGCGTGTCCCGCAGTTCGCCTTGCCGATCCGCCGGCAGCACGTCGAATCCACGGATCTCGATCGCGTCGACGCGAATCGGTTCACCTTCGACGATGTCGACGGTGACGTCGACCTTGTCCTGCGCCTCGTTGAGACGGACGTCGAATGAACGGACGCGCGCGTCCGGGAAACCACGGTCGCGGTAGAAGGCCTCAATCCGTTTGAGATCCGCTTCGAAGGCGCGCCGATCGAAGTACCGCTTGCGGCTCCACGGGATCCACGATCCTTGCTTTGTCTGCAGCGCGCTGGTCAGCGCGCCCTTGTCGACTTGGTCGACGCCATTGAAGTGGAGCCCGGAGATCTGGATGTCCCCTTCCTCGCGGCAGCCCGCGACACAGGTGACACCCACGAGGACCAATAAGAGGAAGGCGGCGCGGTACCGGGTCATGCCGACCTGTGCAGAAACACAGGCCGTGCCAAGCCGGCTTCAGGGCTCAGGCCTCAGGAATCAGAGGCCCGAGCAAGGGATGAGTCAGCGGCTAGACATCGCGCGTAGTGGTCGTGGTCACGGCGCGTGGCGTTGACGCCACCGCGAGCATGATCCCGAAGCCGATCGCGACAATGGCGCCGATGGCGAGCCAGATTCCCGGGATGTCATCGAGGACGCCGGCCTGCCACAACGCGAGACCAGCGCCGATCAACAGGACGAAGTAACCGACGAGGTAGAGTTTCAAGTACTTCATGCCTGACTCAAGAAGCAGGAATCAGGCCGGAGGGCTCAGGCCTCAGCCGGAATCAGGCGAGTACAAAAAAACGGCCCAAGGCGTTGACGCCTTGGGCCTTGACCAGTCTGAGGCCTGTGGCCTGATTCCTGAGGCCTGCCCCTACTGCATGATGATCGCGAGATGCGCGCGCCGGTTGCGTGCGCGCCCCGCCGCGGTCTCGTTCGTGTCGATCGGACGATCTTCGCCGTAGCTCACCGTCCGCAGACGCGCCGGACTGATTCCCCGCATCACCAGGTAGTCGCGCGCGGAGTTGGCGCGGCGCTCACCCAGCGCGAGGTTGTACTGCTGCGTCCCGACGCTGTCGGCGTGACCTTCGATGGTCACGTTGATGCTCGGGTTCGCCTGCAGCTTGGCGATCGCGTCGTCGAGGATCTTCAGCGCGTCCGGCCGCAGGTTGAACCTGTCGAAGTCGAAGTGGACGTCTTCGAACTCGATTACCGTCCGCCGCTGGACGAGCAAACCCGCCGTCGCCGTGGTCTCGTTCTTCGCGTTGTCGGTCACGGTGACCGTCACGGTGACCGGACCTTCGTTCTGCGGCGCGGTGAACGTCGTGTTCGGCGCGTCGTTGGGGCTGACGTTCCCAGCCGTCGCAGTCCAGCGATAGGTCAGCGGGCCGCCTTCCGGATCCGTCGCCTGCGCGGCGCACTTCGCCGTCTGGCCCGGTTCCAGCACACTCGGGTCGCACTGAATCCGCGCGGTCGGCGGGCGGTTCGGTGCGGGTGCCGGTGGTGCGGGCTGCGTCACGGTCACGGTGTTGGTGATCGTGGTCGTCTCCCTTATGCGGCGCACGCGCTGGCGCGGCGGCGTGACACCCGGATGGAAGCCGACCCGGAGGTCGAGCCCCCACGGGCTGTGCTCGATGTCGTTGCCGGCAACGATACGCCCCTGCGTGCCCGGGCTGTAGTTGCCACCGGCGTGCACGAACCAGCCGCTCTTCGCCTGCCAGACGCCGCCGAACTTGAACGTCGTCCAGTCGTGAATCGGGCTGAGGACCGGCGCGATGCTGTTGTCTTCGGCCACGTATGGCGGGTTCAGGACCTGCGTGTTGTCCTTGATGACGAACTCGCCGTTCCACTCGAGCAGCGCCCGGAACTGCGAGCGCGAGGGGAATGTGGCGCCGAGGCCCCACGAGATGCCATCCGAGACCCTGAAGCCCTCGGGGTCGCCACGTAGGACGCCGCCGACGACACCGGTCAGCTCGGTGGAGCGAGCGAATTCACGGCTGCCGACGAGCTCGACGTGACCGTCCCAGTCGTTGGTGCTCGACCAGCTCGCACCGGTCGGGAACTTCACCATGACACGCGGCGCGAGACTCATCGCGTCGCCGCGCCCCTGCTGCAGGGCGCTCCACTTGCCGCCGACGATGAGCGGACCGCCGAGATTTTTCGACCAGCCCCGCCGCATGTACGGGAATTCCTGCGACACGCCTCCGAATGTCGGGTCGGCCCCGAACACCGGCTGTACGTCTCGGTCCAAGCGGACCATTCGCCACGATCCGAACAACTCGAACCGGTCAGCGATGCCGATCGCGCCTGTCACGCCGATCTGATTGACGTCGGTCAACCCCTGCTTGCGGTCATAATTGGCGCGAAACACGCTGAAGGACCACTTTCCCGCCGGCATCGTTTCCGCCGTGGGAACGAACCACAGACCCGTGTCGCCGTTGATCGTCGGAAGGGCGGGACGCGGAGTCGTGTCCCCTTCCAGGACAACCTCGTCCGACGTGACGACCGGGCCTGATGTGGTGGTGGTTGTAGTGCTTTTGCCGCCGCCTTGCTGTGCCTGCGCCGCGGCGGGCGTGGCCGCGAGCGCGCTCACCAGGAACGCAGTAGACAAAATCCGCACGAACACTAGTGCCTCTCTTCTCCGGCTCGATGTCGAAAAACGGGCCAGTGTTAGTCTACTCGCCCAGGCTCCATTCCGGATGTGGAAACTACGCCTACGGTACTCACATCGGCTGGATTGGCTGGCGGCGCCAGTCGTCCGCGACCACCGCGGCTGATCTGCCCGCCCTTGCGCCCTGCAGCACGGGCCTCGTCGGCGGTCCACTCGTGGGCGGTGCCTTTCTCATGCGCAGCGCGTCCACCCTTGCTGGCGATTTCACGCTGTTTCTCCGGCGACATCGACGCAAAGCCACGGCGCTCTTTTCGAATTCCGTCCACAGCACTCCTCCTCGTCTACGCCGTGACCTCACGGCCGGGTTGCTCGTTCGTTACCGTGCATCCCACACGGTTTTGCGAGGGGTCGGGCTACAAGCCGTATGCCACCGCAGCATTAAGTGCACGATAAAAAAGAACCGATTTATCAACGATTTACGAGCGGTCCTAGGAAGGGAGGGGCGGCCGTCTGAAGCATATCACTACAGATGAGGTTCCCGGTGCGTAGCAATTTCAAACTCCGTTAACATGGCGACATGGCTGACGACTGCGCACCTTCTCCCGCCGAAGTCCCCGTAAGCAACAAGAGTGGTCGCACCGTCAAGTGCGTGAAGTTCGGCAAGGAACTTCCCGGCCTCGACGCTCAGCCCTGGCCGGGCGAGCTCGGGAAGCGCGTCTTCGAGAACGTCTCCGCGCAGGCGTGGAAGATGTGGGAAGAGCGGCAGAAGATGATCCTCAACGAGTACCGCCTGATGCCCTGGCAGAAAGAGGCGCAGCAGCTCGTGGCCACGCAGATGGAAGATTTCTTCTTCGGGGAAGGCGCGGCGCTGCCTCCAGGTTACGTGCCCCAACAATCCAAGTAGAGTCCGGCTTTAGCCGGATTGAACGAACGGCACTTCCCTTTCGATAAGAAACCGCAGCTGCGCATGTGCCTCGCGCAGTGCGCGTTCGACCGCCGTTGCATCGCCGCCGTGCGCGAAGATGAACCCGAGATAGCTGTGCCCCTCCGGCAGCGGCACAAGGAGGGTGTCCACCTTGGCGGTGATGCGCACGTCGTCCACGTTGGCAACCCGGCGGGCAGCCTCGACACCGTCGACACCTCGAAAAACGCCACGCTGTGGGATCGGGATCATCATGACCCCCGACGCGGCCGGCTCCCGCCGGTACGGTCGGACGTCCTCCCCAAGCGCATGGCGCAGCAGCACCTCCTCGAACGACACGAGACCCGCCGGCCCTGATTCGCGTTCGAACCTCAACGCCCTGGCACACAGGCCGCCAATCGGGCGAGCGGCCACTTCGAGCACGTAGACGCCTGACGCGTTGACCCGGCACTCCGCGTGGATCGGGCCGTGACGCAATCCGAGCGCGCGCGCGGCGCGCGCAACGGCCGACACGATCGCTTCCTGCACCGGCGCCGGCTGCCGTGATGGCGTCAGGTAAATGCTTTCTTCGAAGAACGGCCCTTCGAGCGGATCGGGCTTGTCGAAAATGGCGAAGGGCTGAAAATCGCCGCGCGTCAACGCGCCCTCGACGGCGAACTCATCGCCGGCGACGAACGATTCAATCAGCGCTGCGTCGTGCGCGGCATCGCGCTCGATGCGGATGTCCGGCGACATCATGAGCGTCCGCAGCCGCCCGAACGCCTCGATGAACTCCGCGGCATCGTTCACGCGTATGACGCCACGACTTCCCGAAAGCGCCAGCGGTTTGAGAACCGCCGGGAACGCGGCGTGGCCGGCCAGCCGCACCGGATCATCATGCAGCGAGACAGCCTCGAACTCGGGTGTCGGCAGTCCGGCGCTGCGCAACGCCTCGCGCGCCTGCAGTTTGTTGCGGCTGCGCGTGGCCGCGGCTGCCGGGTTTCCTTCCAGGCCCAGGGCGGCGGTGAGATGCGCGGCCAGAACGGCCGGTCTGTCGCCGACGGCAACGACACCGTCCGGCCGCGCGCGCGCGCATGCGGCCACCGCAGCGGCAACCGCGTCGGGCTCAACGCCGAATCTGACCGCGATGGCACGGTCGGACCACGGGTCTTCGAGCTGATCGCACCGGTCAGTCGCCAGCGTCAGCGTCGCGCCTGCGGCGCGCGCCGCGTCTCCGAACGAGCGCAGTTGATAGCCGGTCGTCGTGGCGAGAAGAAGTACTCGCTTCACACGTAGCTGGAAACGTCAGGACCGGGTTCGGCGCAGCAATACCAGGCTTCGGTCAGATGCGGGATCGTGGAATCCCCGCCGCCGCCGAAGCGTCGGCGGGGATGGCTGTCCCCGCGGACGAGCCCATCGATTGCATCGAAAACATCACGCCGCGGCGCGCCCTTCATCGAGCCGACGACACGCATGACGTCCGCCTGTAACTGGTCGACGGCCGCATCGCGATGGCGCCACGGCCATGTCAGCGATGCGGCATCGAACGGCTCGACACCGGCGCGGATCTCGTCCAGTTCCAGCAGCGCCGAGTCTGCGGTGACAAGCAGCCGGATGGCGAGCTGTATCGGCGCCACGTCCTCTTCGAGGCCAAGCAGCGCGAGTTGATCGAGCAGCTCGACATACCCGGCCGTCGTCGTCCACGGCGTGAACGGCACGAAGGTCGGCGACAGCCGGACTCCGGCCTGGCGGCACAGCGCAACGGCCCGGACGAAATCCTCGCGTGTGTGCCCTTTTCTCAGGTGCCGCAGGACCTGCGGATCGATCGACTCGACTGCGCTCGTGACGAACAGGCAGCCGGTGTCCCCGAGCAGCGGCAGCATGTCCGCATGCTTCAACAGATGCTCAATCTTGATGGTGACGTCGTAGCTGAGTCCCGGATGCGCCGCCGCCATCCGTTCGACGATGCGGCGGGCGTGCGTCGGGCCGTTGAAGAAGTCAGGATCGCCAAAAGAGATGTGCTGAGCGCCGGCGGCGACCTGCGCCGCCACGTCTGCGAGCACGACATCGTCTGCAACGACGCGAAACGCGCCGCGGTAGACCGGCACGATCGGGCAGTGGCGGCACAGATGTTTGCACCCGCGCGTCGCTTCCGTTGTGCCGACCACTCGCCGTGTGCCGTCGGGCATCTGCAAGGCGGCATATCGCTGCAGCGGAAGCAGCGTCGATCGATCGGGTTGAATGAAGCGCAACCGTGGGATCGTGGGGCGAGCCTTGTCAGGCTCGCCGACCGCGAGAGCAACCAGATCCTCCTCCGCCTCTGGCCCGAGGACTGTGGTGACGCCGCGGCTGCGCAGCCAGTCCGCATTGAGCGGCGCGTACAGCCCGTACGCCACCAGCTGCGCCGCCGGATTCACCGCCTGGACACGATCGATCAGCGGTGCGGCCAGACGCGTGGCCGTATGCATCGGGAGGTAGAAGGCGACGATCGACGCCCCCACGATCGTGTCGTCGGCAAGCGGGTCACGCGAGGTGTCGACGCAGTCCACGCCGACCCCTTCGCGGCGCAGCCAGGCCGCCGGCGAGGCCAGCCCAAACGGCTGCCGGCCGAGGTCGTAGGTGGAGATCAGCAGAACCCGCACGGCTTTTCATTGTTCCACGATATTCTTCAACCAGCCGGCGGCTCGGGCCCCCCGGCCTGCCTGTATCTGCTGGCCGCGCTGCGCGCGGCTGAGGGAGGACGCGTGAACCCACCGACCGTGACAGGCGCCGCGCGCCAGATGGACGCGCAGGCCGCGATCGCCGATACCAGCTTCTTCGGTCATCCGCGCGGGCTCTCGACGCTCTTCTTTACCGAGATGTGGGAGCGGTTCAGCTACTACGGCATGCGCGCGCTGCTGATTCTTTTCATGACCGCCCCCGCGGCGGCGGGAGGCCTGGGGTACGACGCCGGAAGCGCTGGTTCGGTCTACGGGCTCTACACGTTTGGTGTCTACGCGCTGTCACTGCCAGGCGGATGGATTGCCGATCGCCTGATTGGACAGCGTCGCGCGGTGTTGTACGGCGGCATCCTGATCGCCCTCGGCCACTACAGCCTGGCCGTACCTAACACGACGACGTTCTTCGTCGGCCTGCTGCTGATTGTGCTCGGCACCGGCCTCCTGAAGCCGAACATCAGCGCCATCGTCGGCGATCTGTACGCGCCGAACGACGTGCGCCGCGACGCCGGCTTCTCCCTCTTCTACATGGGGATCAACACCGGCGCCCTGTTCGGCCCTCTCCTCTGCTCGTATCTCGGCGAGCCGCGGGAAGGCGCCGACTGGGTGAATTGGCACTATGGCTTCGCCGCCGCGGGGGTCGGGATGACGTTCGCGCTGATTCAGTATGTCGTCGGTCAGAAGTACCTGGCGGGAGCGGGCGAACTCAAGGAAGACTCCGCGCAGCCCGAGCGTCGTGCCGCGGCCTGGCGACAGTTTTATATCGGCCTGGCCGTGACCGTGGTTCTGGTACTGGTGTTCTGGGGTCTGAGCGCCGCGGGTACGTTCTCTTTGGCGGGCTTTGCGGAAAGCGTGTTTTACGTGGTCACCGCGCTGTTCGTCGTTTATTTCGCCGTCGTGATCGCCTTCGGTGCACGGAACAACGTCGAGCGCAAACGTCTGTCGGTCTGTTTCATTCTCTGCATCGGCGCCGCGCTCTTCTGGTCAGGATTCGAGCAGGCCGGCTCCGCTCTCAACCTGTTTGCCCGCGATCTCACGGACCGAACCCTCTTTGGCACCGAAGTCACCGCCGGGGCGCTGCAAAGCGTGAATCCCCTTCTCATCATCCTGCTGGCACCGGTCATGGGAATGCTGTGGGTTCGTCTCGGCGATCGCAGCCCCTCCATCCCGATCAAGTTCGGGATCGGCCTCGTCCTGCTTGGCGTCGGCTTCCTGGTGATGATGTGGGCGTCGATGTCGCTGGCCGATGGCAAGGTCGGCATGCAGTGGCTGGTGGCCACCTACTTTTTTCACACCGTCGGCGAGCTCGCGTTGAGCCCCGTCGGGTTGAGCAGTATGACGAAGTTGGCACCGGGACGCCTCGTCGGACAAATGATGGGCACCTGGTTCATGGGAGCTGCCATCGGGAATCTCGTGGCCGGCCTGGTCACGCGTTATATGCCGCGGACCGAGACTGTCGAAGAGGCAATGCAGAACGGCGTTCAGCTTTTCGGAGCCGTGGCCGCCTTCTCAATCGGCGCGGGCCTGCTTTTCTGGGTGTTCTCGCGACCGGTGAGAACGATGCAGGCGGGCGTCAAATAACGCAGTGCCACTCGAGAAGTACAAGGCCAAGCGCAACTTTTCAGAATCACCGGAACCGGCCGGCGAGGCGCGGCACAAATCGCCGTCCGGGCGCACTCCGAGGTTCTTCTGCGTACAGAAGCACCTCGCCAGCCATCTGCACTACGACTTCCGGCTCGAGCACAACGGCGTCCTGCTGTCGTGGGCCGTGCCCAAAGGCCCGTCTCTCGATCCGAAGACCAAACGGCTCGCCATGCACGTCGAGGATCACCCGATTGAGTACGGCGACTTCGAAGGCGTGATTCCCTCTGGTTATGGCGCCGGCATCGTAATGCTCTGGGACCGGGGCACGTGGACGCCGGAAGCCGACGACGTCGATGCGGCGCTGAAGAAAGGCGACCTCAAGTTCACGCTCGACGGCTACAAGCTGAAGGGATCGTGGGTGCTCGTTCGCACCAAAGGTGGCTGGAGCGGCGGCAGCGGCGGCGACCGCTCGTGGCTGCTGATCAAGCACCGCGACGACTGGGCCGGCGACGTGGACATCGCCGAATTCGCGCCGCTCAGCATCAAGAGCGAGGGCGACTTCGCCGACATCCTCGCGCAGGACAACCCGGCCATCTGGATCTCGCACCGGCCGGCCGAGGGCGGCGAGACCGGTGGGATGTTCCGGAAGATCGTCGAACGCGCGCTGGCAATCAGTGAAGGTCGAACGCGCGAGGTGCCGGCAAAGAAAGCAACTGCGGCCACGAAGAAGAAAGGGACGAAGTCGCGGACGTCGGGCGTCAGGAAGACAGCGGCGCGGAAACGGACGCGGTGAGCGTGGGTTCCTGCAGGAGCCGCTGACTCAGCACCGACCAGACGGCGAAAGCCAGCCGCCTCCGGTCGTGGCGCGCGATTTCCGTACACCAGAACGCGCCGAGCACGGAGTCGATGGCCGGGTCGAGACGGCCCAGCGGCAGCGGCTCCTTGTGCTCAGCGGCGTAGCGCGTAACCGCGTCATCGGAGGGACGACCGTCGTTCGCGATCACGACGTCAACCGGGCGATCGATCGCCTCCGACACCCACCGCGCCGCATCCGCAGCGGTGAAACCGGACATGCCACGGCCTTCGGTCAACAGATTGGCGATGAGGATGATCGGCCCCTGCACCTGCGCCAGCGCGTCCCGGACACCGCGTACGAGCAGCGGCGGCATCAGGCTGGTGAAGAAACTGCCGGGACCGATGATCACCGCATCGAACGTGCGAATCGCGTCCGCGACGGCCGGATGAATCGAGACGGTTGGTTCGAGCCAGAGCTTGCGGACCCGATCGCCCCGCGCCTGCCGGGCGTCCACCTCGACCTCGCCGCGCGAGGTCGTGCCGTCGCCGTACTCGGCGACGAGCGATCCCGGCTCGACGCTGACCGGCCACACGCGCCCGCGGCAGCCGAGGAGGCTGCGCAAACCGTCCACCGCGGCAAGGAAGTCGCCGCTGTACTGCTCCATCATCGACAGGAGCAGGTTGCCGCCGGTATGTCCGGCCAGCCGATCGTGCTGTTCGAGCGTCGGCAACCGCGCCAGCAGCACCCGCCGCGCCTCGCCTTCATTGCGCGCCAGCGCGAGCGCGCATTTGAGCACGTCGCCGGGCGGCAGCACGCCAAGCTCGTCGCGAAGCTGGCCGGAACTGCCGCCGCTGTCGAACATCGTGACGACGGCGTTCAATCGCAGCCACGGATTGGCCTTGAGGCCGCCGAGCAGACTTGGCAGTCCGGTTCCGCCGCCAACGCAGCCGATGTTCAGCTCGCGCAAGTGCACAGCCATATTGTAGCTGCCACATCGGGGGGTCGTAATGCCCGCAACCGATGCCTTCCACTAAGATGTGAGCGTATGACGCCAACGTGGCAGTCAGCAGCCCTTGGGCTGGTCGACGATCTGCGCAATGTCTTTGGCGAGCGTCTCCGCTCCGTCGTCGCCTACGGTCCGCACATCGAGGGGCACGACGCGAGGCCGCTCACCTGTCTGGCGCTCGTCAGCGGCCACGACGTCGCCGACTTCGAAGCGTGCGCCCGGCACGCGGCGCGGTGGCGGCGGAACCGGATCGCTACGCCACTCGTCCTTTCAGAAACGGAGTTTCAGACGTCACTCGACGCGTTCCCGCTGGAATACGGAGAGATCATCCGCGCTCATCAGCGCGTCTACGGCAGCGACCCGTTCGACGGCGTCGCCATCGCACAGGCCGATCTGCGCCGGGCCTGCGAAATGCAGATCAAGAGTCATCTCGTCCACCTGCGGGAAGGATTTCTCGAATCGGGCGGAGAGCCGTCGGCGGTCGCTGCTGTCGTCGCCGCGTCCGCGCCGGCGTTCACCGCGCTCCTTCGACACGTTGCCTGGCTGAGCGGCTCGCCGGCCCGCGACCGTCTCGAGGCCACGCGCGACGGCGCTCGCGCGGCGGGAATCGTGGACGGCCTCGTCGCGGACATGATCGCGCTCGAGCAGAAGCCGGGTATGCGTGCGAGCGATCCTGCACGCCTGTTTCCCGCCTACGTCCAGGCCGTCGAGCAACTGGCGCGCACAGTCGATTCGTGGCGAGTCTAGCTGCGAAGAACACAACCGTTGGCCACAAAGACCACGAAGATTTCGCCACCACGATCACAAAGAACCACAAAGATCCTCAGTGATCTTTGTGTTCTTTGTGGCTTTCTCTTCGTGGTCTTCGCCGCCGCGCCGGCAGCCGCGCAGCCTCTTCCTCCGCAGCTCACGCAACCCGTCAACGACTTCGCCGGCGTCGTCGATGCCGCGAGCGCCGCGCGGATGGACGAACTGATCCGCTCGCTGCAGCGCGCGAGCGGAGACGTCGTGGTCGTCGCTACCGTCAAGACGTTCATGCCCTACGGAGACATCCGCGAGTACGCCGTAAAGATGTTCGAGAACCACGGACGCGGGATCGGACAGAAAGGCCGGGACAACGGGCTGCTGATCCTTCTCGCGGTCGAGGATCGTCAGGTGTGGGTGGAAGTCGGGTACGACCTGGAAGAGTTCATCACCGACGGCTACGCCGGAGAAACGAGCCGCAAGGTGATGGTGCCGGAGTTCCGGAGCGGCGCGTACGGGGCGGGCCTCCTCGCCGGCGTGTCGCGTATCGCCGGAAGGATTGCCGAGCGGCGAAACGTGACGCTGCAGGGCGCGCCGCCGCCGGCGTCGGGCAACGAGGATGAAGTCGGGCCGGGAGCGGGTGGAATCGTTTTCCTCATCATCCTGCTCATCATCCTGAACATCATCGGGCGGACGCGGCGCCGGCGCCGCTACTGGGGCGGAACCCCGTGGAGCGGCTGGAACAGCGGCGTCGGCCCGTTCGGCGGCGGGTTCGGCCGCGGGGGATTCGGTGGCGGGTTCGGAGGCTTTGGCGGCGGCGGGTTTGGCGGGTTTGGTGGCGGCCGCAGCGGCGGTGGCGGCGGCGGCGGGTCATGGTAAGAAGTGTGAGAGGAGCAACGGGGATGAAGCTGATGCGCAGGACGGGGGCTACGGTACTCGTCGCACTGCTGGCGATGGGACTCTCAGGATGCTCGTACAACCGCTTCGTCGGTCAGGAAGAGGCAATCAAGACGCAGTGGGGCCAGGTCGAAAACCAGCTTCAGCGGCGCAATGACCTCATCCCCAACCTCGTCGAGACGGTCAAAGGGATCGCCCAACAGGAAAAGGACGTGTTCGGCCAGATTGCCGAATCGCGCGCCAAGCTTGCCGGCGCGCGAACGACCGAGGGGCCGACGGACCAGAAGATCGAAGCGGCAAATCAGCAATCGGCGGCGCTGGCCCGGCTTCTCGTCGTGGTCGAAAACTACCCGCAGCTGCGGTCCAACGAACAGTTCGCGCGCCTGATGGACGAGCTATCCGGCACTGAAAACCGGATCGCCGTCGAACGGATGCGGTACAACGAACGCGTGCAGGAGTACAACACCTCGCGTCGCCAGTTCCCGTCGAACGTGACCGCCGGTATCTTCGGCTTCAAGGAGTATCCGATCTTCAACGCGCCGCCGGAGGCCGAGCGCGTGCCGCGCGTCAACTTCGGAACGCAGCAGACGAAATAACGATGGCCATCGCCGACGCGCTGCTCCCCGAGTTCGATCATGAGATGACCGTCACGCGGAAGCTTCTCGAGCGCGTGCCGGAGGGGCACTTCGACTGGAAGCCGCATCAGAAGTCGATGACGCTCGGCCAGCTCGCGCAGCATGTCGCGACGATACCGCGCTGGGGAACCGTGACGCTGTCGCAAATCGACTTCGATCTGTCGAGCGACCAACGGCCGCCGCAGGCAACCACCCGCGCCGAGCTGCTGGCGATGTTCGACGGGCACGTCCGGGACGCCCGCGCGGCGCTGGTCGGCAAGGGTGATGGGGAGATGACGGCGCCGTGGGCACTGAAGCGCGCGAACCACGTCGTCTTCTCGATGCCCAGGACGGCCGTGTGGCGGTCGTTTGTCATGAGCCACCTCATTCATCACCGCGCACAACTCGGGGTCTACCTCCGCATGCACGACGTGCCGCTCCCGTCCGTCTACGGACCGAGCGCAGACGAGGGATCGCTCTGATCAACTCCCAACTTCCAATTCCCGACTCCCAGGCCGCGGCCTCCGGCGGCTCAGCTGGGCAGCGGCCGTTTTGGACGTTGGGAGGCCGGACGTGGGCGCTGGTCGCCGGCTTCCCTGTCTTCGTCCTGGTCGCCACCGCGAACGGGGCCGGCTATCGCTACGGAACATCCGATCAGGCGTTTTACATTCCGTCGGTCGTACGTGCCCTTGACCCGGCCGCGTTTCCACGCGACGCCTCGCTGATCGATTCCCAGGGCCGGCTGATGCTCGCCGATGAAGTGATCGCCGCGATCGCCCGGACGGCCGGGGCTCCGCCCGACGCGTTGTTTTTTGCGGCGTACCTGACGTCCCTGCTGCTGATCTGGCTGGCCTTGACGGCGATCGGCCGGCATTTGTATCCGTCGGCGTGGCTGACGGTGGCGCTCGTCTCCGCCTTCACCCTGCGCCACCAGATTCCCCGCACCAGCGCCAACTCGTTCGAGCCGTACTTTCATCCGCGCATGCTGGCGTTTGGTATCGGCGCCATGGCGGTTGCCGCCGTCCTGCGCAGAAGAATGTGGCTCGCCGTCGCCTTCGTCGGCCTCAGCGGCCTCGTTCACGCGACCACCGGACTCTGGTTCGCCATCGTCGCCGGCGTTGCGATCGTGCGCCTCGAGCCGGGATTCCGCCCGCTCGCGATCGGCGCTGTTGCCGCAGCGGCCGCGTTCGTTGCATGGGCCGGCCTGGCCGGGCCCCTGCAAGGCTCGTTCGTGACGATGGATACCGCGTGGCTGGGAGCCGTCGCCGGGAAAGAGACGCTGTTCCCATCCAACTGGCCGGTCTGGACGTGGATGGCGAACCTGTCGCTCATCGTCGTCGCCTGGTTCACGTATCGAGTGCGCGAGCGCACCGAACCGGAGCTCAGCGCGCTCATATGGGGCGCGGCCGCGCTGGTCGGGATCTTTCTCGCCACGTTCCCGCTGGTGCAGGCGAAGCTCGCGCTCCCGGTGCAGCTGCAGATCTCGCGCGTCTTCTGGCTCGTGGATTTCGTCGCGCTGCTCACCGCGATCGGTCTCGCGCGGCGTGAGCGGGCGGCGAAGATCCTCGCCGGGGTGATGGTGGCTCTGGCCGTCGGGCGCGGCGTCTACGTCATGGCCGTCGAGCACCCGGAGCGGCCGCTCATGGCGATCCGCCTTCCTGCTTCGGACTGGCAGAACGCGATGCAGTGGATCAAGGCGCAGCCCGCGAAGTCCCACGTCCTCGCGGACCCGGGGCATGCCTGGAAATACGG
Organism: Vicinamibacterales bacterium; assembly: GCA_035711805.1. GTDB lineage: Bacteria > Acidobacteriota > Vicinamibacteria > Vicinamibacterales > UBA2999 > Gp6-AA40. The sequence goes on from DASTBV010000049.1 coordinate 32,199, forward strand.
GACCAGCGTGCGCGTCTCGGCGGAACGCGATGTGTTTCTCGAAGAGGTGAAGGATTCGGCCATCGCCATCTATTCCCGCGACGTCGCGCTTCGCTATAACGAACGGAACATGGCAATTGGCGACTTCAACCAGCTCTCGGCGGAACGTGCCTCGGAGTTGGCCGCACGGTATGACCTCGATTACCTCGTCGCGGAAGCGGACCTCCCGCTTCGACTCGCCTACCGGAACGCGCGCTTCAAGGTCTACTCGCTGACCCCGTAGCGTCCGCCTTTCGGCGGACCCTATAGCAACAGCGTTTCGATCCGGTGCGCGTGCACCATGCCCTCGCATGGCGAATAGGCGAACACCGTGAACCGGCCGTCCTGCGACGCAACCAGCGCCAGCGAATCCTGCTGATCGTGGATGAACTGCGCGCCCGCCAGGTGACGCGTCGCGCCGATCTCGGCCGGCGAAAGGATCCGCGCCTCGGTACCTTCGATCGGTTCGGTCAGCGTCAGCTGCTCGATCTGCGTTCCACCCTTGCGGCGTGCCACCTTCGCGCCGAACGCCAGCACGTGGTGGCCGCCGGTCATGATCGTGGCGCCGTCGATTGCCGTCAGGCTGGCAACGGCATCCACCGCGCGGTTCAGCTCTTCCCGCCAGGCCCGCTGACTGACCCCGTTGCCGGGGCCGGCCGCCAGCATGGCCAGCTCGCTGAACGGCGGCGAGACCTCGTAGGTCAGCGGGTGGACGATGGAGTGCCGCCACGCATCCGTTCCTTCCGGAACGACGAGCAGGACGCCGCCGCGTCCGTGCGCGCGCATCGACACGGCGAGCTGGACGAGCACGTTGACGCTGGCGGCCCATGTTGACGGCGAGTCGAATGCCAGCAGCGACGTCAGCAGCGACGGGCAGTCGGGCAGGCTCGACGCGTGTTCGTCGATCACTTTCACGCTGTCGCCCTGCAGCACCGCGACGTTGACGAATTTCGCCTGCGCCTCGCCGCGATGATGCTTGACGACGAGCAGGCCGGGTTCGGTCACCTCCACGACGCAGCAGTACTTCGGAATCGTCCGGACCATGCCCCACACCGACAGCTCGTTGTCCTGATAGGCCACGCCAAGGTGCACGCCAGGCCGTTCGACGATGGCCGCCAGGCGCGTCAGCGCCGCCGGTTCGAGCGGCACCGCCCGCTCCAGTACCAGCGGATAGAGCGCCTCGTCGCGGCGGAGAAACGCGAGCGAGATCTTCGGCGCCATCCCTTCTTCACGCCGCAAGCTGGCCCAGAACGCCGCGTCGATCATCCGCACGATCGCACGCTCGTCGGGAACGGAGCCGAGACTCGCCTCGCCCCGGCTTCGTGCGGCGTCCACATGCAGCGATAGATGTTGCAGTACCGACGGCGCCACCGATCCTGCCGCCGCGTAGGTGAAATCGGACATCGAACCATTATTGTCGTTCGAGTCGTTCGAGTCGTTCGAGTCGTTCGAGTCGTTCGAGTCGTTCGGAGCGTTCGGGACGTTCGGGACGTTCGGGACGTTCTGTTAAGCTGAAATCCAGTGGCGTTCGAACCCAGCGCGTACGTTCCCCGCTTCGCCGGCGGTCACCTGCAGACGCTGTATGCGTGGGCGAGGCCGCGGCGATTTGCGCAGCTGCCCGCCCCGGTCGAACGCTATTTCGATGTCGCGGATGACGCGCGCGTGCTCGCGCATTGCCACTGGCACGAGCGGCCCGCGGGGCATCCGACCCTCCTGCTGCTGCATGGCCTCGAAGGCTCGAGCCTCGCCCATTACATCGCCGGCATCTCCGACAAGGCCTGGGCAGCTGGGTGGAATGTCGTTCGTCTCAATCAACGGAACTGCGGCAACACCGAGCACCTCTCGCGCGGGCTGTATCATTCGGGCCTGACGCACGATCCGTTGTCGGTGATGCGCGAGTTGATCAGCACGGAGGGCATCCGCCGAATCGCCGTTGCGGGATATTCACTCGGCGGCAACTTGACGTTGAAGCTGGCGGGCGAACTTGGCACAGGCGGCCTGCCCGAACTGAAGGCGGTGTGCGCGGTGTCGCCGACGATGGATTTGTCGGCGTGCGTGGAGGCGCTGGAGCGGCGCTCGAATATCGCCTATGAGTTCAATTTCGTCCGGAATCTGAAAGCGCGCATGCGTCGCAAAGCGGCCGCGCACCCGGGTGTGTTCCCGCTGGAACCACTGCCGCGGATCTGGACCGTCCGTCAATTCGACGAAGCGTATACCGCTCCCCACCACGGCTTCCGTGACGCGTCCGACTACTATCACCGTGCGAGCGCGTTACGGGTGATCGAGAACATCCGCGTGCCGGCGCTCATCCTGACCGCCGAAGACGATCCGTTCGTTCCGACGCGGGCGTTCTCCGCAGACGCGGTCAGACGCAATCCGAACATTACCGTGGTCGTCACGCGGCACGGCGGCCACTGCGCGTTCGTCGAACGGCCGGACAATGGATACGACGGCTATTGGGCCGAACGCGAAATCGTGCGGTTCGTCGCGGCGCACGTGTAGCGCGAGATCATCAGTTCTCAGCCGGCGCCTGGATTGAATCGATGACGATCACTTCGGTCGGCGCCTGAGTGGATTCGAGCCTCAATCCCAGCTGCTCGCGGACGGCCGTAAATACCGAAGAGGGACAACTGAGGTTTGTCAGCGGAGGTTTGACGCGCGTGCCCATCTCCTGCAAGCCGGCTGGACATCCTGGAATGCTGTCCGCGGTCACCGCACTGGACGGCGTCCATGTGAGGTCGAAATCCAGGACCTGCTCGAGGTTGGCTCCGTCGATCACCGGGCGGTCTACCACGCCGGATAGGTATCGTGCCAGAGCGTCGGTTCCGACATTCCGTCCTCGCGTCCACCCAGGCAGCATCAACATGATCCCGCCGCCCTTGTCGTCGCGGGCACGAGCGCCCTTGACGCCGCCGCTGTCGGGCACAAGCTCGTACACCGGGAGCGCTCTCGTTTCCTTGTGCACGCGCAACTGGAAACGCTCGGCCAGCAACGTCTTGACCATCTCCTTCATGTCCGCCTGCGTCGCCGATTCCCTTCCGCGGCCTTCGATCTGGTATCGCGAGTTGACGCCGTCGGCAATGACGGTCCTCCACTGTGGCGCCGCGATGATCTGAAAATCGCGCACGCCGTACACCTGCTGAATCACGAACTCGATATATACGTTCTCCCCGACGAACCGTCCGCCCGGGAGGAATCTCACGCCGCCGCCGGTGGTGCCGGGAACGGCGCGCTTCACCGACACGACGTCGAAGGCGGGCCTCGGTGTCTGCGCGCCGAGCGGCGCCAGCCACAGGACCGCGACGGCGACCAGCGTCATTGGACTATGGCGCTGCATACGGCGCATTATCGGCCAGATTCGTGGGTAGTAGTTCCATCAACAACTTCCCGAATTCCGGCCCCTTCCCCGACTCCTCATGCTTGAAATACACGAACACCTCGCCGCAGCCTGACGTCTGTTCGCGAATCACCCCGGCCCACTTCGCGATGTCCTCCGGCGTGTAGCCCTCGTCACGCAGGCGGAAGTACGCATAGTCCGCGGTAATCTCCACCGGCGTTGCGAGCTTCTCGCTGTCGGCCACGCACAGCGCCAGGTTGCGGGCCCGCAGGCGTCCGTAGATCTCCTCATCCAGCCACGATGGATGCCGGAACTCGAAGGCCGCGCAGACGCGCGGCGGAAACGCGTCGAGGAAGGCATCGAACAGCGCGAGGTCCTTCTTCAGGTTCGGCGGCAGTTGAAACAACAGGGCACCGAGCTTGGGGCCCAGAACTGCGGCTGTTTCGAGGAACTGACGGACGCGATCGGCGCAGTCGCGCAGGCGCGCGTCATGGGTAATCCGCTTCGGCGCCTTGAGCGTCAGCTTGAACCGCTCGGGCGTCGCCGCGTTCCAGCCTTCGAGAATCTTCTCGTTCGGCGTGCGATAGAACGTGTAGTTGATCTCGACGGTCGGGAATCGCTCGGCGTAATACGGCAGCATCTTCGCCGCCGCCAGCTTCTCGGGGTAGAAGGTGCCTCGCCATTCGGGGTAGTTGTACCCGGACGTTCCAATCCAAATCATGCTTCACGGGCCCAGCGGATGAGCGTCCGGACGTTCGGCGGCTTGCCGTGCATCAGCAGACCGACCTTGAAGACCTTGCCTGCGAACCAGACGGCGGCACATGCGCCGGCAATACCGACGACCAGCGTCAGCCACACCTGCCAGGCCGGTGGCGGCACGTCCGATGCCATCCGAGTCATCATGGCAATGGTGTTGACCGGCGGAATGAAGCTGAGCGCCACGCTGAGCGGCGAATTCGGCGCGCGGCCGATCATCGGCGACAGCAGATACGGCAGGATCAGCAGCAGCATCACCGGCCCCATGAGAGACTGCGCTTCCTGAATCTCGTTGACCGCCGCGCCGATCGACATCATGAGCGCGCCGAAGATGAGATACGTAATCAGAAAGAACACCAGCAGGTAGACGATCAGCAGCGGATCGATGATGCCGAGCATCGCGAACGAGTAGAGGGCCAGCAGACCGAGCCCGAGATAGATCGACATGGCGAGCAGACCAACCCCGAGCTGACCGATCAACTTCCCGGCCATCAGCTCGAACGGGGAAACGGCCGACAGCAGAACTTCGACGACGCGGCTGGATTTCTCCTCGACGGTCGACGTCATCAGCGTCTGACCGCCCGTGATCACGCCGACGAACAGCAGCAGGCCGACCATGAACGGGAGGAAACGCATGAACCGTCTCTGACCGCTCTGCTCGCCGGCATCGGTCACGACGACCGCCTCGGGACGCGTCACCCGCGTCATCACCTCGATCCGGTTTGGATCCAGCGCCGCCACGTTCATCCGCGCGGCCACCAGCGCCTCGCGCAGCGAGTCGTGCAGCGTGGTCTCGGTGTCCTCGTCGAGACCGCGTGAGACGTAGAGGTCATAGGTCCCGAACTCCGCCGAGCCGGCCGCACCCTGCGTGGCATCCGTATGAACCACGACGAGCGCGAGCAGACGGGTCGCCGGGTCGTCCGACGTCAGTTTCCGCTTCTCCGCGTCGAGGTCCGTGTCCGCGGGACGTTCGGCGAGCGTCAGGCTCGGCACCCTGCCGACCGCGCGCTGAACGACCGCATCGGGTACGCCGCCCGGAATCCCGCGCATGGTCCGCATCGCGTTCTCGCGCCGGCGTTTCTCGATTGCGGGCGCGTCAAGCGTCGATCGCAACATCGGCGTGATCTGGCCGGTTGGATCGATCACCGCGACGGTTCCAACAACCCGCGGCTGGCTCGCGACGCTGCGCAGACGTGGGCCTGCAAGCAGGAACAATGCGATCAGCGCCGGAAAGATGAACAGGCCGATGAGGAAGCCTCTATTCGAGACGGTGGCCATGAACTCCCGCTGGGCGATCAGAGGGATTCTCTTCACGTCAGCGCTCCTTCCGTGGCAACCCCCTGGAGGTTTTCCCTGAGGGCACGCTCGGCCTCGGGATTCCGCGCGTCGGCCGCAACCAGACGCAGGAAGACGTCCTCGAGCCGCAGCCGCGCCATGGCGAGCCGGGCCACACGGACGCGCGCGGCGATCTGCTGCATGGCCGTCGTTGGATCGGCGCCCGGCAGGAGGTGCACGTCGCAGCCGTCGGCGGTCGGCTGAACGTCCGCCACGCCGGGAATCTCTCGAAGCAACTGCAGCGGTGCGCCTTCATCGAGCGGCTCGACCTGGATCGTCCGCGGATCGTATTGGCGCCTGAGACCGGCCATCGGCTCGTCGAGCACCTTGCGGCCGCGGTGAATCATCACCACGTGCTGGCACAGCTCTTCGGCGTGCGCCATGATGTGCGTGGAGAACAGAATCGTCGCTCCGCGCTGCTGCTCCGCCGCGACCAGCTCCTTCAGCCGTTTGACGCTGACGGGATCGAGGCCGCTGAACGGCTCGTCGAGGATGATCAACTCCGGCCGGTTGATGATCGCGGCGACGAACTCCACGCGGTGAAGCATTCCCTTCGACAGCTCCTCGCAGCGTTTCTTCTCGACGTTGACGAGCCCGGTCTGTTCCAGGAGCGCGCTGGCGCGCGGCAGCGCCTCGTCCTCCGCCACCCCCTTGAGCTGGGCGATATACGCGAGAAAATCACCGACGCGCATCCGGCGATAGACGCCGCGCTCCTCCGGGAGGTATCCGATGCGGTCTTTGGCCTCGAGCGCGGACCGGTGTCCCAGGACCGACACGGTGCCCGAGTCGGCAAAGAGAATGGACATGACGATCCGGATGCACGTTGTTTTGCCCGCACCGCTCGGGCCAATGAATCCATAGGTCGCACCTCGTGGTACGACCAGATCCAGCTCGTCGACCGCGCGCGTGGCGCCGAACGTCTTGGTCAGGCGCTCGAGGCGCAAGGCGGGTTCCATCGATCTCCTCTCGCGTGCGCTTATACCACGGGGCCATCACCCCGCTTGCCAAGGCGGAGTACAGTGAATACGGATGCACCTGCGAATGGTTTCCCTGGCGGCCGTCGTGCTCGTGGCCGCATGCGATCGCGAGCCGCCGGTCAGGCAATACGAGCTCACAGGTCAGATTCTGGCCGTCGACACGGCGCGCAATGAAGTCCTGATCAAACACGACAACATCAGGAACTTCATGCCCGCGATGACGATGCCGTTCACGGTGAAGGACCCATCGCTGCTGTCGGGCCGCGAGCCCGGCGACCTGGTCACTGCAACCCTCGTCGTTGGCGAAACCAGCGCTCACTTGTCATCACTGACACGCACCGGGCACGCGAAGCTCGAAACGCCGCCCGTGGTGTCGGATGCGCCTCGCGTCCTCATGCCGGGAGAACCGGTGGCCGATGCGCTGCTCGTCGATCAGCAGGAAAAGGCGCGGCCGTTCTCCAGCTTCAAAGGTCACCGCGTCGCGATCACATTCATGTTCACGCGTTGTCCGCTCCCTGACTTCTGCCCGCTGATGGACAGACACTTCGCCGCCGTGCAACAGACCATTCAGGGGGCGGCGGACATGCGCGACGTCCGTCTCATCAGCATGACCCTCGATCCGGAATTCGACACCCCGGCCGTGCTCAGCCGCCACGCCGCCCGTCTCAACGCCGATCCGGCCGTCTGGAGTTTCGTGACCGGAGAGCCGAAAGCCGCCGCCGACTTCGCCCGCCAGTTCGGCATCTACACGGAGCGTGATCTCGGCACCGGCGCGAACCTCGTGCACAACCTGCGCACCGCCATCGTCGACGCCGATGGACGGATGGTGAAGGTCCATTCCGGCAACGACTGGACGCCGGCCGATCTCGTTGCGGACCTCAAAGCGACGCCCGCTCCCGCGCACTGAGCCGGTCGTTCCGCCGCGCCTGCCGTTCACGGCCGCCGAGGAGCGGGTGATCGCGCGCCTGCGCACGCCGGCAGCGGTCCAGGACTGGCTGAACAACCTGCCGTACAACCAGGAGAAAGGCGGCGAGACGCTCAGGTCGTTCCGCGGCGTGGTGCGACACGGAACCGCGCACTGCCTCGAGGCCGCGCTCTCCGCGGCGGTGATTCTCGAGCAGCACCGCTACCCGCCGCTGGTCCTGAGCTTTGAATCGATCGACCTGCTCGATCACGTGATCTTCGTCTACCGGACGTCGACGGGCTGGGGATCGGTGGCGCGCTCGCGCGATCCCGGACTGCACGGCCGGAAACCGCTGTTTGCGACGCCCCGCGCGCTGGCACTCAGCTACTACGACGAGTACATCGACTTCACCGGCCGCGTGAAAGCGTATGGAGTCGCGGATCTACGCGTGCTCGACCCGTACGACTGGCGCCTGTCCGGGAGGAACGTCTGGAAGGTCGAGCAGATGCTGATCGACTGGCCGCATCGCCGGATTCGAACGTCCGACGACAAGGCGGACGCGATGCGCCGCCGTTATCGCGCATTTCGCGAGACGCATGGCTACAAGCCCTGGAAGTACTACAAGGGCCGCGACCGCTGGATGCCGCTGCCGGCCGAATTCCGCTACCGCGGGTAAGGCAAAGGACTTATCTCAATCCAAGTCGAAGTCCCTAAGAGGCTTCGTCACTGGCTCGACGTGCGCCTGCTTGAGCGCTTCCTCGAACCTCCGCGCCAGCGCGTCGTCCCGGCCCTTCTCGTTCTCGACCGACTGCTCGAACAGCGCCTCGCGCCGCGCGGCCTGCGCCGCAAGAATCTGCGAGGCGTCCTGCAGCTCGGGCTTGTCCGCCCGCTCCGGCTCGCGGTGCGACACCACGCGTCCGAGGTTCATATCGATGACCAGCGACGAGCGGCAGCACGGACAGGTGACCTCGATCTCGCTCTTCAGCTTAGCCATGCGGATATTCTAGTTGGTAGTTGAGCGAAGCCCACTGGCGCACCCTCAGGGTCGCCACCTACAACATCCACCGCTGCCGCGGTCTGGACGGCCGCACGAATCCAACGCGCGTGGCCGAGGTCATCCGTGACATCGACGCCGACGTCGTCGCCCTGCAGGAGGTGATCGGCGCCAGCCAGACGTCACCGGGCCACGCCGAGGAGCTCGGAGCGCTGCTCGGCATGGGCTGGGTCATGGCCCCGGCGCGTCACCTCCGCGGGGCGCTCTTCGGTAACGTGGTGATGAGCCGCCTGCCGATCCGGCAGCATTCGCAGTACGACCTGACGTGGCGGACGTGCGAACCACGCTGCTGCCAGCGCGTCGATATCGAAATCGGCAACGACACCCTGCACTTGTATAACGTTCATCTCGGCACGGCACTCCTCGAACGGCGCCACCAGGCAGGCCGGCTCAGTGCGATTCTCCACGACCGGCGCGTTGGCGTCCCGAAAGTCGTGCTCGGCGACTTCAACGAATGGATGCGCGGCATGGCCACCGAAATGCTGACGGAACGCCTGAAAAGCATCGACCTGCGCGCCCACCTCCGGCGCCGGCACACCTATCCCGGGGTATTCCCGGTCCTGCACCTGGATCACATCTATTACGAGGGGAATGTCGAAGTGGTGAAGCTCGAATTGCCGCGAACGCGGCGCTCACTGATGGCGTCGGACCATCTGCCGCTCATCGCTGAGCTGCGGGTCCAGTTCTCGTAGGAGGGTCCGCCTGAAGGCGGACACTACGTGTTCTCAACCCTCTTCTTCGTACTCTTCTTCTTCGAGGGGCAGGGAGCGCGTGGGCGGACGCAGCGCTTCGCGATAATCGTAGAGGGGCAAATCGCGCACGTGCAGTGAGATGACGCAGCAGGTCCCCTTCTCGTCGACGACGACGGTGACCGGGCTCCCTTCCACGCCTTCGCGAAAGGCGATCCGGCACCCGCAGGCGAGGCGTGCGTGCGTGAATCCCTTCAGCATGCACGGATCATACTACCTTTCTAGAGGAGCCGTTTGATTTCGCGATCGAACTGCTCGAGGCTGCGAATTCCGGACTGCTTCTTGGCGATCTTTCCGTCGCGGCCGATGATCACCGTCACCGGCACGCCCCACATCGGTCCGTATGCTTCCTGAACGTTCTCATGGCCCGCGCCCACCAGCACTGGATAATTCATCTGGTATTTCGCGGCGTACTCCCTGAGGTCTTCAGGTGTGTCGTCGATCGAGAATCCGAGCACGACGATGTCGTTCTTGTACTGGTTTTGCAGAGCAATCAGATCGGGGATCTCTTCCTTGCACGGGTGACACCACGTGGCCCAGAAGTTCAGCAGGATGATCTTTCCCTTGAACGAGGCGAGGCGGACATCGGCGCCGTTCATGTCCTTCAGCGTGTAATCGAGCGGCGCGGTTTTTCCGACCGATTTCGCGTCCTCCAGCTCGTCGGCCGCGATGAGCGACGAGAGGTCCTCGTCCGGTGGCGGTTCCGACAGATCGGACGCGCCCCAGAGCAGCCCCAACGCGAGCGCCACCGAGCCCATGGCGATCCACGCCGCGCGCCGCGACAGCCGCGGCTCGGGTGGGCCGGGCGCGGCGGGCTCAGTTGACTCAGAAGCTGGCGTCGTCTCTGCTGTCTGCTGTTCGTCCATCGCTGACTTCTTCCACTTTTCCACTTTTGTACTTTTCCACTTCGGTCAACGCGCTTCTTCCCTCACGTAGCGCGCGGCAACCGTCATATCGCCGGCAGCGACCGGCCACACCAGCACATAGGTCCGGCGTCCTGCCATCCAGATGCGCGAGCGGTGTCCAAGCGACACCAGATCGGCGGCCGGACGGGTGACGCCATCCAGCACAAAGAGTGACACATCGTGTCCGCCGACGTCGTACATGATGTGCGGAAGGGATCCGTCCGCATACAGGCACCGGCGGGCACCTCTCAACCGGACCCCATTGGCACTCGACGACGGCGGGACGTGCAGGTCCCACCCATAGTCGGTCTGGAGCATCTGTTCGACGCGTCGGGCGTCGGCGTCCGATGAGGCGTTCTTCGCGAAGAAGCGGAAGCATTTCGCGTGATCGGCGGTGAGCTGCGCCGCCAGGACCGTGTCCGACCGGTGTGTGGCGAGAGAGAACAGCAGGAATCCAACGACGAGCGTCATGACGGCGGTCAGCGGGGCGAACCGCCTCGACGAGAACACAGATGGCGCGGATGCCTGGGCGTGTTCGCGAGCAAGCGCCTCGCAGCGCGTGCGAAGACCTGGCGGGAGCGGTATATCCGTCAGACGGTGCGCCTGTTCGCGAACGATCGCCCGCGCTCCGCTCTCGTGCGTCGCGGCCGTGCGGCATGGCGGGCAGGCGTTCAGATGCCGTTCGACGTCAGCCTGCTCGCCCGCCGGGAGCTCGTTGTCGACGTACGAACTGAGCCGTTCAGCTGTGCGACGACAGTCGTCGTTCATCATCGTGTAAGACGCCCCTCGGCGTCGGCCTGGCCCCGCGACAGGCTGAGCCGTTCGTACAGGAGGCGGCGGCCTCGTGAAATCCTGGACATGACCGTTCCAATCGGTATGCCGACCATCTCGGCAATCTCCGCATAGGTGAACTCTTCCACATCGCGCAGCCACACCGCCTCGCGAAATGCCTCAGGCAGCGTATCGAGCGCGGCCTGCAGATCATCGCGCACCGTGGCGCGCAGCAGAATCTGCTCCGGGGTGTCGAGTGCGGCCGGCCCCTCGCCGCCGGACGCCGCTTCTTCGACCCGCGGACTGTCGATATCCACCGCCTCCCGCGCCGCGTCGCGGCGGCGGTTCCGCCACGTGTTCAGCAGGATCGTGTAGAGCCACGCTTTCAGGTTCGTTCCTGGCGTGAAGCGGTCCGAAAACCGCAGTGCCTTCACGAACGTGTCCTGTACCAGATCCTCGGCGTCGGCGGCGTTCCGCGTCAGCCGCAGAGCCGTGGCGTAGAGCGGTTCCAGGAACTCCAGCGCACGGGCCGCAACGGTATCTCGGCTTGCCTCGCCGTGTCGGTCCGCAGAGCGGGGATCACCCTCACGGCCGCGAGCCATCGCCCATTCTCATAACCCGGCTGCCCCCTCCGCTATTCCCGGTGTCACCCGGCGCGGCATCGACGCGACACCAAAAGCGGACCGGTGGACATCCGCCGACGTGTAAAACCGTTGCAACGGGCGCTGACCTCATCGGTACGTCCTTTGCTCCCGGCCGCCCGATGCGCTCATTGCGGGCGTCAAAGTGTCAGCAGTAAGATCGCGACTCTTGTCGTACTCCTTCACTCGCCTGATTCTCGAGGAGAGATCATGACCATCCGCAGGCGGCTCGGCCTTCCCACCGCTGCAGCCCTGGCGGTCCTCACGCTGGCCACAACGGTCGCCGCGCAGACCGCGTATATCCCGTATCACGGGAAGAATCAGGTTCGCTACGACCGGTTCGAGTGGTGGACGTACGAAACGGATCACTTCGTCATCTACTACTACCCCGAAATCGAGCCGCACCTCGAGCGGATGACCTCGTATGCCGAAAGTGCATACCAGCATGTCAGCTCCGAGCTGAAGTACGACCTCGCCCACAAGGTTCCACTGATCCTCTTCCAGACCAGCAGCGAATTCCAGCAGCAGAACGTCGTTCCCGGCGCCGCCCAGGAGGGCGTCGGCGCGTTCGCCGAACCCGTGCGCCAGCGGATCGTCATGCCGATGGACGAACCGCACGACCTGCTCTACCGCCTGATCGTGCACGAGCTGACGCATCAGTTCGAATACGACATGATCCCGACTTCGCTGGTCCGCCGCGCCGTGCCGCTGTGGGTCAACGAAGGACTGTCGGACTACCTGACCGGCCGGTGGAGTGCGCAGGACCTGATGTCCATTCGCGACGCCGCCATCGCCGACATCATTCCGAAGATGACCAAGACGGAAGGCAACTGCGAGGCGGGCGGTCGCTGCGTCTACAACATGGGTCACGCGGTGTTCGAGTTCATCGAGGGGCGGTGGGGCAAGGAAGGCATCCGGCAGTACCTCTTCAATCTGCGCAAGGCGGTCATCGGCGGCGGCGAGGAAGCGTACCAGGAGACGTTCCAGATCAGCGCCGACGAATTCGATCAGCAGTTCGACAAGTACCTGAAGGATCGGTTCAAGGGGTTCCGTGACAAGGAGCGCCCCGCCGACTACGGCCGCAATCTCGCGCCGGATCCCGAACGCACGCGCTTCAGGGGCGCCTACTCCATCGAGCCGTCGCCGGCCGGGGAGCTGTTCGCGGTCGCCAGCGGCAACAGCTCCGATCGCGAGATGGACATCATCCTCGTGTCGGCGAAGGACGGGAAGTTTTTCAAGAACCTGACCAGCGGCTTCGATTCCGACCGCGGCTTCGAATACCTGGTCACCCCGGGCGGCCGCTGGGTCACCGTGCCGTGGATGTCATGGTCCGGCAACAACCTCGCATATTTCGTGCGGGCCGAGAAGTCGCGGACGTTGATCGTGCAGGACGTCATCAACGACAGGATCGTGGAGCGCATCGAGATGCGCATGGTCGACGATCCGGAATCGCCGGATTTCTCGCCCGACGGACGGCGCGTCGCCTTTGCGGCGCAGCAGGGCGGAACCGGCGACATCTTCATCGTCGATCTCGTCACCAAGGAAGTGATCAACGTGACGAAGGACGAGTTCGCCGACTCCGCGCCGACCTGGTCGCCGGACGGGAAGTCGCTCGTCTACCTCGCGCGCGTCAGCCAGAACGAAAAGCTGTTCCGGCTCGATCTGGACACCGGGCGCAAGACGCAGCTCACCTTCGGCACGCACGACGACGGCACCGCCAAGTTCATGGACGCCGACACGCTCGTGTTCGCCTCGACGGCGACCGACCCGACGAAGCCGATCGAACCGGATGTCGCCCGCAACGGCGACGTCTACAACATCTGGACTCTGGGATTGAAGACCGGCGAGCTGCGTCAGTACACCGACGCGGTGGGCGGCAACCTGTATGCGGTCGTCGTGAACGACGGCAACGAGCAGACCCGGATCGGGTTCGTCAGCTACTACAAGGCCAATTACGAGCTGCACATGCTCGAACGGCGGGAGCCGATCATCAAGGCGGCATCGGCCGACTTCGGAGAGCCGGGCGCGATCATCCCGTTCCAGGCGCCGCTCAGCCACACCCTGATTGCCGACAACAAGAAGAAGAAGGGCACGTTCGAGAAGCTGTTCCTCGACGGCCGGCCGCCCGTCAACGTCGGCGTCACCAGCGGCGGCGACATCTTCGGCGGGTCCTCGGTGACGTTCAGCGACGTGCTCGGCGATCAGCAGTTCAGCCTCTATGCGGCGTCGATCTCGCAGTACCGCACGCTCTCGTTCTCGTACCTGAACCTGGCGCACCGCTTCAACTACGCGCTGCAGGCGTTCTCGCAGACCTCGTTCTTCTACGGCAATCTCGAGAACATCCTCTACGACGGCTCCTTCATCGTCGATCGCGACCTGGCGCTGGCGACGCGCACGGTCCGCGGCGGGACGATCTTCGGCATCTGGCCGTTCAATCGCTACCGCCGCGCCGAGCTCTTCGGCGGGTTCATGCAGTACCAGGAGGATTTCAACGACCCGAGCCTCGCCGAAGCGTCCGATCAGTTCCAGGAGGATCAGTTCGGCCGCCGGCTGTTCCGCAGCGGCAACTTCCTCCCGCTCGGCGTCAACTTCATCGAAGAGACGACCGTCTTCCGCGAATTCGGGCCGCTGGCCGGCCGGACGATGCGCATCGGGTATGAGTTCGCTCCGAAGCTCGGCGACAGCACGCTGTCGCGGCAGACGATCGACGCCGACGTCCGCTACTACCTGCGCATGGGCAGCAGCGGGCTGCTGGCGCTCCGCGCCCGCGGCTTCCGGAGCTGGGGCGACGCGCCGGATTTCATGTACTTCGGCGGCAATTCCGAAATGCACGGCTACGAATACCTGGAGTTCATCGGTGATCGCGCCGGCTATCTGAACGCGGAGCTGCGCTTCCCGTTCATCGAAGCGATGCTGACGCCGATCGGCGTTCTCGGCGGCATCCGCGGCGTGCTCTTTGCCAACATGGGCGGGGCCGGCTTCGGCGAGACGACCGACCCGGCGCGTCCGGGCGAGCCGTTCAAGTGGGCATCGACGTCGGCGGAGACCTACACGCCCATCGTCGGCTATTCGACGCTCAACGCGTTTCAGCAGACGCCGATCCTCGGTGAACCGACGGTGATCAACGGACTGCGGCTGGTGGACGCGCGGGCGTCCTACGGCATCGGCCTCGAGACATTCGCGCTCGGGTTCCCGGTGCACTTCGACTGGTCGTGGAAGACGCTGCTGAACAAGGACTGGGAGGATCTCCGCTTCGCGGCGTTCGGCGGCAGCAGCGCCTTCCGGAAGCCGAAGTTCTCGCTGTGGATCGGCTACGACTTCTGACACACGAAGGCACGAAGAGATCGAAGGGCACGAAGAGGCTGTGATCCCCTACTTCGCGGTCCTCGATCTCTTCGCGCGCTTCGTGTTTACTGCGGCGCGACGTTTCTCGTCCTGATTAACCACCTGCCGTTGACGCGCACGAGCTCGTCAACGCTGCGTCCGACGGCGGCAACCCGCAGCGGCGTCTCCGGCCCGGCCGGCCCGAACGCGGTCAGATAGTACGCGTCGACTCGCGCACGATCCCTGTCGATGAAGGTGATCGCATGGTTTGCGGTCATGTGATACATCGGCGGATTCCGCACGCCCTTTGCCTCGTTGGCCACCCGGCTCGCGCGCAGGTCCGCGACCATTTTCGTCAGCGCGGCGGTCCCCTTCGTCGCATTCGCGCCGGTGCCGAACTGGCCGTCCGGGGTATAGACCGCCGCGTACGCCGCCGCGTCGGTCGTATCCAGCGCACGCGTGTAGCGCCACATCAGATCCTCGATCTCCGCGCGATCGCGCACTTCGCGCATCACCTGGTCGTCGGTCTTCTGTGCTGTGTAGGTCACTGCGGCGCCCAGCACCAGCGCGGCAAGCACACCAAGTCCAAATTTCTGCATGTCGGCGCTCCTTAGAAAGTCGAAGTGTCTATTGCTTCTGCAGCCGCAGTTCGCTCTGCACCAGGTCGATGGCGACGCGGTACGGGGCCAGGAACTTGTGGCCGACGATTCCGCCCAGCTGGAATCCGAGCAGCAGGCTCGGCGCGCGCAGGTTCAGCACGACGAGGGGGTGATTGCGGTATTCGATGCGGTCGAACTCCAGATCGACGCCGGGCAGCAGGAAGGCGTCGCGATCCCAGCCGGACGTGCCCCACACGCGAAGCGGAATTCGCCGATACTGCGACGGCGGCAGCTGCTGCGCGATGTCGGAGCTGATCGAGATGACTTCACCACCCGTGTCGACGACGAAATAGGCCGGATGGCTGTCGTTGAGCAGACCGCGCACCATCGCCAGCCGGTGAATGCGCATCGGCAGGCGGTGATCAGCCTCGAAGGGCGGCAGCTTGCTGCCGATCGTCAGCAGCCGCTGTCCGTAGTCGATCGTCATCGACAACCCGATCGCGAGCGGCGAGAAGCTTTCGCTTTCGGGCCGCGGCATGCCGCGAAGCGCTGGCGACTTGACGAGGACCGGCACGTTCCGCACCTGCAGCGTGCCGAGGTCCAGCGACTGGATCCGCGCCAGCTGCAGGCCCCGTACACCAATCTCGCCGACACCGGCGCTGAGGGTATAGGTCACCGGCCGTACGCGGTGGCGCCGCGCCGAGTCCGCCGAGATGATCGTCTCCTCCGATCCGGTATCGAGGATGAAGTCCTGGGCGTTGCTGCCGTTGATGCGCGCACGAACGACCACCTTGTCGTTGACGAGGCGGAACGGCAGCGTGTGCAGCACAGCGCGATCCTCGGCATCGATCTCGACCGGCCGGAGGCCCTTGAACGAATCGAGGAATTCCACCTGGGCGCGCGCCCACGCCGCCTTGTCGCTGCGATCCTTGTTCGGCAGCAGGTTGATATAGCTGCGCAGCGCGGCGGCGGCATCGTCGTAGCGATACATGCGCTCGTAGAGCTCACCCAGCAGCGCGTGGATCTCGCCGTCGCGCGGCGCGGCCGCCGACGCGGCGAGGGCCATGTCGAGCGCTTCGTCGAGTTTGCTGATCGTCGCCAGCGAGCGCGCGCGTCCGAACAGGGCGCGCGGCGATTCCGGCGTCCGCTGCGACGCGCGCTGGTACGCGGCGTCCGCATCATCGAACCGCCCCGAGGCCCAGAGCGCGTCGCCGTACAAGGAGATGCCCTCGGCGTCCACATCCGGACGCGCGTACAGCAATTCAGCGGTCTCGCGGGCGGCGGCGAACTCGGCAATCCGCAGCGCCGCGCGTACCTTGCCTTTGCGGGCGCGTGTGGCGAGCGCTGCGTCGCCCGCCCCCGCGGCGCGATCGAACGCCTCGGCCGCCTCGCGGTAGCGCGATTGCTCGAAGAGCAGGGTTGCGACCTGGTACTGGAGTTCCGCGTCGGCGCCGGTGTCGGCGCGCAGCACGAACGTCGCGGCCAGAACGAGCGCAGCAATGAGCGCCGCGCGGAGGGGGTTCAGGCCTTCTGGAAAAAGTCGGCGTTCACCGCGATGAAGCTCTTCCACTTTTCGGGCGTCTCATCGAGAGCAAAAATCGCTTCCACCGGGCAGGCCGGGACGCACGCGCCACAATCAATGCATTCGTCGGGGTGGATGTAGAGCATCTCCGCCGACGGGAATTGCGGCTCGTCCTTCCTGGGGTGAATGCAATCGACAGGGCACACATCGACACAAGCGGTGTCCTTGGTGCCAACACATGGTTCACAGATGATGTAAGCCAAGGTGCAGAGTATACCCCGCCTCCTTGTCGCCGCCAGTCTCAGTGCCGTGCCCGCGCTGGTCGGCGGAGCCGACCGCGTCGCATGGCGGGATGCGCCGGAGTACGTCCGACTCATCGCACCTGCAAATCAACGTAAGTCGTATTCGATTTCCGTAACGGAAGCGCCGCTGGTGGACGTTCTGGCGCTGATAACGGCGGATCCTGCGGCAGTCGCGACGCCGGGCGCCTGGCAGCCGCGGAACGAATCGCCCCAGGACGCGTTCGGAACCGCCGGCTTGTACAACCGGTGGCTGGCCGCCGGTTTGTACGGCAGCCGGCAGCCGCGCGTGGCGCGGGGCGCCCGCACGGACCGCGGCCACATCGTCGAAGCGTGGACGCTGGTCTCCCCTTACCCGTCTGCCGACCTCGCCACGCTGCATCCGGGTACGATGAGGCTTATCCTCAAGATGCCATGAGCTTCACCTGCGCTCGCATCGTCCGCGCGGCGGCGTTTGTCGCGGCGCTGCACGTCGCCGGCAGCGCCCAGGCGCAGACCGTCCCATCCGAACCGTTGATATTCGGTGGCGGCCGTGTGGTCATCGGTGGCGACGCCGCCGTCGCGACTGCGCCCGAGGACGAGGGCTTCTTCAACTACAGCGATTACGAACAGACGACGCTTCGACAGTTTCGTGCCGGGCTGAGCGCGCTCGTGCGGCTGTCCGACCGAGTGTCGTTTCTCGGCGAGCTGCGGTCCGAGAACTTCGAGTACGTGACCGTGTTTGGACTCTATGCGCGAATCCGCCCGATTCCAGACCGCGCGATCGACGTCCAGATCGGACGCATTCCCCCAACCTTCGGCAGCTCGTCGCGGCGAACATACGGGCACGACAACCCGCTCATCGGCTCTCCGCTCGCCTATCAGTATCTGACCTCGCTGCGCGCCGACAGCACGCCGGCAAGTGTGGAAGAACTGCTGGCGATGCGCGGCCGCGGTTGGTTGTCGCAGTATTCGGTCGGCAATGTGCACCCGGATCGCGGGGTGCCGCTCGTCAGCGCGTTTACGTGGGACACGGGCGTACAGGTGTCCACGGGCTGGAAGATCCTGAAGGCGGCCGTCGGGGTCACCAACGGCACCCCGTCGAACCCCCGGGTTGCCGACGATAACCGGGGCAAGCAGATTGCGGCGCGGGCCAGCGTGACGCCCGCGACGGGGCTGGTGATTGGCGGCTCGATCGCCCAGGGTGAATTCCTCGATCGACGCGTCCGCGCACTGTTGCCTGAGACCGGGCACGGCTACGATCAGCGCGCAGCTGAAATCGATGTGGAATATTCGCGCGACCACTGGGTGGCGCGAGCGGAAACGGTGTTCAGCCGATGGACGATGCCTCTGGGGACGAGCGGCGCGGCGGCGACGCTTCGCGCGGCTGCCACCGCGATCGAGGGTCGTTATAGCTTTGCCCCGGGTTGGTACGGCGCAGCCCGGTTCGAACATCTGGGCTTCAATCGCGTGTCCACGCCGACAGCCGTGGACGAATGGGAAGCTCCCCTCAGCCGTCTCGAAGTGGGCGGCGGCTATTACGTGCAGCGCAATCTCATCGCCAAGACGTCGCTGCAGTTCAACCGGCGCGATGGAGGCCGTGTGACAAGGTCGCAGCTGCTGGCGGTGCAGCTGCTCTACTGGTTCTGACGTGCAGCCGCGCATCCCCACCGCATCGTGCCTCGCGCTGGCCCTCCTGCTGACGACGGCAACGTCGCCGGCACAGCCGAGACTCGGCGCGATTCGAGGACGTGTGGACGTCCAGCGCGTCGTGATACCGGCCGAACGCCGGCCGAATCCGGCTGATCTGGGCACGCCCCCACCGCGCGAGATTCCGGACCTGCGCCGCGCCGTCGTCTACCTCGAAACCGCGCCCGCGGCGGCGCTCGAGTCGCGCGAGCCGGTGCGCGCACGCATGGACCAGCGGAACGAGACGTTCCTGCCGCACGTGCTCGCCATCGACCAGGGAACGCTGGTTGACTTTCCCAACAACGACTCGACCTACCACAACGTGTTTTCGCTGTCGAAGACGCGGAAATTCGATCTCGGGCGGTACGCCCGCGGAAAGTCGAAGTCGGTCAGATTCGACCGTCCAGGCGTGGTGCGCATCTTCTGCGACATCCACTCGCACATGAGCGCCTTCGTCCTCGTGTTCAGCCATCCGTACTACGCGAAGGCGGAGGTCGACGGACGATACCGCATCGACAATGTGCCACCGGGCACTTACACCGTGTCGGCGTGGCATGAGGGCGAGACACGGGAAACCAAGACGGTCACCATCCCGCCCCAGGGCGGCGACGTCGACCTGGACTTCGTCATCCAATGATGCGTGTCACATCGTCGCTGACGAACCGGATCTTCCTGGCCTCCACGCTCCTCGCGGTATTGGCACTCGGGTTCGCGATGTACTTCGTCAACGCCCGCGTGGCGGGGGAAGCGGAAGCCGACCTCCGGCGAAGCGTGACGGAGACGGCGACGCTGATCGATCGGCGGCAGCAGGACCTGACCGAGTCTTTCACCGCGGTGGCCCAGCTCGTTGCGGAGGTGCCGCAGCTGAAGGCAGCGGTGGATACCGGCGATCCGCGTACGGTCCAGCCGGTCGCGAAAGAGTACCTCGCACCGTTGGTGGAGCTCTACGTCGTCACCGGCCGCAGCGGTGCGGTACTCGCCACATCCCATCCGGACGTGACGGATCTGAGTGCAACGCGATTCCTTCCAGGCTCCGTGGATCGGGTGTCTACATGGACAACGCACGAGCGCGGGCTGATACAGGTCATCAGCGTCCCTTTGTTCATCGACGCGGGCGGTGTACGGGAAGTACTCGGGCGCCTCTCCATCGGATTTTTCGTGGACGACGCTGTCGCCTCGCGGATGCGCGACCTCACCGGGAGTCAGCTGGCCTTCGTCGCCGACGGTCGCGTGCTCGCCTCGTCGCTCCCCGTGCCGGAGCGCCCGGCCCTGGCTGCGCATGTGACGTCGGGGGGCATGTTCAACGTGCAGCTCGGAGACGACGAGTACCTGGCGCTTGCCCGCCCGATGACCACCGTCGGCCAGAAAGGCGCCGCCCGGACGTTGACCGTGGTCATGCGATCGCGGACGGAGCGCCTGCGCGTGCTGCGCACACTCCGCGCCGGACTCGGCGGGATCCTGGTCGTGACCGTACTGCTCGCCACCGTCCTCAGCTATCTGGTGGCGCGCACGATGACGCGGCCGCTGGCCGCGGTGACGAGCGCGATGCGTGATGTCGCCGCCACCGGCGACCTGACCAGGAAAGTCACCGTCCGCAGCCGCGCCTGGGACGACGAGGATGCGCGGCTGCTGGCCGCCTCGTTCAACACGCTGACCGATTCGATCGCGCGCTTCCAGCGCGAGGCGGCGCACAAGGATCGCCTGTCGTCGCTCGGCCGCTTGTCGGCCGTGATCGCGCACGAAATACGGAATCCGCTGATGATTATCCGGGCCTCGCTGGCATCGCTCTGGCGCGAGGAGGTCTCGGCGACCGAGCGGCGGGAGGCGCTGGCCGACATCGACGAGGAGACCAAGCGTCTGAACCGCATCGTCACGGAAGTCCTCGATTTTTCGAAGCCGATCAGGTTTGAGCTCGGCGAAGTGCAGGTCAACGATATCTGCCGGGCATCGTCCACGGCGGCGTGGGCGGGCAGCAGCGCACCGCCGGTGCAGCTCGATCTCGATCCGCAGGTTCCGCCGGTCACAACGGACGGCGAGCGCCTGCGCATCGCCTTCGTCAACATCCTGACGAACGCCCGCCACGCCGTCGAAGCCGTCGCCGCGAACGGGTCGGCGCCGGCGGTGACGCTCAGCACGCGGCGGCATCCGGACCGGATCTCGGTGACCGTGCGGGACCGCGGTCCCGGCATCACCACGGAAGACATGGCCCACATCTTCGATCCGTTTTTCACCACGCGGCGCGCCGGCACCGGGCTGGGGCTGCCGATCGCGAAGAACATCATCGACGGCCTGGGGGGATCGCTGTCGATCGACAGCTGGCCCGACGCCGGCACTGAAATCCGCATCGAGATTCCGCTCGTCAGCGTGGAGCCGGCATGAGCGGACCTCGCGGCGCCGTCCTGCTCCTCGACGACGAGGAAAAGATCCTGAAGCGGCTGGGCCGCGCGCTCCGCGACGATGGGCACGACGTGGTCGAAGCCGGATCGGCGCGTGACGCGCAGCGCCAGCTGACCCAGCGCGCATTCGATCTCTTCGTCGTCGACAACGTCATGCCCGGCGTGACCGGCCTCGAGCTGCTGCGCGATGTGTTCTCGTCGATCCCGGACACGGAGCGGCCCCAGGTCGTCATGATGACCGCCCATGGGTCGACGCAGATCGTCCGTGAGGCCTTCAAGCTCGGGGTCGAGGATTTTCTCGAAAAGCCGTTCGAGCTGGACGAGCTGATCGGACTGGCGCGGCGCGCTGTGCGCAGCCGCCGGCTGCAGAGCGAGAAGCAGTACCTGATCAGCGAGCGCGACGCGGAATTCAATCACTACGGCATCGTTGGACGAAGCCGGGCGATGCAGGACGTGATCAAGCGCGCCGAGCTGGTGGCGGAGACGAAGAGCACGGTGCTGATCACCGGTGATACAGGCACCGGCAAGGAAATGGTCGCCCGGCTGATTCACCATCGCAGCGCGCAGCGCGAGATGCCGTTGATCAAGGTGAATTGCGCCGCAATTCCGGACACGCTGCTGGAATCGGAACTGTTCGGGCATGTGCGCGGCGCCTTCACCGGGGCCACTATGACCAAGCGCGGCAAGTTCGCGCTGGCTGACGGCGGCTCGATTTTTCTCGATGAAATCGGCACGATGTCGACGGCGGTGCAATCGAAGCTGCTGCGCGTCCTGCAGGAGCGCGAGTTCGAGCCACTTGGCGCGGAGCGCACGCAGCGCGTCGACGTTCGCGTCATCGCCGCGACGAACCGCGATCTGAAGCAGATGGTGTCCGATGGCAAGTTTCAGGAGGACCTCTACTACCGGCTGCACGTCATCCCGATCGAGATCCCGCCGTTGCGGGAGCGCCGCGAAGACATTCCCGTCCTGGTCGAGCACTTCGTCGAGAAGCACCGCCAGCGCACCGGCAAGAAGATCGACCGCATCGACGCGGGCGTCACGACGGCGCTCGAACGCTACGACTGGCCGGGCAACGTCCGCGAGCTCGAAAACACCATCGAACGGGCGGTCGTGCTGACGACGGGGACCGTCATCAACGCGTCGGCGATCTCGCTGGTTGGCGCGACGTCGTCATCGGCATCCGGCCTGCCGTCGATGCGTCTGCACCAGAATCTGGAATGGGTCGAGCGCGAAACGATCAGGCGCGCGCTCGAGCAGGCCGGCGGGGTCAAGAAAGACGCCGCGGAGCTGATGGGCATCAGCCAGCGCGCCCTCAGCTACTACCTCGCCAAGTACCGGATCGATTGAGGACCGGTTTCCAATCCCGTAGCCGTTTACATCGGCGGTAACGCCGCCGCGCTCCCGACGCCGGATTTCATACGGTTTCCGTCCGCATGACGGGGCATCGCGCTTGCTCCGACGTCAGCCGGGATGGTGTATCGGAGCCTTTCTCGCGCCCGCTGCTGGCAGATGCTGATGTTGTCCGCCTGCGTGGCGGCAACGTTCGCCATCGGAGATCGTCCCTCGTCCGCACAGACCGCCGAGCCGCGTGTCGTCCCCATCGTCGCGCGACGATTCGCGTTCGAACCGTCGCAGATCGAGGCGACGGTCGGTGAGCGGCTGCAACTGGTCATTACGTCTGCCGACGGCGTTCACGGCGTCGAGATCAAGAAATTGAAAATCAAAAAGGAGGTCCCGCGCGGCGGGGAGGCTGTGACGATCGAGTTCACTGCGACAACCGGGGGGAATTTCCCGATCCTCTGCTCCGAGTACTGCGGCAACGGCCACAACGACATGACGGGCATGCTGATTGTGCGCGGCATCCACGGTGAGGACCGATGAGCGCGCCGCGCGTTGTCGTTCTCCTGCTCGCTATTTCGATGAGCGCACCGGCCTATGCCCAGAATCCAGCTCCAGCGGCAGACGACATCGATCTCGACCCCAACCCGTCGCAGCCGGACTTCGTGCTTGTCAATCTGCCAACCACGGTCCGTCTGCCACGGATGAAAAGCGCTTTCCGCGTCACGCACCGGTTCCTGCGGGCGCTCGGCCAGGACGACTTCGGATCGCTGGCGGAAGACCTTTTCGGCCTCGACAATGGCGCCATCATCGGCCTCGAGTACCGTTTTGGCCTGGCGCGCGGGCTGCAGGCCGGCGTCCTGCGAACCACCGACAGGACGATCTCGTTCTTCGGCCAATACAACGTGCTCAACCAGCGCAGCGGTGCCGCGCTCGGCCTCGGCGTGCTGGCAGGTGTGGACGGCACCAACAACTTCCGCGACGACTACTCCCCCGCTCTCGGCCTGGCGATCTCGCGCGAGCTTGGCGACCACGGCGCCGTCTACGTCGAGCCGGTCTGGGTGCACAACTCGAATCTCGACGATCTGGTGGGTGACGACAACTCGTCGTTTCTGGTCGGACTGGGCGCGCGGCTGCGTGTGCGGCCGACCGTCTATCTGACGGGTGAGTTCACGCCGCGCGCGGGCTATTCGCCCGGCGTGCATCAGGGCTCGTTCGCCATCGAGAAGCGCGCCGGCGGACATGTGTTTCAGCTGAATTTCTCGAACGGCTTCGGCAACACGATGGGCCAGCTCGCCCGCGGCGGCACGTCGAGTGATGACTGGTATCTGGGTTTCAACATTTCAAGGAAGTTCTTCTGATGCGCAGCCGACTCCTGGTCAATGCGGCAATTGCCGCCGCTCTCGCGTTCGCGTTTGCCGCCTGCGGCGGAGGCGGCGGATCACCGACCTCGCCGAGCGCCAACGATGGGCCGATTGCGGCGACCATCGTCATCGACGCCACTGGGACCGTGACCCCGAAAGACGTCACCGTCCCCGTCGGATCGCGTGTGACGTTCACGAACAACCACTCGGCCGCCCACGACATGAGCTCCGATCCTCATCCGGTACATACGTTGTGCCCGTCGCTGAGCGTCGGCCTGCTCAGCCCCGGCCAGAGCGGAACGAGCCGTAATCTCGACACGGCACGGGTGTGCACGTACCACGACCACATCAACGAGACCAACACCGCGTTGATGGGGACGATCCGGGTGCAGTAGCCAACGTTGCGGCGTGCTTCCGCTTTCGAGGAAACGGATCACAGGAGAAACGAAGGAACGAAGACGAACGGAGTTGCGGCCTTAACCGCGAAGGGCGCGAAGAGCAGCGGCCGTATCCCTCCGTGCGCCTCCGTGCCTCCGTTCCTCCGTGTAAAGCTCTTCTTCGTGAGCTTCGTGATCTTCGTGGCTCACACTTGACGTCGGCGTGGCGGGCAGAAGCTACGACGCGGTTTCGCCCGGTTTCAGTTCGAGGACCTCGACGCCGCGCGGCACGAGCTTCTTCAACTCCGCGGGAGTGCCGGTGAGCAACGGGAATGTTCCCCAATGCATCGGCACCACCTGCCGGACACCGAGAAACTCGCACGCCCTGGCGGCGGCAGCCGGATCCATGGTGAACCGGTCGCCGATTGGCAGAAACGCGATTTCCGGCTTGTACATCTCTCCGATCAATCGCATGTCACCGAAGAGGCACGTGTCGCCCGAGTAATAGATCGATCGGCCGTCCTCGAGGGTCACCACATAGCCGGCGGGCTCGCCCATGTAGACCATCTGCCCGTTGTCCACATATCCGCTGCTATGGCGCGCGTCGGTCATCGTCACGCGCAGGCCGGCGATCGTCTGCGAGCCGCCCTTGTTCATCGGCGACGTGTTCTGAATGCCCTTGCGGCCGAGCCAGTCGCACAGCTCGAAGATGCCGACCACCGCCGCACCGCTGTCGCGGGCGCACAGGAGAAGGTCTTCGATGTGATCGAAATGGCCGTGCGAGACCAGGATCAGATCGACCTGTGGCGGCTTCTTCATCGCCTCGGGGCAGGACGGATTGCCGGTCAGCCAGGGGTCGAGCAGCACGCGTTTCCCACCGGGCGTGCGGAGAAGGAAGGTGGCGTGCCCGAGCCACGTAATCGCCAGTTTGTCCATGCGCCTGGATTATGTCTCAGCGCCGTTTCGCGCATCGTCGGTCATCCGCGTTCGTCCGATAAAATAGGCGTCAGTGTCTGTCGAGGCGCCGCTTGAATTCGTACGGCCGCGCGAGCCAAAGCCCGAGTGGCTGAAGGTCCGTGCTCCGGGATCCGAGAACTACCTCCGCCTCAAGGGCATCATGCACGACCTGAAGCTCAACACGGTCTGCGAGGACGCCCACTGCCCCAACATCGGCGAGTGCTGGCATCACGGTACGGCGACGTTCATGATTCTCGGAGATGTCTGCACGCGCGCCTGTGCGTATTGCGCCGTCGCTCACGGACGGCCGAACGAGCTCGACACCGCGGAACCGGCGCGCGTGGCCGAAGCCGTGGCCCGCATGCGGCTGCAGTACGCGGTCATCACGTCGGTCGACCGCGATGATCTCGCCGACGGCGGCGCCGCGATTTTCGCCGAGACGATCAGCAGGACGCGAGCACGCGTGCCGGATTGCCGGATCGAAGTCCTCATCCCCGACTTTCAGGGCATCGAATCGTCGCTGCGTACGGTGCTCGACGCGGGCCCTGACGTCCTCAACCACAACATCGAGACGGTTCCGCGGTTGTATCGAATGGCGCGCTCCGGCGGCCGCTACCCGCGGTCGCTCGAGCTGCTCGATCGCTCGCGGCGGCATCGGCCGGACATCGCCACGAAGACCGGAATCATGGTCGGGCTTGGCGAGGAGCACGACGAGATCGTCACCGTCTTCGACGACCTGCGGCGGGTGGGGGTGTCGATCCTGACGATCGGCCAGTACCTGCGGCCCTCGCCCACGCACGCGCGGATGACGCGCTACTATCACCCGGACGAATTCGCCGCGCTCAAGCGCATCGCGCTGGACAAGGGGTTCGTGCACGTCGAGTCGGGTCCGCTGGTGCGCTCGTCGTATCATGCGCACGAGCAGGCCGACGCCTTCCGCGCCAGCCAGATCAGCTGACCGTGCACACGTTCCGGAAACTCGTAGAGGCCGACCTTCAGGTCAGCCTGTCAGGAGCTCGACATGACGCCTTCCCGCCGTGATTTTCTAGCGCTGCTGTCGATGCTTCCCCTCACTGCCGCCGCGCCGGCACTCGCACAACAGACGATGCCGGCCCGGCGTATACCGGGATCCGGTGAGATGCTGCCGGTCATCGGCCTCGGGTCGAGCAAGGTCGTCGAGGAGATTGCGAAGAACGGCGACGATCCGCTGCGGCAGGTGCTGCGGACGCTCGTGGGACACGGCGGCAAGGTCATCGACACGTGGCCTCGGAACCCGGCCAACGATGCGCGCTTTGGCGCGGTCATCAACGAGGCGGAATTCAATGGCCGGTTGTTCGTGACGAGCAAGATCGATCGCGCCGGCAAGGACGCGGGCGTCGCGCAGCTCCGCGAGGCGCACAAGAACTACGGACGGAAGGTGCTCGACCTCGCGCAGATCTTCAGCCTGACCGACCTGGAGACGCACTGGCCGACGCTACGCGAGTGGAAAGACTCCGGAATGGCGCGCTACATCGGCGTCACCGTCTCGGAGCCGCGGCGGCATGCGGACCTCGAGCGGTTCCTCACACGCGAACGCCCCGACACGACGCAGGTCAACTACTCGATCACCGAACGCGAAGCGGAGGATCGAATCATTCCGCTGGCCGCCGACCGCGGCGTCGCGGTGATCATCAACCGGCCCTTCATGAACGGCGCCTACTTCAAGCGCCTCGAGGGTCGTCCGCTCCCGCAATGGGCGGCCGAGATCGGCTGCTCCACCTGGGCGCAGTTTTCGCTCAAGTACATCCTCTCCAACCCGCGCGTGACCGTCGTGCTGACGGAAACGAGCAACCCCAAGCACATGGCGGAGAACGCGCAGGCCGCGCTCGGCCCGATGCCGGACGAGTCGGTGCGCAAGCGGATGCGCGAGTTCATCGCCACGGTGTGAGGCCACGGAGGGCGGCGAAGGGAACGGTTTCACAGGAGCAACGAAGGAACGAAGGAAAACGGAGGGTCCATCGCTGCAGGCCGCCTTCGGCGGCCAATCGAACGGCTGTAACTCTTGGTGGCCTTCGTGATCTTCGTGTCCTTCGTGGTTCAACAAACTCCGTTCGTCACCGTTGCTCCGTTCCTTCTGTGAAACCGTTTCCTCCGTCCCCTCCGTTGCCTCCCGTGCTTGACATGAATCTTACAAAATGTAAGATCAGCAACCCATGAGCGAAATTCGCCTCCCGTCAATCTCGAGCACGGAGTCGCTCCTGCTCGATTTACTGGAACATCGCGAGCGATTTGGACTCGAACTGGTCGATGCGTCCGGCGGCAAAGTCAAACGCGGCTCGGTCTATGTGACCCTGGCCCGCATGGAGGCCAAAGGCTTCGTTGAGTCCCGGCAGGAAGACCGCCAGCCGGGTGCCATCGGGCTGCCGCGCCGGCTGTATCGGGCCACGGCCTACGGGCTGAAGGTACGCGACGCCTACCGGATCCTGCGCGACGCGCTGGCCCTCAAACCGGTGGAGGCGCAATGAGCTTCTTCATCGGACGAATCGAGTCGCTGTCATCGCGCTTTCTGACCGAGCGATCGCATGAATTGATCGTCGCCCCGGCGATTGCCGACCTGCAGCACGACGCCAACTCGGGCAACCTGGTCTCCGCCGCGCGGGCGCGCGCCTCCGTCCTCGCCGCCTTCGGCGGCGCGCTGTACGACGAGCTGACCGCCGACGCGAGCCTCCTCAAGATCGCCGCGTTAATCCTCATTCCGGCGTGCTACTACACGTTCTTGATCTACCTGTGCCAGCCGCAGGCGGCGCTGTATGTCGCGGCGAATTTCGGCCGTCTGGTCCTGCCCGCGGCGATCGCGCTGCTGTCGATCCCGCCCGTTCTCGTCTGCTGCTGGCCCGAACGAACGCGACGCCGGACGCTGCAGCCGGACGCCCTTCGACGTTGCTCAGGGCAGACGGCCGATGCCTGAGCTGCGCGCCCGCGGCCTCACCAAACACTTCTCGGGCGTCATCGCCGTCCGGAATGTCGACTTCACACTCCGGTCGGGCGAGATCGTCGGCTACCTGGGACCGAACGGATCCGGCAAGACGACCACGCTGCGCATGGTCGCCGGCCTCGTCGATCCCTCGTCCGGGCGGGTCGAGTATGACGGCCGCAACGTTCGCGACGATCTGATCGCGTTCCGCCACCAGCTGGGGTACGTTCCCGAGGAGCCGTATCTGTATCCGTTCCTCTCCGGGCGTGAGTATCTGGAGCTGATCGGCCGCCTCCGTGAAATCCCGGATCGGCTGCTGACGATGAAGATCGACGGGTTCCTGGAGCTGTTCGGCCTGACCGGCGCGGCGGATCAGGCCATTGCGTCGTACTCCAAGGGCATGCGGCAGAAGATCGTCATTTCCGCCGCGCTCCTCCACGATCCGGCGGTCATCCTGTTCGACGAGCCGGAGTCCGGCCTCGACGTCACGACCACGCTCGTCCTCCGGCACCTGATCCGCCTGCTGGCGGAGCGCGGCAAGGCGGTGCTCTACAGCTCGCACATCCTCGAAGTGGTCGAGCGCGTCTGCTCGAGAGTCATCGTGCTCTACAAGGGCGGCGTCGTCGCGGACGACTCCGTCGAACACCTGCAGGCGCTGATGTCACGGAGCTCGCTCGAAGGCGTCTTCTCACAGCTGGTGATCAAGGAAGATCCGGCGCGGATCGCCAGCGATCTCGCGGCGGTCGCCGCGCTCGGCAGCTAGACGGCCATGCGGGCGACGAGCATCCACGCGACGCTCACGCGCCACTTCCTCCGCCGCTTTCTCGAAAACGATCTCATCTCGCCGGAGGCGGACCGGTCGCAGCTGCTGGCCGTCGTCGGCGCCGCCCTGTTCTCGGTCACGCTGCTGATATCGCTGTTCATGTCGTTCGCCTATATCGGGCTGCCGCGTACGCCGTCCCAGCTCGCCCTGTCGGCGCTGAACGACAGGTACTTCTACATCTCGCTGTCGATGGTCGTGAGCGCGCTGCTCGCCGTCGCGCAGTGGGATTCGCTCGTGGTCGACGTCCGCGATGCGGCAATCCTGGAACCGCTCCCGGTGCGTCCGATGACCATCAGGCGCGCGAAGCTGGCGGCCGTGGCCATCCTCGGCGGCGCGGCGGCGCTGATCGTGAACCTGATGCCGGCGCTCGTGTTTCCGTGGCTGCTCGTGTATCACACGCGGCTGTCCGTCACCGCGATGCTGGCACTGATGGCCATCCACGCGATCGTGACCATTGCCGCCGGGGCAATCGCCTACGTGACGATCATCGCCCTCCGCGAGACGCTGGCCGCGGTGCTGCGGCCTCGAACGCTGGCCGCTGTGTCTCCGCTCGTCCAGGGTTCACTGATCGTGGCGCTGGGGAGCGCGCTCCTCCTGATCCCGCCCTCGTCCGATCGCATCGCGCAGCGCGTGCTCAGCGACGCACACGTGTGGTCACCCCCGATGTGGTTCCTGGGGGCGTACGAAGTGATGGCCGGCGACATCGTGCGGCACGCGCCGAGATCGCCGGCGCTGGGTCCGCGGGCGCTCGCCGCTGAACCGTCCGCCGGACAGGCGTACGACCGCAGAAAGCCGCAGTTCGATGCATTGGCCCGCCGGGCCGCGACGGCGTCCTGGCTCGTGATTCTGGTCGCCGCGGCCGCGTATTCATGGAATGCCCGGCGATTCCCCTCCGCCGGGCTGGTGCAGTCGCGACGCCGGGCGCGCTGGCACGCCGGACGGCGGCTGGTGCAGATGCTGATCGCCCGCGGTCAGACGATCCGCGCCGGCTTCTTTTTCACGCTCGCTGCCGTCTGGCGCAGCAACCTCCATCGCCTGACGCTCGCCTGCGCGGGAGCGGCCGGCGTCGCCGCAGCAGTCGTCACGCTCTCAGGCCTCGACCTGGAGGGTGTATCGGGTGCGCGCGACGTTCCGACCGGAGTGTTTGCCATTCAGCCGATGTTCTACGGCGCGCTGCTGGTGGCGTTCAGGCATGGCATCCGTGTGCCTGCCGAATTGCGGGCAAACTGGGCCTTCCAGCTCGCGTGGCGCGATCGCGGGCGCCCGTTCCTCGCCGGCGTGAGACGCGCCGCGCTTGCCGGAATCGTGATTCCCGCCCTGCTCGTCGTGCTGCCGCTCTTCGCGTACCTGCTCGGACTTCCGCTGGCGCTCGCTCACGCCGCCCTCGGGCTTGCCGGCGCCGCCGTCGTCCTCGAGGTGCTGCTGTTCTCGTACGAGAAGGTGCCCTTCACGTGCACGTATGTGCCCAGCGAAAACCTCAAGGCCTTTGGCATCCCGTATGTCGTCGCTTTCTTAACCGGCGCATCGATATTCGCGGGGATGGAGCGTGCCGCGCTGCAGGACCCGTTGGCCTGGCTGCGCCTGGTCGGCCTGCTCGTCCTGATCA
Source organism: Vicinamibacterales bacterium (assembly GCA_035711805.1). Taxonomy (GTDB): domain Bacteria; phylum Acidobacteriota; class Vicinamibacteria; order Vicinamibacterales; family UBA2999; genus Gp6-AA40. Next base: position 62,872 of record DASTBV010000049.1, read on the forward strand.
CCGGCGGGCTTCGTGTGGCCTCGTTGCGGCGCACGAGCGGGCCACCAGTGGATTTCGACGAAGCTCCTACAACAACACAGCGACTGGGGCTGCACACATGAAGCGAATTGGTAGTGGAGTGACGGGATTCCTCGTCGTGCTTGCCTCATTCGCCGGTGCTCAGGCGCCATCCACCCCGACGTTCGAGGTCGCGTCGGTCAGGGCGAATCGATCGGGCGCGCCGCTGCAGATACTGCCGACGCTGCAGCCCGGCGGACGTGTATTCGCGATCAACCTGCCGTTGCGTGAGTTCGTTCAGGCCGCGTACGGGCTGCGGGACAACCAGCTGCTTCTCGCGTCGCCGCTGGCCGAAGCGCGGTTCGATCTCGAGGCACGGGCGGGCGGCGGCGCCACGCCCGAACAGGCGGCGGCAATGTTGCGCGCGCTGCTCATCGAGCGCTTCGGCCTGAAGACGCACGGTGAAACGCGCCAGCTTCCGGTGTACACGCTCGAGCGGGTCAACGCCGCCCGTCTTGGCACGCACATCAAGCCGTCAGGGCCCGAGTGCGCACCGCTGACGATTCCGAACGGGCCCGCAGCGCCGCCACCACCGCCACCCCCGCCGCCGTCGATGGCAGGCTCGCGGCTGGGTCCGCGGGAAGACGGCGCGAGCTGCCCGTCGATGTTCTTTCCCGGCACCTGGTCGATGCGATCGATGAGCATGCGAGCCTTCGTTCTTGCTCTCGAACGTCTCGTCCGCCGCGCCGTCGTGGATGGGACGGGATTGACGGGAGAATTCGACCTCGATCTCACGTATACGCCGGAGAGCTTCGAGGTCCCATTCGCCGGAAATGTCCTCGGCGGGGCAGTCGGCGGCCCCGAGGGGTTCGGGCCTGGAGCGCCACAGCGCATCGGGCCATCCGTGTTCACCGCCCTGCGCGATCAGTTAGGCCTGCGGCTTGAAGCGGGCCGGGCGCCCGTGGACGTTCTCGTCGTCGACGACGTGCGCCAGCCCAAGGAGAACTGACGTGCGGCTTCCTGTTGTCCCGATCTGCCTGCTCTTCGTCATCGCGTCGCTCGCGCAGCTCATCGCGCAGCGTCCGCCGGCCTTCGACGTGGTTTCGGTCAAGCGGTACCAGCCGGACGCACGCGGGCGGGTGGACGATGCGATAAGCATTTTTCCGGGAGGCCGGCTCAGCGCTCCAGGCGCAACGCTCCAGGGTCTGATCACCACGGCGTACGGTCTCCTCGATATTCAAGTCGTCGATAGCGGCCGCATGCTCGGCTTCGCCCGCTACCAGATCGAGGGACGGACCAATCCGGATGTCACCCTTGCAGAGGCCCGCGCGATGCTGCGGACGCTGCTGACCGAGCGATTCGCGCTGATCACGCACCGCGAAACACGGGAAATGCCCGTGTACGTGATGACACTCGACAGGAAACCGGGCGCTCAGCTGCGTCCGTCAGGCCGCGAATGTGCTATGCCCAAGGGTCCGACCGGAGTACCGGCGCCGCCCCCGCCGCCTGGCGGCCCAACCGTCGGGCGGGTCCTCAGCCTCAACGGCTACGCCTCGCGGTGTGCTGCGCTTTTCTTCAACAGCACGTCTGGCGCGCACTGGTCGCTCAGGGAAACGACGATGACGCAGTTTGCCGAACGCCTGGTGGGGTCCTTCGACCGCCCGGTCCTGGACCGCACGGGTCTCGACGGCTCATTCGACATCGACCTGACGTACTCAGCCGACAACCCGGTTGTCGATACGTCGAACGCTCCGAACGCACCATCACTGATAACCGCCCTACGCGAGCAGCTCGGTCTCCGCCTCGAATCGACGAAGGCGCCGGTCGAAGTGCTCGTGATCGACAGGGTGCAGACGCCGACGGAGAACTGACGCAGAAGGAGGAAGGAGGAGCGATCCTCCTATCTCCTATCTGCTACCGTCAACTCCTCTCCGCCCGACGAACTCTCCCAGACCTGCGTGAGCCGCCTGCCACCCTCATCGGGCACGAACACGAGCGCCGGTGCGCCGCCCGCAGGGTTCGCCCCATTCAACGGCGTGGTCTGAACGAAGAGCCGGGCGGCATTCCCGTGCTGCCCGCGAATCAACACTACAGACGACGGCATCAAGAGATCGCGCTCAATCCGGTAGACGCCCGCGGGCATCTGCTGCGACCCGACCATGAACGCGAACGGCACGTTGACTTCGAGTGTCCCGGCGTTCGCTGCCGCCGCCGACGCGAACAACATCGCGGCGCCAACGAGCGCGCCCTTCATCAGTGATCTCATGTCACCCTCCCAACGGCATGAGCCGTTTCTAGCCTCTAAGGAGATGGACGACACGGAGGCGCGCCGCGATGTCAAAACGACGCAAAACCTTTGTTAAGTAGTCGCGGTGCCCGCCTTCGCGCGTAGCGGCTCCGGCGGAGGCGGAAAGGTCGGCCTCTACCGGAACACGCGAAGCAGCCGGGTGAGCGGGTCGTAATAGCGATCGACCACCCGTTCCTTCAGCGGGATGATGGCGTTGTCGGTGATGTGAATGTGCTCCGGGCAGACACGCGTGCAGCACTTCGTGATATTGCAGTAGCCAATGCCGTGCTGATCCTTGAGATCAGGCACGCGATCGTCGGCGTCGATGGGATTCATCTCCAGGTTCGCCGCATAGACGAAGAACCGCGGGCCGATGAACTCCTCGTGCTTGTTGTGATCGCGCAGCACGTGGCACACGTCCTGGCACAGGAAACACTCGATGCACTTGCGGAACTCCTGCACGCGATCGATGTCGCGCTGCTGCATCCGCCACATACCGTCCGCCGCATCGGGCTGGCGCGGCTTGAATTTCCGGATCTGCTTCTTGACGCGGAAATTCCACGAGACGTCCGTCACCAGATCCTTGACCGGCGGAAACGCCCGCATCGGCTCGACGGTCACCGGTTCGTGCAGGTTCAGCTGGCTCAGACGGGTCATGCACATCAGCCGCGGCTTGCCGTTGATCTCCGCCGAGCACGAGCCGCACTTCCCCGCCTTGCAGTTCCATCGAACCGCCAGGTCGGGTGCCTGTTCGGCCTGGATGCGATGCACCGCATCGAGCACCACCATGCCATCCGAGACCTCGGTCTGAAATGTCTGGTACGTGCCGTCGCCCTCCGGATGGGTTCGCCAGATCTTGAAGGTTGCGCTGTTCACGACTTCTGCTCCTCGATGACGTCCTTCAAGTAATCCGGCATCGCCGGGATGGGCACCCGCGACACCTGCATCGCACCGTCGCCGGCACGCTTGACCATGATGTTGAAGGTCGCGAACGCGTCGGCCTTCTGCGGATAGTCCTCGCGGAAGTGGCCGCCGCGGCTTTCTTTGCGCTCGATCGCCGACCGGGTGATCGCTTCCGCCACCGCCAGCAGATTGCGCACGTCGATCGCCGTATGCCAGCCCGCGTGATACTCGCGGTGGCCGGAGACGCCGAGGCGCGACGCGCGGGCGCTGAAGTGCTGGATCCGCGACAGCGCCTCCTGCATCTCCGCCTCCTGGCGGACGATGCCGACGAGGTTCTGCATGGTGTCCTGCAGATCCGCCTGGAGCCGATAGGGGTTCTCGCCCTGATCGCCGGCGTCGAACGGGCGGAGCGCATCGCTCGTCGCCCGCTCGACCGCCGACTCGTCGATGCGGGCCGCACCATGTTCGCGGGCAAACTGCGCGGCGTACTCGCCGGCGCGCTTCCCGAAGACGATCAGATCCGACAGCGAATTGCCGCCCAGCCGATTCGCGCCGTTGATGCCGGAGGCGCACTCGCCGGCGGCAAACAGGCCGGGGATGGTCGACATCTGCGTATCGGCATCGACGCGGATGCCGCCCATGATGTAGTGGGTGGTCGGCCCGACCTCCATCGGCTCTTTCGTGATGTCGAGATCGGCCAGCTCCTTGAACTGGTGATACATGCTCGGCAGCTTGCGCTTGATGTGCGCCTCCGAGTCCTTCAGCTTCTCCTTGATCCAGGCGATGTCGAGAAACACACCGCCGTGCGGAGATCCGCGGCCGGCCTTGACCTCGCGGTTGATGCAGCGGGCCACGTGATCGCGGGTGAGCAGCTCGGGCGGGCGGCGGGCACCCTTGTCGCCCTGCGTGTACCGCCACCCTTCTTCGGGATCCGAGGCTGTCTGCGGTTTGTAGTTGTCCGGAATGTCGTCGAACATGAAGCGGCGGCCTTCGCTGTTCTTCAGTACGCCGCCCTCGCCGCGAACGCCTTCCGTGACCAGGATGCCGCGCACGCTCGGCGGCCACACCATCCCGGTCGGGTGGAACTGGATGAACTCCATGTCGATCAGCTCGGCGCCAGCCCGATACGCCAGCGCGTGGCCGTCGCCAGTTCCTTCCCAGCTGTTGCTGGTGATCTTGAAGGCACGGCCGACGCCGCCGGTGGCCAGCACGACGGCCTTGGCCGCGAAGACATGGAAGCGGCCCCGTTCGCGATCGTAGGCGAGCACGCCGGCCGCGCGCCCGCCGTCGAGGAGCAGATCGATGACGGTGTGCTCCATGTGCACGGTCATGCCGAGGTAGACGGCGTGATCCTGGAGCGTGCGGATCAACTCGAGGCCGGTGCGGTCGCCCACATGCGCGAGCCGCGGATAACGATGCCCGCCGAAGTTCCGCTGGTTGATTCGCCCGTCAGGCGTGCGATCGAACACCGCGCCCCACCCTTCGAGCTCGCGCACGCGGTCCGGCGCCTCCTTGGCGTGCAGTTCGGCCATGCGCCAGTTGTTCACGTACTGGCCACCGCGCATCGTGTCGGCGAAGTGCACCCGCCAGTTGTCGCGATCGTCGTTGTGCCCCATCGCCGCGGCCATGCCGCCTTCGGCCATGACCGTGTGCGCCTTGCCGAGCAGCGACTTGCAGATCAGCCCGACGGACGCGCCGGCGTTGGACGCTTCGATCGCCGCCCGCAGGCCGGCGCCGCCGGCCCCGATGATGAGGACGTCGTAGGTATACGTGGCGTGCGTCAGCATCAGAGAATCCTGTAGTCCGTCAGCACGCCCATCGAGCAGAGGCGAATGTAGACGTCCGTCAGGCCGACCGAGAACAGGCTGAGCCAGGCGAAGAGCATGTGCCGGCCATTCAGCGAGCTGGCGCAGCGGTAGCACGCTGCGCTGAGCGGCTGGCGCGAGATTTCATCGCGGCGGCCGCCGAACAGGTGCCGCAGCGAGTGGCATCCGAACGTGTAGCTGGCGATGAGCAGCACGTTGACGAGCATGACGAGCGTGCCGACGCCGATGCCGAACTCCTGCGCGCCGGTCGCCTCATCCGTCCACCACATCCCCAGCCACACGTCGTAGGACAGGATGACGATGAAGACGACGGCCGCGTAGGCGAAATAGCGATGCACGTTCTGCAGCACCAGCGGGAACCATCGCTCGCCCCAGTAGCTCGTGCCGCGCGGTTCGCCGACGGCGCACGACACCGGATCCTGCCAGAACGCCTTGTAGTAGGCGCCGCGATAGTAGTAACAGGTGAATCGAAAGAGCCCTGGAAACGGAAGAATCAATAACGCCGGGTAGAACAACGCGACCGGGAACCAGCCGGGCCGCGCACCGAACCACGCATGGTGCGACTCACCCCACAGGAGCGGCGAATAAAACGGCGAGAGATACGGACCGAATTCGAAGTGTTCGTTCTGCATCGCCGCCCACGTGCCGTAGCCCAGGAACGACGAGAACACGATAACGACGAGGATCGCCTCGACCCACCACGCGTCGCGGCGCTCGGTGTCGCCCCAGCCGCGTGGCAGAACCTTTACGGGTACCGCCTCCATTTCGAACAGCCTCCGCTGAAATTCAGAATGCAAAATGCAGAATGCATTCTGCATTCTGAATTCTGCATTGCACGTGCATCACTGCACGGGCACAATCTCCACCGCCGCCCGCGCGCACTCCCCGACCACCGTCAGATACCGGCGCACCCCGTCGGTACCGATGACATACGGATGTTTCTCTCCGGCCTTGCGCACCTTCATCGCCGGCAGCTTCGTCTTGCTGCCGTCGTAGACCGTGTGATTCGACAGCATCACGTCGGCGCCGGCCTTGGTCACGATCTCCTTGAACCGCTCCGCCTGCTGCGCATACGACTCGAGCCGTGGGCGGTTGCGCCCGAAGTTGAACAGCGTGCCGCCCCACGTCGCGACGACGTGCTTCGCGCTGCCGTCGCGCACCGGGAAGACCGTCGAGATCGTCCCTTCCGTATGCCCGGGCGTGAGATACAGGGTCATCGTGAAGTCGCCGAGCGTCAGCTTCATGCCGTCGGTCGCGACCATGTCGCGCTTCGGCTTCCACGATGGATTCTGCTGATCGAGCAGGTCGTAATCGGCGGCCGACATGATCAGCCGCGCCCCGAATTTCTCCTGCAGGTGCTTGGCGCCGCCGGCGTGATCGAGGTGGCCGTGGCTGACGATGACGTACTTGATGTCGGCTGGATTCAGGCCAAGCTTACGCAGGCCTTCATCGACCTCGGCCTCGACCGAATAGTCGTAGATCGCGTCGAGCAGGATGATGCCCTGCGAGGTCGTAATCGCCCAGGCGGAATATTCCGTCTGCCCGACGAAGTAGAGGTTGTCGAAGACCTTCTGTGGTTCCGCGTACCAGGTTTCCCTCGCCGGTGCTGCCGGCGGACCGCCCGGGCGCCCGCCGGCTCGGCCGGCGTTGCCGCGGTTTGCTCCACCGCCCGCGCGCGGCGCCGCCGGCGTTGCCAGGCTTATGGCGCCGTTGCACACCGGCCGAAACACGCCCTCCCACATCGTGCCCGCCGCCGCGCGGGCGGCCTCGATGTGTTTCTGCGCCTCGGCCGAAACGCCCGGTGCCGATGCCGGCACGGGTCCGGGCGGCGCGAATTGGGCGACGAGCGTTCCAGTTCCGCAGACCGTCGCGACGAGAAGCGTTGAAAGAGCTTTCACGGCTGACTCCTGGCTCCTTCCGCCTGAAGGCGGAAGCTACTTGCGTCTGGGCTTGAACACATGCGTGCTCTGTCCGAAAAATACTTCCGCGCTCTCCATCAGCGACTCGGAGAGCGTGGGGTGAGGATGAATCACCAGCTTCAGATCCTCCGCCGTCGCCCCCATCTCGATCGCCAGCACGCCTTCGGCGATCAGTTCGCCCGCACCCGAGCCGGCGATACCCACACCGAGAACGCGTCCGGTCTGCTTTTCCAGAATCAGCTTGGTCACGCCGTCGGGGCGATCCACCGTGATGGCACGGCTCAAGGCTCCCCACGGGAACTTCGCGACCTCGAACTCGATCCCGGACGCCTGCGCCTGTGCTTCGGTCATCCCGCACCAGGCGATTTCCGGATCCGTGAAGACGACAGCGGGGATGGCCTGCGGTTCGAAGACCGCCTTGTGGCCGGCGATGACCTCCACCGCGACGCGCGCTTCGTGCGACGCCTTGTGCGCCAGCATCGGTTCGCCGGCGACGTCGCCGATGGCGAAGATAGTCGGCTCGGCAGTCCGCCGCTGTTCGTCGGTCTCGATAAACCCGTTCGCCGCGACCTTCACTTTCGTGGTCTCGAGGCCGGGGATCTTCGAGTTCGGCCGGCGGCCGACGGCCACGAGCACGCGGTCGAAAACCTGCTCCTTTTCCGCGACCTCGCCTTCGAACGTGACACGGATGCCGCTGCCCTCCTCCGCGACCTTGACGACCTTCGTGTTCAGCATGATCGCGGCGAAGAGGCCCTTCAGCCGCTTCTCGAGCACCTGTACGAGATCGCGATCGGCGCCCGGCAGCAGGCCCGGCGTCATCTCAACGACCGACACCTTGCTGCCAAGCGTGGCGTAGACGGTTCCCAGTTCCAGGCCGATGTAACCGCCGCCGATGACCAGCAGTGACTTCGGCACGTCCGGCAGCTCGAGCCCGGACGTCGAGTCCATCATCCGCGGGCTGTCCAGCGACAAGGTCGGTATCTTCGTGGGGTGCGAACCGGTGGCGAGGATCAGGTGTTCGAACTGCAGCTCGGTCGTGCCGCCCGCTCCCGCAACGGACATCGACCGCGGTCCGGTCAGCGTCGCCCGGCCCTGGACGAACTTCACCTTGCGCATCTTCGCGATGCCGCCGACGCCGGCGGTGAGCTTGTCGACGACGCCCTGTTTGAAGCCGCGCAGCTTGTCGACGTCGACCTTCGGCTCGCTGAAGGTCACGCCCCAGTTGCCCGCGTGCTTCGCCTCGTCGATCACCTTGGCGACATGGAGCAGCGCCTTCGAGGGAATGCAGCCGCGGTAGAGGCAGACGCCGCCAGGGTTCTTTTCCTCGTCGACGAGGGCGACCTGCATGCCCAGGTCAGCCGCATAGAACGCAGCCGCATAACCGCCCGGCCCCGCACCGAGCACTACTAATTGAGTGGTGTCTGCCATCAGCCGATGAGAGAAAGAAGGAAGGGCTGCTCGATTGCCTCGGCGACCCAGCGCAGGAACCGCATCGCGTCCGCGCCGTCGATCACGCGGTGGTCGTACGAGAGCGAGAGCGGCAGCATCTGGCGCGGCTGGAAACCTGCCTGCCCCGCACCCGTCGAGGGGTCTTTCCAGACCGGCTCGGTGATCGTCCGTGAGACACCGAGGATCGCAACCTCCGGCCAGTTCACGATCGGCGTGAAGTAGGTCCCGCCAATCCCGCCGAGATTCGAGATGCTGATGCCGCCGCCGCTCATTTCCTCGAGCGTCAGCTTCTTGTCGCGTGCCCGCGCCGCCAGCTGGTTGATTTCAATGGAGATCTCGGAAATGTTCTTGCGATCGGCGTTGCGAATCACCGGCACCAGCAGTCCGCGATCGGTGTCGACGGCGACGCCGACGTTGACGTACTTCTTGAAGATCAGCTCGCCGCGCTCGGTGTCGATCGAGGCATTGAACTGCGGGAACTTCCTCACCGCCGTGGCGAGAATGCGCACGAGCATCGCGGTGACGGTCAGGTTGCCGCCCGCTTTCGCGATCTGATCCTTGAATTTCTTCCGCAGCTCCTCGAGCGCGGTAACGTCCGCCTTGTCGAACTGCGTCACGTGCGGAATGGCGTTCCAGGCGTAGCTCAGATGGTCGGCCGTGACGCGCCGGATGTTGCTCAGCGGCTGACGGTCGACCTCTCCCCACTTCTGGAAATCGGGCAGGGGGCGCGCGGCGCGCACGCCCGCAACCGCACCGCCGGCTCCGGCCGTCGAGGGCACACTGCTCAGGATGCGGCGGGCGTGCTCCTTCACGTCCTCCTGGGAGATCCGGCCGCCCGGGCCCGTGCCTTGCACCTCGTCGACGTTGACCCCGATCTCGCGGGCCAGGCGGCGAACAGCGGGTGACGCCGGCGCCACGGGCCCGCGCTCGCCGTTTCCGTCGGCTCGCGCGGCCGGCGGTGGTGGTGGCGGCGGCGCTACCGCCGGCGCTTCCGGAGCGCCCCGCGGCGGCATCGAGATGACCTTATGGTCCGGACGGGTCTCGGCCGCAGGCTTCGATTCGGCGGCGGGAGGCGCCTCGGATTTCTGAGGCTGTGCGGCCGGCTTCTCCTCGGCCTTGCCCGCCTGCTGACTGGAGGAAGCCCCATTGCCGCCGGACGCGCCCTCGTCGACCGTGAAGACGACGGCGCCAACGGAGACCTTGTCGCCTTTCTTGACGCGAACTTCCTTGACCGTGCCGGCAACGGTGGACGGGACTTCGATCGTCGCCTTGTCGGTTTCGAGCTCGAGGACGGGCTGATCGCGGGCGATCGTGTCGCCCGGGTTCACCATCACACGCATCACGTCGCCGCCGGCGACGTTTTCGCCCAGCTCGGGGACTTTGAATTCGGTCACTTCGCTCTTCCCTCAGGCCCAAGGCCTAAGGCCGAAGGGCCAAGGGCTGGTCGAGGCCCAAGCAACTTGTTCCTGGACCAGCCCGTAGGCCTTCGGCCATAGGCTTTCGGCCTATGAGATTGCTGGATTGGGTTTTTCCGGATTAATCCCAAAGTCTTTGATGGCCTGCTGCACCACCTTGACGTCAATTGCGCCGTCGCGCGCCAGATCGCCCAGCGTCGCGACCACGACATACCGCGCATCGACCTCAAAGAAGTCACGCAGCGCCGATCGTCCTTCGCTGCGGCCGAACCCGTCGGTGCCGAGCGCCGTCAGCCGGCGGGGGAGCCAGCGATCGATGCCGTCGGGAAGCGCCTTGACGTAGTCCGACGCCGCCACGAGGACGCCCTCGGCGGTGCCCAGACACTGCGTGACATATGGCACGCGCGGCTTGCTCCCCGGGTGCAGGCGGTTCCACCGTTCGCAGGCGTGGCCATCGCGGTAGAGCTCCTGATAGCTGGTCACGCTCCATACGTCGGCGGCCACGTCGTACTTCTCTTCGAGAATCTGCTGGGCCGCCACCACTTCGTTGAGGATGGCGCCGCTGCCGAGCAACTGGGCACGCAGCCTGCCTTTCTTCTTTGCCGACGCGCGCAGACGATACAGTCCCTTGAGGATGCCCTCGCGCGAGCCCTCGGGCATCGCCGGCATCTCGTAGTTCTCGTTCATCAGCGTCAGGTAATAGAAGATGCTTTCGCCGTCCTTGTACATCCGGCGGATGCCGTCCTCGATGATCACGGCGATTTCATACGCGAAGGCGGGGTCGTACGACATCAGGTTCGGCACAGCCAGCGAGAACTGGTGCGAATGGCCATCCTGATGCTGCAGCCCTTCGCCCGCAAGCGTGGTGCGGCCGGCCGTGCCGCCGAGGAGGAAGCCGCGCGTGCGCGTATCCGCCGCCGCCCAGACCAGGTCGCCGACCCGCTGCATCCCGAACATCGAGTAGTAGATGAAGAACGGAATGGTGTTGATGCCGTGTGTGGCGTAGGCGCTGCCGGCGGCGATGAACGAGGAGATCGATCCGGCTTCGGTAATGCCTTCCTCGAGGATCTGCCCCTCCTTGGCCTCCTTGTAATACAGGAGCACGTCCATGTCGACCGGCTCGTACAGCTGCCCGACGTGTGAGTAGATGCCGACCTGACGGAACAGCGCCTCCATGCCGAAGGTGCGCGCCTCGTCGGGAACGATCGGCACGACGAGCTCGCCGATTTCCTTGTCCTTGAGCATCTTGGCGAGCATCCGCACAAACGCCATCGTCGTCGACGCTTTGCGCCCTTCGCTGCCCTTCTGGAACTCGGCGAACAGCTCCGGCAGCGAGTCGCCCTTGAGCGGCTCGACCTGCACACGCCGCTCCGGGACGAAGCCGCCCAGCTGCTTGCGGCGCTCGAGGAGGTACTGAATTTCGGGACTGTTGTCCGACGGCCTGTAGAACGGCGCCTTGACGACTTCCTCGTCGGCGATCGGGATGCCGAATCGCGTGCGGAACGCCTTGAGCTCGTCCTCGTTCAGCTTCTTCTGCTGGTGGGTGATGTTCTTGCCTTCGCCAGCCTCGCCGATGCCATAGCCCTTGATGGTGCGGGCCAGGATGACGGTCGGCTGTCCGGTGTGCTCGACGGCGGCCTTGTACGCCGTGTAGACCTTAATCGGGTCGTGGCCGCCAAGCGTGAGCTTCTTCAACTGCTCGTCCGAGAGGTGCGCCACCATTTCGAGCAGCTTGGGATGTGCGCCCCAGAAATGCTTGCGGACGTAATCGCCGGTTTCCACGGCGTATTTCTGATACTCGCCGTCGACGACCTCGCCCATCCGCTTGACGAGCAGCCCGTCGTGATCCTTTTCGAGCAGCGCGTCCCACTCGCTGCCCCAGATCACCTTGATGACGTTCCAGCCCGCGCCGCGGAAGATCGCCTCCAGCTCCTGAATGATCTGGCCGTTGCCACGAACCGGACCGTCGAGGCGCTGCAGATTGCAGTTGATGACGAAGATCAGGTTATCGAGCTTTTCGCGCGACGCCAGCGTGATCGCGCCGAGCGTCTCCGGCTCGTCGGTCTCGCCGTCGCCGATGAACGCCCACACTTTGGCGTTCGACCGGTTCTTCAGGCCGCGGTCTTCCAGATAGCGCATGAACCGCGCCTGATAGATGGAGCAGATTGGCCCGAGACCCATCGAGACGGTCGGGAATTCCCAGAAGTCCGGCATCAGCCACGGGTGCGGGTACGATGACAGGCCGCCGCCGGCTGCGAGCTCGCGCCGGAAGTTGGCCAGCTTGTCCGCCGGCATCCGGCCCTCGATGAAGGCGCGGGCATAGATGCCGGGAGCGGCGTGGCCCTGGAAATAAATGATGTCGCCGTCGTTGCGATCGCCCTTGCCGCGGAAGAAGTGGTTGAACCCGACCTCGTACAACGTGGCGGCGGAGGCGAACGTCGAGATATGGCCGCCGATGCCTTCCTCGAGCTTGTTCGCCTTGACGACCATCGCCAGCGCGTTCCAGCGGACCAGGCTCTTGATGCGGCGCTCGATTTCCCGGCTGCCGGGAAACGGCGGCTGCTCGCTGTCGGGAATGGTATTGATGTACGGGGTGTTCGCCGTGAAGGGCTGCTTGACGCCGTGGCGTCGGGCGTGATCGCTGAGTTCGCGAAGGAGGCGGCTGACTCGCCCGGGGCCGCCGGATTGAAGCACGTAATCGAGAGACTCCAGCCACTCTCGCGTTTCGAGGGCTTCGATCTCCGCTGCGTCCTTGGGGGCTGTATTGCGCATGAGTCCTCTACGGCAGCACGCGTCCGCCTTCGCCGCTTCGCGGCGTCGGCGAGACAGGCCTCATCAACAATGAATCGTCAGATAACAACCCCTTATTCTAGTCTCCCGTTCTCTCAGGATGGAACCCATTTTCTCGGCGAATCCTTTCGATCGTCGTAGTGTCCGCGTTCAGGCGGACCATGCTCAGCAACTGGCTGATGCTCATCATGCAATCGTGTCATGCGACCGCTGCCCGCGGCTGCGCGCGTACTGCACGCGAATCGCCAGCGAAAAGAAGCGCGCCTACCGCGACGATACGTACTGGGGCCGACCCGTCCCCGGCTTCGGCGATCAGGCAGCACGCCTCCTGCTCCTCGGGCTCGCTCCGGCCGCGCACGGAGCGAACCGCACGGGCCGCGTATTCACGGGCGACGGTACCGGCGGCTCGGGCGACTTCCTCATGGCCGCGCTCCATCGAACGGGCTTCGCCAACATCCCGACATCCTCTCGCCCGGATGACGGACTGCAGCTCACGGATGCGTACATCGCCGCGGCAGTCAGATGCGCCCCGCCCGACAACAAGCCGCTGCCCGAGGAAATCACCCGCTGCCTCGATCACCTCGAGTCTGAAATCGGCGCACTGCCGAACGTACAGGTGGTGGTGGCGCTGGGGAAGATCGCGTTCGATGCGTGGCTGCAGTTGCTTCGGCGGCGCGGTGTCAGAGTGAGCCCGCGGCCGCACTTCGGGCATGGAGTTGTCGTGCAGATCCAGAACGCGGACCTGACAAGGTCCGCGCCACCACCAACCCTCGTCGGCTGCTATCATCCGAGTCGTCAGAATACGAACACCGGAAAGCTGACGCCGCGGATGATGGTGGAGGTATTCAGGAAAGCGAGGAAGCTGCTGTGAAACGCGTCACCAGGATTTTCGTCGTCGCGATCGCCTTCCTTGCTGGGCCGCCAGCCGTTATCGCGCAGTCCGAGAAAGTCAGTATTCGCATGGCTCCGCGCCCGGGACAGACGGTACGTATGACGTTGGCGCAGGAAGCGGATATCGATATCTCCATCGACGGAGCGGCCGCGCCGCCGGGCGTCATGGCCATGAAGATGGCGATGCGAATGATGGCGGCGATGACTCAGAAGACGGGAGCCGTGAAACCGGACGGCACGCTCGATGCGGGAATCACCTATGACCAGTTCCACATCGAGATGTCGATAAACGGCCAGACCATGCCCGCGGACTTCAACAACCCGCTCACTGGCAAGACCGTCGTCTTCACGTACAACCAGATGGGGGACATCGTCCGCGTTCAGGGGATGCCGGACGGCCTCCCCGAGGACATGTTCAGGCAGTTGATGGGATCGATGCTTGGCGATCTGCCCGCGGCAGCGCTTGCCGTCGGCGAGACGACCACCGCACCGATGGATTTCACGCTGCCGCTGCCGGTGCCCGGCGCTGCTGCAATGAAACTGACGGGAGAGACCCGGTTGACGCTGGTTTCGGTCGACAAGGACGCACGGGGGCGGTCTGCCACATTCACGTCAACGACCGCGGGAGGAATCGCCAGCGATTCCGGGTCCCCCGACGGACAGGGCAAGACGGCATTCGACTTGGACCTCAGGGGCGAGGGTACGTACGTCATCAACCTCGACACGGGCATTCTGCGATCGAACATCGTGACGAGCAGTGTCAACGGCAAGATGAAGGCGGCCGGGGCCGCGTCGCCGGGTATGACCATGCGCGGAACGGTCACACTGTCGATGACCAGCGACTGACGCGCCAACCCTCCGCCCTGATCCTCCGTCCAAGCAACTGGCGCGTTGCCGAAGGAGGCGTGCGTGATGGTACGGGGTCTCGCAGTCATTGTCGTCCTCGCCGGACTCCCGCGTGCACAGCCGCTCGCGCAGCAGGGGCTGGTCGAAGTGGCGTCAGTCAGACGCCATCCTCCCGCCGAAAACGTGCAATGGATGATTGCTCCTGAACCAGGAGGCCGGTTGCGGCTCCGGTTGACGGCGGAGCGCCTGGTGGCCGTCGCGTTTCGGGTCCAGCTGGATCAGGTGGTCAATGCGCCGGGCTGGGCCCGGTCCGACATGTACGACGTGCTGGTCAAACTGCGCGATGGTGGCAAGGTGAACATCGACACCGTCGGGCCGATTGCACGCGAGATTGCCACTGATCGTTTCGAGCTCAAGACACACGAGGAAACGCGCGAACTCCCGGTCTACCTGCTCGTCCGATCGCGCGCCGATGGCGCACTTGGGAACCGCATGAAACCGGCGCAGGTGGATTGCACGCTGCGAGGACCGGCGCCCGGCACACCCGGCCAGCCGGCACCAGCGGCGGCGATCAGCCGGTGCGGGCTGACGCAACGGCCCGGAGTCATCAGCATGAGTGGCTTTCCTGTTGACGCGTTCGTTCGGGTTCTCTCAAACCTCGTCGGGCGCGTAATCGTGAACCGTTCCGGCCTGGAGGGCAACTGGGACCTGGACCTGGAGTTCGCGCCGGACCTGGCGTCGGACAGCGTTGGCTCCGCGACCGACCGCCCCTCGATCTTCGCAGCGCTGACGGAGCAGCTGGGCCTCAAACTCGACGCTGGCCGCGCGCCGATTCCTGTTGTCGCCATCGACGAGATACGCCGACCGGCGGAGGATTGACGAAGATCGCGAACGTCGGTCCGCCTGAAGGGGGACACTCGTGTTCACTTGATGGTGACTGTCAGCAGGTAGGTGAACGACGGCAGGCAGTACGGCGCGAGCCGGACAACTTCCACCCGATACTCACCCGCCTCCTGAATGGTCACGCTCGTGAACCGCGGTGCGTTCGAGCCCGCCCGATCCAGCGGCTTGCCAGTCTTCCCTTCAACCACGCGGACAAAGGCGTTGCGGCCGGCAAACTGCTCGATGCGCGCCTGCAGAACGTCGCCGCGCCGCGCGGCAACGATGTAGGAGTCGACGCCGTCTCCATAGAGACGGCCGGCGTACTGGACGTCGCCGCGGCGCATAGTGACGCGGCGGGGTGGCGGTTGCGCCGGTGCAGAGATGCCGGTCGCAGGCGGCACGCTCAGCCGCGTGATCTTCAAAGTGCCATCGACCTGGTCCGCGCGAATGCTGCCGCCGGCGAAGGTGATCCCACCACCTCCCAGGCGAAGCGCACCGGCCCCCTTGGCGGCGCTTTCCTCGACAAGGCAGCGAAGTTCAGCCGTGAACAGGCCGTCGTAGAGGGTGATCAGTTGACCGCGGTTGGCGATCGGCACCCCGACGCCGCCGACGGACGCTGAAAACGGATACCGCACCATGTCCGCGACGGCCGCGCGATCGCGGCGCGACATCGCCTGCGCCAGGCGATTCACGAATGCCGAGGCTTCGGCCGGAGCCTGCCGCGCGAGGACAATCGCAGAACCCACTTCGATGAACAGGGCGAAAGCGACGACGGTTCGAGTCATGTTCACAAATCCGGCTGAACCCGGACTCCACGGACAAAGGCATCCCGAACGCGAACGGCGAGATCGGGACGGTTGCTGATCAACCCATCGATTCCCCAACCGAGGAGCCGCCGCATATCCGCGTCCTCGTCAATGGTCCATGCCTGCAGGCGCCTGCCGGCGTCGTGCACGTGGCGAATGAATCGCGGCGAGATGATTCTGATCCACCCGGCTGTCTCCGGAACCTGAAATGCGTCGTATGGAGCACGGCGCACCGGCACGCCGGCCATCGAACGGTAGACGGCCCACTGTGCTTCCGGACGGCTGGCACTCGTCGCCATATCCGGAAGCGCGGCGCGGGCGGCATCGAGCGACCGTTGGCCGTACCCGGCGGCGCAGACGCGTTCAACCGCATCCGCCGCGCGGACCTCGGCGGCAACGGCCCGCCCCATCTCCACGCTGTCCTCCTTCATCTCGATGATGATGAGCATGTCGCGGTAGCGGGCCAGGACATCGCGCAGTGTTGGAATGCCGATGCCAAGACCACGGAACGGGAATCCGCCGGCACCGTCAGCGTACCGGTGTCCGGCGTCTACACGTGCCAGGTCAGCCGCGGTGCAGGCCTGGATTGGTCCGTTCGAATTCGTCGTCCGATCGAGCAGGTCGTCGTGACAGACGACGATGACGCCATCGGATGACAGGTGGACGTCGAGCTCGAGTCCATCGGCTCCCGCAGCACGGCCAAGATCGAACGCGGCAATCGTGTTTTCCGGCCCGAGCGCGCATCCGCCGCGATGCGCGAACACGAGCGGATGGGTGTGCGAAAGAAAGGACATCGGGTTGCCTGGGTGGCCTAGGTGGCCTGGGTCGCCTGTGTCTGCATCGCTTAGGTTGTACAGGTCATCTAACTACCCAGGCAACTCAGTCACCGAGGCACCCAGGCTACTCAGGCCACCCAGGCCACCCAGGCAACCCATGTAGAATCGCGTATGGTCCGAGCCGAGGTTTCCTCTTTTGGCGAGCTGCGTCGCGCCGTCAAGGCCGGCAGCGTGCCGCACCGCTCCGTTCACGAAGAAGTCCGCGAGAATCTCATTGCGAGGTTGCGCGCGGGCGGCCCGCTCTTCGCCGGCATCATCGGCTACGACGATACGGTCGTCCCGCAGCTCGTCAACGCCCTGCTCTCCCGCCACAACTTCATCCTGCTCGGCCTCCGCGGGCAGGCCAAGACGCGCCTGCTGCGCGCGCTGGTGACGCTGCTGGACGACAGCATCCCGGTCATGCCCGGCTGTGAGATTAACGACGATCCGTTGAACCCCATCTGCGCCTCGTGCCGTGCCCGGCTCGCGGCGGAGGGCGACGCCACGCCGATTGCCTGGCTGCCTCGCGATGCCCGGTACGTGGAAAAGCTCGCCACTCCGGATGTCACGATCGCCGACATGGTCGGCGACATCGACCCGATCAAGGCGGCAAAGTCCGGCCTGCAGCTCTCCAGCGAACTGACCATGCACTACGGTCTGCTGCCGCGGGCGAACCGGGGCATCTTCGCCATCAACGAGCTGCCGGATCTCGCCGGCAAGATTCAGGTCGGCCTGTTCAACATCCTGCAGGAAGGCGACGTCCAGATAAAGGGCTATCCGGTGCGTCTGCCGCTCGACGTGATGATGGCGTTTACCGCCAATCCCGAGGACTACACGGCGCGAGGCAAGATCATCACGCCGCTCAAGGACCGCATCGGTTCGGAAATCCGGACGCACTATCCCATCGCGCGCGCGGACGCGATGGCGATCACGGCGCAGGAAGCGTGGCTGACGCGCGGCGACGGGCTGCGCACCGAGATTCCGTCGTTCGTTGCCGAAGTCGTCGAGGAGATCGCGTTCCAGGCACGTCAGGATCGGCGTGTGGACAAGCGTTCCGGCGTCAGCCAGCGGCTGCCGATCTCCGCGATGGAAAACGTGGTCTCGAACGCGGAACGCCGGGCGCTGATGTCGAACGAAGCGCACGCGGTTGCGCGCGTCACCGACGTGTATGCCGCGCTGCCCTCGATCACCGGAAAGTTCGAAATGGAATACGAGGGCGAGCTCAAGGGCGCCGAAACAGTGGCGCGCGACATCATCCGCAGCGCGGTCGCCACGGTGGCGGACGGCTACCTCTCTCACCTGGAAACCCGCCAGGTCATCGAATGGTTCGACCTCGGCGGCAGCCTGCAGCTGGGTGACACGATGAGCGCGGCCGACGTGCTGACCCACGCGCAACAGGTCCAGGGCCTGGTGGAGCTGACTCGTGCTGCTGGCATTCCGAAGAACGCCCCGCCGCCGCTGCTGGCCGCGGGCATCGACTTCGTCCTCGAGGGCTTGTACGCGACGAAGAAGATCAGCCGCAGCGAAGAGCGCGGCTACCACGGGAGCGATCCCGGTCCGCGACGGCCGGCACGCGAGGTGACGCTGAAGGAAGAGCCGCCGATGCCGACGGCCGCGGGGAAGAAGAAGTACTACAACTAGTTGGTAGTTGGTAGTTGGTAGTGGTCGTAGCTTCCGCCTTCAGGCGGAAGAAGGTGAACGTTGAAATTCCGCTACACGAAGTACACCGGCGACCTGCTCGACGAGATCGATCTCGAGGACCTCGTGTCGAAGCTGTCCGACCTGCTGCTCACCAGCGGGTTCAGCAACCCGTGGGGCAACCCGCTCGACAGCGACGAGGACCGGACGATGCAGGCGCTGCACGACGCGATTCTCGAGGCGCTGTTCAGCGGCGGCGTCCTGTCGGATGAGGCGCTGCAGAAACTCCTGGGTGAGCCAGCCGACGGGGACCAGGAAGCGGCGCGACAGCAGCTCGAAGACCTCATTCAGCAGATCATCGAACGCATGATGGAACAGGGGTTCGTCACCGGCGCCCCTGATTTGGCCGGCGAGCGCGAGCATCGGCGCGGCTCGATGGGCGGGCCCGGAGAGAACGCGGGCCCGGTCCGCTTCGAAGTGACGGACAAGGCCCTCGACTTTCTCGGCTACCGGGCCCTGCGCGATTTGCTCGGGTCGATCGGCCGCAGCAGCGCCGGCCGTCACGACACGCGCCATCTCAGCACCGGCATCGAGACCGTGGCGGCACCGAAGCCGTACGAGTTCGGCGATACGCTGAACATCGATCCGAGCGGAACGATCCTGAATGCGGTGCAACGGACGCATCGGGACAGGGATCAGGGATTGGGGATCAGGGATCAGGAAAACACTGGCTCATCCCGATCCCCGATCCCCGATCCCTGGTCCCTGTCCATCGAGCACTCGGACCTGATGGTCGCGCAGAGCGAGTACCAGAGCTCATGCGCCACGGTCATCATGCTGGATTGCAGCCACAGCATGATCCTGTACGGCGAAGATCGCTTCACCCCGGCGAAGCGGGTCGCGCTTGCGCTGTCGCACCTGATCCGGACGCAGTATCCGGGCGACTCGCTGCACGCGGTGCTCTTCCACGACTCCGCCGAGGAGATCCCGCTCAAGCAGCTCGGCCGCGTGCGTGTCGGGCCCTATTACACGAACACCCGCGAAGGCCTGCGCGTCGCCCGCCGCATCCTGGAACGGCAGAAGAAGGACATGCGGCAGATCGTCATGATCACCGACGGCAAGCCGTCGGCGCTCACGCGTGCTGACGGCCAGATCTACAAGAACGCCTTCGGCCTCGACCCGTACATCGTCGCCGAGACGTTTACGGAGGTGAATGCGTGCCAGAAGGCCGGCATCATGATCAACACCTTCATGCTGGCGCGCGACCACGACCTGGTGGCGTTCGTGCGCCGCGTCGCCGCCATCTGCCGCGGCAAGGCGTACTTCACGACGCCCTATACGCTGGGGCAGTACGTGCTGATGGATTACATGGATCGGAAGACGAAGACGATCCACTGACCGTGATTTCCCGTCGTACCTTCCTGCACGGTGCAACACAGGTCGCGGCGCTCGGCGCCGTGTCCGGCCTGGCGCCGCTGGGCGCGCTGCAACGCGGCGGTGCGCAGCCGGGCGCACGATTGATCGTGAGATCGCGCACACCGCAGGACCTCGAAACGCCGGTCAGCCTGCTCACTGACTGGATCACGCCGAACGACGTCTTCTTCGTCCGCTCGCATCTGCCGACACCGGACATCGACGCCGCAACATGGGCGGTGACCGTTGCCGGGGCCATCGAACGCCCTCTCACGCTTCGCCTCGCCGATCTGCGAGCCCTTCCCAGAGTGACAACCGTGGTCACGCTGGAGTGCGCAGGTAACGGCCGCGCCTTCTTCGATCCTCCCGTCGCCGGCGTGCAGTGGCAGCGCGGCGCGGTCGGCAATGCCCGCTGGACGGGCGTGCGCCTGTCGGACGTTCTGCAGCGCGCGGGCGTCCGGCCAAGCGGACAGTTCGTCCTGTTCGACGGCGGCGATCGCCCAATCGGCACGGTACCCGACTTCACGCGCACGCTTCCGATCGCGAAGGCGATGCACCGCGACACGCTTCTCGCGTTCGAGATGAACGGAGTGCCGCTGCCAGTGTCGCACGGGTTTCCGCTCCGCGCGATCGTTCCCGGGTGGGAGGGCGCCTACTGGGTGAAGTGGATCACGGCCATCACGGTGCTCGAGACACAGCACGACGGCTTCTTCGTTCAAACCGCGTATCGCTACCCACGGCAGCCAGTCGCTCCCGGCAGCGTTGTTCCGGCACGCGAGATGGAGCCGCTGACGGGGATGGCTGTCAAATCCCTCATCGTGTCGCCGGAGACTGGGGCCAGCGTTCCGGCCGGCCGGCTGCGCGTCGCCGGCTTTGCATGGACCGGTGAAGGGGAAATCGCCCGCGTCGACATCTCCACCGACGGCGGCAAATCGTGGCAGCGCACAAGCCTCGGGCGCGAGCGTGAACCCTACGCGTGGAGATCCTTCGAGTATGAATGGCGAGGGGCTCCGTCAGGCACGTATACGGTCATGGCGCGGGCGACGGATTCTCGCGGACGCACGCAGGGGGCGATGCCGCAATGGAATCCGTCAGGTTACCTATGGAACGCGCCTGACCGGGTGACGGTCTCGGTTGGCGGATCCGCCGCGCCCGCGAGACCGGCGGCGGCAGAGGCCCTGGCATTGCCGATCGACGCCGACACCGCACTCGTCCGTCAGAAGTGCCTCGTCTGTCACGATGCCGATCTGATCACGCAGCAACGCCTCGACGAGGGCGGCTGGTCGCGCGAGCTCGACAAGATGGCCCGTTGGGGCGCCTCAGTCACGGACGAGGAGCGCCGGCGCCTGTTTGGATACCTGGTGCGACACTTCCCGCCTCGCTAGTCCGATGCTCCCGCCTGTCATTCCCATCTTCCCGCTGCCCAACGCCGTTCTCTTTCCCAACGTGTTCATGCCGCTGCACATCTTCGAGCCGCGGTACCGGACGATGGTGGCGGATGCGCTCGCCGGCGATCGCATCATCGGCATGGCGCTGCTGAAGGCCGGCTACGAGGCGGACTACAACGGACGGCCGCCAATCTATCCGGTGGGTTGCGCCGGTGTCATCACCCATTCCGAGCCGCTCGCCGACGGGCGCTTCAACATCGTGCTCAAGGGCATGGAAAAGTTCCGCGTCACCGGTGAAGACTCCAGCAGGTCGTACCGCCTCGCCACGATCGAGTCCCTCCCCGAACGGGTCGCCGACGCCGAGCGCAGCGAGCTGCACCGGCTGCGGCAGCGGCTCGAAGCGCTGCTGGCCGCCGCGGTCGAACGCGAAGGCGGCGATCCCAAGTTTCCCCCCGCAGTGGCCGACGAGGATCTCGTGAACGCGCTGGCGCAGTACATGGGGCTCGAGCCGCTCGAGCGGCAGGCGCTCCTCGAGCGCGACGGGCTGCTGGCCCGCGGTCACGGGCTGATCGAGCTGCTCGAGATGAAAACGCTCGGCCCGAAATGGAAGGGCGGCGCGGTTCACTAGCGGTTCGGTTTCCGTGGCGCGAACCCTTCGGGTTCGCGAGGCGAGCCTGCAAGGCTCGCCCCACGAAATCCTGGTGTTACAGCGACTTCAAATACTCGACCAGATCAGCCTTCTGCGCGTCGTTCAGCCCGAGCGACAGCACCCGGTTGTAGTGATTCACCACCGCCAGAAGATCGGCGGCACTGCCGTCGTGGAAGTAGGGCGGATGCTGCCAGATTCCGCGCAGCGGCGTCGTGCGGTACTGACCCGTCACGCTGCGCGACGCGTACTCGGGCTCCATCTGCGTCTCCGCAGGAGCATGCAGGAACGGCACGTCGCGGCTCGGCCCGCGAAGGACGTCCGTGAAGTTCGGCGGCGTGTGGCACGCGTCGCACCGGGCCTGGCCGTTGAACAGATGGCGGCCGCGTTGCGCCGCGACGACGTTGAAGCTCCCCTTCGGCGGATCCGGCGCGCGCAGCGACAGCTGATACGCCAGGAGCGCCGGCAGTTGCGGCGTCACCAGATCGGGCGGCGGCTGATCGACGGTCAGCGGGATGCGCGGGTCGTGGAAGTCGCCGCGACCGCCCATCTGGGTGATGCCGACGTAGGCGTTCCAGTAGGAGATCGGTCCGTCGCCTGTGAAGGTTTCGAACTCGACCCCACGCAGACCGTACGCCGGCGGGATCACCACCGGGAAGCTCGTCGGGTTGAGGATCTCGAAACCTTCGGCGAGGCCCTTGAACGCCGTGAAACGCGGGTCGTAGAAGCCGGGCTTCCAGCTCTTGTAGACCGCTCGCTGTGCCTCGGTCAGGACGGGCGAGGAGGCGATGATTTCGCCCACCTTCAGCGTGCGGTTCGGCCAACCGTCGAGCCGTCTGCCGACGCCCGGCACGAACGAGTCGTCCACTGTGGAATGGCAGAGCGCGCACGTGGTGCCGACCGACTGCAGCGAGTCGTCTGGCCCAACGCGGCCGATAATGCCGACGACGGCATTCAAGCGGAGCAGCTGAAGCGTCACGGCGGCGTTGTCCAAGAGCGTGGGGTCGGCCTTCAGCGCGGTAATGACGCTCAGTGGTAGCGCTTCGACGTCTACTTTCAGACCAAGTCCCAGCGCCGCGCGGGGCGTGAGCTTCGGGATGACCGTGTGCATCTGCAGGGTGGTCGTCCACAACTGCTCATCGCCAAACGTATCGAACCGGAAAATATCCCTGCCGTTTCGCGATTGCGCCGTCACCGCCAAAGTGACTAGGAAAACGGCCGCGAGGGCACCAACTATACGTGTCATCCCTTCCTCCTATCGGACACGCTCAGCCGGGCCCCCGCGCAGCTGATGTGCGCAGTTATTCGCTGCAACATCAGATCCCGTGCCGCGGGATAAACGGCAAGAAACAGAACTGGACTGGTTAACGGCTGCGGGTGAACGGGACGAAACGGACCGGCAGCGTTCGCCGCTGGGTGACGCCCTGCGGCGTCTTGTCGACGATCGTCAGCCACTGCACCGCTCCCTGCTCGCCCACCGGCGCGAGCAGGCGCCCGCGTGGCGCGAGCTGATCGATGAGCGGCTTGGGGATTTCCTCCGGCGCGGCAGTAAGCATGATGCGATCGAACGGCGCGTGTTCGGGCCATCCCGCATACCCGTCGCCCGCACGCACGTGCACGTTGCTGTAGCCGAGCGCCTTCAACGTCGCGGCGGCGCTGCGTGCCAGCTCGGGAACGATCTCTATGGTGTAGACGGTACGGGCAAGCTCGCCCAGCACGGCCGCCTGATAACCCGATCCGGTCCCGATTTCCAGCACCTTATGGGAACTCTGGATGTCGAGCGCTTCGGTCATGTGCGCGACGATGAATGGCTGGGAGATCGTCTGGCTGTAGCCGATCGGGAGCGGGCTGTCGTCATACGCGCGCGAGATCAGCGCCGGCGGCACGAAGCGATGGCGCGGGACCTTGCGCATCGCGTCGAGGACGCGCGGATCCTTGACGTCGCGCGCGGCGATCTGCTCGTTCACCATCTGCCGCCGGCGGACGGCCGACTGCGCGTCTGTCTGTTGTGCGAATACCGGGAATGAAGCCGCGAGAACGGCGAAGAGAAGCAGTGCACGACGCGAAGCGCCAGGTGCCATAACAGGAACGCGCCGCCGTTATCCGGCGGCGCGCAGTGTGTCTTCCTTCTCCCTTCCGCCTGAAGGCGGAAGCTACTTGCCTGGAGTAACGCTCAGATCGGTAATCATGTTGTCGGGCATTGCGTGGTTCACGCGAAACCCATAGATACCATCGGTGGTGACGGCAGTCTTCGGCGTCGACCCGACGACGGTCCCGTTCACGACGTAATCAACCTTGTCGGCAGTGACTCTCACTTCCAGCGTGTTCGTCGCCTTGCCGGACGCATCGAGCTGCACCACCGCCGCATTCTTGCCTCGCGGCAGCACGTCCTTCGTCTGCTCGCCGGTGCGCTGCTTGAGAATCCAGGTGCCGTTCTGCGGCGCCACGAGGAAGTACGTGTAGCTCTGGTTCGGCCCGTCGAGGTCCTTGCCACCGAACAGCAGCCCGAGGTAATTGGGATGGCTGCTCCGGGCGTTCTGCGCAAATGTCGCCTTGAGGGTGTAATTCCCCGTCGTGGTGTTCTTGGGATTCCAGTAGGTTGCTGCCGAGGGGTTCACGGCGTGGAACCCGCCGCCCATCGCCATGAACTTCACTTCACCTGCCGGGTCGGGATCGCTCGCGCTCGTGCTGCGATCGATGCGCTGCTTCCAACCGGGCGCTTGGGCGGCCACGGTCGCCGCTCCCGCAATCAGAGTGATGGCCATGGCCACCGCAAGATAACGCTTCATCTGCTTTTGTCCTCCGAATCAGATCAAACAGGCTCAGTGACTCTATACCAGAGTCCTGCGGAAATCGTTTACCCGGGCAAAGGCCGAGCTCTACAGATGGTCGAAGCGCGCCGCCAGCTCGGTGATGATCTTCTCGCCGTGGAACCGGCCGTTCTCGATGAAGATGTTTCCGGTCGCCTTGCCCGCCACGCATCCACCAGCCAGAAACAGGTTCGGGACGTTCGTCTCGAACGTCTCCGGATGAAGCGCCGGCGCCAGCGTCTCCGCGTCGACCTGAATGCCGGCCGCAGCCATCAGCGCCGCATCGGGGTGGTATCCGGTCAACAGGAAGACGCCGTCGGCGGGGATCTCCTCGCGCGTGCCGCCGCGCTGGACGACCACCTCGGTCGGACGGATCTCGCACACGGTGGTCTCGAACCTCGCCTGAATCGATCCTTCCTTGATGCGGTTCTCGATGTCGGGACGAACCCAGTACTTGATTGAGTCGCCCAGCGTGGCGTGGCGATGCACCAGCGTCACGTGCGCGCCGCCGCGGAACAGCTCGAGCGCGGCCTCGGCCGCTGAATTCTTCCCGCCGACGACGACCACGCGCTGCCGGTAGTACGGATGCGCATCCGTGTAGTAGTGGGAGACGTGCGGCAGATCCTCGCCCGGGATTCCGAGATAGTTCGGCAGGTCGTAATAGCCGATCGCCAGCACCACGGCGCGCGCCTGCCTGACCCGCTTGACGCCCCGGTCCGTCTGCGTCGTGACCGTAAACACGACAGTCCCGCCTTCGTCTTCCCGCTCGATCGAGATTACCTTCTCGTGAAAGGAGATCTGCAACTGATAGGTATCGACGACGCGGCGGTAATAGCGGAGCGCTTCGAGGCGCATCGGCTTGTCGTACGGCGTCACCAGCGGCAGCCCGCCGATCTCGAGCAGTTCCGGCGTGGTGAAAAACACCATGTGCGTCGGAAAGTTGAAGATCGAATTGACCAGGATCCCCTTCTCGACAATCACGTAGTCGAGGCCGCGCTGCTTGGCGGCAATGGCGGTGGCGAGGCCGGACGGACCGGCGCCAACAATCAGAACGTCGCGAACGGACATCTGGCGATCATATCGTTCGAGTCGTTCGAGTCGTTCGAGTCGTTCGGATCGTTCGAGTCGTTCGAGTCGTTCGGATCGTTCGAGTCGTTCGGATCGTTCGAACCATTTCGGTCGTTCGACAGCCGCGATCAGCGGGGCCGCTGGGCGACAAGTCGGACGTCCGGAATCGGGTCGCTGCCGACGGTGAGATGCAGCGTGTCAGGTCCGCTGAGGCGGAAGCTGGTTCGGCGTCCACCAGCTGATGTTGTGACCGGGATCGACGCCGCCAGAACATAGTCGCCCTCGGGCAACATGATGCTGAACCTGCCGCGGTCCTGGGTGGTCACGGAAGTTGGGATGCCCGGAGCTTCGCCGACGCGCGAAAAGGTCACAACGGCCCCTTTGACCGGCCGATTTCTTTCGTCGACCACAGTCCCTGAGACCGCGCGCGTCGGGGATTCGAATATCGAGAAATCGATTCCAGTTACGGTGGTGCCCGCCGTCACCTCAACCACCGACGCTGCCGCCTGCTCGGCGACGCCCGGGTAGTAGGTGGAAATGAACGCCGCTGAAGCAGCCGTTCCAGAACCGAAAGGCTGTGGCATCGGTCGCGCCGCCACGTAGTACTTGCCGGTCGGCAATCCCGAGAGGCGAAACTCACCGAGATCATTTGTCCGTCCGGACTCACCGACAGCAATCGCGGGACCCGGGGGTGCGGACACGCCCGAACGCACGGCGTCTACCACCAGACGGGGCAACGGGTTTCCGCGGACGTCGACGATCTTCCCGGCAATCGTACCGCCGCGCGCGAGGCGGATTGCGGGCATGGTCTGCACAGGTCCGGTGACGATGATCGCGGTCGGCCTGCCGTTGTTGCCGGACGGGACATATCCAGTCCGCCTGGCCAGAAAACGGTAGTCGCCTTGCGGGATGTCGATCGAGAACTTGCCGGCACCGTCGGTCACTGCCCGCAGGGGCGGTGTGCCGGGTGGCGCCTGGACGGTTCGGAGGAAGGCGATCTCAACGCCCGGCAGTGGCTCATCCGTCCCCGCGTCGACGACAATTCCAGTCAGCCGTACGCTTGAAGACGCCTGGAACGGCGGCGCCGCGATTAACGCGAGAACGAGGTGGCTGACAACGACAGCGAGCAAAGATGTGTCCTGGCCGAAGCGGTGAGCCCGATCGTGCCACAGCTCGAGGTCAACAGCGAACGACTCGAACGATCCGAACGATTCGAACGATTTACGCGAGCGGTGCGGGCAGCTGCGACTCGCCCATCAGGTACTCGTCGATGGCGCGGGCGGCGCTGCGTCCTTCGGCAATCGCCCAGACGATCAGCGACTGGCCGCGCTGCATGTCGCCGGCGGTGAAGACGCCCGGCACATTCGTCATCCAGCGTGCGTTGCGCGCCACATTGCCGCGATCGGTCATCGTCACGCCGAGATCGTCGAGCAGCGCGCCCTTCTCCGGACCGACGAAGCCCATCGCCAGCAGCACGAGGTCGGCGGGCAGTTCGAAGTCGGTGCCAGGCACCGGCTGGAACTGGACGCGTCCACCTGCCCCGAGCCCAGTCGAGGGGTCCTGCTTCACCATCTCGACCTGTACCGCGTGCAGCCGTTTGACATGGCCGTTCTCATCGCCGCTGAAGCGTTGCGTGGAGACGCAATACAGCCGTTCGCCGCCTTCCTCGTGCGCGCCCGAGACGCGGAAGATGTGCGGCCACTGCGGCCACGGGTTGTCCGGCGCACGTTCCTCGGGAGGAATCGGCATCAGCTCGAGCTGATGGACCGCCAACGCCCCCTGGCGGTGCGCCGTGCCGAGACAGTCGGCCCCGGTGTCGCCGCCGCCGATGATGATGACGTGCTTGTCCTTCGCCGTGATGAACTCGGACTCGGGAATGCTGTCCCCTTCATTGCGACGGTTCTGCAGCGTCAGGTAATCCATCGCGAAGTGAATGCCCTTCAGGTCGCGGCCGGGCACGGGCAGGTCGCGCGGCTGGCCGGCGCCGCCGGCGAGCAGGATCGCGTCGTAATCGGCGCGCAGGCGTTCCGCCAGGACGTCGACGCCGACGTTCACGCCAGCCCTGAAGACGACGCCCTCTTCCTCGAGGACCGCCAGCCGGCGATCGAGGAAGCGCTTCTCCATCTTGAACTCGGGAATACCGTAGCGCAGCAAACCACCGATGCGATCGCTCTTCTCGAACACCGTCACGGAATGGCCGGCGTGATTGAGCTGGTCGGCGGCGGCCAGGCCGGCCGGACCGGAGCCGACGACCGCGACCTTCTTCCAGGTGCGTGTCACCGGCGGTTGCGCCACGACCCAGCCCTCGTCCCACGCACGATCGATGATCGCGGACTCGATCGATTTGATCGTCACCGGATAGTCGTTGATGCCGAGCACGCACGACCCCTCGCACGGCGCGGGACACAGCTTGCCGGTGAACTCCGGGAAGTTATTGGTCGAATGCAGCCGCTCGATCGCCGCGTGCCAGCGGTCGCGATAGACGAGATCGTTCCAGTCCGGGATGAGGTTTCCGAGCGGGCATCCCTGGTGACAGAACGGAATGCCGCAGTCCATGCAGCGGGCGCCCTGCATCTCCAGCTCGCCCGTCGGATACGGCAGGTAGATCTCCTGCCAGTCCTGGACGCGCTCCTCCACCGGCCGCGTCGGCTGCTTCTTGCGCTGAATTTCGATAAAGCCTGTCGGTTTACCCATCGGGATCAACAGAGCCACGGAGGCACGGAGACACGGAGACTTTGATTCTCTCCGTGCCTTCGCGTCTCCGTGGCGAATTCTAGTGTGAACCGCTTTTCGCTATGACCGCCACCGGCATCGCTGGCGGAGCCGTCGATGCCGGCAAGTGGTGGGCCGCGCGCTCGCGTTTGGCCTGCTCCGCCAGAACGCGCTTGTATTCGCGCGGCATCACCTTCACGATGCGGCGCTGCAGGGCCGCCCAGTCCTTCAGCAGCCCGTCCACGTACGCACTGCCGGTGAGGCGCGCATGCTTCATCACGAGATCCTGCAGGAGGCTGACTTCCTCGCCGTCCACGAGCGTCTCGAGATCGACCATCTCCCTGTTGCAGCGCCGGGCGAACCCTCCGTCCGCGTCGAGCACGTAGGCGACGCCGCCGCTCATGCCGGCGGCGAAGTTGCGGCCCGTCCTGCCGAGCACGACCACCCGGCCGCCGGTCATGTATTCGCAGCCGTGATCGCCGACACCCTCGACGACAACGGTGGCCCCGCTGTTGCGCACGCAGAAGCGTTCACCCGCAATCCCGCTGACGAATGCTTCTCCGCTCGTCGCGCCGTAGAACGCCACGTTGCCGACGATGATGTTCTCCTGCGACTTGAAGGTTGACTCCTGCGGCGGAAACACCGTCAGCCGGCCGCCGGAGAGACCCTTGCCGAAGCCGTCATTGGCGTCGCCAACGAGCGTCATCGTCATGCCGCGCGGAACGAAGGCGCCAAAACTCTGGCCGGCCGAGCCGGTGAACGTGATGCGGATCGTGTCGTCCGGCAGCCCCTGGCCGCCATTCCGCTTCGTCACCTCGTAGCCGAGCATCGTCCCCACGGTCCGATCCATGTTGCGGATCGGAATCGTGAACTCGACGGGGGCGCGCGAATCGAGGGCCGGACGGCACCGCGCGATCAGCTCGTTATCGAGCGCCACCTCGAGGCCGTGCTCCTGATCACGCACGCGCCGCCGCGCCACGGAGGCCGGCAGCTTCGGCTGGTGCAGCAGCGGCTGCAGGTCGAGTCCCTTCGCTTTCCAGTGCGTCACCGCACGCTCGACGTTGAGGCAATCGACGCGGCCGATCAGCTCGTTCATCGTGCGGAAGCCGAGCTCGGCCATCAGCTCACGGACCTCTTCCGCCACGAAGCGGAAGAAATTCTCGACGAACTCTGGCGCACCGTCGAACTTCGCGCGCAGCACCGGGTCCTGCGTCGCGATGCCAACCGGACACGTGTTCAGATGACAGACGCGCATCATGATGCACCCCATCACGACGAGCGGAGCGGTGGCAAAGCCGTATTCCTCCGCCCCCAGCAGGGCGCCGATGACGACGTCGCGGCCGGTCTTCATCTGACCGTCGACCTGCACGACGATACGGTCGCGCAGCTTGTTGAGGACGAGCACCTGCTGCGTTTCGGCGAGCCCGAGCTCCCAGGGCAGGCCGGCGTGCTTCAGGCTCGTCAGCGGCGACGCGCCGGTGCCGCCATCGTGGCCCGAAATGAGGACGACGTCGGAGTGCGCTTTCGCGACCCCGGCCGCGACCGTCCCCACACCGCCTTCGGCCACGAGCTTCACCGAAATGCGCGCGTCCGGATTCGAATTCTTCAAATCGAAGATCAGCTGCGCCAGATCCTCGATGGAATAGATGTCGTGATGCGGCGGCGGCGATATCAGGCCGACGCCCGGCGTGGAGTGCCGCGTCTTGGCAATCCAGGGATACACCTTGTGTCCCGGCAGCTGGCCGCCCTCGCCTGGCTTCGCGCCCTGGGCCATCTTGATCTGCAGCTCGTCGGCGTTGACCAGGTACTCGCTCGTCACGCCGAATCGCCCCGACGCGACCTGCTTGATCGCGCTCCGCTTCGAATCGCCATTGGCCAGGCGAATGTAGCGCTCCGGGTCCTCGCCGCCTTCGCCGGTGTTGGACTTGCCGCCCAGGCGGTTCATGGCGATCGCGAGTGTCTCGTGCGCCTCTGCGCTGATCGAGCCGTACGACATCGCTCCGGTCGCGAACCGCTTCACGATCGCGGACACCGGCTCGACTTCGTCGATCGGCACCGCCGGACCCGCAGGCGCGAAACGGAACAGACCACGCAGCGTGGCGCGGTGCTCGTTCTGCTGGTCGACGGACCGGGTGTAGTCCTTGAAGATCTTGTACTGGCCGGTGCGCGTCGCGTGCTGCAGCTTGAAGACCGTGTCCGGGTTGAACAGGTGGTACTCGCCGTCACGCCTCCACTGGTACTCACCGCCCGGCTCGAGCTCCTGCGGCCGGACCGGCTGGCGGCCGAACGCCCGCGCGTGGCGAAGGCGTACTTCCTCGGCAATGACGTCGATGCCGACACCGCTCACGCGCGAGGTCGTGTGCGTGAAGTAGCGGTCGATGAACTCCTGGCTCAGACCGATCGCCTCGAAGACCTGCGCGCCGCAATAGCTCTGCAGCGCGGAGATGCCCATCTTCGACATCACCTTGAGCACGCCCTTGTTGAGCGCCTTGATGTAGTTCTGAATCGCCTTGTCCCGCTCGATCCCCGTGAGCAGGCCGTGCTCGATCATGTCGTCGATCGTCTCGAACGCCACGTACGGGTTCACGACCCCGGCGCCATACCCGAGCAGCAGCGACACGTGGTGCACTTCGCGCGCGTCGCCGGACTCGACGACCAGCGCACATCGGGTGCGCGTCCCTTCGCGCACCAGATGATGGTGCACGCCCGCCGTCGCCAGCAGACTCGGAATCGGCGCCATCTTCGGGCCGACGCCGCGATCCGACAGGATCAGGATGTTGAACCCGGCCGCGACCGCATCGCTGGCGCGGCGGCACAGGTCGGCCATCGCCTTCTCGAGACCCGCGCCGCCCATGTCCGGCGCCTTCTCCGGATCGAATTCCGGATCGAACAGCATCGACAGCGTCGTCGACCGGAACGGCGAGCTCGGCGGCAGGTGGCGCAGCTTGGCCACGTGCTCGTTATGGATGATCGGGTACTTGATCGTGATCTGCAGGCACGATTCGGGCTCCGGCTTGAGCAGGTTGCGCTCGGGGCCGATCGTCGACGCCATATCGGTGACCAGCTCCTCGCGGATGGCGTCGAGGGGCGGGTTCGTCACCTGCGCAAACAGCTGCTTGAAGTAGTCGTACAGCACCCGCGGACGGTCCGAGAGCACGGCCAGCGCTGTGTCGGTGCCCATTGAACCGAGCGGCTCCTCGCCGTTGGTCGCCATCGGCGCAATCAGCACGCGCAGGTCTTCCTGCGTGTAGCCGAACGCCTGCTGGCGGTTGAACACGGTCTGGTGCTCGGGCTGCTCGGCGCGCGCCCGCGGCAGATCGTTGATGTCGACGATGTGCTGTTTCAGCCACTCGGCGTATGGGTGCTGGGCGGCCAGTTCGCCCTTGATCTCCTCGTCGTCCACGATGCGGCCTTTCGTGGTGTCGACCAGGAAGATCTTCCCCGGGTGCAGGCGCTCCTTGACCAGGACGTCCCCGGGCGGGATGTCGAGCACACCGACTTCGGACGCCATGATGACCAGGTCGTCCTTCGTCACG
The DNA here is from genome assembly GCA_035711805.1 of Vicinamibacterales bacterium. Classification (GTDB taxonomy): domain Bacteria; phylum Acidobacteriota; class Vicinamibacteria; order Vicinamibacterales; family UBA2999; genus Gp6-AA40. The sequence goes on from DASTBV010000049.1 coordinate 94,909, forward strand.
TAGTACCGCGACGGACGAAGTCCGTTCCGGTCGAGGACCGCACCGATCACCGAGCCGTCGGTGAACGCGATCGAGGCCGGGCCGTCCCACGGCTCCATGAGCGACGCGTGATAGCGGTAGAACGCCTTCCGTTCCGGGCTCATGGACTCGTGGTTGCTCCATGGCTCCGGAATCATCATCAGGATGGCGTGGGGCAGCGATCGGCCCGCCATGACGAGCAGCTCGAGCACGTTGTCGAACGTCGCCGTATCGCTGCCGCCTTCGCGGATGATCGGCAGGAGCTTGGCCAGATCGTCGCCGAACAGATCGCTCTGCAGCAGGCCTTCGCGCGCGCGCATCCAGTTGATGTTCCCGCGCAGCGTGTTGATCTCGCCGTTGTGCGCGATGAAGCGATACGGATGCGCCAGCGGCCACGACGGAAATGTGTTCGTGCTGAAGCGCTGATGCACCAGCGCCAGCGCGCTTTCGAGGCTCTCGTCCGACAGGTCCGGAAACATCGGCTCGAGCTGCCGCGCCTGCAGCATGCCCTTGTAGATGAGGCGATTGGCCGACAGCGAGACGATATAGAAGAAGCGGCGTGAGAGCGCCTTCATCTTCAGCCGATCGACGGCGTGCTCGACCCGCTTGCGGATGACGTAGAGCTTTCGCTCCAGACGAGCGCGCTCCTCGGCCGAGACGACTGGGAACCCGGCGGCGATGAACACCTGCTCGAAGACCGGCTGCGTCGCGCGCGCGCTGTCGCCGACCAGCCGGTTGTCGGTCGGCACGTCGCGCCAGCCGAGCACCGCCTGCCCTTCCTCTTCGGCGATCTTCGCGATCAGTTCCTTGATCTTTCCGCGGTCGCGCTCGTCGTGCGGCAGGAAGACGAGACCCGCGCCGTAGCTGCCGGCAGCGGGAAGCGTGAACGACACGTTCTTGCGGAAGAACGCGTCTGGCGGCTGAATGAGAATGCCGGCGCCGTCACCCGTGTTCGCTTCGCAGCCACAGGCGCCGCGGTGCTCCAGATTGATCAGGACGTGCAGCGCCTTGCGCACGATGTCGTGCGAGCGCTTCCCCTTCATGTGCACGACGAAGCCGACGCCGCACGCGTCGCGCTCGTCGAGGGGGTTATACAGACCCTGACCGGCGGGAGGAGACACCTCTGGAGTAAACATGGTCGGCCTATTCTGCAATTCCGGGCAGCATTACGGAAATACAATGATCTGAGGATTTTCATGCGCCAGGCGCATAAAAAATCCGGCCGGCCAACCGGGCGTCCAGCTCGAGGGTCCATGACTCTCACTGGAGGGCCCGATGAGAGCGATCCTGGCGACCGCAGCCGCCGTCCTGCTGGCGTCTCCCCTACTTGGTCAGCGGCTCGAGTTCGAGGTCGGGTCGATCAAACGGAACCTCGCGGATCCGCTCGATGCGGCCCGGAATTCGGGGAGGGTCGCGCCTTCGGGAGGCAACCCGAAGACTGGTCACATCGAGGCGATCAACGTCCCGGCCCGGGCGCTCGTCCTTCACGCCTATCCCTCAACCTCGACGACGGTCGAGGTTATCGGACTGCCTTCCTGGGCTGACTCGGAACGTTACGACGTCGTCGCCAGGGCCAAACCAGGGGCGAGTCCGGACGAACTGGCGCAAATGTGGCGCGCACTGTTATCCGAGCGCATGAAGCTGGCAGCGCATTACGAGACACGCACGCGTTCCGGCTACAACCTCGTGCTCGCGCGCGCGGACCGCAAACTGGGGGCGCAGCTCATACAAGCACCCGGCGACTGTCCAAAGGCGTCTGCCGATGGGCCACCGGATGATTTCAGGCGCGCCTTGTCGCAGCGCGAACCGCTTTCCGCCCAGTCCGAGCGCTACATATTGGCAACGTGCGGAGCGCGTGCGACGGTCGGCGACACGATGTACGCAGGTCACATTCGGTTCAGCGAGGTGGTGAGCCTGCTCGCGCGTATCGTTGGCGCCACTGTCATCGATCGCACCGGCCTCGACGGACGGTTCTCGCTGAAGCTGACATTCGGGCAGCGCACGTCCGTCGCACCAGCGCTGGATGGCCCGCCGTCCATCTTTACGGCGGTGGAAGAGCAGCTCGGACTAAAGCTCGACGCGGCTACTGTTGAGGCGCCGGTGCTGATCATTGATCGCATCGAACGGCCCACAGCGAACTAATCCGCCGGACGATGTCGCATACGGGCTCGCCGATTGCAGTTCTCCGGGCCCATGGGAAGCACGGTCGCGCGGAAAACTGTCCCGTTGCGACGAGAACCGGCGAAGCACCGTGGCGATCGGCTGCCGGCGTCCGCCGGCCGCCTCCGGACCATCTGGCATCACCACGGCCTCTCAATCGCTCTGCTCGCGCTGTTCGCGGTCAGCATGGTTGGACAGACGTGGGCGGGTTGGTACGCCTACAACGAAGAGCAGCGTTCCCATCAGCAGCCCACCGTGACGCTCGGGGGATATCTCACCAGCGGCCACTTCGGCGAAGCGACGTTCGAGAACTGGGAGAGCGAGTTTCTCCAGATGGCGTTCTACGTCCTGCTGACGGCGTGGCTGTTCCAGCTTGGGTCGTCCGAATCAAAGCGGCCGGACGTCGTCGAGCTGGTGGACCTCGACCCGCGTGATTCACCCAACAAGGAAAAGGCTCCGTGGCCGGTTCGAAAGGGGGGCGCCGTTCTGCGGCTGTATGAGAACTCCTTGAGCATCACGTTCGCACTCCTGTTTCTGGCGTCGTTTGCGCTCCATGCACGCACGGGGCTGGCTGCGTTCAATGAGGAACGGATGAGCCACGGTGAAGCGCCGGTAGGAGGGTGGGAGTTTGTCGGCTCCTCGCAGTTCTGGTTCGAATCGTTCCAGAACTGGCAGAGCGAGTTCCTGTCGCTCGCCGCCATGGTCGGCTTCACGATCGTCCTGCGTCAGCGCGGCTCTCCGGAGTCGAAGCCGGTGGACGCGCCGTACTTCGAGACGGCCGATTAACGCGGCCGTCATGCCTAATCGCGCAGCTCCGTAAAAATCCGACCAATTAAGTCGGCTAAGCCATCCACCAGCCGATGGCGCCAATCGGCCCCGCAATACGCCACTTAGCTGGAAATAAGCCCAAAAACGCAATTTCCGTCCCTATCATGGGCAGATCGTCCGCCTCCGCAACAGGCTGACGATCGTCTTCGCCACCGTCGCCTGTCGGCTACGGCCGGACTTCGCCAGGAGAACAGACGCATGCATGCGCCGATGAAATACGTGGAAAAGGGAATGGCGGTCACCGCCAACGGTCTCTGGCACGTGTTCAGCACCGTCAACAGGATCAAACAGAACCCTTCATTCACGCCCCGCTGGTCCGACAAGCCGCTGCAGAAATCGTGGGAGAAGACCAAGCCGCAGCTCGGCTGGCCGCGCGAGACCGACTCGCTGTGTCCGGTCTGCACGCGCGAGGCGCGGCAGGACATCCTCGACGGCAAGAAGGACGTCAGCGTCCTGCTCAACGAAAAGGTCGGCGAGATCAAGGCGACGATCCTCGAGCGCGACGGCAAGATCCTGATGGTCAAGGACTGCCCGGTGCACGGCCATTTCGAGGACGTGATGGCCATCGACGCCGCCTTCTTCAAGCACCTCGAGGAGTCGTTCCCCGGCCGCGACATCCGCGCACACAACGACGAGAAGCTGCACAACCATGGCTCCTCGACCGTGCTGCACGGCCGCGGATCGGTGCTGACGGTCGATCTGACCAACCGCTGCAACATGATGTGCGATCCCTGCTTCATGGACGCGAACCAGGTCGGCTTCGTGCATGAGCTGAGCTGGGAGGACATCAAGCAGATCCTCGACAACGCGATCACCATCAAGCCGCGCCGCCAGATGTCGGTGCAGTTCTCCGGCGGCGAGCCGACGATGTCGCCGTACTTCCTGGATGCGATCCGCTACTCCCGGAAGGTCGGCTACAACTCGGTGCAGGCGGCGACCAACGGCATCGAGTTCGCCAAGAGCCCTGAGTTCGCCAAGGCCGCCGCCGAAGCCGGCCTGCGCTACGCCTACCTGCAATTCGACGGCATCGGCAACGCCGCCAACTCGCATCGCCGCGTCGGCAACCTGTTCGACGTCAAGCTGCGCGCGATCGAGAACCTGTATCAGGCGGGCGTGGACATCGTGCCGGTGATCACGATCGTCAACGGCGTCAACAACGAGCAGGTCGGCCGCGTCATCGAGTTCGCGCTCGACAACCCGAAGCGGATCAACTTCCTGTCGTTCCAGCCGGTGTCCTTCACCGGGCGCGACGAAGAGGTCACGCCGGAGCGGCGCGCGGCGCAGCGCTATACGCTGTCGCACCTCGCCCACGACGTGAAGAACCAGACCGGCATCGGCGAGCCGATTCGCGACTGGTTCCCGATCTCGTTCATGTCCACCTTCACCGACTGGGCCGACGTCGTCCACGGGCCCGATCGGGAATGGGGTCAGCTGACGTGCGGCTGTCACCCGAACTGCGGCATCGGCATGGCGGTGATGATCGACAAGGAAACCAAGGAAGCCGTTCCGGTGACCGCGTTCCTCAACGCCGATCAGCTGGCCAAGGACGTGGCCAAGGTCAACGACGCGGCGCGCGGCAAGAAGCTGTCGATCGTCGGCATGGCGCTCGCCCTGATGCGCAATTACGACCCGTTCAAGGCGCCGACGCACTTCCGCATCGCCGACCTGATGAAGAAGTTCGACAAGACCTTCGGCGCCACCGGCAAGAACTACGGCAAGGTCAGCGGCGATCGGACCAAGGCCGACATCGAGCAGCGCCGGTCGGATCGCTGGAACTTCCTGTTCATCGCCGGGATGTGGTTCCAGGATCTCTTCAACTACGACTTCCGCCGCACGGAGATGTGCATCATCCCCTACGGCACGCAGCAGGGTGAGATCTCGTTCTGCGCCTACAACACGGGCATCGGCTGGCGGAACATCCTCGAGAAGATGCACATGACGGCGACGCTCACCAAGTGGTACGAGGAGCACGGCCGCCACGAAATCTTCGCCGGCAACAAGAACGTCCCGCTCGCGAGCAAGGACCACACGCTGCAGCTGAACGCGGAGGCCGTGGCCGCCGGCGTGCAGCACGACCTCGACGACCTCGGCATCGCCAAGAACGCGCGCGAGGAGAAGCTTCAGGCGCGCAAAAAGGCGCAGATGACGCCCGACGAGATCCGGCAGCACATGGAAATGGAACGGCTGTATCGCCAGCAGGTGCTCAAGGAGCAGCCGACACTCCAGATTCAGGGGCTCGGCGGCAAGAAGAAGCAGGACGTCCAGGAAGTGACGCACAAGGACATCGTCTAGGCCTCAGGAATCAGGCCCAAGGCCCAGGGGCTGGTCCAGGAATCAGGCGTCAGGAATCAGGGAAGAGGCCGGCGGTCTTCGGATCGTCGGCCTTTTTCTTCTGTGAGCTCGGTCCGATAAGATCGTCAGTGACCGCGCCCGCCAGAACTTCACAATCCAGCACGACGGCTGCGCCAAGGCCTGTAAGAGACCGCCCGCTGTTTACCGCGGAATTGTCACAGGCGCTCGTAGAGAGCCGGCGCCGCGACGGGGCGTGGGGGTATTACCCCGGCAGGGCCGGACGCCTCGAGTCCACATGCTGGGCGCTGCTAGCCCTGGCGCGTCACAGCGGGGCCACCGTGGACATCGCTCCGCTCCGCGGTTGGCCGGCACAGAAGGGATGGCTGATTGACGTTCCCGGCGCGCCCGTGAACGTCGCATTCAACGCGTTGGCCGCAGTGGTGCTGCTCCAGCATCCTGACGGTCGCCCGCTCGCGGCGCCGATAGTTTCGAATCTCGTCTCCACCCAGGGGATCGCCCTGCCGCAGTCAGAGGCGATCCGTCAGGACAACAGTCTGCAAGCATGGCCTTGGATTGACCAGACGTTCAGCTGGGTCGAGCCGACTGCCTGGTCGCTGCTGGCGCTCAAGACGGCCCGTCGCCAGGACATCGGGCAGTCGTCTGCGATTGACGTGCGAATCCTCGCTGGTGAACGACTGCTTGCCGATCGCGCATCCCGCCGGGGAGGTTGGAACTACGGCAACTCGAACGTATACGGCCAGGAGCTCTGGCCGTATGTTCCGACGACCGCTCTGGCCCTGATGGCGATGCAGGATCGCCGCGCCGAGGCCGTCGTCCGTGCCGCGCTTCAGTCGCTGCAGAAGGATTCGGAGACCGAACGCTCGGCGTTCGCTCTGGCACTGGCGGCGATCTGTTTGCGGGTCTACGGCGTGGCTGCGTCTGCGATCGAAAGTGCCCTCGTCGACTATCTCGAGCTCTCGCGATCGATTGGCAACGTCGTTGGATTGGCTATGGGTCTTTATGCTCTCAGCGGGGCGCATGATGTCGACGCCTTCAGAATCTAGGCTCTCACGGCGCGCCTTTCTCGCCGCGATATCGGCCGCGATGGCCGCCGGCTGCTGGCGCAAGGCCCCGTTCGATCGACACGCGTTTACGGTGCCTGCGCGCTCCGCCGTCGGCCTGTTCGCGGCGACAAGCTATTCAGCCGATCTCGCAGACATCATTTTTCGCGGGTTCCAGGAGCTTGGCGTGAATGTCGCGGGGCGTCGCGTGTTCCTCAAGCCGAACATGGTCGAATACGAGCCTGGAACGGCCATCAACACGCATCCGGCGGTCGTGGCAGGCGCCATCGTCGCGTGTCGCCGCGGCGGGGCGGCCGAAGTCGTCGTCGGCGAGGGCCCCGGCCATCGCCGGGACATCGAATACCTGTTGTCCTCGACCGGACTCTACGACTACCTTCGCGAGGAGCGCGTTCGCTTCGTTGATCTCAACCACGACGACGTGAAGGTCGTGCCGACGAAGAGCTGGTACACCGATCTCCGCGACATCGCGCTGCCGGTCTCGCTGCTGCAGTCCGATTTCGTCATCACGATGCCGAAGCTCAAGACTCATCACTGGGCCGGCATGACGTGCAGCATGAAAAACCTCTTTGGCGTCGTACCGGGCGCCGTCTACGGCTGGCCCAAGAATCTGCTGCACATCCGCGGCATGTTCGAATCGATCCTCGACCTGACGGCCACCATCCAGCCGCACCTGACGATCGTCGACGCCATTACCGCAATGGAGGGAGACGGCCCGATCATGGGCAAGCCCCGCCCGCTTGGATTCGTCGCCATGGGATCCGACCTTCCCGCCGTGGACGCGACCTGCGCCCGTGTCATCGGCCTCGATCCGGCGAAGGTGCCGTACCTGCCGCCGGCCTCGCGGTATCTGGGCAACATCGACGCCCGCCGCATCGATCAGCGAGGCGAGTCGCCCGACAGGTTCGCGACCCGGTTTGAGCTGATTCCGAGCCTCGAGCAGCTGCGGCTGCCCGACCGATGATTTCCGATCGCACGCTTCGGCGCATTCTGCGGTCCAACATGGCCGTGAGCGCGGTGGGGCCGCTCGTGCGCCTCGCCGTTGGCGCGGCAGTTGTCATCCTGATCGCCATGTGGCTCGTCTACTATGCCGCGCTTGCGCAAGTCACGGTGGGTGAGCTCCACATGAACGACTTCGGGAAGTTCTATTACTCTGCGCAGTACTACCTCGAAGGGCGGGACATATATGGTGCGAGTCCAGCGACGCTGATTCCAGTCGATACAAGTGAATCGCGTCACTTCTGGAACCTGAACCCGCCGCACTTTCACCTGATGATTCTGCCGTTTGCCATGCTGACTCCAGGCATCGCGATCATGGCCTGGTCGATCGTGAATCTGCTCGCGCTCGCGCTGGCGGCTGCGTTGATCGTGAAAGAACTCCAGATCCGCATCAGTGCGGGAGGACTGAGCTGGGCCGCAACCCTCATCGTGATTTCCTCCCCGATGGACACCATCATCGCGACGGGACAATTCACCTTTCTCCTCATGGTGCCTGTGACTCTGGCCTGGACGGCGGCCCGTCGCGGACAGTGGGAGCGCGCGGCCGTGATCCTCGGGCTCCTGGCCAGCATAAAGCCGTTCTTTGGCATCTTCTGGGTCTACTTCCTGCTGCGTCGTCAAGTCAGGGCAGCAGTCGCGATGGCTGGCGTCTGCGCGGCCTGCTTTCTGGTCGGATTGATGGTCTTCGGGTGGCAGGCGCACGTGCAATGGCTGAACGCGCTGGCAGCTGTCGAGTGGTCGTGGGCGCCGATGAACGGCTCGATCGCGGGAATCGTTGCCAGAATGTTTGCGGACAGCCCGCTCTTCGATCCAATCGTGAGCGCGCCCGCGCTGGTCCGCCCGATCACGGCCCTCGGCAACCTCGCAATCTTCGTCGCTTCGGCCGTGCTGCTTCGGCATCAGCAGGCAGCTGGATCGGCGGATATTGTTTTTACCGTCCTGCTTCTCGTCGCACAACTCGTGTCGCCGCTCGGCTGGATCTACTATCTGCCGCTCGTGGCCGGGCCCCTCGTGGGATGGTGGCGGGGTTCGAAGATGCTGGTGCCTGAGGCTCGATGGTTGCTGTGGTTGTCCCTGCCAGGATTGATGCTGCCGCATGTCTTCACCGCGGTCTGGCGGCACGATCCGTGGGCGGGGCCGACGATCGGATCGATCTACTTCTGGAGCACGCTCTTCATTTGGGCCGCTGTCTTCGTGCAGGAACGGGTACGACGCAGCGTTCCGGCTGTAGAGTTCAACCTGGAACGCACCACGTCGGCTCAGCACCGCCGCGACCGTGTTGGACTCGCCTGAAACTCTGTTATAAAACACGCCATGCCGCCGGCGCGACTGGCATCATTCGCCTTGATTGGCGCCCTCGCGGTCGCCGAGCCGCTCGCGGACGCGCTACACGGTGACGCGCAAACCGCGAGTCCGGCGTTCGAGGTCGCGTCGATCAAGCCGAGACAGCGAGGGCTGCAGCCGCCGCAAACGCGGATGATCGTCACGCCCGGAAAGATTGACTTTCAGGCCGTGCTGCTGAACGACTGCATCCGTTGGGCGTACGGACTCGCCGACTATCAGATCGTCGGAATTCCAGCGTCGATCGGCGGCTCGCGATGGGACATCGAGGCAAAGGCCGAGGGACCGGCCACCGACGCGGAGCTGCGGCAGATGTTCCGCCGGCTGCTCGAGGAGCGCTTCGCGCTGCGGGCGCGTCAGGGAACGCAGGACATGCGCGTGTCGGTGCTGACCGTCGGCGGCAAGGGGCCACAACTTCGGCCGGCAGCGGACGACGCGCCAAAGAGCGACGACTGGCGCCTGTCGCCGCTCTTTCAGGCGAGCAAGCAAGGGCCGGGGTCTTCGGTGATTCGCGTGCTGTCCACGCCGCGCGTGACGATGCGGTATTTCGCGGAGTACCTGTCGCGCCAGCTGCGCATGCCGGTGATCGATCGGACAGGCCTGCAAGGTGAGTTCGCGTTCGAGATCGAATGGTCAGCCGACCCCGGCGAAACGCTTCGCACGCCGGGGACTGTTCCACCGGCCGGTCCGCCGTCGGACTTGTTCGGAACGGCTGGCCGGACCGCGATCCGCGAGCACCTCGGGCTGGTTCTGACGACGACTCAGTCGCCGGTGGACGTACTCATCGTCGACTCGGTACAGCAACCGTCAGCAAATTAGTCTTCGTTATCGCTTCGACGACGGAGCCAGGCGCTTCAGCTCCTCGATCCAGTTTTCAACGAGTGTCATCGGCGATGGCGGCGGAGGCGGAATTTCCACCGCGCGGTGGAACAGAAATCGCTGGCCGTCCGGCGTCACGTCGTAGCCGCGGGCGGGTGCGGTGGTGCTCAGCCTCTTTACTTCGAACAACTGGCGAGGCGTACCCGCGGACAGCGCTGACCCGTTGATCGTGATCGGGACGGCCATCAGGCGCAGGGCACCATCCTGTACGAAGTGGTAGTAGATTTCCCGACCATCTCCTCTCCACGCTGGCGCCATGCCCCCACCTGTCGAGATCAGCACACGGGGTCCGGGCGCGGGATACGGCTGCACATACACTTCGGAGCGGCCGGAAACTCCGGACGTGTACGCCAGCCACAGGCCATCAGGTGAAAACGCCGGATGGCTGTCTGCCTCGGGTGTCTGCACGGCAATGGATCCGCTGCGGTCTCCACCGTCGACGTCCAGGACGCGGATATCGGTGCTGGTCGCCTCAGTGCTCTCCACGAACGCGAGCTTGCCCGTCTTTGCCCACGAGCTCGGAGTCTGATACGTGGGTCTGGCGTCGACGATCGGCTCTGCGCCACCCGTGCCGTCCGCGGACCTGACGTAGAGCGTCCCTTTCCCTTCGTGCAGGCGCTCGAAGACGATGCGACTGCCGTCGGGCGACCACACGGCCCACGCGACGTGCTCGTCGCGGGTCGTCAATGCCGTGTGGGTACGCCGCTCCAGGTCATACACCCAGACGCGGTGACCATCAGTCGCCGCGGCACCGCTGAACATGGCAATCCGCCGTCCGTCGGGCGAGAGTCGCGGGCTGCCCAGTGGACCGAGCGGTGCACCGACCGGCTCGACCTTTCCCGTGCGATCGATCCACACCAGCTCCCCTGGCTCGGCGGGTTGCGGGCCGCCCGTGACGTAGACGAGCGTTCCGGCTGCGGCCACCGCAAACTGGCCGGCGCCCGAGTCGGCGAGGCTGTTCGGCATGTGGATCGCCTGCATGACGTCGTCCACGACCGCGACAGGGGCACCCGCAAGCGCAACGCGATTGACGTCGAATGCCACAGCCATCAACTTTCCGCGCCGCAGAAACACGAGATGCCCCGTCGATACATAGCGGGCGTCTGCGGCGTCGGTCAGCAGAACTTTCTCGTCGCCGTTGACGAGCGAGCGCGCGACAATCTTCGCGTCGTCCCAGCGAAACGCAGTCGGCTGCACGGTGAGCAACACCCACTGCCCGCCGGGAAGGACCTGCGGCAGTGCGCGCGCATTCTCGTTCTCGCCGACCTCGACAATCCGCTGGGGTGTACCGCCTGTCGCCGGAACCCGCCAGACGCCGTCGAAGGTTGCGAACACGATGAAACCCTCGTCCGCCCAGCTCGCACCGGTAATCCGCTGCCTGCGGTTCGGGAGCGTAGTAATCGTCGTGGCCGTCGCTTCCCCCGCCGTCGAGGAAACGCGCCGCAGCTCACCGTTATCGACGTAGCCAATCGATGATCCATCCGGAGAAAAGAACGGGCTGTCGGCACCCGTCGTCGTCACGATCGGACGCGCCGTCAGCGTGTCCAGCGGGCGGACGAACAGCGCTGTCTGGTTTAGCCCACCAGGACTGATGTTGAAGCCTACGCCTCTGAATACGAGCGTCCGGCCATCTGGCGACAAGGCGATCGCCGTCCGATCCGGTCTCGAGAGCGGCGCCGTGTTCAGACCAGGTTGTGCGGGCGGACGCTGATCAAACGGATTGACGCCGATGAGCGATCGTGTGATACGACGTTCCTCAGCTGCTGGCGATGGCTTCAGCGTCCATGCCGCCCCGCCGACGAGGAGCGCGGTCACGACGCTGGCGGCCGCGACGGGGACGAGCCTCGATGCCCTCGATGCTGACGAAGCCGGCATTGCGGTTTCCTGCGTGGGTCCGCGCAGTGCGTCCGCAATCTCGAGCCGTGCATCGCCGATCGCCTGCAGCCGCTCGCGCGGGTCTTTCTGCAGGCAGCGCTGCAGCAGCCGGCGAATCGACCGCGGCGTCGTCGCCGGCAGGGCGTCCCAGGAAGGCTCACCGCGAAGGATCCCGGCGAGCGTATCCGTGATTTCCTCTCCCTCGAAGGTGCGCCGGCCGGTCAGCATCTCGTAGAGCACGCAGCCGAACGCCCAGATGTCCACGCGGCGATCGACGGCCTTCCCGCGCGCCTGCTCCGGCGCCATATACGCCGCGGTCCCGAGAATCAGTCCGGCGGTCGTCATCGACGCCGGCGACAGCATCGTTGGCGACGCCGTGACGTCCACCCGGCTCATTCCGCTGCTGTCATTTCGCGCCAGGGCTTTGGCGAGACCGAAATCGAGCACTTTGACGGTGCCATCAGGCCGGAGCTTGACGTTGGCGGGCTTCAGGTCGCGATGAACGATCCCCTGCTCGTGCGCGGCTTCGAGGGCGTCCGCGATCTGGCGTGCAACCGGCAGTGCCTCCTCGAGGGGGAGCGGGCCCTGTTCGATGCGATCGGCCAACGTCGGCCCTTCGACCAGCTCGAGGATCAGAGCCTGGCGTCCGTTGACGTCCTCGAGCCCGTGGATGCCGCCGATGTTCGAGTGGCTGAGCGACGCGAGCGTCTGGGCTTCGCGCGTGAAGCGCGCCAGCCGCTCGGGATCCGACGTGAACGCCTCGGGCAGGACTTTGAGGGCGACGTCGCGGTTCAGCCGTGCGTCGCGCGCGCGATAGACCTCGCCCATGCCGCCCGCGCCGAGCAGCGACAGGATCTCAAAGCTTCCAAACCGGGTTCCGGGCGACAACGCCATCGAACGCGCTCAGATTCTACGCGACGATGTCGGCCGTCCGGTTCGTCCGCCGGCTGCTACAGCCGGTCGCCCGGCAGCGACGGCTGGTCCTTTTTCCTCAACGATCCTTCACACCGGCACGATGCTTCCTGACGGAGGTGTCCATGCATTCAGGCGTGCTTGTCGCAACTGCGCTCACAGCCCTCGCCGCGGCTCAGCTGCCCGTGTCAGTCGGGCAGCCAGTTTCCGGATTCAACACGGGAAAACTGGAGTCGATTCCCGCGATGCTGCAGGCCGCAGTCGATGCGGGCGAGCTGCCGGGGGTCGTCACGCTCGTCTGGCGAAATGGCCGCGTTGCGCAACTGAACGCGGTGGGTCGGCGGGATATCGAACGCGGGCTTCCGATGACCCCCGACACGATCTTCCGCATTGCGTCGATGTCGAAGCCCGTGACGTCCGCGGCCGCGCTGATGCTGGTCGACGAGGGACGGCTCAGACTGGATGATCCAATCACGAAATGGATGCCCGAATTCGCCAGGATGCAGGTGCTGCGGCGTCCCGACGGCCCACTCGACGATGCTTTTGCATCGCCGCGCGTAATCACCATAGAAGATCTCCTGACCCACCGCTCGGGCCTGTCTTATCCGTTCACCGCGGCGGGCCCGCTCGCCGCGGCGCTCGAAAAGGCAATCGGCTCGGAGATCTCGAGCCGCCTCGGACCGGATGAGTGGCTGAAAGCCCTCGCTGCCCTGCCGCTCGCTTACGCGCCCGGCGAACGATTCCACTACGGCGTCTCCACCGATGTTCTCGGCTTCGTCGTCGCACGCGCATCGGGCATGAGCCTGCGCGACTTTCTGATGAGCCGGGTGTTCACGCCTCTCCGCATGGTTGATACCGACTTCTGGGTACCACCTTGGAAGCGGGAACGTCTCGCTCCGATATATGCACGCGACGGCCAGAGAGGCTTCCGGCGCACCGATGAATCGACTGGTTTCGCCGGCTACGTTGGCAGCGGGCCGCCAGCGTTTACGTCAGGCGGTGGCGGACTGGTGACGACGGCGCGCGACTATCTGACGTTCGCACGGATGCTGCTCAACGGTGGCGAAGCAGACGGCGTGCGGCTGCTGAAACCGGCGACGGTGAAGCTGATGGTGACGAACCGACTGACGCCGCAGCAGCGAGAGATTCCCCTTTTCGGACTGCCGATATGGCGTTCTCTCGGCTATGGCCTTGGCGTTTCGACCATCATGAATGCCGAGGCCTACCGGACGGCTGGTGTTGGCGATGGAGCCGAAGGCGCATTCGGCTGGCCTGGCTCATTCGGTGTCTGGTGGCAGGCCGACCCAGCCGCCGATATGGTGCTGCTGTTCCTGCCACAGCTCTCGGCGTCGCTGGCGGAAATTCAGCCCGCCGCAAGTACGATGAGGGCCTTTCAGCGGACCGCCTACGCGGCCCTCAGTCACTAAACACGAGATGACGTCCAGCTGGACCACGGCCGCGCCGCCTGTGCGCTGGAAGCGCATCCTGGTCATCAACACGATGGCGACGGCGCTCTTTTTCCCACTGTCGGGCGGGCTGGACGATCTGGCGTGGTCGCGCGCGCTCCGGAGCCTGGTCATCACCGTGGTTTACGTGTTCACGATCGGCACGGCCGCCGGCATCATTTCTCCGCGCGTCCTCCGGCGTTTCGAGGGCCACCCTGCGGCTGTGCAGCTAGTCGTGCGAATCATCACCGGATTCGTCGTCCTGGCCGTCGGCGTGATCACCGTGCCCGGGCTGCTCCTCGTTCTCGGCGTCATCGAAACGGATGCGTACGTCGCCGTAGCGATGCTGACGAACTGGCCGGCGTACGTCTGGGCGGCGATGGTGGTCATGATCGTTAGTATCAGTCTTCATGAATGGATGCGCCGGGAGCTCGAAGCGAAGCTGCGCACCGCCGAACGCGACGAAGCGGTCTCGCGGCAGCTCGCGGCTGAAGCGCAGCTCGCCGCCCTCGAGGCGCGGGTGCGGCCGCACTTTCTGTTCAATGCGTTGAACTCGATTGCGGCGCTGATTCCGGCGAACCCGTCCCGCGCCGAGCAGATGGTCGGGCAGGTCGCTTCCGTGCTGCGCTCGTCGCTGGATGGCGAAGGGACCCGCCTCGTGCCGCTCACCGACGAGCTACGGACAGTCACCGACTATCTCGAAGTCGAGCGTGTCCGGTTCGGTGATCGTCTCCGCTACCGATTTGACGTCGCCGCCGACGCGACGGGAATTCTCATTCCCCGGCTGTCCGTGCAGACGCTCGCGGAGAACGCTGTCAAATATGCGGTCTCGCCGCGCAGCGACGGAGGATCGATTGTCTTCCGAGCGAATGCCGCGGCCGGTCGGGTCCGGATATCTGTATGTGATGACGGCGCAGGCTTCGATGAATCTGCGATTCGTCCCGGGCATGGGCTGGCGCTGCTGAGGTCACGGCTGTACATGTTGCTTGGGCCTGCCGCAACGCTGCACATCGACAAGCGTCCGGGCGCGATGACGGTCGCGATGGAAATCGATGATTCGCGCGTATCTCGTTGATGACGAGCCGCTCGCAATCGAGCGGCTGTCGCGTCTGCTCGCGGTCACGAAGCGCATCGAGATAGCGGGTAGCGCCACAAAACCACTCGTCGCTCTCGACTATCTGCGGACACATGCCGTGGATTTGTTGTTCCTCGACATCGAGATGCCGGAGCTCACAGGCCTTGACTTGATCGCCAAGCTCGAATCGCCGCCGTTGTTGATCTTTACGACCGCTTACAACGAGTACGCGCTTCAGGCGTTTGAAGCCAACTCGGTTGATTACCTTCTGAAGCCAGTAGACCCGGAGCGTCTGAGCCGAGCACTCGACAAAATCGAGCTCATGATGGCCGGAGCGAGAAATACCACAGTTCAGAACGCCCAGGTTCTTGCACGGGAGCTGTTGACGCAATTGGCGGCGGGCCGGCTCGCGGACCGCATCCCCTCGCAGTCAGGCGATCGGGTTGTCCTGCTCGACCTCTCGCGAATCACACATTTTGTCGCTCACGACAAGCTCACATTCGCCGTGGTCAACGGCCGGGAACACGTGGTCGACCGCACACTCGCCGAACTGGAAGGCGTTCTCGATCCGCGCCGTTTCCTTCGCGTACACCGGTCGACAATCGTCAATATCGCGGCCGTCCAGGAAATCGAGCGGTCCGTCGACGATGGAGTCATCCTGCGGCTCAAGGACGAGAAACGGACCGAGCTTCCGGTCGCCCGTGAACGTGTAAAGGATCTCAGGCGAAATCTGGGCCTCTGAGCCGAGCTCAGCCAAGACTGCGCCTTAGCGATCACGAGGAGTCGCCGATGACTTTCCTAATCGCGTCCGCCCTGGGACCGCTGGTTCATCTTCCACCTGTCGGCATTCGCGCTGTCCCGCATCGCGACAGAGTTCTGGAAATTGTTTGTCCGCGTTGCGCCACAACCGGGATATCGCATTCCGGCGCAGATCCACTGGGTTGAAGCGTCGTTCACAACCCGCTCATCAGGCGAACGATCCGAACGATTCGAACGATCCGAACGATTCGAACGTATACTCCGCCTCGTCATGAATCATGCCATTCGCGCCACCTTCGCCGCGGCTGCCGTGCTGCTGTGTCCTCTCATCGCCACGGGCCAGGACGTCGACGCGCCGGGCCTCTACAAGCGGCTGTGCGCGTCGTGCCATGACACCGGCTTGAACCGTGCGCCGCAGCGTGACGCGCTGCTCACCATGACCGCCGAACGCGTCCTCGCCTCCATGGAAACCGGCACGATGGTGACGATGGCGAATAACAGGACGGCGGCGGAGCGGCGGGCCCTGGCGGAGTTTCTCGCCGGCAAGCGTCTCGGTACGGCACTGACCACGACGCCGCCGGCGGCGGCAATGTGCGGGACTCGAATCGCGTCCTTCGTACCGGCATCTGGTCCGCGATGGACGGCATGGGGTGGCACCAACACCAACACGCGCTTTCAGGATGGGCAAGCCGCTCGCCTGAGCGCGGCTGATGTTCCGCGACTGAGGCTGAAGTGGGCATTCGCCTTCCCCGGCGATCTGCAGTCCTACGGCCAGGCAACGCTCGCGGGAGGCCGGCTCTTCGTGGGCAGCTGGGGCGGCAAGGTGTATGCGCTCGACGCGGCAACCGGGTGCGTGCACTGGTTCTTCGATGCGGGCGCCGGCGTTCGATCCGCTCTCTCGATCGCGCAGGTGGGTACGCGCAACGTGGCGTTCTTCGGCGACATGGCGGCGAACGTGTTCGCACTCGATGCGACGACCGGCCAGCTGATCTGGCGCGCCAAGGTCGACGACTTCCACGTGGCGCGTGTCAGCGGCTCGCCGACGTTCCACAACGGCCGTCTCTATGTGCCGGTGGCCTCCGGCGAGGAAGGAGCGGCGGCCGTTCCGACCTATGAGTGCTGCCGGTTTCGCGGCAGCATCGTCGCGCTCGATGCCGCCACCGGTAAACAGATCTGGAAGACGTTCATGATCGACGAGCCGAAGCCGACGCGGAAGAATGCCGCCGGCGCGCAGCTGTGGGGGCCATCGGGCGTTCCGGTCTGGGCAACGCCGGCCATTGATGCGCAGCGCGGGGCGCTCTACGTCACGACCGGCAACAATTATTCGGATCCCACCACCACCCTGAGCGACGCGTTCGTCGCGCTCGACCTCGCATCCGGAAAGATTCTGTGGTCGCGGCAAATGACCGCGTCGGACGCATATACCGCCGCCTGCCGGCTGCCAGACAAGACCAACTGCGCGGTCTCGAACGGACCGGACCTCGATTTCGGCGCGTCGCCGATTCTCGTCACCCTCGCCGGGGGACGCCGACTGCTCGTCGCCGGCCAGAAGTCAGGCGTGGTCCACGCCCTCGATCCCGACGCGGGCGGAGAGATTCTCTGGCAGACGCGGGTCGGCAGAGGCGGGACGATGGGCGGCGTGCAGTGGGGGTCGGCCGCCGACGGCACGAACATCTACGTGGCGCTGTCGGATATCGGCCGGGTCATGCTGACGTACAGCACCAGCACCGACGCGGATCCGACGCAGGGCGGCGGCATGTTCGCGCTGCGGCTCAGCGACGGCGAGCGCGTGTGGTACACGCCGCCGCCAGGATGCGGCACGCGGACGCGGTGCAGTCCGGCGCAGTCCGCGGCTGTCTCGGCGCTTCCCGGCGTCGCGTTCTCGGGTTCGGTTGACGGCCACATGCGCGCGTACTCGACGGCGAACGGATCGATCATCTGGGACTTCGACACCATCCGCGAGTACCAGACCGTGAACGGAGTGCCGGGCAGAGGCGGCTCCATCGACGGCCCCGGCCCGGTCATTGGCGGAGGGATGGTGTTCGTGAATTCCGGGTATCCCACGGCCGGTGGAACACCCGGAAACGTATTGCTCGCGTTCTCAGTCGACGGAAAGTAGCTACTTCGTCGCAGGGTCGCATTTCGCCGCGACCATGTCCACCTTTTCGACCCTGAGCGTCGCACCGGCGGCGGTGGATCCGGGCGCCGCGCTGGCCGCGCCGGTCGCCGACGCCGAGCTGCCCTGAACCGTTCCAGTGATGCGCACCTGGTGGTTCAGATGTGGAGAGATCAGCTTCTCGTCGCCCTCGAGCCGATACCCCGCGGAGCTGAGCCCCGACGTGCCGACCGCCGCCTTGTCGCGGCCCGCGTCAGCCATCGTGGCGTTGTTCAGGTAGAACGTCTTCGCGCCGACCGCTGGTTCCGCGGGCTTCGCGGCGGCGGTGGCCATCGGTGCATCCTGGATGCAGCCGCTAATCGTGACGGTATTGCCCCTCGCCTGCGCCGAAGGAGCCTGCTGTGTCCGCTGAATGCCCGGAGGTGCGGCGGCATCAGCAGGTGGAGTGTTCGCCGGCGATTGGTTCCCCTGCGCGCCCAGCACCGCGGTCGCCGCAAACCCGGCCACGACGAACACACCGAACCACTGTCTGTTCATTAACGCCTCCTTGTGCTTTGACAGTCGGTGCCGCATTGAGCAACTGTGGGACCAGACGAGCACGTTGCCATCAAAAGCGAGCGGTCGGGCGCGAATCCCCAACGATTCGGGGCGCCGCTGCGGTTGCGCTTCAACAGGGCGGACAGCCGGTTACTCCAGTTGGAGTTTGTAATTCCTGCCTCTAGGATCTCGAAATGCAACTCAGCGGAAAGACAGTCCTTGTCACGGGCGGTGCGTCGGGGTTAGGTGCGGCCGCGGTGGACATGGTAGTGGCCGGGGGCGGCCGCGCGATCGTCATCGATGTGAATGAAGAGGCCGGGCGCGCGAAGGAGGCCTCGCGGCGCGACGCTGTGCGCTTCGTGCCTGGCGACGTCGCCGCGGAGGCCGACGTTCAACGCGCGATCGGGCTGGCGGTCGAGCTCGGGGGACTGCACGGCGTAGTAAACGCGGCGGGCGTGCCCGCGGCCGAACGTGTGCTGCCGAAGGAGGGCATACAGCCGCTGCCGCATTTCGAGCGAGTCATCCGCGTCAACCTGATCGGCACCTTCAACGTCATTCGCCTGGCGGGGGCGGCCATGGCGTCGAACGAGCCGACGGCAGGCGGCGAGCGCGGCGTGATCGTCAACACCGCGTCCGTGGCCGCGTTCGAAGGACAGATTGGACAGGCAGCCTATTCGGCGTCGAAAGGCGGCATCGTGGCGATGACGCTGCCGATCGCGCGCGAGTTCGCGCGGATCGGCGTGCGCGTGGTGACGATCGCTCCAGGAATCTTCGACACGCCGTTGCTCGGCGCGCTGCCCGAAGCCGCGCGTCAATCGCTCGCCCAGCAGGTCCCCTTTCCTCCGCGCCTTGGCCGACCCGAAGAATACGCGTCGCTCGTGCGGCACATCTTCGAGAACGAAATGCTGAACGGCGAAGTGATTCGACTCGACGGCGCGATCCGGATGGCTCCTAAGTAAACTCCCAACTGCCAACTCCCAATTCCCAAGGCGGCGCTGATTTTGGGAGTTGGAAGTTGGGAGTTGGGCGTTTACGATAGGAACCTCTTGCTCACGCTCATTACCGGCGCGGTTGCCGGCTTCGTTCATGTCCTTTCAGGTCCGGATCACCTTGCCGCCGTGACGCCGATGGCAGTCGCGGGGCGGGAGCGCGGATGGCTGTCGGGGTGGACGTGGGGATTCGGCCATGCCTCCGGCGTCGTGCTCGTGGCGGTGCTCACGGTGCTCCTTCGCGATCTGCTGCCGCCGGTAGAAGCCATTTCGACATGGAGCGAGCGCATCGTCGGCGCGGCGCTGATTGCCGTGGGGTTGTGGGCATTTCGCCGGAGCCTACGGATGCGGCCGGCCACTCACGTGCACGGCGCGGTTGCCCACCGGCACATTCACCTGCAGGCGGGACCGGCATGGCTGCGGCGGCTGGGCCACGTCCATGCGTCGTTCTGTCTCGGTGTGCTGCACGGCATCGCCGGCAGCTCGCATTTCTTTGGAGTGCTTCCGGCGCTGGCGCTGCCGTCGCTGACGGCCTCGCTGCTCTACATCGCGGCGTTCGGTGCCGGCACGGTCGCAGCGATGACCGCGTTCGCGGCGGCCGTTGGCACCGCGACGGTCCGCCTGCCGCACGGGGCGCTTCCCCAGCGCGCGATGATGGTCGCGGCAGCAACGCTCGCGATCACGGTTGGCACCGTGTGGCTGGCCGCCGGCGTTTGACGCGCCCGTTTTGTAACTGACGGACGGTTTTTGTGCGCCGGCACCCCGGTGTACCGTCCATCGGCATCATCCAACGGCCATAGAGTCGCAAAACAGGCCACAAATCACGACAGAACTGCAGCTGTGCTCCGCCTCCGGAGGGAACGCAACTTGCCCAAGGCAGTTCCGGAGATCCCCCTCTATGTCAGCCGAACGTCAAGCGGCGATCCGGGCCGCAGAAAAGCTCCTTCGAGTCGGCAAGCTGCCGGCGGCGATCGAGGCCTACACCCGTCTGGTCGATGAGGATCCGGGCGACCTCGATACCGGCCTGCTGCTCGCGCAACTGTATCTTCGTGCGCGCGACGTCGACGGCGCCGCGGGGCGCTTCGCGTCCATCGCGGACACCTGGCGGCTCGAGGGGAAACTCGAGCAGGCATTCGAAACGTACAAGAAGATTCTGGCGGTCAAACCGACCGACGAGCATGCGCTCGGGCACGCGGCCGCCCTGGCGATTACGCAGGGCCAGACCGTCGAAGGACGCCGGTTCCTCCTGGCGCTCGCCGAGCAGCAGATTGCACGAAATGACGCAGCCGCCGCCGGCGATACGCTGGCCGAGGCGGCTACGCTCGATCCGTCCGATACCGCGCTGCGCGAACGGGTGTTCCAGATGGCGGTTGCCGCCGGCAACTTCGCCCGGGCGCGCGAGCACGCGCTGACGACCGGCCATCGCCGCCGCGTCGCGGACGCGCTCGACGCCGCCGGCCTTCGCGATGAGGCGATCGATCTCCTCCGCGAAGCGCTTGAACACGATCCCGATCACCTCCCGACCGTCGCCAGGCTGGTACGGCTGCTCGTCGAGACGGGTGATGCCGTCGCCACGGCCGAGCACCTGTCGGCCGGGATGGCCGGTTCGGATCCCGAAGCTCGCATCGCGATCGTTGAAGTGCTGTTGCGCGGCGGCCGGACCGACGACGCCATCGACGTCGCCCGCCGCACGCTGGCCGACACGCCCGAATCCGTTGACGCCATCGCACGGCTGGCCGCATCCGCCGCGCCTCACATCCAGGACGCGGCCGTGGCGCTCGCCGACATGGCAACCACACACTGGCTCGAACGGTCGCAATGGGAACCTGCCGCCACGGCGCTGCAGCAGTTCGTCACGCGCGCGCCCGGCTGCATCGCCGCGCTCGTCCGTCTCGTCGAAGTGGCGGTTGACGGCGACCTCGGCAGCACCGCGTCTCACGCGCAGGAAATGCTCGCGGACGCCTACCTCGCCAACGGCGCGATCGAAGAAGGGCTGGCCATTGCCGAAGACCTCGCCGCCCGCGAGCCGAACAATCCCGTCCACGCCGCACGCGTGCGGCAGGCGCATGAGATGCTCAAGGGTGGTGGATCGGCGAGCGCGGACAACCGCCCGCCGACCGTCATTCCGTTCCGATCGGCGGCTGCCAGCTAGTTGGATAGTTGGGTAGTTAGATAGTTCGTAGTGAATCGACTACGAACTAACTACGAACTGACTACGAACTACGAACTATCCAACTACCGACTAGATTTGGCTTGTTCCAACAGAATCAGCGCCTGCTTCGCATGCGCCGAGCGGTCGCCGGTAAACGACGGACTGACCGCGGTCACCGCCGTCGCGACAGCCGACGACAGCAAATCGTGCGTCTGGCGCGACTCGGCCGGCACATCCACGGACAGCAGCAGACCCTGAATTCCGATCAGGGTGTTCCCCACCGCCTTCAGCACCGATTCACTGGGTGACGCCGCTGCCGACACCATGAACGGCGTCAGCTGCTCGAAGCGCTCGATCGCCGGCTGCACCGTGGTGCGGTAGTTGTCGGTGGCCGATGACGACGCAGCTGGCGCTGCCGCCGCAGGTGCCTGCGCCGGGATGGCAGGGACAGGCCGCCCGGCGGGCCGCGCAGCGCTCGTCCGCTCAGGCTCCGACGCAACAGGCAGTGAATCCGGAGAGAAGTCCACGTAAACCCGCCTGCCGACGACGCGGACGGCACTGCGCGCACGCTCCAGCAGCGTGATCCGGGCCTTCAGCCTTCCTGGAGTGGTTCCATCGCCCGCCTGGAGCGATACACCCATCACGAACCGCACGCCCGGCGGTGCCATGAACGAGGTCGCCTTCGCCGGCATCACGATCGGACCGGCGTCGAGCTCCAGCACCGCGGCGCTGACCCGGCGTGTGGCGACGTCCTTCGGCTCATCGGTCAGCTCGAAGAC
>DASTBV010000050.1:0-3143 GCA_035711805.1 Vicinamibacterales bacterium
CGGTCTGGGAATCGGCGCGTGCCAGCGCACCTCTTGGACTCCGAAGGTCGCCTCCGGCTTCAGGCGGACCTCTGCGAGCGCGACCTCAGCCGCGAATCTCCAGGCCTCGGGACCCTGCTGAATGAGCTCCAGCAGCGTGTCCGGCGCCGCGCGTCGCCCGTCGATCTGGGCCGCCTGCAGGTCGAGCACGCGATCGCCGATGCGGGCGCCGAGGCGCGGCAGCGGATTGGTGGACGTGGAAAAAGTCGCGTAATGCATGTTGGGAGAGGGCGTACACGCCACGCGCGGGGGCGATTGAACGGCCGGTTGGCTGTGAGTATACTTCGCCCGCTTTTCCGACTTTTTTGTGGGGACCGGTCGCGCAACACTCGGCAATGCGGGGCAAAGGGGAGAATGGCGATGCAGCGTTCACGACGCGTACTCGTGGCTCTCGGACTGGTCGGTCTGCTCGGCGCTCCGTGCGCCTACGCGCAGGCGACCGCACAAATCACCGGCATCGTGGAAGATGCCCAGGGCGCCGTCCTGCCTGGCGTGGACGTCACCGCTATCCAGACGGAAACCGGCTTCAAGCGATCGACCGTCACGGACGCCAGCGGTTCGTACACGCTGACCAACCTGCCCCTTGGCCCATATCGGGTGGAGGCCATGCTGTCAGGCTTCCGCAGCTTCGTTCGCACCGGGCTGGTGCTGCAGGTCAACGCCAATCCCGTCGTGAACGTCACGATGGAGCTCGGCAACCTGAGCGAGACGATCAGCGTCGAAGCGGCCGCGCCGCTGATCGAAACCCGCAGCCCGAGCATCGGCGCCGTTATTGAAAACGAGCGCATTGAAGAACTGCCGCTGAACGGGCGGCAGGCGACCGACCTGATCGTGCTCGCGGGCGCCGCTGTGCAGCAGCCTGGTGCCGGTGCGACAAGCCGTTCGATGAGCGGCGGCGTCGGCATCGCTGTCGCCGGTGGACAAACGTTTGGCGTCGCCTATCTGCTTGACGGGGCGATCCACAACAACCCGTACGACAACCTCAACCTTCCCCTTCCGTTTCCCGACGCCATGCAGGAATTCCGGGTGGAGACGAGCTCGACCAACGCCAACAACGGCATGCACTCCGGCGCGTCAGTCAACGCCGTCACCAAAGCGGGGACCAACGTGCGGCATGGCGATCTGTTCGAGTTCTTCCGCAACCATCGTTTCAACGCGAAGGATCCGTTCGCACGGATCGACCCTGCGACCGGTACCCGTGTGGGCGACGGTCTGAACCGGAATCAGTTCGGCGGTACCCTGGGCGGGCCGATCCGTCCCAATCGTCTTTTCTTCTTCAGCGCCTACCAGGGCACGAAATTCCGCAGCACGCCCTCGGACTTCGAGGCGTTCGTGCCCACCGAACGCATGCTGAACGGAGATTTCAGCATCTTCAATTCAGCCACGTGCCGGCCGAGTCCCGTCGCGATGATTGGTGGATTCGTCGACAACCGCATTTCTCCGTCGCTCATCAGCCCCGCCGCGCGCGCCATTGCCGCGCACCTGCCGAAGCCTGAAAACGAATGCGGGCTGGTCCGATACTCGAGCACGCGGCCGCAGGACGATCATCAGTTCATCGGGAAGGTGGACGCGAACCTGTCCCCCAACCACTCGATGTTCGGCAGGTACATGCTGACGAAGGTCGAGATCACCCCGCCGCTGCAGCTGCACCCGGACAACATTCTGGTGTCGAACCTCGGCGGCAACATTCAGTATGCCCATTCGCTGACCGTCGGCGATACCCACGTCTTGAGCAATTCGGCCGTCAACGCGGTCCGGGTTGCGGTCAACTATACGGACATTCACCGGATACACGAGCCGATTGGTTTCGACGCGTCCGACGTGGGTATCAAAACGCACAGCTACCTCGAGGACTACATGCTTCTCTCGGTGACCGGCGGGTTCACGATCGGCGGCGGCACCGAAAGCGAAGCACGGTTCAAGACGCCGTCGTACCAGGTGACTGACGATCTGACGATGATCCGCGGCAATCACCAGTTCGGCGTCGGCGGCAGTCTCTCGTTCTGGCGTTCGCTCTCGCAGGCCAACGTGCGTTCGCCCGGTCAGTTCTCGTTTGGCGGTTCAGTCACGCGCATCGGGCTTGCCGACTTCGTGATCGGCCGCCTCTCGGCGGCCGGGCTGAACCCGGCGTACATTCAGGCGGTACCGAATACGCTCGACATGCAGCAGTGGTACGTCGGCCTGTATGCACAGGACACCTGGAAAGCCTCGCCCAAGCTCACGCTCAACTATGGCCTGCGGTGGGAACCGGCCATCGCCCAGCAGATTCGCAACGGCGCCATCTACAACTTCGACATCGATCGCTTCCTTGCCGGCGAAAAGACGACGGTGTTCACCAACGCGCCGCCCGGGTTCCTGTTCCCCGGCGATCCGGGATTCGTGAATGGCAATGCCGGCATGGAGAACCACTGGAACCAGTGGTCGCCACGTGTCGGCGCCGCCTGGGACCCGACCGGGTCAGGCAGCAGCGTGATTCGCGGCGGATATTCGCTTGGCTACGATTTCATCAACGCGCAATTTCACCTGAACACGTCGGTTGCGCAGCCGTGGGGCGCCGAAGTGCGTCTGGCAGACGGGCAGCTGCTTGACGATCCGTTCGCCGGCAGCGGCGTGACCAATCCATTTCCGTACGTCCTCGGCAAGGATTCGCCGTTCAATTTGTTCGGCCCCTACATTTCGATACCGCCGGATATCGAAACGCCGCGGCAGCAATCGTGGAACGTGACGTTCCAGCAGCAGATCGGCCGCGCGATGGCGGTCAACGTCAGCTATCTCGGGTCGTACAGCGACCGCCTGTGGAACGTGCGCTCCCTCAACGAAGGTCAATACATTCCCGGTTCGTGCACGCTCAACACGCCGACCGGAGTGCGCACGTTCAATCCGTGCACGACGGCTGCGACGCTGAATTTCCGCCGCAAGATCACGATGCAGAACTGGGAGACCGGCAGATTCCTCGGTGCCGTCGACGAGCACACGGCCCTCGGGGAACAGAGCTATCGCGGGATGCTGCTGGGCGTGACGCGGCGCAGCGCAAGGGGCATCGGCGTGGATGCGAACTACACGTTGTCGAAGTGTGAGGGGCATCCCACACAGGGTGGCACCAC
>DASTBV010000051.1:0-15910 GCA_035711805.1 Vicinamibacterales bacterium
AAAACGTTTCGAATCATGCCCGGCACGGTCCGCACGCTGGGACGCGCCACGGGCGCGGACTTCATCGTCGACGCGGCGCTGGTCTCGCGCGTCCATTGCCGATTTACGTCGATGCCGGACGGCGGGCTCGAGGTCCGCGACCTCGAGAGTACGAACGGAACGTTCGTCAACGGTCAGCGGACGGACGTGGCGCGGCTGGCGTCCGGAGACAAGGTGCAGATCGGCCGCGTCGAGGTCGTCGCGCTGCGCGACACCGAATAACGTACGTAGTGTCCGCCTTTAGGCGGACCTCAAGTACTCCAGCACAAACGGGTTCGTCGCGCGCTCGCGGCCGATGGTCGTATCCGGGCCGTGCCCCGGGTGCACGATCGCGTCGTCTCCGAGCGGGAAGAGCACTCCGGTGATCGACCGCATCAGCACGCCATAGTCGCCCCCCGGCAGATCCGTACGGCCAATGGAGCCGGCAAACAGCGTGTCGCCGACGAACAGGTGCCGACCTTCCCCGGCTTTGCCGACATCGAGGCACACACCGCCGGGGCAGTGGCCGGGCGTGTGATGGACTCGCACCTTGTAGTCGCCGAATGAAACCGCGGTCGAATCGTAATAGGTATCCACGGGCGGCGGCTGCCGGACTTTGAAGCCGAACATCGCGCCCTGCTGGACCGCCATGTCGTACAGAAACTGATCGTCGCGATGCAGATACACCGGGACGTCGAAGGCCTCCTTCGCCGCCGCCACGCCGGTGATGTGATCGACGTGGGCGTGCGTCAGCAGAATCGCCTGCACCTCGACGTCGAGATCGCGCACCGCACCGAGCAACTGGTCGACCTCGTCGCCCGGATCGATGAGAACAGCTTCGCGTGTCCGCCCGCACGCCACGACGAATCCGTTCTTGTAGAACGGTGCGACGGCTCGAACTTCGACAATCATGAGGTTATCCTGAACCCCGTGAACCCATTGAACCCCCTGAACCCCCTGAACCCCCTGAACCCATGATCGTGTGCGCCATCGACGACCTGATCTTCTCGATCAAGGTCTCCACCGCCGCCAAGTCGCTGCACGCGGACGTCTACTTCGAACGATCCGGTGACAAGCTATTGGAAACCATCCGCGACAAGCGGCCGTCGCTGGTGATTTTCGACCTCAACAGCGCGCGCCTGCGGCCGCTGGATGCGATCGCCGGCCTCAAGCGCGACCCGGATCTGCGAGACATCCGCACCCTCGGCTACGTCTCCCATGTTGACACGGCCACGATCGACGCCGCCCGGGCGGCCGGCATCGATCAGGTGATGGCACGCTCGGCCTTCGTGAACCAGCTCGGCGAGATCCTTACGACCGCATGACCCACCACAGGATCGCCGCCACGACGCCGAGAATGGCGACGGTCGTCAACGCGACGCCGCCAATCGTCGTGGACGACGCCGAGGCGGGCGCCCGGTGCGGCTCCTCTTCGGCGACGGACCCTACGGAGCGCAGATCGCCGGCAAAGGTCGCCACGTTCTGATAGCGCGAGTCCGGGTTGGGAGATACGGCGCGCAGCACGACCGCGTCGAGCTCCTTCGGCACGCTGGCGTTGGACGCACTCGGCGCCGACGCGCCGCGATGCATCGGCCGCCGCATCGTCAGCATCTCGTACAGAATCGCGCCGGCCGAGTAGACGTCGGATCGTTCGTCAGGAGCCTCGCCGCGCGCTTCTTCGGGCGAGGCGTAGTCGTCCAGCCTCACCTGCCCGCCTTCGTTGCTCAGGCCGTTTTGAACAGCGAGATCGAAGGCGGGGATCTTTGCGTTCCCTTTGGCGGTGATCACGATCGTTTCCGGGCTCAGGCCGCCGTGGAAGAACCCGGCGGCGTGCGCATCGGCAACGGCGTCGGCGATCTGAATCGTCATATCGACGGCGCGCCTGACGTTCACGGGCCGCCCGGCCATCTCGGAGCGCAGCGAGCGGCCCTTGAGGAACTCGAACACCACGTAGACGCGGTCGTCGTGTGTGCCGGCATCGAACACCGTGATCGCATTGGGGTGCGAGAGCACCTGCACTGCCCGCGCGCTGGCGACGAGCGCCGCCTGGTCGGCGGTGAAATCGGCAGGCAGCACGCGCACCGCGACGGTGCGGCCGCGCCTCGTATCGCGCGCGCGATAGAGATCGCCGGGGCCCGCCGCGTCCATCTTCTCGAGCAGGTTGTAGTCTGCGATGACGCCGATCGGCGCGAGCGCATCCCCACTCATGCCGGGCGGTCGAGCTCGATCACGCTCTGCAGAAGCTCCTTCGCATCGGTGATGTGCTCGAGCACGATGGCAATGTCCATCGACGGCTTGCCCGGCGTGCGCGCGCTCTGGCAGTAAACGCCGTGCTGGCCGACCATCGCCAGCGCGTCGGTCAGCAGATCGAGCGCAACGGCGAGGCGGCCCCGGGAGGCGCCCATCATGGTCTCGTGCTGCTCGAGGGTGTCGGCGTGCTTGTCGAAGGCCGACACGATTCAGCTCTTTCTCGGCGGCTGCGCCGGGCGTATTTCCACGCGGCTCGGCAGGCTCCGCGCGGGGAACGCGATCAGATCAACGACCGCCTGGGCAACGTCCTCGGGCATGAGCGCCCATTCCGATTTCGTGTTCGAGAGCCCGCCGAAACCCGTGTTGACCGAGCCGGGAAGCACGTAGGCAACGCGAATGCCGTCGTACCGCACTTCCTGCATCAGCGTTTCCGAAAACGCGTTCAGGGCCGATTTGGACGCGCAGTAGACACCGCCGTTCACGAACGCATTCTTGCTGGCGAGGCTGCTGACGTTGATGATCCACCCGCCGCCGCGCTCCTTGAAGTGCGGAATGGCGGCATGACAGCAGTAAAAGACGCCGGAGAGATTTGTGTCGAGGACGCGGTGCCATTCCTCCACCGTCGTCTCCGCGACGGATTTGAACACGCCAACGCCGGCGTTGTTGATCAGGATGTCCAGGCCGCCGAACTCCTTCACGGCAGTCGTCATCAGCGCGTCCACGTCGGTGTAGCGGCGGACGTCCGCCTGTACGGCGGACATGCTCCGGGAACGCGAGGCCAGTTTTTTCGTGGCCGCCTCGAGGTGGTCCTTGTTCGTGCCGCTGATGACAACCGAAGCGCCCTGACCGAGCAGCGCATCGGCAATCGCCAAACCAATCCCGCGCGAACCACCCGTGACGACCGCTACCTTGCCGTTCAATGCGCTCACGTCGAAACTCCAAGCACTAACCACTAACCACTAACTACTAACTACTAACCACTAACTACCAACTAAGATAACTCACCGATCCATGCCCACCATCTGCATCGTCGGAGCCGGTGAGCTCGGCGGCTCGACGGCTCACGCGCTCGCGCGGGGGGAGCGTGTCCGGCGCGTGCTCCTCATCGACGGGGACGGAACGATCGCCGCGGGCAAGGCGCTGGACATCCAGCAGGCCGGAGCCGTCGAGGGATTCCACACACGAGTGGACGGCACGAACGATCTCACGCGCGTGGCCGGAGCGGCGGTGGTGGTGGTTGCAGATTCCGGGCGCGCGCCTGCCCCGAGCGGAGTCGAGGCGTCGCAGGAATGGGGCGGCGAGACCGGGCTTTCGATGATCGCGCGACTGAGCGGATTCGTCGGCACCGCGCCGATCGTGTTCGCGGGTGCCTCGCATTCCGATCTGATCCTCTCGGTCGGGCGCGAAGCCGGTGTGGAGCGAGGACGCCTGGTGGGCTCCGCACCCGAGGCGCTGGCAGGAGCCATCCGGGCAATCGTTGCGCTCGAAGCGGGCTGCTCGCCGTCGGAGGTGACGCTCGCCGTCCTGGGCACTCCTCCGTCGGGGTTCCTCGTTCCCTGGGGCGAAGCGGCGATTGGAGGTTACTCGCTCGAGCGGGTCCTCACGCAGGTCCAACTCAGGCGGATCGAGAGCCGGCTTGCTCGTCTCTGGCCGCCCGGGCCGCAGGCGCTCGGCCTCGCCGCCGCGAAGATCACTGAAGCGCTGGTGACCTCATCGCGACGGACGATGAGCGTGCTGACGGTCCTTGGCGGAGAGTTCGGCATCCGGGATCGCGCCGGCGTCCTGCCCTGCCTGCTGACGCCATCGGGTATTGCTCATATTCGCCTCCCCGATCTGCACAGCCGCGAACGCGTCCAGCTCGAGACGGCGCTGCAGGGTTAGCCACTGGGGCTACGATTAGAGAGATGCGCAGATTCCTGCTGACGGTCGGCGTGATCCTCGTCGGGGCGTCCGCCGCGGCCCTCGCGCCGGACATCGAGCCCGACCATCTGCTTGCGCACATCAAGTTCCTCTCCTCGGACGAGATGAAGGGCCGCGGCAATGGTTCGCCGGAGCTGGAGCGGGCCGCCGATTACATCGCCGAGGCGTTCGGCCGCGCCGGTCTTCGACCCGCCGGCGACAAAGACTCCTGGTTTCAGTCGTTCGAGCTCGACGCCGGCCTGATCGTCGGCCGGGAGAATCGGCTGACGATCGAGCGGGACGGAAAGCGCGTCACGCTGACACCCGGCACTGGCTACCTGCCGCTGGCCGCACCGATCAACAACAGACCCGACAGCCCGTCCGTCTCGTTCGACAAGCTGCCGGTCGTATTTGCCGGATACGGTCTGGCGGTGCCGTCGGCGGGATACGACGACTACGCGAACGTGGACGTCAACGGCAAGGCAGTCCTGATCTTCACCCACGAGCCGCAGGAGCACGACCCGAACAGCCGCTTCGACGGGACACGGCCGATCCGGCAGACGACGCTTCAGGCCAAGGCCACGCTGGCGCGTCAGCACGGCGCCCGCGCGCTGTTGGTTGTCTCGGACCCGACACACAAGACGGACGACGCGCCGTATGCGTTGTTCACGGCGGATCCTGAAGCCGACAGCCAGCCGATCCCGGTACTGCGCGTCCGGCGCGAGGAGATGAAACCGTTCCTCGACGCGTGGGGACTCGACGCGCTGGCCAGGGAGATCGATAAGGACGTGCGGCCGCGATCGCGCCCGCTGCCGGACGCGACCGTCAGCTATGTCGAATACCTCGCCACGAACCGTCGTCCGGTGCGTAACGTTGTGGGTGTATTGCCGGGAAGCGATCCGCAGAAGTCGCGTGAAGCGCTGGTCATCGGCGCGCATTACGACCATGTGGGGCTGGGCGGCCGGCTGTCGGTGGCGCCGGAGCTGACGGGACAGATTCACAACGGCGCCGACGACAACTCATCAGGCACCGCGGCCATCATCGAGATGGCGAAGCTCGCGGCAACCCAGCGCGGTCGGTTTCCGCGGACGCTGGTGTTCGTGGCGTTTGCAGGGGAAGAGCGCGGCCTGCTCGGATCGATCCACTACACGACCACACCGGCGGTCCCGATCGAAGACACGATCGGGATGCTGAATCTGGATATGGTCGGACGCGCCAACGGCAGCGTCGACGTCAGCGGACTCGAACTCTCGCCATCGATGGAGGGTGATCTTCGAGCGGCGGGCGCCGCCAGCGGCAATCAACTGCGCGTGCGGCGCGAGGGTCCGGGCGCCGGTCGCAGCGACGATTCGTCGTTCATCGCCAGGCGGGTGCCGGCCATCAACTTCTTCACCGGCTTTCACACGGACTATCACCGCCCCGGCGACGACTGGGAAAAGATCGATGCACGCGGCGTCAGCCAGGTCGCGGAACTTGCTCTCGAGTTCGCAGCGCGGCTGACGGCGCGCAACGACCGCCCTGAATTCGTCGCGCCGCGGCGGCGCTAAGTCGTTCGAGTCGTTACGCGGCCTCGCGGTGAAGTTCCAGGCCGGTGGTGAAGGCATCGAGCTGCCGGCGCAACATTACGCGGCCACGATGCAGTCGCGACTTGAGCGTCTGATCCTTCACGCGGAGACGCGTGCTCGCCTCTTCGGTCGTCAGCCCTTCGATGTCCCGGAGCACCACCGGCACCCGGTAAATCTCGGGCAACCGCGGCAGGGCATCCGCGACCGCGTCGCGGAGCTGCCGCCGCAGCAGCTCTTCGTCGGGCATGTGAGACCAGTCGGCCGGATGGTGCGGGGCCGCCACGCCGGACTCCTCTTTCCGCTGAGCCAGCACCCGGTCCCGCTCGACGTCCGCGGCCCGCTCCGCACGGTGGGTCCGCAACCGCGACATCGCCGTGTTGAACGTAATGCGATAAATCCAGGATGAGAGCGCCGCGTCGCCGCGGAATTTGTCGATTTTGCGATAAACCTTCAGCAGGACGTCCTGTGTAACCTCCTCGGCGTCCTCGCGGTTCTTCATGTGCCGCAGCGCCATCTGGAAAATCCGGTGGCCGTAGCGGTCTGATAAGTCCCTCACTGCCTCCTCGTCGCCGATTTGAAGACGACGGATGAGCTGCCTGTCGTCAGTCCTGTCCATGGGTCGGTGTCCTTTTACCCACTAGAACACCGACCTATTCGGTCCTATTCCCGGGTACCTCGACCGCCGTGGGGCGAGCCTGTCAGGCCCGCCTGCGAAGCGGCCGGTCTACCCGCGGACCGAGGACGTGCTAAGTACAGGCCTCTTGGTGCTCGCCGCCATTCTCGTCGTCACGGCCTTAATCCTGGTTAACGCCGTTTACGTTGCCGCTGAGTTTGCCGCCGTCAGCGTTCGCCGCGCCCGGATCCAGCAGATGGCCGCGGACGGCAACACGCTGGCGTCCTGGCTGCTGCCGGTACTGCAGTCGCCGGCGGCGCTGGACCGCTATATCGCCGCCTGCCAGATCGGCATCACGCTCTCGAGCCTGGTGCTCGGCGCGTACGCGCAAGCCACGTTTGCCGTCTGGCTGTCGCCTTACTTCGCGTCGCTGGGCGGGCTGCAGGACGTCGCCGCGCAGTCGACGTCGATCGCGGCCGTCCTGCTCATCCTCACCGTACTCCAGGTCATCTTCGCCGAGCTGGTCCCGAAGTCGCTCGCGCTGCAATACCCGACCTACACCGCGATCTACACGCTGATCCCGATGAAGGCATCGCTGTGGATTTATCGCCCGTTCATCAAGTGGCTGAACGGGACGGGGCTGCTGCTGCTCCGCGTCATCGGCGCCTCGCCGCAGGGGCATCGTCACATCCACTCGCCGCAGGAGATCGAGCTGCTGATTGCGGAGAGCCGCGATGGCGGGCTCCTCGAGCCGGATGAACACCGCCGTCTTCAGCGCGCGCTGCGGCTGAATCTTCGTCAGGCCAGGCAGCTGATGGTGCCGCGCACGAAGATTTCGGCGCTGAGCATCGACACGCCGCTGAACGAGGTCATCACGATCGTGGCGCAGAGTCCGTACTCGCGGCTTCCGGTCTATCGCGACTCGCTCGACAACGTCGTCGGCATCGTCCACACGAAGGATCTCGTCCGCTGGCTCGTCGCCGGCGGGTCGAACGGCTCCCTGACGACGCTCATTCGGCCGATTGCCAGCGTGCACGAGAGCGTAACGGCCGATCGCATTCTGCGGCAGCTGCGGGAGCGGCGTTCGCATCAGGCGCTGGTGGTTGACGAGTTCGGCGGAACCGCTGGCCTGCTCACGCTGGAAGACGTCCTCGCCGAGCTCGTTGGCGACGTTGGCGATGAATTCAAACCGGCCGATCCCGTCGCGGAACCGCTGCCCGACGGGAGGCTGCGCCTGCCTGGCGGGATGGCAGTAGACGACGCCGCCACGGCGCTCCGCGCGATGTGGGACACAGATGCGACGACGGTCGGGGGGCTGGTGACCGCCGCGCTTGGCCACCTCCCGGTGCCCGCCGAAACGATCAGGATCGGCGACTGGGAGTTCGAGGTGGAGCGCGTGGCCGACAGGGCGGTGGACAGCGTGCTCGCGCGGCGCGTCCGTCCGGACGACGAACAGGCGGAGGAGAGCTGACGTGCTGTTCGCCGTCGTCATCATTTTCCTTCTCGTCCTCGCCAACGGGCTGTTCGTCGCCGCCGAATTCGCCATCGTCGGCGCGACGCGAGCGTCGATCGAGCATCAGGCCGCGCAAGGCAACCGTCTCGCGCAGCGCGTCGCGCGCATTCTCGAGGATCCGCGCCAGCAGGATCGCTACATCGCCACGACGCAGATCGGCATCTCGATCGCGAGCCTCGGCCTCGGGATGTACGGCGAGCACGTGCTCGCCGAATGGATCGTGCCGTGGCTCGAGCCGTACGACGACAGCCCGTGGATCGCGGCACACGCGCTGGCCAGCGGAATCGCGGTCGCGATTCTGACGTATCTGCACATCGTGATCGGCGAAATGGTGCCGAAAGCATTGGCGCTGCAGAGCGCCGACGACACCGTGCTGTATGTCTCGCCGGTCATCGAGGCGCTGGAGCTGGCGCTCAAGCCGCTGGTGGTTGCCCTCAATGCCACGGGCAACGGGCTATTGCGCCTTGTCGGGGTCCGCCGTCAGGAAGTCGAAGCCGAGCGGTACCACACGCCCGAGGAGCTCGAGTACATCGTCAAGGAGAGCCAGGAAGGCGGCATGCTCCGCGGCGAGGCCGGCCAGATCCTCCGTGAGCTGTTCGAATTCGGCGATTTGACCGCCGCGCAGGCGATGGTGCCTCGCGTCCGCCTCGTTGGCATCCCGGTCGAGACAGAGGTGGATGAACTCCGGCAGCTCGTACGCACGCATCCACATACACGCTACCCGGTGTATGCCGGCGACCTCGACCACATCGTCGGCAGCGTCCACATCAAGGCGCTGCTGCGTCACTTCGTCGCCGGCCGGCCGGTGACGGCCCGCGATGCACGGCCGGTCCCGTACATACCCGCGACGATGGCGATGGACGATGTGCTGGCGGCGATGCGGCGTCACAGCGCGCAGATGGCCGTCGTGATGGACGAGCACGGCGGCACCGCTGGTCTGGTCACGATCGAGGATCTGTTCGAGGAGGTGGTCGGAGAAATCGAGGAGGGCCGGGAGCGGGCGCCGATCGTGCGGGAATCCGACGGGCGCCTGCTCGTTCACGGCACCGTGCGCCTCAAGGATGTGGGGGAAGCGTTCGGAATCACGCTCGAACATTCGGACGTTCAATCCGTGAGCGGTCTCGTGTTGAGCGAGCTCGGACGCCCCGCCGCCGTTCACGACATCGTGGTCTGGAACAACATCCGTGTGGAAGTGAAGTCCGTCGCCGGCCTGGGCGTCGGCGACGCAGTGATCACGAAGACTGCTTAGCCATGGTGTTCGCTCCTCACGACACACCGAGGCACTGAGGGTCCGAGGGACGTTCCGGCGGCGGTCAATCGGCCGGGCTTTGGACATCTCGCCTTTTCGGTCGCGCGTCCTCGGTGACCTCGGTGCCTCGGTGTGTCGGATTCACCATCGATGCGTCGAATACTGCAGCAAAATGCCGGATTACGTGGGCCTCTACATCGCCGATTGACAGCTCCGTGCCAGCCCCCTGTGCCAGCGACGTGACGCCATGATCCGATATCCCGCACGGAACGATCAGCTGAAAGTTGTCGAGACTGACGTTCACGTTGAAGGCGAAGCCGTGGCTGGTGATCCACCGTGAGATGCGGACCCCGATCGCGCCGATCTTTTCGTTCCCCACCCATGCACCGGTCAACCCGGCGATGCGACCCGCATTCACGCCGTAATCGGCGCACACGCGGATCATGACCTCTTCGAGGTCGCGAACGTAGCGATGCACGTCGCAGCGATCCGGCTTCAAGTCGAGGATCGGATAGCCGACGATCTGGCCCGGCCCGTGGTACGTGACGTCGCCGCCTCGCCCTGTTTCCGAGAGATCGATGCCCAGCTCGGCGAGACGATCCGTTGAAACGAGGACGTTGGAGCGGCCGCCGTCGCCCTTCACGCCAAGCGTAATCACCGGGGGGTGTTGCAGCAGGACCAGGAGGTCCGGGATGCGGCCGGCGCGGCGGTCCTCGACGAGCTCGCGCTGAAGTTTCAGCGCCTCGCCATAGGGAACGAGACCGAGGCGGCGGATCTCGAGGGTCCGCCTGAAGGCGGACACTGCGTCGGTGCGCGCGCTAGACCTGGTTGGCGTCGAAATTCTCCAGCTGATTCTTCACGAACGCCATGAACTCGTCGGCAACGGCGCCGTCGATCAGGCGATGGTCGAACCCGAGCGTGAGATAGGCCATGGTTCGAATGGCGATCGCGTCATCAACGACGACTGGACGCTTCTCGATCGTGCCGACGCCGAGGATCGCGACCTGCGGCTGGTTGATGATTGGCATTCCAAACTGTGCACCGAACTGGCCGGGGTTCGTGATCGTGAACGTGCCGTCGCGCACGTCGTCCGGCTTGAGCTGTCTGGCGCGCGCGCGCTCGGCCAGATCGGCGATGCCGCGGCTCAATCCGAGCAGGTTCTTCTCGTCGGCGTGCTTCAGCACCGGGACGATCAGGCCGCTGTCGAGCGCGACCGCGACGCCGAGATTGATGTCCTTCTTGTAGACGACGTTGTCGCCGTCGATCGAGGCGTTGACGATGGGAAAGCGGCGAAGCGCGTCGATCACGGCCTTCGCGATGAACGCCATGTAAGTCAGCCTGGCGCCGACGCGTTCGTATTCCGCCTTCTTCTCCTGCCTGATCCTCTCGATCGTCGAGAAATTCACCTGAAAGACCGAGTGCACGTGCGCCGACGTGCGCCGGCTCAGCACCATGTGCTCGGCGATCTTTTTGCGCATCACCGAGAGCGGCTGAATCTCGACCCGGTCGGCAGATCGATCTCCTGGCCTGGCAGGTCCGCCTCGCATGGCCTCAGAACTCGGCGGAACCTGCCCCACAACTGCAGAAGTGTGCGGCTCGACCGCACCGGACTCGATGAACCCGAGGATGTCGTGTTTGGTGACGCGGCCGCCAATCCCGGATCCCGGAATCTGCGTGATGTCGACGTTGTGCTCGCGCGCGATGCGCCGAACGAGCGGAGACGATTTCTGGCGTCGCGTATCCTCTGTCGACGCCGGCTCTCCGCTTCCGTTCGAGCGGGGCGGCCGAGCCGCTGTTGCCGCGGCGTTTCCGGCGCCGTCACCCTGCGGCTGGGTGGACGCGGCTGCCTTCTCAGCGCCCTTTCGCGGTCCGCCTTCGCCGCCGACGCCTGCCGGCTTCGGCGAGACAGGCTGTGCGGTTACGGGCGCCACCGTCGTGGTGTCTGCAGATCGCAGGGCCTCGCCCGCGGCAGCAATGCTGGCAACCACCGAATTGACGGCGACCGTGTCGCCCTCCTGGGCGGTGATCTCTGTGAGAACGCCGGCTGCCGGGGACGGAATCTCGGCATCCACCTTGTCGGTGGAGATCTCGAACAACGGCTCGTCGCGATCGACCGTGTCGCCGACCTTCTTGAGCCACCGGACGATGGTGCCTTCCGCGATCGATTCGCCCATCTGCGGCATGACGACGGGAGTTGGCATAGGCGGTTACGCGTGAATCGCAGCTCCATGTGTTGCATGGGCGGCCTCGCCCACGGCTTCCGAAAACGTCGGGTGCGCGTGAATCGTCCTGATCAGCTCCTCGACCGTGCATTCGAGCCGCAGCGCCAGCACGGCCTCGGCGACGAGCTCAGTCGACCGCGGTCCGATCATGTGGACGCCCAGCACCTCATCGTACTTGCGGTCGGCGACGATTTTCACGAATCCTTCCGTCTCCCCTGCCATCCGCGCACGGCCGAGGACGCCGAACGGAAACGAGCCGACGCGGACGTCGAAACCGCGCTGTTTCGCCTCGGCCTCGGTCAGGCCGACGCTGCCGATTTCCGGGTCGCAGTAGGTGCAGCCGGGAACATGGTCGTAGTTCAACGGCCGCACGTCCTGGCCCGCCAGCCGTTCCGCAACGAGGATCCCTTCCATCGACGACACGTGCGCCAACTGCGGATGCACCCCCTGGCCCATCGTGATCACGTCGCCGACCGCTGAAATGTGCGGGATCGAGGTCCGGTAGAACTGATCCACCTTGATGTAGCCGCGTTCCGTCTGCATGCCGAGTGCTTCCACGCCAAGGTCTCCAGTCACTGGGCCGCGACCGGTCGCCACGAGCAGAATATCCGCCGACAGCTGCTGCGGCTTGCCGTCGGGTCCCTGCGCCTCGAGCTCGACGCCATTCGCCCCGGCCGCCGCCTTCGTCACCTTCGTACCGGTCAGGCATTTGATGCCCTGTTTGCGGAACGACTTCTCCAGCTCCGCAGACACCGCCTCATCCTCGACGGGAACGAGCCGCGGCAGAAGCTCGATGATCGTGACCTCGCTTCCGAACCGCCGGTAGATCGACGCGAACTCCACGCCAACGGCGCCGCTGCCCATGATGATGAGCGACTTGGGCACCTGCGCGAGATGAATCGCTTCGTCACTGCTAATGATGCGGGTGTGATCGATCTCGATACCCGGTACACTGCGCGGCGCGGAGCCGGTGGCAACGATGATTTCGCTCGCCTGGAGCGTCTGCTTCTCGCCTTCGACGATCTCGATCCTGCCGCCGCCGGCAAGACGCGCCGTCCCCTTGATCCAGGCGATCTTGTTCTTCTTGAACAGGAACTCGACGCCCTTGGTCAGCCCGCCGACGATCTTGTCCTTCCGGGCGTGGACCTGCGTCATGTTGATCGCCGGCGTGCCGGCGCCAATGACGACGCCCCACTCCGCGGCGCTCTGGACCACCTTCAGCGCATGCGCATGCTCGAGCAACGCCTTCGTCGGAATACAACCCCAGATCAGACAGGTGCCGCCGAGGGCCTTCTGCTTTTCGACGACGGCAACGGTCTTCCCCAGTTGCGCGGCGCGGATGGCGGCGACGTACCCACCGGTTCCCGCGCCCACCACCACGACATCGTAAGAATTGGACGGCACAATCGCTTAGTATAGCCACCTCGGATGTCGGAACGACGAAAGACCATCCTCATCGTTGACGATGACGAGGGGATGCGGGAGACGCTCACCGCGATGCTGCGGCGCGACTACCGTGTGCTCCGCGCCGCCACCGGCGAGTTCGCGCTGCAGGTGATCGAGAAGGAGGACGTCGATCTGATGCTCCTCGACGTTCGCCTGCCGGGCATCAGCGGCTTCGAAGTGCTGAAGATCGTCCGCGAGAACTATCCGTACATCGAGGTGATCGTTATCTCGGTGCTGAAGGAGCTCGACGTCGCGATCGAGGCGATGCGCTACGGCGCGTATCACTACATCTCCAAGGATTTCGACCTCGAGAGCGTGCGGACGCTGGTCGCGAACGCCAGCGAGCGCCAGGATCTGAACCGCGACGTCCTGCGTCTGAGCGCGGAGGTCGCCGAGAAGAACGATCGCGAGTTCGTCGCCGGCGGGAGCCGGGCCACCAAGGAGATTCTCGAGCTCGTTCAGAAAGTCGCGAAGCTGTCGGCGACGGTCCTGATCCTCGGCGAGAGCGGCACCGGCAAGGAGCTCCTGGCGCGCCTGATTCACCGCGAATCGGCGCACCCCAACGCCCCGTTCGTTGCCGTCAACCTGGCGGCGATTCCGCGCGAACTCGTCGAGAGCACGCTGTTCGGGCACGAGAAGGGGGCGTTCACCGGGGCGGTCCGGCAGCAGCTTGGAAAATTCGAGCTGGCCAACAACGGGACGTTGTTCCTCGACGAGGTCGGCGACCTCCGTTACGAACTGCAGGCGAAGCTGCTGCGCGCGATCCAGGAGGACGAAATCGAGCGCGTCGGCGGCACGCATCCGATCAAGACGAACCTGCGCCTGATTGCCGCGACCAACATCGACCTGGACAAGGCCGTCAAGGAAGGCCGGTTCCGGGAGGATTTGTATTACCGGCTCAAGGTGATTCCCATCCGCATGCCGGCGCTGCGCGACCGCATCGAAGACCTCCCGGCGCTCGCGCATTTCTTCCTGCGCCGCTACAACCTGAAGTTCCGCAAGAACATCCAGGGAATCGCCGACTCGACGATGCAGATTCTGAGCTCCTACTGGTGGCCGGGAAACATCCGCGAGCTCGAGAACCTGATCGAGCGGCTGGTCGCCGTGTCGGACAAGGAGTGGATTACCGACGAAGACCTGCCCTACGAGCTCCATGTGGCACAGCTCGATAGCAGCGGGCCGGCGGCCGAAAACCTGCTCGACCGCGCCGTTTCGACCTTCGAGCGCAACTTCATCATCCGCGCGCTCGAGAAATCCGCCTGGAACGTCACCGGGACGGCCCGCTCGCTCGGGATCCCGCTGAGCACGCTGAAGTTCAAGATGGACAAGCTCGAGATCCGCGAGCTGGCCCGGAAGATTCGAGGCAACTGACAACTCTCTGGCCCGCCGGCCAAGAAATTGGCCGCCCGCTGATCTGCTGACGATCACACGGGTTTCCCGGATCACGTCCGCCTCCGGCTAAGGGGTTAGCCGCAGCCGCGGCCGCGCGCCGGATGCGAGTTGCTTGCCGGAATCGCGGTTTTCTTTCGCAAAAACTGAAACTGGACCGCAGAAACCGTGCAATGAGCGCCGTACATCCGGCGCGGGCACACGCGTTGCTCACTTTTGCGTCGAACCGCACCTCACCGCGGTTCGCGGAATTCCAAGCACAAGTCAAACGCCGAAGTGGGGCGCCGTGTGCCCCGAGGACGGAGTCCCATGCAACCTTCGATGTTCAACGTGCAGGTGCCGGTGAAGGACACGGACGACGTGTTCCTGATGAACACGCTGTCGGACGCGCAGTTGATCGTTTCCACCGACGTCTCCCGGCTGCTCGAGCGCCTCGCCGCCGGCGAAACGCGCTTCGACGGCGACGAACGCGACACCCTCGACACGCTGATCGAGAACGGCTTCGTCGTCGAAAGCCGCGACGAGGAGCAGCGCGCGCTGGGCGAGTACTTCACCAATCTGCGTGAAGACACCGAGCTGATGAAAGTCACGGTGCTCACGACGCTGCAGTGCAATTTCGCCTGCGACTACTGCTTTCAGGGGGATCACGGCGACTACAACAAGTTCGCCGCGAAGATGAGTCTCGAGACGGCGCGCACGGTGGCGCGGTGGATCGAACAGCGCCTCGACGACGTGCGGCCGGAGAAATTCCATCTCACGCTGTTCGGCGGTGAGCCGCTGCTGAACCTGCCGGTTGCGTATTACCTGGCCGAGCGCACGCATGCGATGTGCGCGGAGCGGGGCATTCCACAGTCGGTGTCGGTCATCACGAACGGGCTGCTGCTGACGCCCGACGTGGTCGATCGACTGCTGCCGTATGGGCTGTCCGGCGTCAAGATCACGCTCGACGGCGATCGCGACACCCACAACCGGATGCGGCCGCTGCGCGGGCGGCAGGGCACGTTCGATCGCATCATCGAGAACGTCCGCCGGGTGGCGCCGAAGGTCGCCATCACGATCGGCGGCAACTTCGACGAGAGCAGCTGGGACAGCTATCCGGCGCTCCTGGAGTTCCTGAAGCAGCAGGAGTTCGCCGACCGGATCGTCAAGATCAATTTCAAACCGATCATCAAGGCGCCCGAACCGGCGACGCCGCCGGGCATCATCCCTCTCACCGTGGTCGGCGCCAACAACAAGCCGCTCGCCGGAACGTGCATGACCTCGGCCGGCGCCGGCGCCGGACGCGCATCGTCCGGCCCGTGCGACTCGTGCCACTTCGTCGACGAGAAGATGTCGTTCCTGCGTGAGGAAACACGGAACGCCGGCTTCTACACGCTCGACGGCGTGCACATGGGCCCGTGCGAGATACATCGCCGGCACGCCTACACCATCGGCCCCGAGGGATCGCTCTACGCCTGCCCTGGATTCACGGGGGAGGCGGCGGAGTCGACCGGACATATCAACGGGCTGGACGACGACCGGCGGCGCGCGGCGGCGGCGCGCTTCGACCGGCTGAGCGCTCACAAAGACGAATGCGGCGACTGCTCCTTCATTCCCGTGTGTGGAGGAGGTTGTTCGATGGCGGCACACACGGAGCTTGGCGACATGCACTCACCGTCCTGCCACAAGGGCGCGATGGAGGCCGCAGTCGTCAGTCTGGCGCACCGGACGGCTGCGTCACTCTCCCCAACGGCCTGACGGCCCATT
>DASTBV010000052.1:0-79634 GCA_035711805.1 Vicinamibacterales bacterium
GCAGGTCACGCTGCCAGGGTCGCCCCCTTTCGCTCCTAACCGTTGACGCACGCTGCGCGTCCAACCGTCATGCTGTTGTCAACCACTCGCACTGTCGCGCTGGTCGTCCTAATCGGCATGACGCTCGCGGCCCAACAGCGCGACAGCCCGACCTTCGAAGTTGCGTCGGTGAGGCTGAACACCTCTGGTGAATCTGGCGGCTCCATCGACAGACAGGGCAATCAGATTGTCATCCGAAACCGGCCCCTCCGCGACATCATCCTCAACGCCTACCGCCTCCAGCGATTGACCCGCCCCGCGTGACCCGCCCCGCGAATCTAGTACGGCGAAATAGTCACGAAGCGACCTGAGCCGGTCCACTGCCCGTTTGTAGTTGGCGGCGGTGTCTGCCGCTTCGGGTGCATGTCCACAGGCGTAGGCGATGCTGTCCACCACAAGGTATTCGATGCGGTTCCGCCGAACGACGCGCCGAATGGCGTCCCCGAGCTGGGCCAACGGTCGGTCACACCGCCAGTAGAACAGGCCGCGTGGCATGTCGCCAAACATTTGCTCCAGGCGCAGCCGGTGTTCCCCTTGGTCCCATTCCCAATCGAGATACAAGGTGCGGATACTCTGCTTCCCGCGTGACCGTCCAACCGCGTGCTTCCGCGTATCGGCGTAGCTCCAGCAGTTGGTTCTCACAGGTCTGATCGGTGGTGCTCACTCGTGCGTAAATCGCCGCCTTCATCGTTCCTCCTCGACGATGCAGCGCAAATAGCGCACCACGGAGTCGCCCAGCGCGGCATCGCATCTTTGGTATCCATGCGAGCTGGAAGCTTCGAACAGCGGAAGATTAGTCTCCACGATCCAGATTTACTAAACGTGGCACACAACGATCAGCGCGGTGAATCGATCACTCTGTTCGAGATGCGCGTTTGGGTCGACGTTCGGCCCATGGTTTGGGTCGTGGGAGTGTGGGTGGACCAGTCGCGGTGCTGGATCAACGTGAACTAAAGATGGTTTCCGATTCTTCGGCCCGGATTCGGGCTTGTGGGTCCGTTTGGTGGGTTCCCTGCTCGTCCTGCAACTGGATCTAGTTTGGCGTCGGCCGTTCCACCGCCTCGATCACAAAGACTTCGACGGGGCCACGACTCGGTTCCAGTTTCAGGCCGAGCTGTTCCTGAAGCGCGGTGAACAGTGACGGGGCGTCAGTGGCTGAGGCAGGGGCAGTCGCCTGACTTTCCTGAAGCCACGAGAGTTCGAACGCGAACATACCCTCGAGCCCTGTCCGATCAATCACCGGACGCCCAACGTAGGACGCCAAGATGTTCGCAAACTCGTTGAGGTCGACGCCGCCTGACTGATACGTCGATACGCTAGTCCCGGGCTGCCGCATGACCCACCACGAGCAACGGGGGCCCCCCGTCTTGCCAGCTTCGGGCTTCAATCTGTTTCGCAACGCTTCGCAATCCGCCGACCTGACCAACGCCTTGTGAATCCGCCCGTCGTTCTGCGCGATGACGAGCGAATAGGCCGCCATCTCTCGTGCCTCTCTCCGCAGAACGAGCTTGAAGCGATCAGCAAGAAGCGTCTGCAGCATCGTCAACATCCGAGCTTCGGGAGTGCCCTCAGGTGCAGATCCAAGAATGTCGAAGCGCTCCACGTCGATCCAGCCAGGGCCGCCGAGCAGTCGATTGCGCGACAGTTCGTAGGCGTTTTGGATCAGCAGTCGGAGTGACGAGTTCGTCGCGACGAACCTGCCGGAAGGCAGCAAACCCCATGTCGAAGTTCCCGAAGAGCCCTGATTAGGTTTGACCGACGCGACATCGAAGCGTGGGGCCTGCTGTGCTGCACCCGTCAGAGTCAACGCGCAGAGAACGGCGATGGTCAGGATCACTCGACGCATCTGGCCAGCTCCTTCCGACCCGCCGATTCTAGCGCGTTCGAGCGTTCGCGCCACGGTGGCACGGCCGGGCTTCACCACGACGCCGGGTCGCGCCCTCATCTTCGCAAACGACCGAGGACTGACAGGGCCTGATGCGGCCGTTGCACGTCTTTAGTCATCAGATGCAGATACTTCATGGTGGTGAGACTGGCGTTACGCCGCGCTCACGAAGATGAACCACAAACGCCAGAAGGTCGGCTTTGGTGATCTCGGCGGAGGCTGTGGCTTGCCAGCCGTAGCTCGATGCGAGCGGCGATGTCCGCCTTCGCGCGTTGCGCTACGGCGGACACCCGCGTGCTTCGGCGTATCGGCGTAGCTCCGGCAGTTGGTTCTCGCAGATCTGATCCGTCGTGCTCACTCGTGCGTAAATCGCGGCTTTCATTACTCCTCCTCAAAGGTGTAGCGCAATTCGCGCACCA
Source organism: Vicinamibacterales bacterium (assembly GCA_035711805.1). GTDB lineage: Bacteria > Acidobacteriota > Vicinamibacteria > Vicinamibacterales > UBA2999 > Gp6-AA40. Next base: position 2,344 of record DASTBV010000052.1, read on the forward strand.
CGCGTTTGATCAACAGGGTCGCTCGCGTTCGGCGGCTGAGCGCGTTCGAAGCGGATCGAACTCAGGAGATTTATCTGCGCCGCCGAGACTTACTGAACGCGGTGTTACAACGATCAACACCGCGAATCGATTCGATAGTTTGCAGTTGGGGATTCGCGTCACTTCCGGCCCAGACTTTGGGTTGTGGCGGCAGAGGTGGACCAGTCGGAGTGCTGGATCGACGTGCGTTCTCATTCGCCGTCAGCGTTGGCGCACCGAGAGGGGGTTGCTTCCGGCCCGACTTCGGGCCGCTGGGTCCGTTTATCACGTCGGTGTCCTGCTGTTCTTCTGAGAGCTGATCCCGTTACCGGGAGTAGGATCAACCGACCTTCGACAGGAGCCGACGATGAACCGATTCGTGCTTGTCGTCCTCTGCTGCCTCACGGTGGCTTCGGTTGCGGCGCAGCAACCCGCCCCCGCTTTCGAGGTCGCGTCGATCAAGCGCAACATCGATCCGAAACCAATGACCAGCGGCACCCTTCAAAACACGCCGAAGGGTGAGATCAGACTGGTCTGGATACCAGCACGCCTGTTGGTGCTGCGTGCCTACCCGGTGGATGCGGGTGCCGAAGTCATTGGTTTGCCGTCGTGGGCCACCTCCGAACGTTACGACGTCACCGTTAGAGGAAACCCGGACGCTCCACCCGAGGAAGTGCGGCAGATGTGGCGGACGCTTCTGGCCGACCGAATGAAGCTGGCGGCCCACTATGAACCTCGCGAGGTTCGTGGATACAAGCTCGTCGTTGCGCGAGCCGATGGCAAACTCGGCCCTGAACTGAAACCGTCCACTCTGGATTGTCCAGCCCCGGACCCGACGGAGCCCGCTCCACGTCCTCCGCAAGCAGCGATGGACGCTTTGAGGCCCGGAGCCGTGATGACGGCAGACACTGAACGATTGCTCATGTCGCAATGCCGGATACTCATGAGCACAGCCAACACGACCTACGCTGGCGCCGTCACCATGCAGCAACTGGTGACGGCTTTACGCTTCGGCGGCATCACAGAGCCGATTGAAGATCAGACCGGCCTCGAAGGCCTGTATTCCTTCAAGCTGACGTTCGCTCGGCAGACGCTTAGTCTCCAACCCACGGTAAACGACGCACCTTCGATCTTCGTAGCCGTGCAGGAGCAGTTGGGACTGAAACTGGAGCGCACCACCATGCAGTCGCAAGCGGTCGTGGTGGATCACATCGAGCGGCCGACAGAGAACTGACATGGAAAGACCTGTGTCAAGGGCAAGATAAACGGTTGTTCGATAGCACTCCGAGTGCACACCCGGCTTATCAAGCCATCCGGGTGTGCACGGTGATGGACTCCAGTCAGCTGATCGGCCGAGCGGCAACGACGATGAATCACACTGATATTCGCGGGTTGGCTACCGCATGACCATGATTCGTCGGGAGCTGCCTCGCACTGAGGACGCGAGTTGGCGACCGGAGTCGTTATCGCAACAATTCTCTCGAGGATTCTCCTTTCGACGTCGGCCGATCAGCTCACTGGGTCAACGTCGCCCACACAAAGCCGGTGAGCTCGCGGGCGACGGCGGTGACGACATGCTGTTTGGGTTTGCCGCGTGCGGCGAGTCGCTGGTAGCGGCGATAGAGCCGCTGTTGGGCCTGCCAGCCGATGATTCGCGCTTCCTCGGGCCCGTCTTGTTGGCGGCGGCGCAGCTGTTTGCCAATGAATGGGTGGTGCCGATAGTGCCACGCCGCTTCGACCAGGACGCGCCGCACATGCGCATTGCCGGTCTTGGTGATGGCGCCCCGCGCCCGTCGGGGGCCGCTTGAGTGCTCGGACGGAATCAGGCCGCCATACGCCATCAGCCCGCGTGCCGACGGAAAGCGGCGCGCGTCGCCCAATTCGGCGGCGATCGTCAGCGCCGTGATGTCATCCATCCCGCGGAAGCACCGTAGCCGCTGCACGCGGGTGCGCAACGGCTCCAGCATGACGAGCTCCTGCAGCTGCGCCTCGACGGCCTGGAGTCGCGCGACGGCTTCGTCAACGGCGCGGAGATACGCCTCGTGGGTCTGGGCGAGCGCGGGCAGCGGCCACGTTTGGGCCGCAGCCACGCCTGATGCCGCGCCGACCAGGTGCTCTTCGTGGCCGTGAAACGGCGTCCGTGCCGCAACAGGAATTTGCCCAATCGATGCCGCGCGCGCAGCAGGTCCGCCCGGATATCTTCGCGACACCGCAGCAGGTCGCGGATGGCTTCCTCCTGCTCCGTCGGCACGTGAATGGCGGTCAACGCGCCGGCGCGGTACAGCACGGCAAGCTGGCTGGCATCTCGCCGATCCGTTTTGATGCGGTCACCGGGGCGGCGAGGGATGAGCGCCGGCGCGATGACGTCGCACGGAATGTTTGCGGCGGTCATCGCGCGCTGCAACTCGAAGCCGCACGGACCGGCCTCGTAACAGCAGCGGATGCTCCCGACCTCCCGCTGCAGCCGTGTCACGAACCGGAGGATCGTCGGACTATCCGACGTCAGCGTATGCAGGGCAGGCGTGCGCTGTCCGGGCAGAAGCACTGCCGCCACCGTCGTGGCGGCGTGCTGATCGAAGGCAACCAGAGGAGTAGACTGCATGGCGACCGACCTCCTTTGTATGCGGCTCTGCGTTGAGCGGTGCACGCGCAGCGTAACCCGCGCCTTGCAAAGCCGAGGTCGGTCTTTCCATATGGTCTGACGCATCGTCAACGACGCAACCGACCGAGCACCGATAGCGCCTGATGCGGCCGTTGCACATCCTCAGTGAGCAGGTGCAGATACTTCATCGTCGTGGACACGTCGCTGTGCCCGAGGATGATCGACAGCCGCACCACTTCTCCGCCGTTCCGAAGGTATTGAGTTGCGAACGTATGGCGCAGTCGATGAAAGCCACTACGCGGCAGCCCAAGACGTTTCGTCATGCAGTAGTAGCTCCGTAGCGCGTTGCGCTGGTGCCATCGGCCACCGTCGCGAGTAGGGAACATCAGCAGCGATGTGACCTCGGCACGTTCTTTCACCTGACCCCACCGAAATAGAACCTTGCGAAGGTCGAGCGACATCGGCACGCGGCGTTCCTTGCGACCCTTCCCGTAGACCGTCGGCAACAGGTTGTCGAAGTCGAAGTCCGTGACCGCAGCCGTCAGCAGCTCTGTGATTCGGCAGCCAGTATCGAGGATTGAGAGGATCAGTGCATGAACCCGCCGGTGCTCAATCGATCTCGGGTTGGGTTCCCGCCAGTGACGGCGGCTGGGGCCGATGGAGTGCGACGATTTCGGACCCGCCCCTTCGGTTGGAGGTGCAGCGTTACCGGCTCAGCCCGGCCGAGAGTTCAAATGTGAACAGACGGGTAATTCCTCCGTATGCGAATGTGCGCCTGCGCAGGATTAGCGTGAATCGTGACCAATCGGACGGGCACGCGCGCAACCTCCGCCCACAGAGGGCAGTTCCTCAATGCAAGGAGATAGATCGATGCAAACAACGCTGAGCAGAGGCAGGACCATGACTTACGGCATCGCCGCTGCCGCCGGGGTCGTGCTCGGGCTGGTGGCGGTCGGCTCCACGCCTTTACGGGCACAGGCACCCCCTCCTCCCATTCTTGTCGAGCTACTGACACCGCGCAGCGTGTTTACCGACGAGGTCCAAGGGCAGTTCAGGATCAAGCTCGCAGGAGAACACCGCACTACCGTGGTCAATATGCACGACGCGTCCCGGACGGTGGTCGCCAGGATCACAGTCCAGCCCGGCGCGCAGTTCCCATGGCACACCCACTCTGGCCCAGTCGTCGTCAACATCGCCCAGGGTGAGCTGGTTTACGTTGAAGCGAGCGATTGCATCGGTCGGCCGTATCCGGCAGGCACGGCGTTCGTGGACACTGGCCACGGCCACGTCCACACCGCCGTCAACCGCACCGCCGGTGTGACGGTGCTCTACGCGACCTTCTTCGAAGTCCCACTCCAGGGTCCCTTGACTATCACCGAGGGGGTTGAGGTGCCCAACTGTCAGGTCGGGAGCTGAGCCCAGGGCGTATCCGATTGCACTTGTGTCAGGATCTACAGGCACTTCAAGGAGAAGTGACCTCGGCGTGCGCGTTTCGATGAGTGTCCATGCTCTCGCACCACGAACGCGAGTCGCAACGTGGTTGTCCTGCGCGAAACTCCCCTCGGAGGACGCCATTTGGGTCGGCCAGATACGTTTGCGGCAGTGAGGCGACTGGCCGCTGAAACGTGAACGCGGTCAGCATCGTGCATGGGCGTTAGCGGATATGAGTCCGGTTCCGCTTCGTCCCCTGCTCGATGCGTGCGCGGAAACCCGCAAGCTGCCGCGGAGACTACGCGCGGAGCTACCGGCAGTGCGCGAGTCGTTCGAGCGTGCCAGGACACTCCGCGAAGCACAGCGTCACAAACGCCTCGCCGCCACCAGCCGGGTGAGGAACTTCGCCTCCGATTAGCAGAAGCTCCTGGTGGCGAATGGTTCGGCGTGCCCTGCTCGCCTCACCCCCCGACCTCGTCAACGCATCGGTGGACGACTTGCCCCGAGGATCGGGGCGTATGATCAGCCCGTGCCTCGCAGCCGTCGCCGCCTGTGGTTCGAACCGCTGATAGGCACCGTTGACGATCGCGCTGAGCGTGACATTCCTCCACGTGACATGGCCGCCGCGTTCGATCCGAAATTGACTACCAGAGTCGCCGGACTGATTGGGCTTCACCGACACCACTTCAAACGCCGGTGAAGGCGAGGGCTGCTGCTGAGTGCCTGAAGGCGTGCCACGCAGACTGATACCAGTCGCGAGTTTTCGGCGTGACGTTATGGACGTAAGTGCGTTCGCGAAGGAACTGCTCGAAGAGTCGATCAAGGGCCGACATGGAGACAGGAGATCCTTTCTGATCTCACTGCCTTCACCGTTTTCGCCTAACTCCTAGCGGCGCAAACGGTTGGTGCGCCCAGCACGACTCGAACGTGCGACCTCCTGGTTCGTAGCCAGACGCTCTATCCAACTGAGCTATGGGCGCGGTCTTGAGCGAATCTACATGCCCTGCGGCGGTCGAGGCAGGGCGGACAAACAACAACTATAACAGACACCGCGCGCCGGGCGTCCGGGGCGAAATCAATTCGACCCCTATCGCAGCAAGAACGACGCGAGCCACCTTCACGATCGCATACACCGCGACCGCTGCCAGGACCAGCAGCACGGGCACCGGGACAGGCAAGGGAATGTAGCACGCTCGCGCTGGCTGACCATCCGTGTTGGCGACCTGAGCGGACGCGCTCGGCACCGTCGATCGGCGGAAGGCCGAAGTGGTGGACAATTCTCCACACGAGGATTACGTCAATGAACTTCACCTCTTCCCAACGCCGATCGGCTTCGCTCGCCGTCGCCCTGACGTTCGTGACGGTCTCTGCGGCGCTCGCGCAGGGGGTCTTCACGCCACAACACGTGGCGAGAATCCGTAGCGTCACGCAAGCCGCGATTTCGCCCGACGGATCGCAGGTCGCGTATGTGCTGACGGTGCCGCGCGTCCCACTGCAGGAAGACGACGGGGCGGCATGGGAGGAGCTGCATGTCGTGAGCGCCGACGGGCGGTCGCGCCCGTTCGTGACCGGTCAAGTAAACGTGACCAGTCCGAAATGGATGCCCGACGGACGCGCGATCACGTTTATCGCGCGCCGCACGGGGGATCCGGCGCGGGCCCTGTACCTCCTGCCGCTCGACGGCGGCGAGGCGCGGCGGCTGGTCTCGCGCGCCACGGATATCGCGTCGTATGCCGTGGCGCCGGATGGCAAACGGGTGGCTTTCGTGGCGCGGCCGGTCCGGCCGAAACAGCGCGAGGATCTCGAGCGGAAGGGGTTCAGCCAGGAGGTCTACGAGGAGGCGCTCGTCAACTCGAAGATCTGGATCGCGGCGGTACCCGAATCGCCCGTCGCCGGTGGCTCCAGCGAGAGCGCACGCGAGCTGGATCTTCCCGGCTCGGCGTCGTACGTCTCGTGGAGTCCTGACGGTTCGCGGCTGCTCGTCATTCTTGCGCCCACGCCGCTCGTCGACGACGACCTGATGAACCGTCGCGCGCACGTTGTCGATCCGGCGTCCGGCAAGATCGTCGCGAGCCTGAACAATCCCGGCAAGCTCGGGCAGCTGGCGTGGAGCCCGGATGGCCGGAACATCGCGCTGGTGTCGGCGGAGAACCTGAGCGATCCGGCTGAGGGACGGCTGATGGTCGCTCCGGCATCCGGCGGACCGTTACGCGATCTTGTGCCTGGCTACGCGGGCCACGCGCAGGCGATCACCTGGATCGATGAGGGCACGGTACGTTTTCTGGGTGCGGAATGGTCGGAAACGGCCATCAAGGACGTCGCCATCGACGGCCGAGCGCCGGCCATCGTCCGCGCGCCGGGTGGACCGGTCTTCACCGCACTCGATCGCGCGGCGAACGGCACCGTTGCCCTGCTTGGGGATTCGGCAGTCCACCCGCAGGAGGTCTTTCTCCTTCCGCGGGGCGCGCGCGAGCCGAAGCGTCTCACCAACAGCAACCCATGGCTCGATTCGATGCGCATGGCGAAGCAGGAGCTCGTTCGATTCAGGGCGCGCGACGGCCTGGAGCTCGAAGGAATCCTGATCCATCCGCTCGACGAACAGCCCGGCCGCCGCTACCCGCTGATCCTGACTGTCCACGGCGGCCCCGAGTCGCGCGACACGAACGGCTGGCGCACCAGCTATGCCAATCCGGGCCAGCTCGCGGCCGCACAGGGATTCGCCGTCTTCTATCCGAATTATCGCGGGAGCACCGGACGCGGCGTCGCGTTTTCGCGCCTGTCGCAGGGCGATCCGGCGGGCAAGGAATTCGACGACCTGGTGGACGCCGTCGATCATCTGATTGCCGTCGGCCTCGTCGATCGCGATCGCGTCGGGATCACCGGAGGGTCGTACGGCGGGTATGCCTCAGCGTGGGGCGCCACGTACTATACCGAGCGGTTCAAGGCCGCAGTGATGTTCGTCGGCATCAGCGACAAGATCTCCAAAGTCGGAACGACCGATATCGCCAACGAGGAGTTCCTCGTCCACGCACTCAAGCGGCCGTGGGAGAACTGGGAGCTGTTCCGCGAGCGCAGCCCGATCACGCACGCCGGCAAGTCGCGCACGGCGACGCTCATCATGCACGGCGCGGCCGATCCGCGCGTGCACCCCACGCAGTCGATGAGCCTCTATCGGTACCTCAAGCTGCATGGGAACACGCCGGTGCGACTGGTGCTGTACCCCGGCGAGGGACACGGCAATCGCCGCGCGGCGTCACGTCTCGATTACAACCTGCGGCTCATGCAGTGGATGAACCATTACCTGAAGGGTCCCGGAGGCGAGCCGCCGCCGCACGAGATCGACTACGCCGCCATCACGACAGCAGATACGCGCGAATCTCGGGGTCCTTGAACCGCCACAGCACGTTGTCGATGAAGTAGTGGTGGACGTTGATGAACAGCATCGCCGCGGTGAAGAAGAAGAACATATTCCACGCGGCAAACGTCCCCAGCGCGACGTCGAGCGTGTTCGGCACGAGCTCGAACGCCAGCCACCCGGCCAGCACCAGCCCGCTCACCAGCAGCGTCGCCTTCAGCTCGCGGTGCGGCTCGGTGCGCAGGCGCGCGTCCTCCATCTTGTAGACGAAGGCCAGGTACTGCAGCGAGTGGAACATCGGCGTGAGGAGGAAGTAGAACTCGTACTGACGCGTCTGCGGCATCCACCACACATAGAGCGCCGCAAACGGCACCAGCATGTTCACGCCGGGCACCGCGCCGCGCTCGCGGTAGTTGGCGTAGAAGACCTTCCAGATCACCAGCGCGAGGCCACCGAGCACGAGGAGCTGCGACAGCGGGCCGAAGATGTTCGGCAGATCGAACGAGTAGTACTTGAACTGCGAGAAGACGTTCTGCGCACCGCCGATGTTGGTGTAGACGAAGTTCATCACCCAGATCGTCAGCAGCGCGCGCTTCGTCAGATCGCGCTGCGCCTGGGTCAGCTTGTAGCCGTCGAAGTAGGCGTAGACCATCATGCAGCCGAACACCTGCTTCGTGTAGTGCCAGCCCACCGTCAGCAGCATCAAGTTGAAGACGCCCGTGAACAGCAGGTCGCCGAGCCGCGGTCCGGCTAGCACCGATCCCGCGCCGGCCCACCCGCCGACCGCCTGCGCCAGCGGCGACACGAGCGGCACCTGTCCCACGGGTACGTTGTAGGCCGCGAAGGCGACGATGAAGATCGCCAGGAGCGCCAGAGGCACGGCAATCAGTTGATACCAGTGCGAGAGGACGAACGGCCGGCCGCGCCGGTAGGCCAGCTTGTAGGAGACGAGAAAGTGCGGGTAGTTGATGAGCAGCGACAGGGACGCCGCTGTGTAAGTAAGGTTCTTGAAGTGCTGGTCGATGGCCCAGCTGGTCCTGAAGCCCTGCAGCGACATCATCACCAGCCAGACCAGCAGGCTGGCGCCGCCAAGCAGCCAGAAATCGAGGAATCGCGTCGTCAGCGCCCGCGGCGCCGCGACGGGCGCGGGGGCAGCGACGTCGAGAGTGCGAACAGGAGGGTCGGCGACGGCAACGGTGGTAATGCTCACTGATGGGCTCCCTCGAAAAACGAGGGAGTGCTTAGCAGGAGCTGTGCCGCACGGATAAGATCGACCACTACCAACCACCAACCGAGGAATGAGTCACCAGGAACACAAGGCGCACGGACCAGCTTCGGTCGCCTGCTTCGTCCTCACCGTAAGCGACACGCGCACGGCGGAGACCGACACCAGCGGGCGCGCCATCCGCGAGCTGCTCGAGGCGGCCGGTCATCGCGTCTCCGGACACGCCATCGTCCGCGACGAGCCGTCGCGGGTGCGGGAGACGGTGCTCGCGCAGTGCGCGAACGGCGCCACTCAGGTGATCATCACCACCGGCGGCACCGGCGTCACCTCGCGTGACGGCACCTACGAAGCGGTGAATGGTCTGCTCGAGAAACGTCTCGACGGGTTCGGCGAGCTGTTCAGGATGCTGAGCTACGAAGAGATTGGATCCGCGGCGATGATGAGCCGGGCGACGGCGGGGAGCGCCAGCGGCAAGGTCGTCTTCGTGCTGCCGGGGTCCGAGAATGCGGTGCGTCTGGCGATGACGCGCCTGATCATCCCGGAGCTCGGCCACGTGGTGCAGCAGGTCACGAAGTGAGCAGCGTGCGGGCGATGCGCCCATTCGAAGGGACGATGCCGCTCGACGAGGCGCGGGCGATCATCGATCGGACGATCGCGCCGATCGGGCGGACCGAGCGCGTCCGCGTGCTCGAGGCCAGCGGCCGCGTGCTGGCGCGCGACGTCGCCGCCGATGTGGACGTGCCGCCGTTTTCGCGCGCCGCCATGGACGGCTACGCCGTCCGCGCCGCCGATATCGCGGGCGCCTCGCGGCAGTCGCCCATCACGCTGCGCTGCATCGAGCAGACGTTCACCGGTCAGGTTCCGCGCCAGTCGATCGGTCCGGGCCAGTGCATCGAAGTGGCGACGGGTGCGCCGCTGCCTGCCGGCGCCGACGCGGTGGTGATGGTCGAAGATACAGCCGCGAACGATGAAGGTGCGGTTCGCGTGTTCGCGGCGGTCCAGCCGCAGCAGAACATCGGACGCCAGGGGGCGGACATCGGCCGCGGGCAAACGGTGCTGCACGCCGGAGCGTTCCTGAATGCCAGCCGCGCGGGAGCACTCTCTGCTCTGGGTCTGACCGAGGTCGAGGTCTACGCGAAGCCGCGCGTCGCGATCCTGTCGACCGGCGACGAGATCGTCGATCCGGGAACGCCGCTGGCGCCGGGACAGATCTACGACATCAACAAGGTCACGCTGTCGGCGGTTGTGAGCGAGCACGGCGGCGTGCCGGTGACGTATCGGACAGCGATGGACACGCTCGAGGATGTGTCCCGCGCCGTCGACGACTGCCTGGCCGAGGATGTGCTCGTCTTCTCAGGCGGCAGCTCCGTCGGCCGCCGCGATCTGATCATCGACGTCATCGCGGGGAAGGGGGCAGTCCTTTTCCATGGCATTGCCGTGAAGCCGGGCAAGCCGACCGCGTTCGGCCTCATCGGCGGCAAGCCGTTCTTCGGCATGCCGGGCTATCCGACGTCGTGCCTCTCCAACGCCTACATCCTGCTGGCGCCGGCGCTGCGCCGCATCGCGCGGCTGCCACCGCAGCCGGTGCGCTCGGTGCGGATGCCGCTCGGCGCGCGCATCACGTCGGTCGCCGACCGGCATCAGTTCTATTCCGTGCGAATTGCGGACGGTCAGGCGATGCCCGCATTCAAAGCATCCGGTGACATCACCAGCATGTCGCAGGCTGATGGATATATCGAAGTGCCGATTGGTGTCGGTGCGGTGGACAAGGGCGAGATGGTGGACGTGACGTTGTTCTGAAGGCCTGAAAGGCCGACCTGAAGGTCGGCCTCTACCAATTCCTGGGTCGGCCTCTACAGCTCGTTGAACTTTCCTTCGGGGATGAACTTGTAGATCCGCGGGCGGGTCCCGGCCGTGCGTTCGATCATGTAGAGCTCGTCGTTGTCCTGGACGAAGTTACCCTGTTTCGCCAGCTCGGGCCTCGTCATACCGAGCAGGTTGCTCAGGATATAGCCGTTGGCGCCGGCGTGGCCGACGATGAGGATCGTGCCGGTGGCGTGAAACTTGAGGATTCCGCTCACAGCGTCACCGACGCGCTGCGCCACTTCGGCTGCCGCCTCGCCGTCGTCGGGTCCGCGCTTGTCCGCCGGCGGCCGCGTCTTCCAAACGGGATCCTTGAGCGAGATGTTCTCCCATTTCCCGAGGCCGATCTCCCGAAGTCCCGGAAGGTTCGCCACTTTGACGCCACGCCCCGCCGCCACCGTGTCAGCCGTCTCGCGGCTCCGCATCAGCGTGCTGGAATAGATCGCGTCGAGGTGGATGCCGCGCAGGCGCTCGGCCAACGTCACGGCGTGCCGGCGTCCGGTTTCATTCAGCGGGGTGTCGGTCCAGCCCTGCGCGATACCGTTGGCGTTCCCGTCGGTCTGGCCATGGCGCGCGAGATAGACGCGGAGCGTCGGCGCCTGCTGCGCCAGGAGGCCCGGTGCCGCCGACGGAACGACGGTGGGCCCCATTTCAGACGAGCCGATGAGAACCAAAACGACGAGCAGCACTCGCTTCATCGGAAGCGCGCCTGCATCCGCTGCAGTTCGTTATTTCCCGGGCACAGCTGTTCGAACGGCAGATCGACGAGCGACGAGGGCACGGTGTCGCTCTGCGCGTGCATGTCCTGCGACTCGGCCGAGATGTAGAGCAGGCCGGTCACGATTTCGCCGTGATTCTGCCGGTCGCGGATGTAGGCGTAGGCGCGGTCGCGATCGCTCGGGTCGTAATCCTCCGCCACCTTGCGCAGGCGCACCCAGCTGCCGTCGTGCATCATCACGTTGCGGACACTGCCGGCCTCGTAGCTCGCGGTGATCGCCGCGGCCGGCGGTACGAAATCGGCCTGCACGATCTCGACGTTGTGCTCGCGGGTATAGGCATAGCTCTTGGTCGAGCCCTCGTGATCGTTGAACGTCACGCACGGCGAGATGACGTCGACGAAGGCAAAGCCGCTGTGCGCCAGACCGGCCTTGAGGATGGGGACCAGCTGCGCCTTGTCGCCGGAGAAGCTGCGCGCGACGAACGTGGCGCCCAGTGTCAGCGCCAGCAGGCAGCCGTCGATCGACTCCATCGTGTTGGCTTCGCCCTTCTTGCTCAGCGAGCCGCGGTCGGCCGAGGCGGAGAACTGCCCTTTGGTCAGGCCGTAGACGCCGTTGTTCTCGAGCACGTAGAGCAGGTTCACGTTGCGGCGGATGGCGTGTGAGAGCTGGCCGAGGCCGATCGAGAGCGAGTCGCCGTCGCCGGAGACGCCGATGTAGATCAGCTCGCTGTTGGCGGCGTTGGCGCCCGTCACGAGCGCCGGCATGCGGCCGTGGACACCGTTGAAGCCGTGCGCTTCCTTGAGGAAATAGGCCGGGGTCTTCGACGAGCAGCCGATCCCGGACAGCTTGGCGACGCGATGCGGCGGAATCGACATCTCCCAGAACGCCTGCACGATGGCGGCGGTGATCGAGTCGTGGCCGCAGCCGGCGCACAGCGTGGTCATCGACCCTTCGTAGTCGCGGCGCGTGAGGCCGATCTCGTTGCGCTGCAGGCCGGGATGCACGACGGCGGGTTTTGGAATGTAAGTCATGGCCGTTAACCGTGAAATGCAGAATGCTGAATGCAGAATTCAGGCAAAACGACGGTGCGCAACTGCATTCTGCATTCTGAATTCTGCATTTCGTCTACGCGGCCTTATCCAGCCGCGCTTTGATTCCTGAAATCACGTGCTGCGCGCTCATCGGGAACCCGCCGTAGTAGCGGACCGACTCCATCTTGTCGATCGACAGCCCGGTCTCGAGCATCAGCAGGCTGCGCAGCTGCGCGTCGCGGTTCTGCTCGACGACGAACGTCAGGTCGTGCGACTCGATGAATTTCCCGACCTCATCGCCGAACGGGAAACTGCGCACGCGCATGTAGTCGATGGCGATGCCTTCCTTGGCCAGCAGGTCGAGCGCTTCGCCGCACGCGGCGTGACAGCCGCCGATCGTCAGGATCGCCAGCTTCGCGCCCGGCGCGGTCCGGACGATCGGTGCCGGCAGCACCTTGGTCGCGCGCTGAATCTTCCGGTCGATGCGATCGACCACTTCGACGTATTCCTCGGCGTCCTCGGTGTACCCGCCGTACTTGTTGTGGCCTGATCCGCGCGTGAAGTACGCGCCCTTCGGATGCGTGCCCGGAAGCGTGCGATACGGAATTCCGTCGCCGTCCACGTCCAGGTAGCGATAGAAGCTCTTCGCCTGCTCGAGTTGCTCCGCGGTGAGCACCTTTCCCCGATCGGGCTTGTAGCTGTCGTCCCACGTCAGCTTCGGCACCATCCAGTCGTTCATGCCGATGTCGAGATCGCTCAGGACGAACACCGGTGTCTGGAAGCGTTCGGCGTAGTCGAACGCTTTCACCGCCAGTTCGAACGCCTCGCGCGGGTCGGCCGGATAGAGGCAGATGTGACGCGTGTCGCCGTGCGACGCGTAGGCGGCCGTCATCAGGTCACCCTGCTGCGTCCGCGTCGGCATGCCGGTAGACGGGCCGGCGCGCTGCACGTCGAAGATCACCGCCGGCACTTCACCGTAATACGCGAGGCCGATGAACTCGTTCATCAGCGAGATCCCCGGACCCGAGGTCGATGTGAACGCGCGGGCGCCAGCCCAGCTCGCGCCGATCACCATGCCGATCGCCGCAAGCTCGTCCTCCGCCTGAAGGATCGCGTAGCGATTCTTCCTGGTTTCGGGATCCTGGCGGTACTTCATACAGAAGCCGCGGAAGGCATCCATCAACGAGGTCGACGGCGTGATCGGGTACCAGGCGGCAACGGTCGCACCGGCATAGAGACAGCCAAGCGCTGCCGCGGTGTTGCCGTCGATGAGAATCGCGTCCTTCGTCTTGTCGAGCGGCTCGAGATGGATTGGCAGCGGGCACGAGAAGGTCTTCGCCGCGTACTGATAGCCGAGATCGACCGCCTTCTGGTTCGAGTCCATCAGCGCCTGCTTCTTGCCGAACTTCTCCTTCAGCAGCTGGCGGATGACGTCCTCGTCGATGTTCATCAATGCTGCCAGCGCGCCGACGTAGGCGATGTTCTTCATCAGAATGCGCTCGCGCACTCCCTTGAAGGTGGCATTGCACATCTCGGCCAGCGGCACGCCGAGATAGGTCACGTCCGGACGCTTCAGCCGATCATCGAGCGGCCACGACGAGTCGAACAGCAGCCAGCCGCCGGAACGCACTTCGGCCACGTCCTTGTCGTAGGTGGCGGCGTTCAGCGCCACCATCAGATCGAAGTGCGGCGTGCGCGCGGTGTAGCCGTCCTTGTTGACCCGGATCTCGTACCAGGTGGGCAGTCCCTGGATGTTCGACGGGAAGACGTTCTTGCCCGTGACCGGCACACCCATCCGGAAGACGGCCTGCATCAGCAGGCCGTTGGCCGACGCGGAGCCGGTTCCGTTGGCGGTGGCGATCTTGAAGGCGAAGTCGTTAACTCGATCCATGCAGTCTCTTAGCCACAACGATCACCAGGTTTCTATGCAAAACCTTCCTGGTCTTCGTGGCTCCAGTTCTCACACGGCCACCGTGTCCGGCACGATGGCGTCCGCGTGCGGTATCAGCACCGCGAACTTGCGCATATCCCAGGCATAGGTCGGGCACCGCTCGGCGCACAGGCCGCAGTGCAGGCAGATGTTCTCGTCCTTCACCATGACCCGGCCGGTCTGCTTCAGCCCGCCCGAGGCGAACAGCGGCTGCTCGGTATTGAGCGCCGGCGCCTTGACGTTCGCGCGCAGCTGGGCTTCGTCGCCGTTCGGGATGATGGCCAGACAATCCACCGGGCAGATGTCGATGCACGCGTCGCATTCGATGCACAGCGAGTCGGTGAAGTGCGTCTGCACGTCGCAGTTCAGGCACCGCTCCACCTCGTTGGCCGTCTGCTCCGCCGTGAACCCGAGCTCGACCTCCGTGTTCAGGCTCTTGAACCGCGTCGCGAGATCCACGTGCGTCATTTTTTGACGCGCGACGGGGTCGTAGTTGTTGCTGTACGACCACTCGTGCAGCCCCATCTTGGTGCTCGTCAGCTTCATGCCCTGCGCCGGGCGCTCGGTGACGGGGATCTGCTGACAGTGGTTGTGAATGGAGATGGCCGCCTGGTGCCCGTGCTCCACGGCCCAGATGATGTTCTGCGGACCAAACGCCGCGTCGCCGCCAAAGAACACGCCCGGCAGCGTGGACATGAAGGTCGTCTTGTCCACCACCGGCATGTCCCACTTGCCGAACTCGAGGCCGATGTTCCGCTCGATGAATGGGAAGGCGTTGTCCTGGCCGATCGCCAGCACGACCGTGTCGCACGGGATGATCTCCCGGCCGACGGTCTCCTGCTGCAGCTTGCCGTCCACCTCAGTTGACTTGAACTTCTCGAACTCCATGCCCGTGAGCGTGCCGTTCTCGACGACGAAGCGGACCGGCTGGAGGTTCTCGACGATCTCGACGTGCTCTTCTTCCGCGTCCTCGAGCTCCCACGGCGACGCCTTGAAGTACTTCCGCGTCTTGCGCGCGATGACCTTGACGTCGGTCGCGCCAAGCCGCTTGGCCGACCGGCAGCAGTCCATCGCCGTGTTGCCGACGCCGATGATCAGCACGCGCTTGCCGACCGACGTCACGTGCCCGAAGTGCACGGACTCGAGCCATTCGATGCCGATGAAGACCTGATCGGTGTCGTGCCGGCCGGGAATCTCGAGCTCCTTCCCTTTCGGCGCGCCGCTGCCGACGAACACCGCATCGTATTCCTTCGAGTCGAGCAGGGCCTTCAGGCTGTTGACCGGCGTGTTGTAGCGGACGTCCACGCCCATGTCGACGATGTAGCCGATTTCCTCGTCGAGCACCTGCTCAGGGAGACGGAAGGCCGGGATGTTTATCCGCATCAACCCGCCCGGCTTCGACAGTTTCTCGAAGATCGTCACCTGGTAGCCGAGCGGCATCAGGTCGTTGGCAACGGTCAGCGACGCCGGGCCGGCGCCGATGAGTGCGACCTTCTTTCCGTTCTTCGTGGCCGGCGCTGTCGGCACGAGATGCTTCACTTCATCGCGATGGTCCGCCGCGACTCGCTTCAGGCGGCAGATGGCGACGGGCTTGCCGTCAACGCGCGTGCGGCGGCACGCCGGCTCGCACGGTCGATCGCAGGTTCGGCCGAGAACCCCCGGGAACACGTTCGATTCTCGATTCAGGAGGTAGGCGTCGGTGAAGCGGCCCTGGGCGATCAGTCGAATGTATTCCGGAACGTTTGTATGCGCCGGACACGCCCATTGGCAATCGACGACACGGTGATAGTACGCAGGACTTCCGACGTCCGTTGGATTCATCGCGGTGTGTTCATTATAGGTCACGCCGCCAAATAGCGCGGTGTTCCTACAGGTGCACACCACATGTGGTGCGGCTGTGCGAACGCCGCTACCAGATTCCCGGTATCAGCCGCTTCGTGTTCCGCATGTAGGCGGCGTACTGATCGCCAAACTCGTCCAGCATCATCCGCTCCTCGACGCCGAGACGGAGCGCGACGAGCGTCGCCATTGCGGCCAGATAGAACGGACCGGCGAACCAGTTCGGCACGACCAGCGCCTGGCCAACGCCGTAGAGAAGGAGCGACGTGTACATCGGGTGCCGAATCGCCCGATAGATTCCCCGTGTGACGAGCTGATGGCTTTCACGCAGTTCGAGCGTCGGTGACCAGTTCAGGCCGAGGTCAACGTGCGATCGGTGGAACAGCCACAGGCTGATGACGAGGCAGGCGACTCCCACAGTGAAAGGCAGCGGGCGCAACGGGAAGTCCGCAAACGCGAGTACGGGTGAGACCGCCCAGGTCAGCAGGATGAGAAGGCCGAGCACGGCCGCGCCCATCAGCATCCGCTCGCGGCCGGTCCGGAGGCTGCGTGTGACCTTCACCGAATATCGCCGCACGCCATGGGGCCAGCGGATGATAATCGTGGCGATTGTCGCCGCCAGCATGACGGCCCGCGAGATCGACGGATTCATCGTTCGCCTATTTCTTGGGCGGATACTCCTTGATTGCCTTCTTCACCATGTCGTCGAGCTTGTCCGCCAGCTTCGCGGGGTTGGGCTCGTCTTCGTTGACGACCGCGCGCCAGACGAGTGAGCGCGTGGACGGATCGCGCATGTCGATCACCATCGTGCCCTGGGCGTTGGGCACTTTGACCACCCGCCTGGCCCGGCCGCGCCAACCTGCCGGATAGACCTCGGTGTCGGTGCCACGCTGAGCGCCGAGGTTGTAGAAGACGTTCAAGTCGGCGCTGCCGGTGGCGGGCTTCAATCCCTTCGCGACCAGCGCTTTCTCGATCTCCGTGGCGATGCGCTTCTTCGTCAGATCGCTGTTCAGCGCGGGGCTCTGGCTTTTCACCTCGCCCTCGCGGACGGCGAACGTCCTGAACTTCTTGAAGTCCACGGACTCGTCGAAGTCGGTGGTGACGTTCTGAGCGAGCACTGGTACCGCCAGCAGCAGCGCCGAGCCGATGGCCGCAAGATACCTGGCATGAGTACGGATCATGGTTGCCTTTCCTATGAGGTCATCGCCGTAGTATTCGCAATACTTCGTCGAGCTTCGTGTCGACCGTGGTCAGCTTGCTGTCGAGGCGATCGAACGCAAACTTGGTGTACCGGCGCTGCTCCACAAGGGCGTCGGTCACCTCGCTGAATCGTCTGCCGACGTCGTCGAATCGTCTGTCGACCGACGCGGCGAGAGAATCCAGCTTCTGCTCGATGCGATCGACGCGCTCCGGCAGCGCGGGGTTTGTCATTTTCGGGGTCACGGGAAGCCTACCATCGTCATGGCAGGGGTCAAGCACCGGCAATGCCGGGTATCGAGGCGGCGCGAAATCAACAGGTTAGGGATGGAAAGGCGGTCACAGGTCGCAGAATCTGCGCCGGTGCAGCGCCGGCCCGTACGCAGATCCTGCGAGTTGAAAACTACAGCGCTTTGTTGACCTCGGCCCAGTTGACGACGTTCCACCAGGCACCGATGTAGTCCGGACGCCGATTCTGATATTTCAGGTAGTAGGCGTGCTCCCAGACGTCGAGGCCGAGGATCGCGCTCTTCCCTTCCATCAACGGGTTGTCCTGGTTCGGCGTGCTCGCGATCGAGAGCTTGCCGCCGTCGTTGAGCAGCCATACCCAGCCGCTGCCGAAGCGCCCGGCGCCCGCCTTCGCCCACTCCTCCTTGAATTTGTCGAAGCTGCCGAACGCGGAGTTGATGGCGTCGCCGGCCTTGCCGGTGGGCGAACCGCCGGCATTGGGTGCCATCCACTTCCAGAACATGCTGTGGTTCCAGTGGCCACCGCCGTTGTTGCGAACCGCGGTGCGGATGGCGTCCGGAACGCTGTTGATGCCGCGGCAGAGATCCTCGACGCTCTTGCCCTGCAGGTCCGGATGGTTCTGCAGCGCGTTATTCAAATTCGTGACGTAGGTCTGGTGATGCTTCCCGTGATGAATCTGCATCGTCTGCGCGTCGATGTGCGGCTCGAGCGCGGCGTGGTCATACGGGAGTGGGGGAAGTTCGTGGGCCATTCGTCCTCCGTTAGGAGCGGATCGTATCTGGGTTGCTGGGTAGCTGGGTAGCCTGAGTTACCTGGGCAGCTCAGTAGCTGAGTTACCAGGGTCCGGAGGAACTTTTAATCACCCCAGACAGGATTGCCTTCCGAACATCCTCGATCGTCTTGAGACCACCCGGTGCGGTGCCGCCCCACTCGAATCGCGTCGCGTCAGGTGTCCAGCGAAAGAGCGCGACGTGCCACGTGGAAGGATTACCGCCGCGCTCGTAGTAGATGAGGCAGTAATTGTCGGCCGTGCACCCCGCCGCGATCATCCGACGGAGCGGAAGTTCCGAATCAGCGGGCGCGCCGGTCCTTCGAAACTCGCCTCCAGGCTCGGCGATGTCAAGCGTGCGGCTCTGCCACATGTCCTCCAGCCGCCCGCGCACTGTGAGCGGCAGTCCGCGGACCGACGTCACAACACCGAACTGGGCGTTTTGCAGGAGAGTGCGAGGGGCGGCAGGCAGCGCTTCCGTTGACTGGCCTCCGCAAACCACGGACGACCAGAGGCTTATGCCGATCGCGCCGAAAAGTAGTGTGCGCCGCATTCAGCTACTGAATGGACAGCATACGGTCGAGCGCCACTTTGTTCCAGTGCTTCTCCTCGTCGGAGACGACGATGCGGTTGTGCACGCGTCCTTCGACCAGCTCTTCGAGAATCCAGAGCAGATGATTCGGCGACACACGGAACATCGTCGAACAGAGGCAGCCGAACTGATCCAGCGAGATGACGGTTTTGTCCGGCGCGACCTCGTGCGCAAGCCGGTTCACGAGGTGGACTTCGGTCCCGACGGCCCACACCGAACCCGGCGCGCTCTCGCGCACCGTCTTGAGGATGTATTCCGTGCTGCCGTTGTCGTCCGCGGCCTGCACGACGTCCCACGGCACCTCGGGATGGACGATGACGCGGATGCCGGGATGCTGCCGGCGCACGGCGTCGATCTGCTTCGCCGTGAAGCGCTCGTGCACCGAGCAGTGCCCTTTCCACAGGATCATTTTCGCGCGCTGAACTTCCTCGGGATCGAGTCCGCCAAACACCTCGTTCGGATTCCACACGACCATCTGATCCAGCGGAACACCGAGCTTGTACGCGGTGTTGCGTCCGAGGTGCTGGTCGGGCATGAAGAGGATCTTCTCGCCACGCTCGAACGCCCATTTGAGCGTAGCCGCCGCATTCGATGACGTGCAGACGGTACCGCCGCGCTCGCCGACGAAGGACTTAATGGATGCAGCCGAGTTGATGTACGTCACCGGGATCACGCCGGCCAGCCCCGAGCTCTGTGGAGGGGAGATGCCCATCTGCTGCAGCTCTTCCCAGCACGTCTCGAGCTGTTCCGGCTCGACCATGTCGGCCATCGAGCAGCCGGCGGCAAGATCGGGCAGGATGACCTGCTGATGCGGGGCGGACAGGATGTCCGCGCTTTCCGCCATGAAGTGCACACCGCAGAACACGATGTAATCCGCGTCGGGCCGCTGCGCCACCTGACGGGCAAGGCGGAACGAGTCGCCGGTGTAGTCGGCGAACTTGATCACCTCGTCGCGCTGGTAGTGATGGCCGAGGATGACGAGCCTCTTCCCGAGTGTCGCCCGCGCGGCGGCGATCCGCCGATCCATCTCCTCGTCCGACAGACCGAGATACTTCTCGGGCAGCGCCTGGCGCTCTGAGATGTGCTCTTTCTCGAACTCGGTCAGCAGCGGAATGATAGAACCCACGGCAGCGTCACCTCATTCGCAATCCGGCTGAAGCCGGACTCCACACCGGAGCTTGTGAAACATTTCGCAATCTCCGGACGTGAAAAAGCCCAAACCCCTCAGCCGGCTATCGCCCCGTGGGATTTGGACTGCCTCAATTATAGCGTGTCGAGGAAGGGTCTAGAAGAGGTCCGCTGAAGGCGGACACTACGTGCCGTGCAGCGCAACCTCGGGAAGCTGAGGAATATTGACGATGTTGTAGAAGGTGTCGCGCTCGAGCGGTTCACGGCCGGCGGCGCGGACGAGCCGGGTCAGCGCGGCCGTGGTCATCCCCTCGGGCGTCTGCGAACCGGCCATGTGGTAAATCTTCTCTTCCTGCACGGTGCCGTCGAGATCGTCGACGCCAAACCACAGCGCCGTCTGCGCCACGTCCAGCCCGGTCGCAATCCAGAACGCCTTGACGTGCGGAATGTTGTCGAGCATCAGCCGCGATACGGCGTGCACGCGAAGCGTGTCAGTACCGCTCGGCGCCGGCAGCTTCCGCATCTGGTTGTTGTCGGGATGAAACGCCAGCGGAATGAACGCCTGGAACCCGCCAGTCTCGTCCTGTAGTGCCCGCGCGCGCAGCATGTGATCGACTCGCTCCTCCATCGTCTCGATGTGCCCGTAGAGCATCGTGACGTTGGTCTTCAACCCGAGCTGATGCGCCAGACGATGGATTGAGAGGTAGCGATCGGCGTCGGCCTTGTCGTGACAGATCTTGCGGCGAACGCGCTCGGCGAAGATCTCGGCGCCGCCGCCGGGCAGCGAGTCGAGGCCGGCGTCGATCAGCTCGCGCAGGACCTGCTCGTCGGTCATGCCGTACAGGTCCGCGAAGTACGCGATCTCGACCGCGGTGAAGCACTTCAGGTGAATGCCAGGGCGAATCCGTTTGAAGCCGCGGAGAAGGTCGGTGTAGTAGCTGAACGGCAGATGCGGGTTCAGGCCGTTTACGATGTGGAGCTCGGTCAGCGGTTGGTTCGCACGCTGACGAAGCTTGTCCCAGGCCTCCTCGAGCGACATCGTGTACGCCTCGGGCATGCCGGGCTTCAGCCGCGCGAAGGAACAGAACAGGCAGCTCGCCTCGCAGACGTTGGTCGGCTCGAGGCGGAGGTTGTAGTTGAAGTAGGTTCGCGCGCCGTGGCGCTTCTCACGCTCGCGGTTTGCCAGCCAGCCGACGGCAAGCAGATCGGGCGCGTTGAACAGGCGCACGCCGTCCTCCAGCGCGAGCCGTTCGCCCGCCTGCAGCTTGTCGTCGATTCCGGCCAGTCCGGCCGCGCGAAGGCGCGATTTCATGTGAAAAACAAACCGGGTTTGATTTTCCGGCGCAAATGGGGAAAATCAAACCCGGTTCAATTCTAGCCGGTTGAACAGGGAAGTGGGTGTGACGCCCACGCGGTCCCGCCACTGTAAGCGGAGAGATTCGGTCGCACCACGTCACTGAGGAAAGGCCGACCTTCAAGTCGGCCTTCTCGGGAAGACAAACCGAATCGGCAAAGACTCCGCGAGCCAGGAGACCTCTCATCCGGCGCGGTCCTGTTTTCGGCGCGAAGGACGCCGCACGGACATGACACTCTCCGCCGATCGAGTCTCGTACTCCTATGCAGGTCCGCCTAAAGGCGGACACTACGACGGTCTGAATAGAGCCGGACACGACGCCAGCTCTGAGTTCGCGCTGCGCGATGTCAGTGTCACCATCGCCCCGCGCTCGCTGACGGGCCTGCTCGGGCCGAACGGCTGCGGCAAGACGACGCTGCTCAAGCTGATGTCGGGCGTTCTGAAGCCGGAGCTCGGATCCGTGCGCCTGGGGCAGCGCGAACTGCGCGGCCTCTCGGCGCGGGCGATTGCGCAGCAGATCGCCGTCGTGCCGCAGGAAACGCATCCGGCGTTCGACTTCACAGTGCTCGAGATGGTGCTGATGGGCCGTCACCCGCACCTCGGCGCCTTTCAGCTCGAAGGGCCGGATGATCTCGCCATCGCGCGGGAATCACTCGCCGCGACTGGTACCGCTCAGCTCGCACACCGCTCCTACACGACGCTCAGCGGCGGCGAGAAACAGCGCGTCGTGATCGCCAGCGCGTTGGCCCAGAAGCCGACTGTGCTCCTGCTCGACGAACCGACGGCATCGCTCGACCTCGGCTACCAGCTGGAGATCGCCTCGCTGCTCAAAGAGCTGAATCGCGAACGCCGGGTGACGATGGTGCTGGCGACGCACGATCTGAATCTGGCCGCGTCGCTGTGCGACACGCTGGTACTCCTCAGAGAGGGACAGGTGCTGATGCAGGGACCGACGCGCGAGGTCCTCACATCCGCCACCGTCAAGCAACTCTATGGCGTGATCGCCGATGTGTCTTTTCACGAGCGTGCGGGCCACATCACGGTGATTCCGGTGCAGCGCCCATGAGCCCGCCGTCGCGTCTCGCTGCGTCGGCGAGGCAGGCTCTTGCGGTCGACGCGCTCGAGCGCCCAGCCCGCAAGCCGATCAGGACTCGACTGGCGGTCACCATCGCCGGGTTCGGCGCACTGGCGGTGGCCGCAATCGCGTTGGCGCCGCTCGTCGGCAGCACGCACATCAGCCTGTCGCGCGCGTTCGATCGATCCATCCCGTTCGCCGACAACGTCGACGCGCAGATCTTCTTCGTCGCACGTCTGCCGCGCGTGCTGTCCGGAGCGCTCGTCGGCGCGGCGCTCGCCGCGGCCGGAGTCGTCTTCCAGGCGCTGCTGCGCAATCCGCTGGCGACGCCGTTCACCCTCGGCGTGTCTGCCGGTGCATCGCTCGGTGCGATGCTGGTCCTCATCTTCGGCGTCAGCCTCAGCGTCGGACCGTTTTCGACCGTCCCGCTGGCCAGTTTTGCCGGCGCCGCCGTTGCCGCCGGAATCGTCTACCGCCTGGCCACGCCGTACCGCCGTGCGATGTCCACCGCGGTGCTACTGCTCGCCGGCGTCACGCTGAACTCGTTCTTTTCAGCGTTGATCATGTTCGCGCAGTACTTCGCCGACTTCGCCCAGGCGTATCGCGCCTCGCGCTGGCTGATGGGCGACCTCGACGTCGGCAGCTACCAGCCGATCATCGCGGCAGTGCCGCTGGTGGCGATCGCCTTCGCGGTGTTTGCGATGCTGCCGTCGGCGCTGAACGTGCTGAGCCTCGGGCCCGAAGCCGCCGCGACACGCGGCGTCGACGTCGTCCGCGCGCAGCGTCTGGCCTTTTTCAGCGCCTCGCTGGCAACCAGCGCCGCCGTCTCGCTCGCCGGTCCGATCGGCTTCATCGGCATCGTCGTGCCGCATCTCGTGCGGCTGCTCGTCGGCGTCGATCACCGCATTGTGTTGCCGGCATCGGCGCTCTTCGGCGCGGCGTTCCTCGTCGCCTGCGATCTCGGCGCACGCACGCTGCTGGCGCCGGTCGAGCTTCCCGTCGGCGTCCTGACCGCGATGATCGGAGGTCCGTTCTTTTTATGGCTGCTGGTACGAAAAGGCTGATCGCGGCGGCGCTCGTCCTCGTCGCCTGTGGGGCGGGGCTTGTCAGCCCCGCCGGCGCGGACCTGACAAGGTCCGCGCCACGATTACAGTCGGAGAAAGCGCGCATCGTGTCGCTGGTCCCGGCACTCACCGAGATGTTCTACGCCATCGGCGCGGGCCCGCAGGTCGTCGGCGTCGGCAGCTTCGACCAGTTCCCGCCGGAAGTCGCCACGCTACCGCGGCTCGGCGCGCTCCTCGACCCGGACACGGAGCGGATCCTGACGCTGCGTCCGACGCTGGTCGGGATCTACGGCTCGCAGACGGACCTGCAGGCGCAACTCGCCCGGGCGGGGATTCGAGCCTACGTCTACCGGCACGGTGGAATCGAGACGATCTACCGCACGATGCGTGAGCTCGGCACAGCGACCGCCCGTGAGCCACAGGCGGAACGCCTTGTCCGCGACCTGCAGGCACGCATCGCCACCATCCGCACGCGCGTCCGCAACCGCACGAAGCCGAAGGTGCTGCTGGTGATCAGCCGCCAGCCGGGAACGCTGCGCGAGATTTACGTCAGCGGCGGCGTCGGCTTCCTGCACGAGATGCTCGAGATCGCCGGCGGCCGAAACGTCTTTGCGGACGTCGCACGGGAGTCCGCCCAGCCGTCGCAGGAGACGATCCTGGCCCGTGCACCGGACATCGTCGTGGAGGTCCACGCGGAGGGCATGTTCAAGACATCCAGCGTGCAGAACGAGAAGGCGGTGTGGGCTCCTCTGTCGTCGCTGCCGGCGGTGCGCAACAACCGGGTGCACGTGCTTCTCGGTCAGCACCTGGTCGTGCCGGGCCCACGATTCGCCGGCGGCGCCGAGGCGCTGGCGCGCACGATTCACCCCGCCGCGTTCAACCGCTGAAGCGGCGGTGGTCACGAGTGAGACGCCTCACATGAAGATCCTGTTGTCGTGGAGCTCCGGCAAGGACAGCGCATGGACGCTCCACGTGCTGAACCGGCAGCACCCGGGTGCGGTGACGGCGCTGCTCACCACGATCAACGAAGCGTACGATCGTGTGGCCATGCACGGCGTCCGCCGCGACGTGCTGGAAGCGCAGGCGCGCGCCGCACGCTTGCCGCTGCGCGTCATCAGCATTCCGGACGGATGCAATAACGCCCTGTACGAGCATCGGATGGGCGCTGCAGTACGCGCGGCCGTCGCCGACGGGTTCACCCACGTCGCCTTCGGCGACTTGTTCCTGCCGGATATCCGCCGCTATCGCGAAGAGCATCTCGCTGGATCGGGCCTCACACCGCTCTTCCCGCTGTGGGAGATACCGACGCGGACGCTCGCACGCGAGATGATCGCGGGCGGTCTCCGCGCGCGCATCGCCTGCGTGGACACGCGCGTGCTCGACCAGCGGTTCGTCGGCCGTTCCTTCGACGACTCGCTGCTCGACGACCTGCCGGCGACGGTCGACCCCTGCGGCGAGAACGGCGAGTTTCACACCTGCGTCTACGACGGCCCGATGTTCCACGAGCTGATGGATCTCGAGCCCGGGCGGCTCGAATCGCGCTCCCCCTTCACCTGGGCCGAACTGACCCTTCGCCTGCGCTCAGGGCAGGCTCGCTCGTGACCGCCTATCCTTCGCGCATCGTCTGCCTGACGGAAGAAACGACCGAGACGCTCTACATGCTCGGCGAAGGGGAACGCGTGGTCGGGGTCTCCGCGTACACGCTGAGGCCACCAGAAGCGCGGTCGAAGCCGCGCGTCTCGGCCTTCATCCACGCCCATTACGACCGCATCGAGGCGCTCAATCCGGATCTGATCCTCGGCTTTTCAGATCTGCAGGCCGAGATCGCCTCCGATCTGATCAAACGCGGCTACCCGGTGATGGTCTTCAACCAGCGGAGCGTGGCCGAGATCCTCCGGATGATCCGGGTGGTCGGGGCGATCGTCGGCTCCGCGGCGCGAGCCGATGCGCTGGCCGATCGGCTCGAAATGGATCTCGACTTCTACCGCACCGCTGCGGCAGCGCTGCCGCGACGCCCGCGCGTTTACTTCGAGGAGTGGGGCGATCCGCTGATCTCGGGCATCCGCTGGGTGGAGGAGCTGATCGAGATCGCCGGCGGTGATCCGATCTTTCCAGAGCTGCGCGAGGCCGGACTCGCCAAGCACCGCATTGTGGATCCGGGCGAGGTCGCGCGGCGGGCGCCCGACATCATCATCGCGTCGTGGTGCGGCAAGCCGGTGAAGAAGGACGCGATTACGGGGCGCGCCGGCTGGCGCGACATCCCCGCGGTGCGCAATGGCCACGTGTATGAGGTGAAGTCCTCGATCATTTTGCAGCCCGGTCCGGCGGCGCTGACCGACGGCATCCGCGCGTTGCAGCAGATCATTCTTCGCGTGGGGAAATCAGCAAGCCGGCAGCGCGTCAACTGATCGCCTATTCGCAGCGACGGTTCAGCAGCCGGGTAATCTCTTCGACGTACATCCGCAGCGACTCATCGTCCTGGTTCGGCTTTCTGCCGCGCTGCACGCACCAGGTTTCCTGCATCCGCAGGTCCGAGTTCAGAACGGCCAGCCATGACTCCCGCGGTTCACTGGAGTTCCTGATACAAGCGCTCAGCGTTCCGTAGGATCCCCAGATGGACTTCTGCCCATTCCGCACGACCACGTGCCCGTGAACCCACCGCTGCGGCACTCCGTCGGCACCGACGGACGAGCGCTGCGTCAGCCACTCAGCTTTCATCGGAAAGCCGCAGAAGCTGACGACGTCGCCGGCTTTCAGGAAGTCCAGTGCGATACCCCGTCGATTGAGTTGCCCGGCATCGGGACCTTCAATGGCCCATCGCCGAACCTGCCCGTCTCTGGTCTTCTCTTCCAACGTAACGATGCCGTGGGGATTGACGCGATCGAAACGCACGATGGTGCCCTGCACCCAAATCGCGCTGGTCAGCTCGAACATCCCCGAAGAGTGATGCGCCTGAAGAGCCGTCGCGCAGGCAAGCGAAATCGCCGCTGCCGTCATGCTTTTGATCCACGTCTTTATCTTCGCGCTCCTCACATTTGGGAAGGTACAGAGCGACTGTTACCCATTTGTGACGAGCGGACCACACCTGTGCCCGATTGCCGTATCGCGTTGAAATGAAAGTAGGAATCCTGGAGGTCGAGAGCAATCGAGGCCGTCGTTTTCGTTGTGCCGCTGGCGACCTCCGCGAGGTCGAATTCAATTCCATTCGGCAGGCTGATGCGAACGTGATGCTCGGCCCCGGTCGAAGGGCTCTTGATCGGACGGGCGGTGGATTCCAGCACGCCCGGGATCACGACGCGGGCCTTTCTACGTTTGATATCTGCGTCGAACTCGAACGGTTTGAAGAGCGGGGGGTGAACGGTGCTCGACATGGCCGTATAGACCCACCAGTGCGTAGCGCCCTCGCTGGTCTCTTTGCCATACATGATGGCGGCAAGCGCTTCCCGCTGCCTGTCGTCCGCCCGCTCATCGAGAACAGCCTGACATTCACCGTTGCCCTTGTAGATGGGCCCCGGCCACCCGTAGAGGAGCGCGGCACAAAGGCCATCGAGCGCTACGTCTCCAAAGCGTCCCTTATCGATCCGAACGGCGGCGAAGCCGCGGCAGTGTCCATGTGTAGGACGGGGAGACTCGAACTGACAAGGACAGGCGTAATCGCAATTGCAGTTACTGACCTCGACCCCTTCGATGTACCAGTCACGATGTGTCATCGCGCCCTCCGTTCTGTCGTCCGGGATGGCACTCTATTGCAGAATGCTTCGAGCAACTCGTCCCAGACGTGTTTGGTGTCACCGTCGCTGCGTCCACCAACGGGCTCATTGCCATCGGGAGATCGGGTTTTCAAGTGTCCGCCCTGTGACCTATTTGCGGCGAATCGTGACAGCAGTCGAGAGCGGCAACCTGCGCCCAGGTGACTTCGGCCGTGCCTGCAAACAACCACACGACGATGGAAACCCCTCCAAGAGCTCGATGCGGAATCAGGACAATCAGGCAGGTGTTCCCCTCGGCCGTCAGTGCCGTTTCGCCTTCGTCGATCTGAGGGGCAGCGAGTTTGGCGAGGCGCTCAGCGACCGCCACGATGAAGTCGCGTTCAAAGCGCTTCAGGTCTCGACGCGTATGATCCCTCTGGAACCAAGCCATGTGCTTCAGTGATTAAGGATCATCTGACGGTCGTGCGTCGTCATCCTCTATATCGGCGTCATCCGGCCCATAGATGTAGCACGCGCCGTGGCATCGGGGGCACGACCGATCATCGTGTCCACCGGTCGTAAAACGGCGATGCGCGGTCTTGTCGAGACCCGTGCCTTTGCAGGCAGGGCAAACCCGGACGGGCTCACGTGGTTTCTGGTCTGATTCAATCGCCCGACCGAGAAATAGGTCGCGGCCCACGGCTGGCACGATGCCGGCGCGGCGCGCGCGATCGAACAGCACTTCGACCGCCCGCCGGCCGTCGCGGCCCAGATCGACCGAGTACTCGTTCACGTAGAGGTCGATGTGCTGGTACATCACCTCTTCGCTCATCTCCTGCGCGTGCGCACGAACGTACGGCAGGCTGGCGTTGCGGTGGGCGAACGCGTATTCGACGCTCCGCCGCATCACTCGATTGATCGCCTGCTTCACGTCGTCGGGCAGCGAGCGCTTGACGACGATGCCGCCGAGCGGGATCGGCGCGCCGGTCTCTGCTTCCCAGAACTCGCCGAGGTCGACGATCTTCCGCAGGCCCTTCGCCTGATAGGTGAAGCGGTTTTCGTGAATGATCACGCCGGCGTCGAATTTGCCGGCAAGGAGTGCCGGCTCGATCTCCGAGAACAGCACCTCCGTCTTGTTCTGCGCGGCGGGAAAAGCGAGGCCGCAGAGAAAGTTGGCCGTCGTGTACTTGCCGGGAATCGCGATGCTGATCTGTCCTCGCTCGACCTCTTCCCTGGCAATCGGCCGCCTGGCGATCAGCAGTGGACCGCAGTTCCTCCCGAGCGCGCTGCCGGCGTCGAGCAGCACGTAGGAGTCCGTGCAATACGCGTAGGCGTGGAAACTGAGCTTGGAGACGTCGGGTTCGCCGGCAAATGTCGAGTGGTTCAGCGCTTCGATATCGGCGAGCGTAACGGAAAACTCCAGCCCTTCTGTGTCGATACGGTCATGCACCATCGCATCGAACATGAAGCAGTCGTTCGGGCACGGCGAAAACGCGAGTGACAGCTTCACGGCATTCACCTCACGCTCGAATTCGCATCATCCTGTTGCCGCCGCGCTGGAACTCGTACGGAACACGCTCAATCGAAACGCTGAAGCCGTCCCGCTCGAACTCGGCCATCATGGGTTCGACGAATGGTGAAGGCACTGCCCCAAGAGCAAGCAGAGGGAAGATGCGGACCTCTCTCGCGACGCGGCACATCTCTCGAATCGCGCGCAGATGGAACGACTCGTCCAGCTGCGTGGTGTACAGGAACAGAAAGTGTGAGCACAATGCCAGATCGAACGTCGAGTCGCTGAACGGGAGCTCGGGCAGCGCGGCGACGACATATCGGCCGTCGGTTCGACCCGCCGGATAGTCGTCCAGGAAGTCGTTCATCGCGGCCATCCGGAGCTGACCGAGTTCGTCAACGGAGCGAATCTCGCTCCAGATAAACTCGGTCGCGTTCAGGCGCGTCTGCTCCAGGATCTCCTGGTACGTGACTGCGATTCGCTCCCGTAGTTGATCGACATCGTAGCGGTAGATCGGATCGCAGGAGACCACGGTCGATCCCCGGCGGGTCGCTTCAGCGTTGAAACTCGCTGGCCCGTCGCCGCACCCCACGATCGTCCGTCCGAGATCACTCTCGCTCAACGCGAACATGCGTTGATACTCGTCGAACGACCGCCCCCAGGGGACCACCCTGTCGAGCGTGTACATTCACAGCGACTCCAGCAGCCGCACCGACTCGGCGCCAAGCGCCTTGATCGCCTGGTCCAGCCTCCAGGCGCCGCGGTTCCGCCGCTCGACGGCGTTCGACACGGCGCGCACCTGCGCAAAGGGCACCCCCGCAATCAGGCTCGCGTACATGAACGCCGCACCCTCCATCGATTCGACGTCCGGATCGTAACGCGTACGGATCGCAGCAATCGTCGGCTCGCTGCCATGGACGGTGTTGACGGTAATGCCAGTGACGCCACGCAGTGCCGACAGCGGAGCCAGCGGCGGCGGCGCGGCGTTGACGAGCAGGCCGCCCTCGAACGGAAACTCGTTTTCGCCGAGGAGCTGCAGCTGGTGGATGGTGAGAAAGCCATCGCCATCCTCGGCGCCGAGCTCGGCAAGGCGGTCCGCCGTGACGTGCACGACGGCGCCGGGCGCCAGGGCGGGGCGGAAGCTGCCGCATACGCCAAGGTTCAGCGCCAGGTCGTAATGCTCGGAGGCAAACGCACGCGAACACCAGGCGGCCGTCGCCACCATCCCGACCCCGGTCGTCAGCACCTCGACGTCATGTTCGCCAAACGAATAGAGGACCGAACAGCGGCCGGTGTCGGCAAGACGGCGGAGCCGCGGAACGAGGGGTTCGACTTCGAACGGTGTTGCGCAGACGAGGAGAATGCGCAGAGCTACTTCTTGGAGTTCGGACTCAGGATGTTGACGCCACCGTGGTTGCGGAACTGACGCGGCGTCATCATTTCCAGCATCTCGTTGTGCGTCGGCCCGCCATAGGGGACCGGACCATATCGAAGATTGTCCTGCTCGGTGAACAGCGTAATCCTCGGCGCCACGGCGAAGACGTCGATGTAATAGCGGAGGTTCAGCCCGTCGCGCTCTTCGCGAATCTGGCCCTGACGGAAGCGGCGCTCGATTCGCTGCAGGTCGATCGGCAGCCGGGTGACGTCAATCCCGGACACCGGCACAGGGGTCTCGGCGCTGATGCCCGACGTACCGACGACCGGCTCCCGCGCCGCGACCGGCGCAGATTGGGCCGCCACCATTGGGGCAACGCCCAGAACCAATACCGCCGTGCAGGCGAAACGGCTGAAATTCATGTCAGTTGAGACGTCCGCTGGTCCCTACCGGTTTTCCTTCCATTCTTCGTACCAGGCCATCTGGATGGCCTCGAGCTTCGGCTCGTTCGAGCTCTTGGGGTCGTCGTCAAACCCGTCGAGATGCATCACTTTATCCCGAAGATCGGTAAACCGCACAGTTAAAGGATCAATCTCGGGAAATCGCTCGGCGAGCGCGATGCCGATGTCCTCGGCGTCAATCCATTTCATGGCGCTACCTCAGTCCTCGTCCTGACGGTCCTTCTTCCCCAGCTGGATGCCGCCGCCTTCCTGCACGTAATTTCGCGTGTACATGGGGAATTCCACGGTGACGTCGCCCTTGATCACGGCCTGGCAGCCAAGGCGGGAGTTCGTCCGCAGGTCCCAGGCCGTGTCCAGGCGATCGAGCTCGTTGTCCTCGGGTTCGCTCAGATTCTGCTCCCCCTTCACGACATACAGGTGACAGGTTGTGCAGGCGCAGCTGCCTCCGCACGCATGCTCGAGCCCCACGCCGTAGTTCATCGCCACATCGAGGAACGACTCCGGCAGGCCGTGACCGTCGTACGGCATCTTGCCGTGTTCGAACTCGACGACGGTCTCTTTCCCATCCTTGATAAAGGTGACCTTTGGCACTACACGTCCGTTACGTTCTTCCCGGCGAGCGCCTCGCGAACGCCTCGGTTCATCATGACTTCGGCCAGGTGCTGCGTCGCGTGGTTGAGCGCGTGTGTCCTGTCGTGGATCAACTCCCGATCCGTCGCGCTCATGACCTGCTTGAGATCGGCCAGCGCCGTCCGGATGCGGTCCAGCTCGCCCGCCTTCAGATCCGTGCGCGCCACCTCCTCGAGGTCGGGACTGCGCAGCGACTTCTCGGTGGCGAGGATGACGGTCTCTGCTTCGTTCCGCGCCTCGATCAGGAGCCGCGCCGCGAAGTCCGCCTCGGCGTGCTCGAACGACTCGATGAGCATGCGCTCGACCTCGCCCTCGGTCAGGCCGTAGGACGGCTTGACTTCAATGGTCTGCTCGATGCCCGTCCGCAGCTCGCGCGCCGCGACGCTGAGGATGCCGTTGGCGTCGATCTGGAACTGCACTTCGATGCGGGGCAGGCCCGCCGGCATCGGCGGAATCCCCCGCAGCTTGAACTGCGCCAGCGATCGGCAGTCCACCGCGAGCTCGCGCTCGCCCTGCAGCACGTGGACGTCCACGGCCGTCTGGTTGTCCACGCCGGTCGTGAACATCTCGCGGCCGCTCGCGGGAATCGTCGAGTTGCGCAGGATGATCTTCGACGTGACGCCGCCCATGGTTTCGATCCCGAGCGAAAGCGGCGTGACGTCCAGCAGCAGCATCTCGCGGCGGCCGCTGATGAGGATGTCGGCCTGCACAGCTGCGCCCAGCGCCACGACTTCGTCCGGGTTCAGCTCGGTGTGCGGGGCGCGGCCGAACAGATCCGCGACCTTCCGGCGGACGAGCGGAATCCGAGTCGACCCGCCGACCAGCACCGCTTCGTCGATGTCGCGCGGCTCCAGCCCCGCATCCTCCAGCGCCAGACGCACGGGCCCGAGCGTCCGCTCGACGAGCGGCTCGATCAGCGCCTCGAACTCCGCGCGCGTGATGCGGCGCCGATATCCAGCCGGAAGATCGAGCGTGGGCTCGACGATGATCTCGGCGGCCTCGAGCTCGGAAAGATCCAGCTTGGCCTGGATGACCGCTTTGCGGATGGCCTGGATCAGATGCTGTGGGGCGGACCCGTCGGGTCGGCCAGGGGCGCCTGACCCGCCATCGCCACGGCTCCGGCGGGCGCGCCCCACGATCGCATCGAGCACGACGCCGACGAGCAGGTTGTCGATGTCGTCGCCGCCGAGGTGCGTGTCGCCGTTGGTCGAGAGCACCTGGAAGACGCCGTCTTCGACCTTGAGGATGGAGATGTCGAATGTGCCGCCGCCGAGGTCGTAGACGGCAATCGTCCCGCGGTTCGTCTTGTCCAAGCCGTAGGCCAGCGACGCGGCTGTCGGCTCGTTGATGATGCGCAGCACCTCGAGCCCGGCGATCCGTCCGGCGTCACGGGTGGCGGTGCGCTGCGCGTCGTTGAAGTACGCCGGGACAGTGATGACCGCCCGATCGACCTCGAAGTCGAACTCGCCCTGCTCGCGGAAGAACTCCTCCGCGCGGTGCTTCAGCTCCTTCAGCACGAACGCCGATATTTCGGGCGGCGTGAACTCACGACCCGCCACATTGATCCGGACGACGCCACCCGGCTCGCCGCCGATGCCGAACGGCAGCAGCGTGGCCTCGTCACGCACGTCGTCGATCCCGCGTCCCATGAACCGTTTGACCGAGTAGACCGTGCGCGAAGGGGAGGTCAGCAGCCGGCGCTGTGCTTCGCGGCCGACGAACACCGTGCCGTCGTCTCCCAGCGAGACCACCGACGGCACGAGCGCGTCGCCGGACTGATCCCGAATCACCTCGGGCACACCGTCGTTCACCCAGGCCACGAGGCTGTTCGTCGTCCCGAGATCGATGCCGACTACGCGACTCATTGCTTCACGTCCGACGCAAGTTCGGCGGCCTCGCGATCGATCGTGGCCAGCAGGTTGTTGATGTAGTTGCGCTCGAGCAGCCGCTCGCGGAGCGCCTCGAGCGTCGCGCGGCGATCCTCGGGCGGCGCCTGCTCCTGGCTGTCCCACCGCGCTGCCAGCTCGGCGAGCTGCTTCTCATGCTCTTCGCGCTTGCGGTCGATTGGCTGTCTCGCCTGCGACAGCCGCGCGCTCAGGGCCGACGCTTCCGCGCCGGACTCGCGCTGCTCCCGGATCTCGTCGAGCTCCTCGTTCAGCGCAAAGACTTCCTCGAGCAGCGCTGCAGGAACCTTCGCGGTCCCTTCCTCGGACTTCGCCGACGGCAAGCCTTCAATCGCCAGCAGGTGCTCGACGCGCGAAACCGGATTGCGCAGCGTGCGGTAGGCGTCGTTCAGGTAGGACGAGCGTTCGAGGCTGGCCAGCCGCTCAGCCGGCGGCGCGTTGTAGTAGTAGTCCGGGTGGAACTTGCGGCTCAGATCGCGGAAGCGCTGCTCGAGATCCTGCGGAGCGATCGTCAGCCGGCGCGGCAGCCCGAGAAACGCGAAGTAGTCGCCGTGCCGTCCGAGCGCGAGGATGCGGCTGCAGTTGGGGCAGAAGTGTTCGTCAACCGGCGCACCAGCACCGCAGGTGCGGCATTCCAATGCCGCGCCGGCCCCGGAAGCCGGCTGCAGGCGGACTCCACGATGGAGACTGGAGTCGCTCATGCACCAAAGGAGCTGCCGCAGCCGCAGGTCTGCTTCGCATTCGGGTTGTGGAAGACGAAGCCCTGGGTCAGGAGCGCCGTGTCGTAGTCGAGGGTCGTTCCGTTGAGGAACAGATAGCTCTTGCGAT
Source organism: Vicinamibacterales bacterium (assembly GCA_035711805.1). Lineage (GTDB taxonomy): Bacteria > Acidobacteriota > Vicinamibacteria > Vicinamibacterales > UBA2999 > Gp6-AA40. The sequence goes on from DASTBV010000052.1 coordinate 36,182, forward strand.
CGATGAAGATCTTCGCGCCGTCGGGCCCCTCGAACACTTCGTCGCCAAGACGCGGTTCGCGTTCCCACCCGAACGTATAGCTGAGCCCGGAGCAGCCGCCGCCCTTCACTCCGACGCGCAGCCCTCCCTCGGTGATGCCCTGCTTGGCCATCAGCGATTTGATCTTGCGTGCGGCGGTCTCAGTGATCTGAATCATTCAAGTCAAAAGGCAAAAGGCATAAGTCAAAAGAAAGTTCGCAAGAGTTCTTTTGACCTTTGCCTTTTGACCTTTGCCTTTCCATTACGCGATTGGCTGTGACGGCTGCTCGACCGTCGATTCACCCTTCGCCTCGGCCTGCTTCTTCTTGTAGTCGGCAATCGCCGCCTTGATCGCGTCCTCGGCCAGCACGGAGCAGTGAATCTTCACCGGCGGCAGCGACAGCTCGGCAACGATGTCGGTGTTCTTGATCGCGAGCGCCTGATCGACGGTCTTGCCTTTCAGCCATTCGGTCGCCAGGCTCGAGCTGGCGATAGCGGAGCCGCACCCGAACGTCTTGAACTTCGCATCGTCGATGACGCCCGTATCCGGGTTCACCTTCACCTGCAGCTTCATGACGTCGCCGCACTCCGGCGCGCCGACGAGACCCGTGCCGACGTTCGCGTCGTCCTTCGGCAGAGAGCCGACGTTGCGCGGGTTCTCGTAGTGATCAATTACCTTGTTCGAGTACGCCATCTGTTATCTCCGCCCGTGCTAATTCGAATGAGCCGGGCACCTTCTCACGCCATGCAATTCAGAATTCTGCATTCAGAATTCTGCATTCAGAATTCTGCATTCACCGTCAGTGCGTGACCCATTGCATCTTCGACAGGTCGACGCCTTCCTTGACCATCTCGTACAGCGGCGACATCTCGCGCAGCCGCCGGACGACGGTCGTCAGCTTGTCCACGACGTAATCAACTTCCTCCTCGGTGGTCCAGCGGCCGAGGCCGAACCGGATCGAGGAGTGCGCGAGGTCGTCGCCCGCGCCAAGCGCCTTCAATACGTAGGACGGCTCGAGGCTCGCCGAGGTGCAGGCCGAGCCCGAGGAGACCGCCACGTCGTTGATTCCCATCAGCAGCGACTCGCCTTCGACATAAGCGAAGCTGACGTTCAGGTTGTGCGGCAGGCGGTGCTCCATCGAGCCGTTGATGTAGAGCTCGTCGAGGTTCGCGTGCAGCTTCTTGTTCAGCCGATCGCGCAGCGCCCGCAGCCGCGCGCCTTCGGTGGCCATCTCGGCCTGGGCGATTGCCGCCGCCTGGCCGAGCCCGACGATGCCCGGCACGTTCAGGGTGCCCGACCGCATGCCGCGCTCGTGCCCGCCGCCGCTGATCTGCTCGGCCAGCAGGACGCGCGGATTGCGCCGCCGCACGTACAGCGCGCCGACACCTTTCGGGCCGTAAAACTTGTGTGCGCTCATCGACACGAGGTCCACTTTCGCCTCGTTGACGTTGAACGGCACCTTCCCCACCGCCTGCACCGCATCGGTATGGAAGAGAATCCCCTTCTCCTTCGCGATCGCGCCGATCTCCGCAATCGGCTGCAGCACGCCGATCTCGTTGTTGGCGGTCATGATCGTGATCAGGATGGTCTTGTCGGTAATCGCCGCGCGCAGATCGTCGAGATCGATCCGCCCGTCCTTCTGGACCGGCAGATACGTCACGCGGCCGCCCTGCTTCTCGAGCTTCTTGCAGGTGTCGATGACTGCCTTGTGCTCGGTGACGCAGGTGATGATGTGATTGCCCTTCTCGCGGTACATCTCCGCGACGCCCTTGATGGCCAGATTGTTCGACTCGGTGGCCCCGCTGGTGAAGATGATCTCCTTGGGGTTCGCGCCGACCAGGTCGGCAACCTGGCGGCGGGCGGCCTCCACCGCGTCTTCCGCTTCCCAGCCAAACGCGTGATTGCGGCTCGCCGCGTTGCCAAAGTGTCCGGTGAAGTACGGGAGCATCGCGTCCACCACCCGCGGGTCAACGGGCGTCGTCGCGTGGTAATCCATGTAAATCGGCAATTTCATCGTCATGCCCTGCGCACGACCGCCACGGGCGCGGTCGCAACATCCTGGTCTGCCGCCATTTCAGAAAGAGTGACCGTGCCGAGCGCCGCGACGATCCGTTCGCGGATCTGCCACAGCGGGTCGCGCACGCTGCACTTGCTGTATTGCTCGCAGTCGTGCTTCTCGGTCGAGCAGGCCGTCACGGTGAACGGTCCGTCGATCGCCTGAATCACGTCGGCGACGCTGATCGATTTCGACGGCCGGCTCAACGTGTAGCCGCCGCGGGTGCCCTGCGTCGACGCGAGCAGGCCCGTCCGCACGAGCCGCTGCAGTACCTTGGCAAGCAGCTCGATCGGGATGTCGTACTGCTCGGCGATTTCACGCGCGCTGGCCGATGCCGCCCCGGCGCCGCCCTCACGCATCCGCGCTTCGGCCCGCCTGGCGTTCAACGCCAGGTGTTTCATCGCAATCAGCGCGTAATCGGCCTTTTTTGACAGCCTCAACATATCCGACCTTGTCAGTCCGATTTTAGGGCTTCACCCGAAATCCGTCAAGATTGGTCGGATTTCCAGTTCATGTAGCTTCCGCCTTAAGGCGGAAGCCACGTCAGTACTTGGGCTGCGAGGGATCGACCTTGTCGATCCACTCCAGAATCCCGCCGCGCAGGTTCTTGACGTTCGAGAAGCCGACTGACTTCAGGAACTCCATTGCCTTCGCGCTGCGGCCGCCCATCTTGCACTGCGTGACGATTTCGCGATCGCGCGGCAGTTCCTGGTACCGCCGCGGCAGTTCACCCAGTGGAATCAGCGTTGAGCCGGCGATCCGGTTGATCTGGTATTCGTTCGGCTCGCGCACGTCCAGGACGAACGGCGTCTCGCCTGCATCGATCTTCTTCTTCAGCTCTACCGGCGTGATTTCCCACTCGCTCACCGCGGTTCCTCCTTGCGCCTGCTGCGGCTCGGGCCGCAGACCGCAGAACTGTTCGTAGTCGATCAGCTTGGTGACGGTTGGATTGGTGCCGCACACCGGGCATTCGGGATCCTTCCGCAGCTTCAGTTCGCGGAATTTCATCCGCAGCGCGTCGTAAATCATGAAGCGCCCGATCAACGGTTCGCCGATGCCGGTGATCAGCTTGATCGTCTCGGTCGCCTGAATCACGCCGATGATCCCCGGCAGCACGCCGAGCACACCGCCCTCGGCGCAGCTGGGCACGAGTCCCGGCGGCGGCGGTTCGGGGTAGAGGCAGCGATAGCAGGGGCCTTCCTTCGTCGCGAAGACCGAGGCCTGCCCTTCGAACCGGAAGATGCTGCCGTACGCGTTCGGCTTGCCCGTCAGCACGCAGGCGTCGTTGACGAGATACCGGGTCGGGAAGTTATCGGTCCCGTCGAGGATGACGTCGTAATCCTTGAACAGCTCGAGCGCGTTCTGCGAGTTCAGCAGGGTCTCGTAGGTCTCGACGTGGACGTGAGGGTTGAGGTCCTGGATCCGCCGCTTCGCCGACTCGTTTTTCGAGGTGCCGACGTCCTTCGTCCCGTGGAGGAGCTGGCGCTGCAGGTTGCTGAAGTCCACGACGTCGAAGTCGACGATGCCGATGCGGCCGATGCCGGCGGCGGCAAGATACATCGCCGCGGGCGAACCAAGGCCTCCGGCGCCGATGCAGAGCACGCTGCCGGCTTTCAGCTTGCGCTGACCGTCCATGCCGACCTCCGGCATGATCAGGTGGCGGCTGTAGCGCTTGATCTCGTCCGGCGTCAGTTCGGGAAGGGCGACGTTAACGTCGGCCTCTACGGGCGCAGGAGTACCCCCGGCCACCGAGGGCACGATGCTGAGGCTGTCGCCCGGCTTGACCGGCGTCGCCTCGCGCTGCAGGTAGCGGATGTCCTCGTCGTTCAGATAGACGTTGACGAAGTTCCGCAGCTTGCCCTCGTCCGTGTAGAGGTGCTTGCGCAGCCCGTCGTACTTCTTCGTGAGATCGGCAAGCAGCTCACCGACAGTGCCTCCGCTGACCTGCACCGACTCCTGTTTATCGGTGAACGGGCGCAGCGGCGTGGGAATGTGAATGGTGTTGGACATATCTCTGGTCGTATCCGCCCTCAGGCGGTCGTAGTGTCCGCCTTCAGGCGGACCTGGGAGTTGACAGGCAAAGCGACCACCAGCTCTTCGGGGTCGAACGCCGAGCGATCGTCGCGCAGCCGCCAGGACGTCATGTCTTCAGGGGTGCCGCCGCGAACGGAGACGATGATGTACGAGAACGTGGGAAAGGCGTGGTCGAGATCGTATTGCGACGGCCGCGCCGGATGATCCGGATGTGAGTGGTAGAACCCGAGCAGCTCGGCGCCAAGCTCCGACGCGCGCCGCTCGGTCTTCATGTAGTCCTTGTCGCTGATCCGGAAGCGGCGGCGCGGACCTTCCTCGGTAACGTTGGGCAGCGCGTAGGTGTCGCTGACGACGCCGTTCGAGCCGTACAGCGCGCCGCAGCACTCGTTCGGATAGGTTTCCACTCCATGCGCGCGGATTGCGTCGTTCACGGCGGGCGTAATCGTCAGCGCCATCAGCGGGCCGCTCCGTGAGACGCGCGTCTTTCTGCCGACGATTCATCCCAGAACCGCTCGGACAGGTACTTCTCACCGCCGTCGCAGAACACGACCACGATAACCGCATCACTGACGCGCCGCGCCACCGAGAGCGCACCGGCGAGATTGGCGCCGCTCGAGATGCCGACGAACAAACCGCTCCGCGCCAGCTGCCGCGTCAACTCGAACGCCTCTTCGGTGCTGATGCCGATGTCCTCGTCCGCAATCGTTGCGTCGTAGATACCGGGAACGATCGCCGTCGCCATGTGCTTGAGGCCTTCGAGGCCGTGCAGCGGCGAATCGGGCTGAACCGAGATCAACTTGATGGACGGGTTGAACTCCCGCAGCCTCCGTCCGGCCCCGACGAACGTTCCGCTCGTGCCAAGTCCGGCAACGAAATGCGTGATGCGCCCGCCGGTTTGTTCGATGATCTCCGGCGCCGTCGTGTCGTAGTGCGAAAGCCAGTTGCCGGGGTTGTTGTACTGGTCCGGGTAGAAGTAGAGGTCAGGGCTCTCCGCGAACATCTTCTTCGCCCGGAGGATCGCACCGTCGGACCCTTCCATCGGGTCGGTGAACACGATCTCGGCCCCGAACGCTTTCAGGATCCGCTTCCGCTCCGGGGTCACGTTTTCCGGGACGCACAGCCGGACGCGGAATCCGCGCGCGGCGCCGATCATCGCGTAAGCGATGCCGGTGTTGCCGGAGGTCGCGTCGAGCAGGATCGTGGTGTGCGTCAGCGCGCCGCTGCGCTCACCGTCGGCAATCATCCGCGCTGCCGGCCGGTCCTTGACCGAGCCGCCGGGGTTCTTCCACTCCGCCTTGGCATACAGCTCGACGTTGCGCAGGCCGCGCTCGAAGCCGGACAGGCGGATTAATGGCGTATTTCCGATCAAATCGACGATGGAGGCTGCCGTGCGCGGAAGCCCAGGGGTGGCCACAGACATATCCGACTGCTTCAGTCGGATTATATCTTGGCTAGTTGGTAGTTCGTAGTTGATGGTTGGTGGCGGTCGCCGGGTCGGTAGAGGCCGACCGTCAGGTCGGCCTTTCGACTCTACTTTGCCGGACGTCCTTCCGCATCCCGAATCTCCACCTTGCCGACATTCAGCTTGGCAAGTTCGGGTTCGATGACCTTCCGGTCGCCGACCGCCACGACCACCATGTTCCCGGGCACCAGGTACCGCTTGGATACCGCCAGCGTCTGATCGGTCGTGACGCGGTTCACATCCTGGGCGTACTTCGTGTAGTAGTCCAGGCCCAGATCGTAGATGAACACGTTCGAGAAGTTCGCCACGGCGTCCGCGCTCGTTTCGAACGCGCCCGCGAGCGAGTTGGCGAGCGAGTCTTTCGCCCGCTGCAGCTCGGCCTGATCCATAGGGCTCTCCACCATCCCACGAATCTCCTTGAAGATCTCGGAGACCGATGGTGCGGTGACGTCCGTCCGGACGCCCGACCCGACCTGGAAGGGTCCGGCAGCGCGGCGGAACGTGAACTGCGACGAGGCGCCGTAGGTGTAACCGTTCTTTTCGCGCAGGTTCATGTTGATGCGGCTGGAGAACAGGCCGCCGAGCGCGATGTTCATGACCTGGAGCGGGCGGAAATCGGGCGACGACCGCGCGGCGCCGATGGTGGCGACGCGCAGCTGTGTCTGCGGGCTGCCGGGCTTGTCGACGATGATCACGCGCGGCGGAATCGACGTCGGATTCGTCAGCGCCGGCCGCGCCGGCGTTCCCCGCTGCCACGAGCCGAACGACTTCTCGGCCATGGCGCGCAGCTCCTTCATCGAGATGTCGCCGGCAACGACGAGCGCCGCATTGTTGGCGACGAAGTTCTGCTGCCAGAACGCCGACAGATCGGCGCGGGTGATCGCCTTCACCGACGCCTCGGTGCCGATCTCGCTGTAGCCGTACGGGTGCTTGTCGCCATACAGCACCATCGCCGTCACCTGACCGGCAACCTGCGACGGGTTGTCGCGCATCTGCACGAGCTGACCCAGGCGCTGCGCCCGCTGACGATCGAGCTCTTCTGCCGGGAACGACGGATGCAGCGTCACGTCGGCGATCAGAGCCAGCAGCGCGCCAAAGTTCTTGCTCAGCGAGCGGCCGGTAATCGTTGTCGCATCCATGGAGCTGCCGGTGCCCAGCGTCGCACCGAGCTGCGCCACCTGATCGGCAATCTGCAGCGCGCTGCGCGACGCCGTGCCCTCGTCCAGCATCGCGGCAGTGAAGTTCGCCAGGCCGGGCTTGTCGAGCGGGTTGGCATCGCTGCCCGTCCGCAGCACGACACTCGCCGCGACGACCGGCAGACCGCGGCGTTCGTTGAGGATCAACGTCAGGCCGTTCGCCAGCGTTTCAGACTGCGGCGTCGGCAGCTGCACCGGCTTCGCGGCGGCCGCTTGTGGCTGTTTGGCGCGCCACGGCTCGTCGCCGTTGACCGCCTGCGCGCCGGTACCGGCAGCCGGCTTGGGCGCCGTAGCTTCAGCGGAGGCGGCGGGGGTCGGCACCTGCGCCGCAGCCTGCGGCTCCCCAGGCACGGCATGCACGACGACGCGCGACGACGGCGTCAGGTATGTGCGCGCGAACGTCCGAACGGTTGCCGGTGTGACAGCGCGGTAGCGCGCCACGTCCTGCTGCAGATAGTCCGGCGTCTTGAGATAGTGGTTGTAGGCATTCAGCCGATCGGCCACGCCGCCGAACCCGCCAAGGCTCTCGAGGCCACCGACGATGTTCGTTTCAATCGTGTTGCGTGCGCGGTCGACTTCGGTCTGCGCCGGCGCCGTGGTACGAAGCGTCGTCAGCTCGGCGTCGAGCGCCTTTTCAATCTCCGCGGCGGTCCGGCCCGGCCGGGCGGTCACCTGTATCTGGAAGATCGATCCCAGGACCAGCGAGTACTGCTGCGCCGAGACGTCCTGAGCGATCTGCTGTTCGTAAACGAGCTTCTTGTACAGCCGGCTTGAGCGGCCGCCACCGAGGAGCGTCGCGGCAATATCCGCATCCGCGTCGCCGGGCTTATAGAACGCGGGCGTAATCCACGCCATGTAGACACGCGGCAGCTCGACGCGCGAAGCGACCACCTTCCTCCGCTCCGTGGTGATCCTTGGCGTCGTCGCCTTGATGGGAGGAACGGCGGGGCCGCGGCGCAGGGTGCTGAAGTACTTCTGGACGAGCGCCTTCGTTTGCGCGACGTCGATGTCGCCGACGATCGCCAGGCTGGCGTTGTTCGGCGCGTAGTACTGCCGGAAGAACCGCTGCACGTCGTCGAGCTTCGCCGCCTGAATGTCTTCGTGGGAGCCGATCACGTTGCCGTAGTAGGGATGCCCGGGCGGGTACAGGAGCTGAACCATCGCCTCTTCGGCCAACCCGTACGGCTGGTTTTCCACGCTCTGGCGCCGCTCGTTGCGCACCACGTCCTGCTGGTTGGCAAGGGCGGCCTGATCGACCTTGTCGAGCAGGTATCCCATCCGATCCGACTCGAGCCACAGCGCCAGCTCGAGCTGATTCGAGGGAACCGTTTCGAAATAGTTCGTGCGATCGAAATCTGTCGTGCCGTTGACGTCGCTCGCGCCCGCGGCCTCGAGCAGCTGGAAGTGCTGATCGCACGGGACGTGCTTCGAGCACTGGAACATCATGTGCTCGAACAGATGCGCAAAGCCGGTGCGCCCCTTCTCCTCGTTCGCCGGTCCGACGTGATACCAGAGGTCGACGGCAACGACGGGCAGGCGGCGGTCCTGGCGGAGGATGACGTCGAGGCCGTTCGGCAGCGTGTACTTCTCGAACGTGATCCTCGGGATGTCGCTGGTTGCAGCAGCGGGTTTGGCGGTACTCCCCTGGTTCTGGGCCAGCGGCGCGGTGATACCAATGATGGCGAGAAGCGCGATGAGCAGGAGTCGCGTCGAGTGTCGTGTCGTCATGACGGTTTGTTCTCCAGACTTGCCCAGAGGTACCAACAAGCCACGGACCGATACGGTCGCCAGGGCTCGCCAATCTTCGTCAACCGCTCCGCGCGCGGCAGCTTCCGCAGCCCGTAGGCGCGCTGAACGGCTTTCAGGATGCCAAGGTCGTCGACCGGCAGGACGTCGGGGCGATGGAGACGGAACATCAGGAACATCTCCGCGGTCCAACGGCCGATTCCCGTTATCTGCGTCAACGACTGAATTACGTCTTCGTCCGAGAGTTCGTTCACCTTCTCGAGTGTCAACGATCCATCCGCGACCCGCGAACACAGGTCTCGTATATAGCGAATCTTCTGCGAACTGAGCCCGACTGCCCGCAACTGGGCGTCATCCACCAGTGCCACTGCTGCGGGCGTCGGTATGCCGCCAAAGAGGGCGTCGAATCGCCTGGCGATGGTGGCGGCTGCCTTCGTCGACAGCTGTTGCGAGATGATCGAGTGGGTCAATGCCGTAAAGGCGTCCTCGTGCTGCGCATCGGCGAGGCCGCACGGCCCGTGACGGCGAATCAGGTCGCGAATCACCGGATCACGCCGCGCCAGCAGGCGCCGCGCCTTGTCATAATCGGTCGTCGTCATCCCTGATCCCTGATCCCTGATCCCTGAGGCCTGAGGCCTGAGGCCTACTTGATTACGGCTGTCAGCGTCACACGGGCGCGGATCTCGGTCTGTCCGGTTTCGATCGGCGGCGCGGCCGCGGCGACCTGCAGCTCCTGGCGCACCATCCGCGGCAGCGGAATCGGGCCGCCTTCGATCGGCCCCTCTTCGATGCGGATGATGCGTTCGATCGAGCGGCCGGCGCCAGCGACAGCCGCTTCGGCTTTCGCCCTGGCATCCGCCACGGCAAGGCGCAGCGCGTCGCGTTCGTGCTTCGCCCGATCCTTCAGATCGAACCGCACGCCACCGAGCGACGTGGCGCCCGACGCGACCGCGATCTCGAGGTACTCCCCGACGCGATCGACGCTATCCACCCGCACTTCAACCGAGTTTCGCGCCACGTAGCCGCGGCCAACGCGCTTGCCGTTCACGAAATCCCACTCATATTGGACGTCGTAGGCAACGGTCCGGATGGCATCCGCGGCAACGCCGGCCGCCTTCAGCTTCGACAGCACCGGCGTCATCGCTTCGGTGTTGCGGCGCTGCGCCTCGCGGGCGCTCGGAGCCCGCGATTCAGCGCTGATGGTGATCCACGCACGGTCAGGCGCGACGTGCACGATGCCCTCGCCGTTGGTCACGACCACCGGTTCTGAAGGTGCGGCAGGTTGCTGGGCGTACGCCGGTAAGGCGACGACAAGCGCGGAAATGCAAAATGCAAGATTCAAAATGCAAACCCTGCCAGCAACTACGGGCCTTGGCCCCTTCGCATTTTGCATTTTGCATTTTGAATTTTGCATTTCCCCAGTCTCCTCTACCATCACCTGATGCCCGGACCCGGGCCGCTGGCCGGCCTCACCATTGTTGATCTGACGCGGGTGCTCTCCGGGCCCTATTGCACGATGCTCCTCGCCGACATGGGCGCCCGGGTGATCAAGATCGAACAGCCGGGGCGTGGCGACGACACGCGCGCCTGGGGTCCGCCGTTCGTCGGCGAGGAGAGCGCGTACTTCCTCAGCATCAACCGGAATAAGGAAAGCGTCACGCTCGACTTCAAGGCAACCGAGGGGCGACGCATCCTGAACCAGCTGATCAGCACGGCGGACGTCCTCGTCGAAAACTTCCGCCCTGGGGTTATGAGCCGCCTGGGCCTCGACTACTCCACGCTGGCCCAACGTCATCCCCGGCTGGTCTTCTGTTCGATCTCCGGCTTCGGCCAGGACGGCCCGCGCCGCGATCACGCCGGATACGACGCCGTCATTCAGGCCGAAGGCGGGCTCATGAGCGTGACGGGCGATGCGAACGGGCGGGCATTTCGCGTCGGCGTGGCAGTGACCGACCTGGTCGCCGGCCTGCTCGCGGCGCAGGGCATCGTCCTCGCGCTGTTCGCGCGGGAACGCACGGGTCGCGGTCAGCAGGTGGACATCAGTATGTTGGACGGGGTCATCTCGCTGCTGAGCTACCACGCTTCAATCTATCTCACCACGGGCGCGGAATCGCGCCGCGTCGGCAACCGCCACGCGACGATCGCGCCGTATGACACGTTCTCGGCGGCGGACGGCGAGCTCTTCCTCGCTGTCGGAAACGACGATCAGTTCCAGCGCTTCTGCAAGGCGGCCGGATTGCAGAGGCTGCTGGAGGAGGGGCGCTTCTCGACAAACCCGCTGCGAGTCGCGAACGAAGCGGCGTTGAAGGAAATCATCGAGCCGGTGATGCGAACGCGCAAACGGGACGAGTGGATCGCCTCGCTCGCCGACGCGGGCGTGCCATGCGGGGCAGTACGCAGCGTCCCGGAAGCGCTGTCCGACCCGCAGGTGAGCGCGCGGCGCATGATCGAGGCCGTTGAACACGCTGTGCTGGGATCGTTGAAGGTACTCGGCACGCCGATCAAACTGTCCGATACGTCGGCATCCGTGCGCTCCGCGCCGCCGACATTAGGTCAGCACACTGATAAAGTGCTTGCGGAACTGGGATTGAGCGGTGCGGAAATCACCGCGCTGAAGACACGCGCGATCATCTGATTATGGAAACAGGAGAAGTCAGAAAGCGAGTGCTGCACGCAATCACCGCTGCCCGGAGCCGGGCGCAGGCACGCCGCCAGCAGGCGGACGAGGCCGCGCGCACGTACGGTGCGTTTCTCGAGAACGTGGCGACGCCCGTGGTTCACCAGGTGGCGGCGGCACTGAAGGCCGAGGGTTATTCGTTCACGGTATTCACGCCGGGCGACGGCCTCCGGCTCGCGTCCGATCGCGGCCGCGACGACTTCGTCGAGTTCGCGCTGGACACGAGCGGCGACCGCCCGCAGGTCATCGGCCGAATCAGCCAGTCACGCGGCTCCCGGCGTCTCGAGGAAGAACGTCCTGTCAAAGCCGGCACGCCGCCCGACGCGCTCAGCGAAGACGACGTGCTCGACTTCGTCATGCAGGCGCTGGAGCGGTGGCTGGCGCGGTAGTTGTCCTTTAGTCCCTGGTTCTTGGACCTAGTCCGTCCTTGGTCCTTGGTCCTGAATCCTCAGTCCGCGCCGGATTGCACCCGATAGTGCTGCGGAGCCGTATGTATCGCTATGCATCGGCGAGGTGCAAGCGGTGTCCATCCAATCACATCGGCATGCTTCGCTGTCTGCGTGCTGCTCGTGATTCCAGTGCCGGCCGAGGCGCAGGTGCCTCGTCTGTGGGGAGACCTACGACCGGGTCCGAACGGCGTGGGCTATCGCGTCGTTCGACTCTTCGATCAGAGTCGGTCTTTTGGACTTCGAACTGCGGCTGCCGAACCGGGTGCATCAGCGCCGAATCGACGGTTGATGACGGTGCGCGTCTGGTATCCAGCGACATCAGCGCGTGGCGTCCGCATGACGTTACGGAGCTATCTGGACCTCCTCGATAAAGATGGACCGATCACTGCTGACGTACGGGAACGGCTTGAGCTCGATCTGAACGGAATCTGGAGCGACCTCTGCACCTGTCGGGTTCCGCGCGCCGCGGCGGATGCGCGACTCGACGCGCTGTTCGGCACGACTGCCGCGGCGGTCCGCGACGCGACGCCGGCTACCGGCAGGCATCCAGTAATCGTCTACTCACTCGGCCACGACATGCACTCCTTGGAAAACGTCGTGCTATGGGAGTACCTCGCGAGCCATGGCTACGTGGTTGCGGTCACACCGTCCGTCGGGCATCAGTCAGTTGCGATGGAGCCGGTGGGCCCGACGTCGGCGGAAGTAAAAACGAGAGACCTCGAGTTCGTGACTCACTGGCTGCGTACTGTGCCTTTTGCAGATATGAACCGGGTGGCTGCTGTTGGTTTCAGCCTTGGAGGGTGGTCGGCACTGATGTTGGGAATGCGCAGCGGTGACATCAACGCAGTTGTTGCCCTCGATGGTTCGTTCAATCTACCGAATCGCGTCGCCTCAGTTCGCACTATGCCGTTCTTCAGGCCATCGGCGTTCATGCTTCCGATGCTGAACCTCCGTCAGGATGAACCGGAGATCGATGTCGGCGTCATCGAATCATTCGCGAACGCCGAACGATTCGATACCGCGATTGGGGACATGGACCCTCCGAACGCTTCCCATCATTCCTTCACGTCCATCTACACGTTCAGCACCGAGTTCTTTCCACCTGACGGGAACGGGAATGAGCTTATGGGTTTGAAGTACAACAGGGACGTCTTCGAGTTGGTCGCAACGCGAGTACGGCTCTTTCTCGATGCGTATCTGAAGGGCACCGCCGAGGCACGCGCGGCTCTGCAACAGCCGCCACGAGTCGCCGGCGTGCCTGACGCGCTGATTCGACACCGTTACCTCGCGCCAGCGTCTCGTTGACGTTAGCGGGGGCTGAGCGCGTTCTTCGATTCGTGTAACACCTCAGCCCGTCACATGTCAGGCGGGCGACGGCGGAACCGCAAGTCCGCGCCGAAGGGTTCGATTTTCTCCGCCTCCGCTCGCATGGATTCCTGCGAGCTACGGCGAGACCCGCCGTAGCCTTGCCGAAGGCGGGCACCGGCGCGAACCGGAGCCGCGGGCAGGCTTGTCAGACGCGGCCGCCGAACTGGGGCCGTCCTTGTCCGGGGTCCGCCCCGCGGTCCCGTCATTGAGCGTTTTGTGTAATACTACTTTGTATTACGAGGATGCGATGGCTTTGACTGTTCGTCTGGGGCCGAAAACCGAGCGCGCGCTCAACGCGCTGGCCAAGCGCAAGCGATTGTCCCGCTCCGACGTCGTGCGGGAGGCCCTGCTTCGCTACGGTGCGGACGAAGGAGTGGAGGCCGCCGAGGACGTCTCCGGGGCGTGGTTGGATGTCATCGGGATCGTCGATCTTGGTGTTCGCGACCCGGCGCGCACGACGGGAGACCAGTTCGCGCGACTCCTTCGAGGACGTTCGCGTGCGCGGCGTACTCGTTGACGCTGGTCCGCTTGTGGCGCTGCTCGATCGCGGAGATCCGAAGCACGGAGCCTGCGTCGCCGCGCTGAAGACGCTCCGCGCGCCACTCGTGACAGTGTGGCCGGCCTTCACGGAAGCGATGTATCTGTTGCGCGAGTCGTGGCCCGCTCAGAAGGCGCTCTGGAGCAGGCTCGAAACCCATGCCCTCGGGCTGGCGCCGCTCGAGGAGGCCGACGCCTCGCGGATGCGCGAGCTGATGGAGAAATATCGCGACCTGCCGATGGATCTCGCCGACGCGGCCCTCGTGCGTGTCGCCGAGCGGGACTCGCTGACCGAAATCTTCACCCTCGATCGCACACACTTCCGAACGTATCGGCCGGGCCGGCGCCGTAGCTTCTCAATCGTGCCGGTGTGAGGAACTGCTACCGGCGTCAGGAGGCTGGCGCGCTGGCGACGTGAATCGCCATCAGCCCGCCGAGCACCTTCACCACGCGCACATCGATGAACCCGCCCGCCTCCATCATGTTCGCCACACCCTCGGCGCCAGGATACGTCCGAATCGATTCGGGAATGTAGCGGTACGTATTCGGATCGCGATGCAGGACGCAACCGAGTGCTGATCCGACGACGGTGAGGTAGAGCAGATACGCGCTGCGAACAATCGCACTCGATGGGCGATTGAAATCCAGCGACAGGACGCGGCCATTCGGCGCGAGCACCCGCCGGATTTCACGCAGTGCCTGTTGCAGGTCGGGGACGTTCCGCAGGCCGTAGCCCACCGTGACGGTTGTAAACGTGCGATCGGGAAACGGCAACGCCAGCATGTCGCCGGTAACGAATTTCGCAGGGCACCCCTTTAGGGGTGCCCTCGAATTTGCCAGCTGCAGCATACGGTGCGTGACATCGAGGCCAACGGCCCGCTGCACGTGTGGAACCGCCGCGAAAATGATGTCGCCCGTCCCGCACGCCAGGTCGAGCAGGCGATCGGACGGTTGCAGACGCGCCAGCTGGATCAGCCGCTTCTTCCAGCGTCGATCCTGGCCGTAGGAAAGAAACCCGGTGATGAAGTCGTAGCGGTCGGCGATGGTGGCAAACAGCTGACGGACGTAGCGCCGTTTGCCCTCAGGAGTCGCGATCGTGCGCCGTAACAATGATCTTCCCGCGCATCATCAGCATGTGCGGCCGGCACCAGTAATCGTAGCTGCCTGGTGTATCCGGAACAGCGAACAACACGTCCGCCGATTCGTTCCAGCCGATCGGATCAAGGGCCGCTCCCATAGCCGGGGCCGCGAAATCGTGCCGGATGCCGCGCTCCTCGTTGCGGAGGACGATGCGCACGCGTTCGCCGGCGTTGAGCCGAATCGTCGGGTTGGGCAGGCCGCCCTCCTCGAGATAAAACGCCATGCCACGGACGACGAGCGTGATCTCGCGCGGTGCCGGGCGCGTGAGCGCCACGGCAAACGCCCCGAGCAGCAGCACGGCGACTGCGGTCCCGATCAGCTTCACCGATACGTGTCTGCCCCAGAAACTCATCCGACCAGCATTCCTGTCACGTACATCACCGCAAATCCGGCAAGCAGCCCGCCCAGCACCGGCGTCGACGTAAAGGCGCGGGCGCGTTCGTCGCCACGGGAAATCTGCTGGGCGATCTGCAGCGTCACCTGAGCGATCGCCCCAACGCCAAGCGCCAGGAACAGCACCGACCACACAGGGGAATAGACGAGCCCGCCCAGCCACGCGCCGGCAATGGTCGGCACTCCACCAATCAGCCCCAGTTTCATCAGGTCCACCAGTCCGGTCTTCTGCCGCTCCTTTGCCAGCGGCGCGACAATCGCCAGCCCCTCAGTCGTGTTGTGAAGGGCGAATCCCACGATCAGCAAGGCTCCAAGCGTCGCCTCACCTAATGCGAAGGCCGATCCAATCGCCAGCCCTTCGCCAAAGTTATGCAGCCCGATCCCGATGGCGATCAGCAGCGCGAGCACCCAAGCCTTCGAGGCCCGGCCGCTTGCCCCGGGCGCCGTCGGGGGGCGGCGCGCTTTGAGCACGCCGCCAACCCATTCCAGAACCAGGTAGGCGGCGCCGGCAGCAAGCACGAACAGCACGCCACCCTGGAAGGAGCCCGGCAGTCCTCCGGCGGCCTCCAATCCTTCTTCGGCACCATCAACCAGCAGGAACAGCAGCAGGCCGACCGTCAGCGCCAGCAGGAAGTCCATGCCGCGCGACGACAGCCGCGACAGAACCGGGAACCAGAGCAACCCGATCGCCACAGGCAGGACGCCGACATACAGGCCGATCAGTGTGAAGACACCGAGGAACCGTCCGTTCGCCGTCGGTGTCGCCACGGCAACGGGGATCTCGTGCTCGAACGGCGTGCCGGTGGACGTGAGCACGCGGACGACGTGGGCATCGCCCTCGACCCACGGATACGGAATGGTCAGGGTCGTGCGGCCCAGATGCCGCAGCGACTGTCCGCGATCGGTCCGGAACGTCCAGAACGCGTCGTCCACCTGCACCTGGGCGATGGTGATGTCGTCGGGGCCATCGTTGAGAACCGTCGCGACGATGGCGCCCGGCTCGAGGGTGACGCGCTGGAACGTCAAGCGCTCGACGGGCGGCGCGTTCGCTGCCCGCACAGCATCTGCGGGTCGCGACCGGACGATGACCACGAGCAGCGCAGCAAGAATCGCCAGCGGAACGAGGGCCATCGCCCAGCTCTTAGCTGTCACGTTTCACCGCCCTGAACAGTCCCATCCAGCCAAGCTCGGCGAACTCGCTCTGATGCGCATGGAACATGAAGTCGCCGGGATACCGGAAGGTGGTTTCGACGATCGCCCGCTCGCCCTGACAGAGCATGAGCGTGTCGGTGCGCTCGTTCGGCGCGAGCGACGTACCCGTGCGGAACACGTCGAAGAACATGCCGTGCAGGTGCAGGCTGTTGATCAGATCGAACTCCGTGACGTTGATCAGGTAGATGCGCACGAGACGGCCGACGGTGACCTCGATCGGCTCCTGCATGTAGGCGTTCGCGATCGTGTTCACCGCGTAGACTTCGTTCTCCGCGTCGAAGTTCGTGTCGAACGCGTTCATCACCATGACGAACTCGTCCGCCGGCGGCCGGCCGGCGCGCGGATCGATGATGAAGGCGCCGTACAGTCCCTTGTGGATGTGACGCTTCAGCGGAACCGTGTGGCAGTGATAGAGGTGCAGCCCGAACGGGTCGGCGTCGAACTCGTAGACGAACGTCTGTCCCGGGTGCACCTCCTGGCCGTGCAGCGCGCCGTCCATTTCCGGTGGATGCCACCCGTGGAAGTGCATCGTGTGCGGATGCGTCCCGGCATTCCTGAAGGTGACCTTGACGCGATCGCCTTCGGTGGCGCGAATGGTCGGGCCGGGAACCTGTCCGTTGTAGGTCCACGCGGGGAAAAACATCCCGGGGGCGATCTCGATCTCGCGATCGACGGCGTAGATCTCGTACTCGCGGAGCAAGGTTCCGTCGGGCCGCTTCGTCTCGCGATAGAACTTCGACCGCTCTGCCGGCGGAACATCGGCGAAGTTCCACGCGCGCAGATACTTCGACGGCGACAGCTGATCGCTGACGACACGGCCGATCACACCCATTGAGTGGTTGTCGTGCGCGGACGGCAGCGGTTGGGGCGCCTGCCCGCCGAGTCGTGAGACAGCCGCGCCGACCAGGGACGTCACGCCAATTGACTGAAGCCAGGTCCGCCTGCTGAATTTCATAATTTTGACTCTTCAAAAATACGACTGAGAGTGGTAAAAAGTCAATCTAGGGTTTCACGAACTTAGTTGCACTAGGGATCAAATGCTGCCATCAAGCACCGTAGAGAACTATCTGAAGGCGATTTACGCCGGGACCGCCGGCCTTCAGGCACCTCATCGCCTGCTGCCGATGGGGCAATTAGCCTCGGCCCTCGGCGTCACACCCGGCACCGCCACGACGATGGTCAAGACGCTGTCGGAGTCCGGGCTCGTCGAGTACGAGCCGTACGCCGGGGTGGCGCTCACTTCAGCAGGCGAAAAACTCGCGGCGCTGGTGCTCCGCCGCCACCGGCTCATCGAGCTCTTCCTCGTGCGGTTCATGGGATACGCGTGGGACGAGGTGCACGACGAGGCCGAACAGCTCGAACACGTGGTCAGCGATCGCCTGATCGAACGCATCGACGAGATGCTCGGCAGGCCGGAAGCCGATCCGCACGGCGACCCGATTCCAAATTCGGAAGGGCTGGTGAAGCCGCAGCATGCGCAAAGCCTGCTGACGTGTCCGTTGGGCACGCCGGTGACGGTCAGCCGCGTAATCGATCAGGACAAAGTGTTCCTGCGCTTCATCGAGCAGAACGATCTGAAGCCTGGTGAGGCGATCGAGGTGGAGGAACGTGACGAGGCGTCCGACAGCGTCCGCGTGCGCGGCAAGAACGATCGGCGCATCGTGATTGGAACCCGCGCGGCGTCCAAGCTGCTCGTACACGTGGCGCGAGCGATGCTGCTCTGCGTCGCGCTCGCCGGATCGGCGTACGCGCAGGAAAAGCCGGAGACCGCCGTGGGCAGCGCCCGCCCGTGGGAGATCACCGACAACTCATTCCTCGTCGAAGAGGCATTCAACCAGGAGCCGGGAATCTTCCAGAACATCTTCGGCATCTACCGCCCGGGAGACGGATCGTGGGTGTCGGCTGTGACGCAGGAGTGGCCCGTCCGCAGCCAGGCTCACCAGTTGTCTTATACGGTCGCCTTCGGAGGCGCCGGCTCCGGCTCGGGAATCGGCGATGTGCTGCTGCACTATCGTTTGCAGCTCTGGAGTGAGTCGCCAGGGCGGCCCGCGTTCTCGCCTCGTGTGTCCCTGGTCTTTCCGACAGGAGACGCGGCGAAAGGATTGGGCGGCGGCAGCCCGGGCTGGGAAGTCAATCTGCCGTTCAGCAAGCAGGTTCGCGACCTCTATTTCCACTGGAATGCGGGATTCACTCACCTGCCGTCCGCGGAAGGCGACGCCGCCGAACACAGTCTGCTGACGCCGCGAATCGCCGCAAGCGGCATCTGGCGCGTCCGCCCGATGCTGAACCTGATGCTCGAAAGCGTGTTCGAGTGGGCCGAGGAAATCGACGGCATTGCGACCGGGCGAACGTACGGAACGACCGTCATCCCCGGGGTGCGAACGGGCTGGGATATCGGCGACGCGCAAACGATCGTCGGCATAGGCGTCCCCATTTCATTCGCAGCGGGAGCGACCGATGCCGGCGTCTTCGGCTACCTCTCCTACGAACTTCCATTCATGCGGACGCGTTAGAGCCTTCTTCAGACTGCATAGCCACGGAGACACGAAGTCACGGAGAAATCTGATCTAACACTCCGTGTTTCCGTGCCTTCGTGGCTACGGGGATGTAGAAGCAAACGCCGCCAGCACCTCGCGCAGCGCGCCGGCGTCGGCAGCCACGCGGTCTTCGGGGCGCAGCCGCTCGTCCGGAAAAGCCTCGTAGCCGAACCCAAACGACACGATGCAGCAGCGGACACCTGCACGGACTGCGGTTTCATGGTCGATCGTCGAATCGCCGACGAGCATGGACGTCGCGGGCGCCGCTCCCGCCTGGTGAATCAACGCGTTCAGCGACGACGGATCCGGTTTTCTCGGCATCGGCCCATCACCGCCGACGACGAAGTCAAAGAGGTCGCGAATCCCAAGCGCCTCGAGAATCCGTTCGCTCGGCCCCAGCGGCTTGTTCGTCAGCACGGCAACGCGGCCCAGCGTCCGCGCAAACCGGACCGCCTCCTCCATGCCCGCGTAGACGCGGGTATGCCGCAGCAGATGGGTGTCGTAGATCTCGAGAAAACGCGTCACCGCCGCACGTGCGTCCGTCGACGGCGCTCGGGACAGGTTGGTCACACCAGCCGCGGTCAGTGCCCGGCGGACGAGCAGAGCCGCACCCTCGCCCACCATCCGCGCGATCGCTTCTTCCGGCAGCGGCGAGCCGCCAAGCTCGATGATCAGTTCATTCGCGGAGTCGGCGAGATCGCGCCGAGAGTCGACAAGCGTGCCGTCCAGGTCGAACGCGATCAGGCGGCGTAGGTCGCCCACGAGGTCGGCGTTTCCCACACGGTGACGCGCGACACCGGCAGTCCTCGTTCGCGCGACATGTCGAAAATGAGCTGGGCGATGCGCTCCACGGTCGGATTGCTCTCGAGCAGGTACATCGGCTCGCCAAGCTGCCGCAGCGCCTCGGCGAGCGGGTCGTCCCTGCGCAGGATCATCTTGTGATCGAGCTCACTGTCGATCCACCCCTTGACGATCCGCTTGATGTCGGTGAAGTCCGCGACCATGTTCCGTCCGTCGAGCCGCTCGGCCCTGACGTCTATTTCGACGATGGCGTTGTGGCCGTGCGGATGACGGCACACGCCGTCGTAATCCATCAATCGATGGCCGTAGCAGAACTCGATCCTCTTGGTGACGGAGTACATAGAACTGTAATGTTAGTGCCGCGAGGCTGTGCCGTTGACTCAAACTGCGCCGATCGGGCCGGTCAGGCCGGCGAGTGCCGTGCTGTTCTCCGCCGGACTCGACAGCGCCGTGCTTGCCGCCGCCGAGGCGCGGAACGGTGGCGTTCATGCCGTGTACGTGAGTTGCGGGCTGGCCTGGGAAGCCGAGGAACTCGAAGCGACCAGCCGTCTGCTCGCCGCGCCGGCCTTCGCCGGCGTTGAATCGCTTACCCGCCTCACCTTTACCGCGCGGGACTTGTACCCCGCCACGCACTGGGCGCTGACCGGACAGCCGCCGGCGTTCGACACCCCGGACGAGGACGTGTACCTGACGGGCCGGAACATCATGCTGCTCAGCAAGGCGGCCATCTACTGCGCGCAGCACGACCTGCACCGCGTCGTCCTGGCCACCCTCGCACACAATCCGTTCCCCGACGCGACCGCGGAATTCTTCGCCGCGATGGGCCGCGCGCTCTCGCTCGGCCTCAATCACACGATCGAGATCGGCACGCCGTTCGCCACGATGGAAAAACGTGATGTCGTCCGGCTGGGTCTCGAGTTGGGGGTTCCGCTGGAGCTGACGCTCTCGTGTATGAACCCACAGGCGGGACGGCATTGCGGTCTGTGCAGCAAGTGCCGCGAACGCCGCGATGCCTTTCTGGAAGCTGGCATCGACGATCGGACCGAGTACGCGACCGCGCCAGTACGATGAGGGGGATTTTGTGGGGCGAGCCTTTCAGGCTCGCCTCGCGAACCCGAAGGGTTCGCGCCACGATCAGTAAGGGCCCTCTACCGCGCGACGATTCTGATCGAGCCGTCGCCCGTGCGAAGCGTCAGCACCTCTCCGCCGGCGCCAACCTGTCCGCGCATGACACGCCGGCGCTGGCCTTCCCCGACGGGACGTGTCAGAGCGATGTCGCCGCTCGCTGAGATCGCCCCATCTCCCGTCCGCGCGTCAACGTCCGCGTTGAAATCGGGCGGCAGGCGGATCGTGACGCCGCCATCGCCCGAGCTGATCGTCCACTCACGCTGCATCGTGCTTCCAGCCAGAGCATCGATCGCGATTGAACCGTCGCCGGTATGCGCCCGCAGTGCGCCGAACCGGCCGCTCATGTCCACGCCGCCATCGCCGGTACTGACGACCACCATTCCACCGAGCTCGCGCGCCGACACGGACCCGTCGCCAGTACTGACGGTGATGTCACCATCGATCCGCTGCAACCGCACCGAACCGTCGCCGGTCCTCAGCTCGAGCCGGCCGGACAGATCGCGGGCGTCGATGGAACCGTCTGCCGTTCGCGCTTCGAGATTCAGCGTGCGCGGAACCGTGACCATCATGCGAACGCTCGGGGAACGGTGCATATGCAGCAGAAAGCCCCGGCGATCGGGGTGTTTCGCTTCGATCAGCACGTTACCGCCGGCCTCGGATGTCTCGACCTCGATCACTTTCGCGTCTACCGCCGTTTCAGCGCGCCGCTCGATGTCGAGCAGGATTTCGTCGCGATCCCACGACCGCAGCTCGATGGAGCCGTCGAAGGTCCGAATCGTCACGTTGGGACTGCCCGTCAGCGGGATGCGTCTCTGCTCGCGAACAGTGACACCCTGACCATCCATTCCGTGCACGTCGATGGTGCAGGCGGCGCTGGCAAGTGCGGCCGACCCAAGCAGGCAAAGGGCGAGGTTCTTCATGGCAGCTTAGACGCGTCGGCGTGGTTCGATGTTCACCCGGCCGGGAGCGGGGTGTGCGGCCAGACCTGGGTCCCGCCGACGAAGGTGCGAACGACTCGAAGATCACGGTCGAGCACGACGACGTCGGCCTGCGCGCCTTCAGCGATCCGTCCGAGCTGGCCAAGGCCCAACTGGCGGGCAGGTGTGGTCGAGCACATGAGCACGGCATCGATTACCGGCTGCCGGAACGCCGTGACGAGGTTCCGGAAGGCGCGATCCATCGTCAACGTGCTCCCCGCCAGTGTTCCATCGTCGAGAAACGCCGCCTCGTCACGAACGTGAATCGTCTGTCCGCCGAGCACAGCGGCCGAACCCACAGGCTGGCCGGCGCCGGAGGTCGCGTCGGTGATGGCCATGACGCCAGACGGTCCCTTCGCACCGATGGCGACCGCACACATCGCCGGGTGCACATGGTATCCGTCGCAAATCAGCTCGGCTGAAACGTCATGACGCGCAAGGACCGCGCCCGCCAGTCCCGGAGCACGATGGGCGATTGGCGTCATCCGGTTGAAGAGATGCGTGGCATGTCTCGCACCCGCCTCGATTGCCGCGACCGCCGTGTCGAAATCCGCACCCGAGTGCCCCAGAGACACGATATGGCCCGCGCCTGTGAGCGCCCGTACCAGATCGATCCCGCCGGGAAGCTCCGGCGCCAGCGTGACGATACCGACGCTGGGGCGTGCGTGTTCGATGACGTCGAGAATCTGCGGGCCGGTGAACGGCCATGCCACGGCACCGCGATGCTCGTCCGGCGTCCTGAGGCACTTGAGCGGCTGTGCGCCGCGGAAGTCGGGGTTGATGAAATTGCTCTCGAGGTGCGCCGGCAGCACGCGAGCGGCATTCGCGCGCGGCGCGCCGGCGGCGGCGCTCACCTGTTCCAGAAAGAGCTGCAGATCGTCCGGGCCGCACGCCACGGTGGTGGGACAAAAGGCGGTGACGCCATAACGCGGCAGCTCACCGGCGATCCGCGCGACTACGTCTCCGCCGTCGAGCGTGTCATGACCGGCGATGCCGTGCACGTGCACGTCGATGAACCCGGGAACGACGTAGCAGTCGGAGACGTCGACGATCGCCGCACCCGCAGGCGCGGCTGGCGCCGCCGAAACGGCCGCAATGCGGCTGTCGTCGAGGATGATGGACGCACGCTCGCGAATCTTGCCGGGCAGTACGACGTCGCCGCCATTGAGGACGATCATGCCGGGCGCGACTTCTCAGCTCGGAACGCCCGGCGAACCTTGCCAGTCGACGTGCACGTGGAGCTTGCGCCCTTCCAACGGCAGTCGTTCGGATCGTTCGGGTCGTTCGAGTCGTTCGACTCGTTCGGATCGTTCGGATCGTTCGGATCGTTCGGGGCGGAAAATTTCCTTATCGAGCCGCTTGAGGAGGTTCAGATAGCCGCGTTCCTCCGGCGCCATCAGTACGATCACGCCACCGCTTTCGTCCGGAGGGAACCGGCGATCGTCGAGGTAATCGCGGTCGAGCGTGATCAGCGTCCGTCGAAGCTGACGCGCGAGGCGGTAATGCTCGCCGTCGCGGGCGCGGCGGAGATCGTCGTGCTCGATCACGAACAGAACGTCCCAGGCGAGCGACTGGCGCATGAAGCCGACGAGGCCGGCCGGCATGTTCGCGTCAACGTAGATGCGCGGCTGCAGCTGCGTGCGGTCGACGACGGGACCGAGTTCCGAAGCCAGAGTTCCCATGCTTCGCAATTCAGAATTCACAATTCAGAATTCTGCATTCATCTATGCCTCTCCAAGTCAGGCATGGTCTCCAGCGGTTCGTGAGGCTGCGGGTGCTCGCGTCGGGCCGCGGACGCCTCACGCTTGAGCGCCGCCACCAGATCCGCCCGCTTGTGGACAAGCTCCTTGCGCTGACGCCGGCCGGTTGACGCCCCGATGACGTACTCGCAAAACAAGGGAAACCCGATCGTCGAGTCGACGTAGGCGACAGCGGTATCCGGGAGCACGCCCGGGTTGACCTTGCCCCAGCTGACGGCCTCGGCCGGCGTAGCGCCGGACAGTCCGCCCCAGACCACCTGATCGGTCGTGATCTGGATGAAGAAGTCGTTGCCGCCCTTGGGGATTCCGTAGACCTCCCACAACGTCGGCTGCCCCTGCAGGTAGAAGTTCTTCGGCGAACCGCCGCCGAGGATCACGCAGCCGTTCTTCTTGCCCGCCAGGATGAATGCGCAGACCTCGTTCACATCCTTGTTGGGATCAATCATCAGCCGGCTGTCGTTCATCAGCTCGTGAAAGGCGATGTTCATTCCGATTGAACTGTCGCCGGGCGACGACGTGTAGAGCGGCACGCCGGCGGCGGCCGCCGCGGCCACCACGGAGTGCTCCTGGCATCCGGGCTGCCGCTCGAGCAGATCGCGCCCGAGCGCGTAGTGGAACTCGGCCGTCGAGAGCGGTCCATCGAGACCCGACCGGACGAGAAAGTCACGAATGTAGGCGTCCGTCTCGAGAAGGACCGTCGAAGGGAACAGCACGTCGTAGATCCGGATCACTCCCTCTTCGTACAGCTCCACGTCGTTGACGAACGGCGATCCGCGATGCAACGTGAAATTCAGCGCATAGTGCAGATCGTGGTAGAGATTCGCTCCGGTGCTGATCACGAAGTCGACCAGACCCCGCTCCATCAGCTCGACGATGCAGCCACCAAGCCCGGCCGGAGTCAGCGCGCCGGCTACCGTCAGCCCGATCGTCGTGTCGTTTTCCGGCAGCAGCATCTTGTCGGTGAAGATCCGGCACGCTTCACCGAGACGCGCCGCATTGAACGCCTGGAATCCGTCCTCGATCAGCTGGCGCACGTCGGCGCTTCCGCGCGGACGGTAATAGCGGATCGGCTTGCCCGAGAGGTAGTTCGGACGGGCTTTCTCAGGAGATCCAGGTGCACGGTACGGCATTGCGTTGGCTAGCTTAGCACTCGGTTGCTTGCCCGCCGTAGCTTCAGCGGAGGTCGGCGGTCGATTTCGCGCGCCGCGGCGCGCTGTCGACGATCCTCGCAACAGCCGATAAAAGTCACGCGTGGTCTTTCCAAAAGTCGCCGACGGCATGAGCGTGACAACCGTAAAACCCACCCAGACACGTCACGACCGCCTCCCCGATGTCGAGGGGCGGTTTCGTACGCTGGTGCAATCGCCGCTGCGCGCGGGCATTCTCAGATTCCTGAGCGCACGCCCCGACGACTCCTTCGACGTCGAAGCGTTGATGACGACGTTCGGCCGGCTGCGGCTCGACGTGGACAACTGCGTCAAGGAACTCGTCGACTTCGGCGTCGTCGCTCCGACGGCGGCTGATCCGTCGCGCTACGCGATTGTGGTTGACGTGGACGACGACCGCCGCCGGCTGCTCGACACGTTCCTGGAACGCCGTGCAACGGTGAGCATGGAAGACCAGGCGCCGTCCGTCCAGCGATTCCGCGAAATGATCGGCCGCGACGAGAAGATGCTCATCGTCTTCGAATGGATTCGCACCGCCGCCAAATCGGACATTTCGGTGCTGATCCTCGGACCGACGGGATCGGGCAAGGAAGTCGTGGCACGGATGATCCACGAGCTGAGCCGCCGCGGGCGCGAAAACTTCCAGGCCGTCAACTGCGCGGCGCTGCCGGACACGCTGTTCGAATCGGAAATTTTCGGCTACGAGAAGGGCGCCTTCACAGGCGCCCATGACCGCAAGCCGGGGCGCGTGGAACTGGCCAACGAAGGGACGCTGTTCCTCGACGAGATCGGCGATCTGTCGCTCGTCGCTCAGGCCAAGCTGCTGCGCGTCCTCGAGGACCGGCGTTTCGAGCGCCTCGGCGGCCAGAAGTCCGTGCAGGTCGATTTCCGGCTGATTTCGGCCACCAACCGCCCGCTCGATCAGTTCGTCCGCGACAGCCGTTTCCGCGAGGACCTGTACTACCGCGTCAACGCCTTCTCGATTCGCCTGCCCTCGCTGCGCGAACGCCCGATCGACATTCCAGTCCTGGCAACGAAGTTCGTCGCCCGCTACTGCGCGGCCAACGGCATGCCGCTCGACGCGAAGTCGTTCTCCCCGGAAGCGCTCACGCGGCTGCAGGCGTACCCATGGCCGGGAAACATCCGCGAGCTCGAAAGCACCGTCTCGCGCGCGGCGCTCTCGGCGCCCGGCCGCATCATCCGCGACACGGACATCGAGTTCCTTCACGCCCACGTCGTGGCGCCGATGCAGACGTCGGAATCCCGGCGGCTGCAGACGCTGGCGGAGAACGAGCGCGACCACGTGGTCCGGGTGCTCGAATCGGCCGACTGGAACAAGAAGGAAGCGGCCCGCGTGCTCGACATCAGCCGCGGAACCCTCTATCGGAAGATCGTCGAATACAACCTCAGGCCCGAGCCGAAGCTGTCTCGAAACAGACCAGGACGATAGGCGTCCGGTTCGACCCATCGCGCGCTGCGCGGAGACGCACGTTTCAGCGCGGGCGCAGAAAATCTGCACAACTCAGAATCCCTTCCGGCCACAGCGGGAAACCTCGTGATGAATTCTGCGATTGCGTTGACGGCGTCAGTGTCGATCTCCGCAGATGTGCGCAGCACGTTTCAGTGTTCACCACTGTGCCGGGACGCGACATCGCGACGATTTCTCCTTCGGAGTTAGCAGTTTGCGCGTACCTCGCACTTCGGCCCGTGCGCAGGAACTGCACACGGTTGATGACGTCCAGTAATTTCCAGACCGTCTGAACACGCATTAACCCGTTCACATACAAGCATTTAAACGCCGTCGAAAGGCGGCCTCCGGGTGCGGCAGAGCTCTTGCCATTGCTCAGTTCGCGCTCATGAAAAACCGAATTGCACTTTCTTTCCTTGGCCGTCTTGTCGCGGCCGTCGTACTTGTCGCCGGCGTTCCGTCGCTTGCTGCCGCGCAGCAGGACGGCAAGCTGGACGCGGTCCTGCGCGATCGTTCGACGCGTCTGGCCGGCTGGTCGCGGGTCATCGTGGAGTTCACCGGCGAGCCGGACGGTCGCGTCTTCGGCCGCGGGACGACCGGGCGCCGCGTCGGACAGCAGATGCAGGCGGGCGAAGTGGAAAACACGGCACTCGTCAGCCTGGCCGCCGACGGACGGGTCAAGAAGGTCTGGGCCGATCGGCCGGCGTTCCCGACGCTCGAGCGCACGGGTTCGGCGGTGGGCGCCGCCCTTGCCCGCGAAGAGTTCGGCCTCACCGGCCGCGGCATCGGCGTCGCGGTGATCGACTCCGGCATCACGTCGTATCACGACGACCTCTACACCGACCGCAGCCACAACGCCGACACGGCCATCGTTCACTTCAAAGACTTCACGCGCCCGTCGAGCGGTAACAGCACGGATCTGGCGACCGACGACTACGGTCACGGCACCCATGTGGCCGGCATCATCGCCGGCTCCGGCGCCGACTCGGATGGCCGCCGTACCGGCGTTGCGCCCGGCGCCGACCTGATCGGCCTGCGCGTGCTCGACGGCAACGGCAACGGATACATCAGCGACGTGATCGCGGCGATCGACTACGCGATCGCAGTACGCTCCACCTACAACCTCCGCGTCATCAACCTGTCGGTCGCCGCGGCCGCCACCGAGTCGTACTTCGACGATCCGCTGACACTCGCCGCGCGCCGTGCGACGCAGGCGGGAATCGTCGTCGTCGCCTCGGCGGGCAACCTCGGGCGGAACGCCGACGGCGCGACGCAGTTCGGCGGCATCACGTCGCCCGGCAACGCGCCGTGGGTCCTCACGGTCGGCGCCAGCAGCCACAACGGGACGGCGCACCGCAGTGACGATGCCATCGCCGCGTTCAGCTCGCGGGGCCCGACGTGGATCGACTTCACGGCCAAGCCGGACGTGATCGCGCCGGGCGTCGGCATCGAATCGCTGAGCGCCGCGCAGAGCACGCTGTACGGGCTGTTCACCAACTATCTGCTCGACGGCACGGTGCATACGCCGTTCAAGCCGTACCTGAGCCTGAGCGGCACCAGCATGGCGGCGCCTGTCGTCGCCGGCACCGTGGCGCTGATGCTCGAGGCGAACCCTGCGCTGACGCCGAATGCGGTGAAAGCAATCCTGCAGTACACCGCGCAGGATCTGACCGGCGAAACGCCGCTCGCGCAGGGCGCGGGGCTGCTCAACGCGAAGGGCGCCGTCCGGCTTGCCGCGTTCTTCCGCACGGGCGAGGGCCTCGGCACGATGTCGGACGACATCGCCGGCGAGGTCGTTCCGTGGGCGCGCCACATCATGTGGGGCAACTACCTCGTCACCGGTGGCCTGCCGCTGCCGGGCAGCAACGCCTGGGCGCTTGACGTGTCGTGGGGCGCGCTGACGACGCCATCGGGCGCGTCGGTGGTCTGGGGCACCAACATCGTCTGGAGCACGCGGGGCGACGGCAACATCGTCTGGAGCACGGCGCGCAACGGCGAGGACGGCAATATCGTCTGGAGCACCGCCGGCGCCGATCAGAACATCGTGTGGAGCACCGGACGCGACGCCGACGGCAACATCGTGTGGAGCACCGCCCGCGACGTCGGCGACGGCAACATCGTCTGGAGCACGACGGGACGCGGCGACGGCAACATCGTCTGGAGCACCCGCAGCAGCGACGGCAACATCGTCTGGAGCACGGCCTTCATCGACAACATCGTGTGGGGCACCGACTGCGGCGGGCGCAACTGCCGCAACGTCCGGTGGGGCGACCGCACGGGCGACAACGTCTGGGGCACCGCGCGCGGCGACGAGAACATCGTCTGGAGCACGCGCGCGCTCGAGGACGCCAACATCGTGTGGAGCACGCGCTCGTGGGGCGACGGCAACATCGTCTGGAGCACGGGCCGCGATTCCGCCGACGGCAACATCGTCTGGAGCACGCGCAGCAGCGACGGCAACATCGTCTGGAGCACCCGCGCCGGAGGCGACTCCAACATCGTGTGGAGCACCCGCGCCTCCGATCCCGACAGCAACATCGTCTGGAGCACCAACATCGTCTGGAGCACGAACATCGTCTGGAGCACGTCGCTGCAGGACCAGGTGGTCTGGTCCGCGCCCGTGCGGTAACGGCATCGAGGACCCAATGAGAACGCGCATCACCATCATCTGGCTGCCGGGCACGTCGCGCTAGGTCACGGCCGTGTCCCAGCTGTCATACTGGCTGATCGCCAGCGTGCTGCTGGTCGCGACCTTCTGGTACCGCACCTACCGAGCTAAGCGCACGCTCGCGGGACGGCTCGAGGAGGAGCGTCAGCGCGCGCGGCAGATGAGCGAGCTCCATCTCGCCACCATCGAAGCGCTGGCGCTCGCGATCGACGCCAAAGATCAGACCACGTACAACCACGTTGGACGCGTCGAGCTCTACGCCAGCTCGCTGGCGCGGGCGCTCGGCATGTCGGAGGCCGACCAGCAGGCGGTCAAGACGGCGGCGCTGCTGCACGACATCGGCAAGCTGGCCGTGCCCGAGCACATCCTGGCCAAGCCTGGACCGCTGACGCCCGACGAGTTCCAGAAGGTCCGCATGCATCCGCAAATTGGCGCGGACATCATCAACGCGGTCCCCTTCCCGTATCCCGTCGCGCCGCTGGTGCTCCACCACCACGAGCGGTGGGACGGGCGCGGCTATCCGATGGGGCTGAAAGGGGAACAGATCCCGCTCGGCGCCCGGATCCTGTGCCTCGTGGACTACTTCGACGCCCTGACGTCCGACCGGCCGTACCACAAGCCGCTGTCGATCGACGCCGCCGCCGCACTGATCCAGGAGGAAGCCGGCAAAGCGCTCGATCCGCTGGCTGTAGATGCGTTCCTGCGCATCCTGCCGGAACTTCGCTCGCAGATGGAAGGCGCCATCATGGAACGTCCGCGCCCGATGCCGGCGATGCCGGCGAGCGAGGGCGCGCCGATCGCCGGTTCTCCGCGTGCCGCGGCGATGTCACGAGCGTCCGTCTTCGAGGACATCGCCGTCGCCCACCGAGAGATCTACGCCCTGTACGAGCTGGCACAGTCGATGGGGACAACGCTCGGTGTCACGGAGACGATGGGCCACATCGCGTCGAAGCTCAGTCGCGTCGTGCCTTTCTCAACCTGCTCGCTGTTCCTGTACTCCGAGGACGATGACACGCTGCAGTGCCGCTTCGCGTCGGGCACGGACGCGGAGCTCCTGCAGCAGCTGGTGCTGAAGAACGGTCAGGGATTGACCGGATGGGTCGCCCGCAACCGGCGTCCGCTCGTCAACGGACGTCCGAGCGCGGATTTCAACGCCGCGGGTTCAGTGCTCCAGACCGCGCTGGAATCGGCACTGGTCTGCCCGCTCATCTCCGGCAACGCCGTGATCGGGGTGCTTGCCGTTTACCACACAGCCGAAGCCTTCTACTGCGATGATCACCGCCGCCTGCTGGACCGTGTGTGCGAACAGGCGTCTGCCGTGATCCGCAACGCGATCGTATTCGACCAGACCCACGAGGCATCCCTGACCGACCCGCTCACTGGCCTTCCGAACACGCGGTTCATGTTCCGTCACCTGACGCGTGAGCTGGCGCGGACGCACCGGCTCGGCGCCGAGGTCTCGATCCTGGTGCTCGACCTGAACGGGTTCAAGGACATCAACGACACCTACGGCCATCACGCAGGCGATCGCGCGCTGCGTGAGGTTTCCAACGTGCTGCGCGCGCTGGTGCGTCCCTACGACGTGTGCGCGCGGTATGCCGGCGACGAATTCGTCATCGTGCTCGCCGGCTGCAGCCGCGACGAGGCGGAGAACAAGCGCCGCGAACTCCAGCGCGGGGTCGAGCAGATCGTCTTCGAGCCGGCGCCCGGCACGCAGGTGCCGATGTCGATCAGCGTCGGCGCCGCCGTCTTCCCGCATGACGGCGAGACCTATGAGTCGCTGCTCGCCGCCGCCGACCGGCGGATGTATCAGGACAAGAGCGCCCGCCGGCGCGACGTGCAGCGGCAGCTCAGCGCCGCCCGCGTGGAGAGCGGTCCCGTTCCGGAGTACGACGCGTCGGTCGCCTGATCGTAGAGGCCGACCTTCAGGTCGGCCCGTGCGAGTACACTTCGCTTTAGTGCCAACGGTATCCGTCCCGCTGGTGAGCGTGGCACCGGTGACGCCGCGCTCGCGTCTGCTGACGCTCGACCTCCGGCGGCAGCCCTTCGACTTCAGACCCGGTCAGGCGGTGCTCATCGGAACGCGCGGAGTGCCCCGCAGGCCGTACTCCATCGCGTCGTCGCCGGAGCGGGCGGCCGAGACGCGAACCCTGGAGCTGCTCATCGCACTCGAGGCAGACGGGACCCTCGGTCCCCACCTCCCGGATCTCGTTCCCGGAAGTTCAATCGATCTCGAAGGCCCGCTGGGAACGTTTCTGTTTCCGGTGGAGCCGCCGGAGCAGCCGCTCCTCTTCGTCGCCGGCGGTACGGGTATCGCGCCGCTGCGGGCGATGATCGATCACGTACTGCGCGGCGACCCGCCGTCACCTCGGCTGCCGTCGGCAGGCGCGCGACCCCGCCTGTCGCTGCTCTACAGCGCACGCAACGGCGACGAGTTCGCCTTCATCGAGGAGCTGCGCGGCCACGAATCACGCGGGTGCCTGGAACTGCACCAGACCGTCACGCGGGACGACAGCACGGCGTGGGCGGGCGGCCGCGGGCGTATCGGCCGATCGCATTTCGAAAGCGTCGTCCACGACCCGGCACAGACGCTGTGCTTCGTCTGCGGACCGCGCGCCATGGTCAACGAGTCGGTATCGACGCTGGCGGCGCTCGGCGTGCCGGCCGAGGCGATACGAACCGAGGCGTGGGTCGTCCCGCGGGTCTGAACCGTAGGATCCGCCTGAAGAGCCTGCCTCGCCGAAGCGCGACAGCGCGAAGGCTGGCGGACACTCCGTACTATCCGGCTGAAGCCGGATTCTACATGCCGGTCACGTGGAAGCCTGCGTCCACGAGCAGCACCTCGCCGGTGATGCCCTTGCCGGCGTCGCTCAGCAGAAACGCTCCCGCTTCGGCAACTTCGACGGTGTCCACGTTTCGCCGCAGCGGCGCGCGGTCCTTGTAGATGTTAAGAATGTTGGAGAAGCCGGAGATGCCGGCCGCCGCCAGCGTCTTGATCGGTCCGGCGGAGACCGCGTTGACGCGGACGTTCTTCGGACCGACGTCCGCCGCCAGATACCGCACCGACGCTTCGAGCGCCGCCTTGGCGACACCCATCACGTTGTAGTTCGGAAACACCCGCTCGCTGCCCAGATAGCTGAGCGTCAGGATGCTGCCGCCGCCGCGCTTCTCCATCAGCGGCAGCGCGCCGCGCGTCAACGCGATCAGCGAATAGGTCGAAATGTCGAGCGCCGTGCGGAAGCCATCGCGCGTGGTCATCGAGAAGGGTGCGGACAGTTCCTCGCGCGGCGCGAACGCCGCGCCGTGCACCACGAAGTCGAGTCCGCCGAAATCGCGATCGACGCGAGCGAACACCGCCTCGATGTCTGCGTCGGAGCTGACGTCACACGGAAGGACGAGGGGCGACTCGAGCCCCTGCGACAGCTCGTGCACGTGCTCTTCGAACCGGCCCTGATAGGTGAGCGCGAGCCGGGCGCCGCGCAGCGCGGTCACCTGAGCGATTGCCCACGCAATGGAACGCTTGTTGGCGACGCCGACGACGAGCCCGTGTTTTCCGGAGAAATCGGCCATCCGTTGTCCTTGGTGCGTAGTCCTTCGTGCTTAGTCCGTTCTTCGTCCCTCGTCCGCTCCGGGTCCTTGGTCCTTAGTCCGTGCGGCAGCCTCCAGCCAAGCGCACCAAGCACCTGGGACCAAGGACGGACCTGGGACTAAGGACGGACCTGGGACTAAGAACACAGGACCAAGGACCAGGGAAGTTACCGGCCGCGTTTCCGGCCGCCGCCGCCCGGCCGTTGGCCGCCGCGCCCCTGTCCGGGACGGCCGGCGCCGCCACCCTGCCCGGATCGGTTGCCGTGGCGCTGGCCCTGCGGCCCGCCGCCGCCGTAGCCGGGACCTCGCTGGCCGCCGAATCGAGACTGGCCCGACTGGGACTGCCCGTGGGCGTTACGCTGGCGATGGCCGCCGCCGCGGTGGCGCTGCCCGTTGCGTGAATCGAACTTGCCGCCGGACGGGCGGAACGTAAAGTCGGGCGCCTTGCGCTCCGGGGTGTGACCTTCCGGCCGCGGCAGCGTGGCGCGAATCAGCGGCCGATGGACCGGCCATTCATCGCGGTCTGCATCCGTTTCCTCGATCGGCTCGGCGGCTGGCTGATCGGATGCGGGAGCCGCGGCACGTTCGTCCTGACTTCCGGCTTCCGGCTCGATGGTTTCGGCGACTTCGGCAACGTCGTCGACGATCACCGTCGGCTCCTCGGAGGACTGAACGTCCGCGACCTCTGCAGCCCGGTTCGAGCCCTCGACCAGTTGCGCCTCGAGCGGGCCGGTCTTGCGACGCCGCGCCGCGGGCACTTTGGCCTCTTTGTACTCATGCTCCGCGTCGCACGTCGTGCACCGTGTCTGCTTGACGGTGTCTTCGATCATCGCCACGACCGCATGGTTGGTGATGCGGCGCTCGCGCGGACAGTAGTCGTCCAGAATGTCACCGAGCCGAAGCCGGCGTTGCTGCATGAAATCCCCCGGAACCGATTCCGTCAGGCGGGATGTGAGCTCGTCCGCCGTAGCCCCCTGGCGAAGGCGGAAAACGCGTCCGCCGAAGCCCCCGGCGAAGGCGGAAGCTAGCCCACCGAAGCGATGACGCAGGCGGGCTGTGCGGGTGTCGGGAAAGTCTAGCAGGGAAAGGGGGAATTCCAAATCCCAAATCCAAACCCCAAATCCCAAAGAAACCCCGTGAAAAACGTCAACTGACGGACTTTATCCACGCATGGCATTCGGCCAGAGCGGCCGTTACGGCATCCGGATTCGTCGACTGCGGAGTCCGTCGAGCCTTGACCGAGGCAAGGGCGGTCGCCGCCAGCGGAGCGTCGTCGCCGAACATTTCGCTCGCCTCCCTCCACTCGCCCATCGTCAGGTCGCTGAAGTCCCGCCCTTCCGTGACCAGCCGCCGGACCATTGCGCCGACGACCTCATGGGCGCGCCGGAACGGCATTCCCCGCGTGGTCAGGTAGTCCGCCACGTCGGTGGCGAGCAGCAGACCGGAGGCGGCGCGCCCCGAGCGCTCGGCATTGAGCGTCAGCCGCGCCACCACGGCATGGACGGCGCGAAGGGATACGGCCAGGGTCGATTCGGCGTCGAAGACCGCTTCCTTGTCTTCCTGAAGATCCTTGTTGTACCCGGTGGGCAGTCCCTTCATCGTGACGAGCCAACCCGTCAGGCGGCCGACGGCGCGTCCGGTCTTGCCCCGCACGAGCTCCAGCGGGTCCGGGTTTTTCTTTTGCGGCATCATGCTGCTGCCCGTCGCCGAGGCATCCGCCAGCTCGAAGAAACCGTGTTCCTCGCCGGTGAAGATGATGAGGTCCTCCGCCAGCCGGCTGAGGTGCACCATCGCCAGCGATACGGCATACAGGAAGGCAGCAACGAAGTCCCGATCGGACGAGGCATCCATGCTGTTCGGAACGACGCGCGAAAAACCGAGCGCCTTCGCCAGGCGCGCCGTGTCCACCGGATAGCTCGTACCGGCCACCGCACCCGAACCGAGCGGCAGCGCGTCGGCTTCGACGGAGGCGGCCGCCAGCCGCGCAAAATCGCGCCGGAGCGCCGACGCGTGCGACAGGAAGAAGTGTGAGACGAGCACCGGCTGTGCCCGGCGGAAGTGCGTGTACGACGGCATGAGCGCGGACGCGGCGCGCTCCGCCTGATCGGCGCACGCGGCAACGAGCGTGACCAGATCCTTCTGCAGCAGCGGAATGCGGCGACGCAAGTACAGCCGGAGGTCGAGCGAGACCTGCTCGTTACGGGACCGGCCCGTATGCAGGCGCCGGCCCGCGTCACCGATCCGGTCAATCAGTCGCCGCTCGACGAAGCTGTGCACGTCTTCGTCCGGACCGGCGACCGACTCCGGGCTGCGGCGGCCTTCCTCGAGGATCTCCCTGAGCGCCGCCACGATTGCCCGGGCGTCGTCCGGCCCGAGCATTCCGGCCGCCTCGAGCGCTTCGGCCCACGCAATGCTGCCGGTGACGTCGTCTTCGAACAGCAGTCGATCGAAGCCGAAGGAGACGCCGAAATCGAAGGCCGCGGGATCGGGGGCGGTATCGAAACGGCCGGACCAGAGCGTCATCAGCTATTCACCGGGACGGGCTGCGCAGGGTGCAGCTGCAGTGTGATCGAGCCGCGACCGCCGCACGCGCTGTACGCCGCGCGCAGCAGGTCGAGCGCCGGCGCTTCCGCGGTTGCGGCCGCGTACTCACCGCCGATCAGCGACAGGATTTCAATCAGCTCGCGCAGCCCCAAGGGCACACCATTCACCGAAACGGGCACGCGATCGTGAAACTCGATCGTGACGTGCGCGGGCTCCGAGGCGGTGTATGCGGGTGGCCGCAGCAGAAGATGGCCGCCGGCGCGAACCGCGCTCGTCTCCGGCGACTCGGCGGGTGGCACGATGACGTTCATCGCCGGGTCGATCGCGCCGATGTGTTCGGCGAGCGATTGGTCGGTCGACGCGTAGGCGACCGCATTTGCCCCTTCGATGGCGGCGACCTCGAGGAGGGCCGCGGCAATCACCGGATGCGGCAGCCGCCGCAGCGCTTCGCCATCCGGCGGCGCCGGCGCGGCCGCCGCCGGCACAATCACGTCGCGCGCGAACGCCTCGCACCGATCGAGAACGTGCGCCCGCACCGCGCCACAGGCGATCGCACGGGCGCGGATTTCCTCGAGATCGTCCGGCTGGCCAACGTCGACGACGAGCGCGGCGACGTCCGCGCGGCACGACTCGGCCAGCCACTTCACGGCAGCGCACGATCGCGTATCACCCGCGAAGGCCAGCACGATGCGTCTTCTGTTCACGATGTGATTCCTCAGAGCTGTTCGAAGCGCTTGACGAGCGCGCGCGCGCGGCGCGTGTCGCGCGCGATGACGAGTATCGTGTCGTCGCCGGCCAGCGTGCCGACGACTTCCGGGAGGCTGGCGGCATCGATGGCCACGCCCAGCAGCTGCGCCTGGCCCGGTCCGGTGCGCAGCACGACGAGCTGCTGCACGCGATCGACGCGGGTCAGATAATCGGCGGCGGCGCGATGCAGCAGCGACTGCCCGTTCTGCGGCGTCCGCGGATGCAGCGGCGGCGCCTGGTAGGCACCGTCGGCGCCGCCCTTCACCAGGCCGAGGTCGCGGATGTCGCGCGACAAGGTCGCCTGCGTCACGTCGAATCCCGCCTTGCGCATGCTGCGGCGCAGCTGCTCCTGGCTGCGCACCGGCGAGCGATGGATGATGTCGACGATGGCCGACTGACGGCGCGCTTTCATCGCGGTTCAGGCCCTCCCGGCGGCCTTGACTGATTATGCACCGAACTGTATAAATATACTTTTTTCCGGTCCGCCTCAAGGCGGCACAGAGCGCTACACTACAGAGGATGCCAATCGCCGCTCCGCTCCCGTCGCCAGCCGGCACGCCGCCCGGCACCCGCACGCGCGTCGCCATCGCCGGCGCCACCGGCTACGCCGGACAGGAGCTGCTGCGCATTCTTGCGCGCCATCCGGCGGTCACGCTGACGACGGCGATGTCGTCCGGCGCAGCCAGCGCGCCCCGGCCGATGCCCGCGCTGGCCCGCATCTGGGACGGGACGGTCGTGCCGCTGGACGTCGAGAAGCTCGTCGCGGATGCCGATATCGTCTTTCTCGCGCTGCCGGAAGCCGCCTCCGCTGAGCTCGCCCCGGCGCTCGTCGAACGGGGCCGCCGTGTCATCGATCTCTCCGGCGCCTTCCGGATTCGCGACGACGCCGCGCGGCAACGGTGGTACCCGGCGACGGCGGCGCTGCCGTCCGGCACCGTCTACGGGTTCTCGGAGCGGAACCGCGAGGCCATCCGCAACGCGCGCCTCCTATCCAACCCGGGCTGCTACCCGACCGCCGCGCTGATGGCGCTTTCGCCGCTGGCCGATGCCGGCCTGCTCGCCGGCCCGGTCGTCGTGGACGCGAAGTCGGGCGTCTCCGGCGCGGGGAAGACGCCAAGCGACCGCACGCACTTTTCGGAAAACCACGGCAGCGTCGCGGCGTACGGCATCTTCGGGCATCGGCACACCGCCGAGATGGAGCAGGAGCTGTCCGCGCCGGTGACGTTCGTTCCGCATCTCGTTCCGCTCGACCGCGGCATTCTCGAGACGATCTACGTCACCCTCCCTCCGGGGACCACGGAAGCGCAAGTCGCCGGGGCGCTCAACGCCGCATACGCCGATGCGCCATTCGTGCGTCTGACGGGAACGACGCTCCCCGAGATCAAGCACGTCGCACACACCAACTTCTGCGACATCGGGTGGAAGGTGGATGAAGCCGGCTCCCGGGCCGTGATCGTCGCGGTGCTCGACAATCTCGTGAAGGGCGCGGCGGGATCTGCGGTCCAGAACCTGAACATCATGCTCGGCGTGGACGAGCGCACGGGTCTCCTGTAATGGCGCGCGTGCGCGCCGGGGCTCCGATCGTCCTCAAACTCGGCGGGGAGCTGCTCGAGCAGGCTGACGATCTCGGTCACATGGCCAGAGGGATCGCCGCCCTGTCGGCCCGGACGCCGCTGGTTGTCGTGCATGGCGGCGGGAAGGAGATCGACGCGGCGCTGGCGGTGGCAGGCATTCCGAAACGGCAGGTGGATGGCCTGCGCGTCACGGACGAGCCGACGCTCGACGTGGTCGTGGCGGTGCTCGCCGGCGCGATTAACACACGCCTCGTCGCGGCGGTCCGGCGCGCAGGCGCCAGGCCGGTGGGGCTGACCGGGGCCGACGCCACCGTGGCGACGGTGAAGCGCGCGGCGCCGATCACGACCGTCGCCGGCGAACGTGTGGACCTCGGATTGGTAGGCGCACCCGTCGCCAACGGCAGGCCGCAGCTGCTGACGGATCTGCTGGGACGGGGGTACGTACCAATCGTGGCCTGCGTCGGGGCGACGCGTGACGGCCGGTTGATGAACGTCAACGCCGACACGCTGGCGTCTCATCTGGCGCAGGCGATCGGCGCACGGCGGCTGGTCATCGCCGGCGGAACATCAGGCGTGCTGGACGAGCGCGGGCACACGATCGGCCGCATGACCGGCCGCGAGGCGGCACGGCTGATCAAGGCCGGAACGGCGAACAAGGGGATGGTGGCCAAGCTGCAGGCATGCCGCGCGGCCCTGGCCGGCGGCGTTCGCGACGTCGTGATTGCGAACGGACGCCAGACGAAATTCGACGCGCTGGCGGTTGACACGGCACCCGGTGGCGGGTGCACACAGGTGGTGCGATGAAACTGACGCTGGACGACATTCTGGGGCGGGAGTCCCGCCACGTGCTGCAGACGTACAGGCGCCAGCCGGTGGCGTTCGTCCGCGGCAGCGGTCCGCGTCTCTACGACGTCGACGGCCGCGAGTACCTCGATTTCGTGTCCGGCATCGGCGTCGCCTCGCTCGGCCACGCGCATCCCGGACTCGCGGCGGCCATCGCCGATCAGGCGTCGACGCTGCTGCACACGTCGAACCTCTATTACCACCCGTACCAGGCGGAAGCGGCGTCGCGCCTCAGCGCGTTGTCCGGACTGCAGCGCGCGTTCTTCTGCAACAGCGGCGCTGAAGCGAACGAAGCGTGCCTGAAGTTCGCCCGCCGCTACTGGCACACCAAAGGTGTGAAAGGGCGCGTCGGGTTCGTCGCCATCGAGGGCGCCTTTGGCGGCCGGACGATGGGCGCACTGTCGATCACCCACGACGAGCACTATCGCGCGCCCTTCCTGCCGCTCATCGAGCCGGTGACGTTCGTGCCTGATACGCGGCCTGATCTCCTGGCCAGCGCGGTGAACGAAGGGACGGCGGCGGTCATCGCCGAGCCGATCCGCGGCGAAGGCGGGATTCGGCCGCTGCCCGCCGAGTTCGCACGGGCGATCAGCGACGTCTGTAAACGAACGGGAACATTGCTGATCGCGGACGAAGTGCAGACCGGTCTCGGCCGCACGGGTTATCCGTTCTATTCGCAGGCGCTCGGTTGGCAGCCTGACCTCATCTCCGTCGGCAAGGCGCTCGGATCGGGCGTGCCGATTGGAGCGGCGCTCGTCGCGGAACACGTGGCGCAGACGATCTCCCCCGGCGATCACGGCAGCACGTACGGCGGCAACCTGCTGGCGACGCGGGCGGCGGCCTTCGTGTTGGAACAGTTGATGGATCACGGGCTGATCGAGCACGTCAGGACCGTCGGCGCGCACTTCGAGCGGCGGCTTCGCACGCTCGCCTTGAAGCATCCGACGATCGTCGAGGTTCGTGGCGAAGGGGTCATGCGCGGACTGCAGTTGAACGTCGACGCGCTGCCTGTCGTGACTCAGGCGCGCGAGCGCGGCCTGCTCGTCAACCGCACCGATGAGAAGGTGATCCGTCTTCTTCCGCCGCTCACCATCGAAGCGGCGGACATCGACCGTGCCGTCGACGTCCTCGATGAGGTGTTCGCCGCCATTGCATCCGAGGTGCCCGCATGACGGGTGCTGTCGCCCTGCACGCGCGCCGGTCCGCCGTGCCGGCGCTGGCCGGCCGCAGCGGCCCGCTGACCCTGCGGCAGGCCACGCCCGAAGACGCGCGCGAGATCTTCAACCTGATCGCGCTGCATCTGAACGAAGGACACCTGTTGCCGCGCAGCCTGGCTGAAGTCAGCGCCCACACCCATCGCTTCGTCGTCGCCGTAGACGATGGGGAAATCGTCGGATGCGCCGACCTGGCGCCGCTCAGCCGCACCGTGGCGGAGGTGCGTTCGCTGGTGGTCAGCGCGGCGGCGCGATCGGGTGGGGTCGGCGGACGGCTGGTCGATGCGCTGGTTGCACGCGCTGCACTGGCCGGATTCGAGCGGCTGTGCGCGTTCACCCATGCGCCTGCCTACTTCGTGCAGCTTGGATTCTCGATCGTTCCGCACGCATGGATACCGGAGAAGATTTCAGCGGATTGCGGAACCTGCGCCCAGTTCCGGCGGTGCGGTCAGTACGCAGTTATGCTGCCCCTCTACGGAGGTCCGCCTAAAGGCGGACACTACGAAGGGACGTCGTTTCATGGCTGACACGTCTACGCTTCGTGCGGCCATCACCCGCATCGACGGCGGTATCACCGCTCCGCTCGGATTCACGTCCGCCGCCCTGCACTGCGGGATCAAGGCGAAGGCGGGCGCTCTCGATCTGACAGTCGTGGCGGCGGAGCAGCGCGCCTCGGCCGCAGGGCTGTTCACCACGAACCTCGCTCAGGCGGCGCCAGTCCTCGTGTCGAAGCGGCACCTTCAGCAGACGTCGGGACTGGCGCGGGCTATTGTCGTGAACAGCGGCTGCGCCAACGCGTGTACCGGAAGTCAGGGGCTCGCGGACGCGGAGGCCATGGCGCGCGAGGCGGCCGCCGCTCTCGGTTGTTCCGCCGTGGACGTCCTCGTCGCCTCCACCGGCGTCATTGGCGTGAACCTGCCGATGGGCAAGGTCGTGTCGGGGATCAAGGCGGCGACAGGCCAACTCGCGCGCGGACGCGGCAGCGATACTGCGCGCGCCATTATGACGACCGACCCGTTTCCCAAGGAAGACGCGGTCCGTATCGAAACGGCCGCGGGCGCCTTCTCGATCGGTGGCACGGCCAAAGGCAGCGGCATGATCGAGCCGAACATGGCGACGATGATCGGCGTGCTCACCACCGATGCGCGCGTACCGCCCGCGCTCCTGCGTCGTGCCCTCGCGGAATCCGCGCGCGACACGTTCAACGCGATTACCGTGGACGGCGAGTGCTCCACGAACGACACGCTGTTTGCCATGGCGTCTGGCGCCAGCGGTGTCGCGATCGACGAGCAGAGCTACCCTGCACTGCTCGAGGGGCTTCTTGTCGTATCGCGGAAGCTCGCGGTGGACATCGTCCGCGGCGGCGAGGGCGCCACCAAGGTCATCCGCGTCACGGTGCAGGACGCCCGCAGCAGCGACGACGCCCGGCGCATCGCCCGCACGATCGCCAACTCACCGCTCGTGAAGACGGCGGTTCACGGTGCGGATCCGAACTGGGGCCGCATCGTCGCTGCGGCCGGCCGCTCGGGCGTGCAGTTCGATATCGATCGTGCGACGGTGCACGTGGGAGGCGTCCGCCTGTTCGAAAACGGCCTCCCCCACGACGACGCCGCACCGCTCGCCGCGGAGCACATGAAGGGCTCGGACATCGACATCCACGTGCATGTGGGCACGGGCGGCGGCGGAGACGCCACCATCTGGACGTGCGATCTGAGTGCCGAGTACGTCCGCATCAACGGCGAATACCGGACGTAGGTCCGTCCATAGTCCTTGCTCCTTTGGTCGGCTGTGGTTCGGACCCAGGACGAAGGACCAGGGACCAAGACCGGACCGAGAACCCAGGACCAGGAACAAAGGACTAGAATTTCGCCGTTGAAACCCTGGCTCCAGCACTACGACTCGGACGTCCGGCCCAGTCTCGCGCCCTACCCTGACAAGACGCTGATCGACTACCTCGATCAGCTGGCCTCCAATCACGCATCCAGCACGGCGCTTCTGTTCAAGGGTGCAAAGACGACCTACGGCGAGCTCGACGCGCTGAGCAGCGCGTTCGCGGCGTCGCTGGCGGCGCTGGGTGTACGCAAGGGCGACCGCGTGGCGCTGATGCTTCCCAACTGCCCGCAGTTCTTCATCGCGGAATTCGGCGTCTGGAAAGCAGGTGCGGTCGTCGTCGCGATCAATCCGACCTACACGGATCGCGAGCTCGAACTGACGCTTGCGGCGACCGGCGCGGAGACGGTTGTCGTCCTGACACCGTTTTATGCCCGTGCGAAGTCAGTCCAGGCGACCACCGCCGTCCGGCGCCTGGTGGCGACGTCGATCAAGGAGTATCTGCCGCCGGTTCTGCGGATCCTCTTCACCCTGGTCAAGGAAAAGAAGGAAGGCCACCGCATCCACGTGACACCGGGCGACTTCTGGCTGCAGGACCTGCTCGAACAACATCGTGGCGCGCCCCGCCCGTCCGTTCCGGTCGGGCCCGACGATCGCGCCGTCGTGCTCTCGAGTGGAGGGACTACCGGCACGCCAAAGGGAGTCGTCGGACTGCATCGCCACTACGTGGCGGCGGGGATGCAGTTGTATGAGTGGACGAAATCGGCGAAGAAGCCGTGGACGGACGTGATCATGCTGCCATTGCCGCTCTTTCACGTCTACGCCAACGTCGGCGTACAGCCGCTGGCGTTTGTCGGACCCAACCCGCTGTCGATCGTGCCGAACCCGCGCGACATCAACGATCTCCTGAAAACGATCAAGCAGGTAAGGCCCGCGTTCTTCAACGGCATCCCGACGCTCTACAACGCGATCCTCAACCATCCGGAGGTAAAGGCGGGACGCGTCGATCTGAGCTCGATCAAGTTGTGCTTCTCCGGCGCCGCCGCGCTGATGGCGGAAACGAAGCGGCAGTTCGAAGAGAAGACCGGCGCGGTGATCGTCGAAGGATACTCGCTGACCGAAGGGATGATGGCATGCTGCGTCAACCCTGTTCGTGGAA
Organism: Vicinamibacterales bacterium; assembly: GCA_035711805.1. GTDB lineage: Bacteria > Acidobacteriota > Vicinamibacteria > Vicinamibacterales > UBA2999 > Gp6-AA40. The sequence continues at coordinate 78,475 of DASTBV010000052.1, forward strand.
CGAAGAAGATCGGATCGATCGGAATGCCGCTGCCCGACGTCGAAGTGCGCATCGTCGACGCCGAGGACGCGTCGCGGGTGCTGGGAGCGAACGAGGTCGGAGAGATGCTGCTGCGGGCGCCGCAGCACCTGGCCGAGTACTGGAACAACCCGGCGGAAACCGCGCTGGCGCTGCAGCAGCATGGAGAAGGCGGACCGTGGGTGCATACGGGCGATCTCGCCTATATGGACGACGAGGGATATATCTTCCTGGTCGATCGCAAGAAGGACATGATCAAGACGAGCGGCTTCCAGGTGTGGCCGCGCGAGATCGAGGAAGTGCTCGCCACGCACCCCGCTGTGCACGAAGTAGCTGTGGCCGGTGTGCCGCATCAGGCGAAAGGGGAAATCGCCAAGGCGTGGGTGGTGCTGAAGCCGGCCGCCGAGGCATCGGAAGAAGACCTGCGGGCGTTCTGCCGCGAGCGGCTTGCGCCTTACAAAGTCCCGGGTTCCGTCGAATTTCGCACGGATCTGCCGAAGTCCATGGTCGGGAAAGTTCTGCGGCGGATGCTCACCGCCCGCCAGGGCTAGGGCGCCGCGACGGCAATCCCTGCAGACGCCAGAGAGTCGCGGATCCGCCTGGCGAGCGCCGGCGCCCCCGGCGTGTCGCCGTGAATGCAGATCGTGTCGGCCTGAACGCGGATTGGGCTTCCATCGACGGCGACGACGGAGCCGTCTCGAGCCATCGCAACAGCGCGCGCGGCGACCTCGTTCGCGTCGCGCAGGACGCTCCCGGGCTGATCGCGCGGCAGCAGACTGCCGTCCGCACTGTACGCGCGGTCGGCGAAGGCTTCGCTCACGCTGTGCAATCCCATCCGCGATGCCGCCCCTACGAGCGCGGAACCGGCCAGGCCGAAGATGGCCAGCGACGGGTCGACGCTGCGTATCGCGTCCACCACGGCCGCGGCAAGTTCCTCATCGCGAGCGGCCATGTTGTAAAGCGCGCCGTGTGGCTTGACGTGACGCAACCGGACGCCGGCCGACGCGGCGACGTCCGCGAGCGATCGCACCTGCGCAACGATGCATTCGCGCAGGTCTTCGGCGGAAAGCCGCATCTCCCGCCGTCCGAAATGTTCGCGATCGGGGAAGGAGGGATGCGCACCGATGACGACGTCGTGCGCG
>DASTBV010000053.1:0-42805 GCA_035711805.1 Vicinamibacterales bacterium
CTGCGCGTCCAGCGCGAACACGTTGGCATGGCCGTCGCCGAAGAACACGGCGTAGCGCGCGTTGCCCTGGCCGGTGACGGCGCCGACCGTCGGCGAGTTGCGGACGATCGAACCGTTCTGGAACGACCAGTACACGCACCCGGTCTTCGCGTCGAGCGAATAGACGTAGCCGTTGTCGCTCGCGGCGAACACGCGGCCGGACACGATCGTCGGCTGCGCGTTGTTGCTTTCGCCGTTCGGGAAGCCAAACGACCATTTCAACTTGAGGCGCGGGAGATCGGCCGCCGTCAGCCGCGCGGCGGCCGCAGGCTGGAACCGTGTGTTGCCGAGATCGTTGCCCCAGCCATTCCACGACGGGCTGCGTGCCGGATCCGTCATCGGCGGGTTCGCCGCGCACTGGTTCGGCATCGACTTCGCCTCGCCGGTGTTGATGCTCCCCATCGGCCGTCCGCTCATGAACTCGGCGATGCGGCGTTTCTGGATGTCGCTGAGCGCCTGCCCCTCGGTGTGACTTGATTTCGTCAGACCGGCGACGATGCGCTCCGGCGTCATCTGCCGGATGTCCCAGGCGGTCGGCCCTTTGCCGAGCGGCTGGATCGAATGGCATTGGATGCACTGGCCCTGGAACGTCGCCCAGCCGCTTTCCGTGCCCGGCAGCCCGCCACGGCCGGGCGCCGGTGGCGCGGCCTGAGCAGGCTGCGGAGCCTGGGCTGGAGCGGGAGCAGGCGCCTGCGCGCCGACGAATACCGTGCAGACGAACAGCGCGGCGGCTGAAAGGCTGCCAATCAACGTTGCTCTATTGATCGAACGCACAGGCACTCTCCCTCGAATTCAGAATGCAGAATTCAGAATCCAGAATTCAGAAACGCCTGCATTCTGCATCCTGCATTCTGCATTTAACCAGCAGTCGGCGCAGCCAGCTGCGACTCGACGTACGGCGCTTCGTGAACAACCGGCGCCTTCTTCCCTGCCAGCACCATCCACCACTCCCGCGCTGAGGCGAGGATCACGATCAGCACGATGGCCATGAAGAACAGCGCCAGCGCGGCATCGAGCCGATCGTTGAAGATCAGGCGCGGTGCCTCCGGCAGCGTTGAGTTTGCCAGCGACTCCGCGTGCGCGAGGAATCCGAGCTTCGGATCGGGGGAGAAGACCTTCTGCCACCCGGCCGTCAACGTCGCCGCCGCCAGCCACGCCAGCGGAACGAGCGGCACCCACATGTAGCGCTGACGCCCCATCTTCACCAGTACCGTCGTCGCCACGCACAACGCGACCGCGGCCAGCAGTTGATTGGCGATGCCGAACAGCGGCCACAACGAGTTGATCCCTCCGTACGGGTCGACGACGCCTTGATAGAGGAAGTATCCCCAGCCGGCGACGACGAGAAGCGATGACAGGATGATGCTCGGATACCACGAGGTGCGTCCCAGCGGCCTGTAGGCGTGAGCGAGGAGCTCCTGCAGCATGAAGCGGCCGACTCGTGTGCCGGCGTCGATCGTGGTGAGGATGAAAACCGCCTCGAACATGATCGCGAAGTGATACCAGAGCGCGAGGCCCGGACCGGTGAAGACGCCGCCGAGGATTCCCGCCATGCCGACGGCCAGGCTGGGCGCGCCGCCGGTCCGCGACAACAGCGTCGTTTCGCCCATCGACTTCGCCAGCGCGTCCAGTTGATCCGGTGCGATGGTGAACCCCCACTGCGCCACCGTCTGGGCGGCCGCCGCCGACGTGGTGCCCAGCGTTGCGGGACCGACATTCATCGCGAAGTAGAGACCAGGCTCCAGCGTTGCTGCAGCAATCATCGCCATCACGCCGACCAGCGATTCGGTGAGCATGCTGCCGTAGCCGACAAAACGCGCATCCGGTTCACAGCGGAGCATTTTCGGCGTCGTCCCGCTCGACACCAGCGCGTGGAATCCGGACACCGCGCCGCAGGCGATCGTGATAAATGCAAACGGAAACAGCTTGCCCGCGAACACCGGTCCGGTGCCGTCGACGAACTGCGTGAGCGCGGGCAGCTTCAACGGCGGCATCACGATAACGATCGCCAGGCCGAGCACGAGGATCGTCCCGACCTTCATGAAGGCCGACAGGTAGTCGCGCGGCGCCAGTAGCAGCCACACCGGCAGGACCGCCGCGACAAAGCCGTAGATCATCACCGCCCACGCCAGGCGCTCGCCGGACCAGGTGAAAGCGGGTCCCCACGTTCCGCTCTGCGACACCCATTGCCCGCCGACCAGCGCACCGATCAGCAGCAGGATCCCGATCGCCGTTGCTTCTGCAATCTTCCCGGGCCGGAGATTGTTCATCCACAGGCCCATCAGCAAGGCGATCGGTATCGTGCACGAGATCGTGAACAGGCCCCATGGGCTGCCGCGCAGTGCGTTGACGACGACCAGGCCGAGCACGGCGAGGAGAATGATCATGATCGCGAAGATCGCGATCATCGCGGCCATTCCGGCAACCGGGTTCACTTCCTCTTTTGCGATCTGGCCGAGCGACTTGCCGTCGCGGCGCATCGACGCGCACAGGATCAACATGTCCTGAACCGCGCCGCCAAGGACGACGCCGGCGATCAGCCAGATCGTGCCGGGCAGGAAGCCGAACTGCGCGGCCAGGGTCGGGCCGACCAGCGGGCCGGCGCCGGAGATGGCGGAGAAGTGATGTCCGAAGAGAATCCAGCGTGATGTCGGGACGAAGTCGCGGCCGTTGTCGAGCCGCTCGGCCGGCGTCGCGCGGCGCGGGTCGAGGCCGAACACCTTCGCCGCGATGAAGCGCGAGTAGAAGCGATAGGCGACGAGGTAGGTGCACACCGCGGCCACAACGAGCCACGCCGCGCTGATCGTCTCGCCGCGCGCGAGCGCCAGCACGCCGAATGCCGCGGCGCCAACCACGGCGATGCCGAGCCAGATGACCAACGAGAGAAGCTTCCTCCGCGTCTCCGTGCCTCCGTGGCTCGTGGCTGTCGTCGTCATTATTTGAACGTCAGGAAGAGTAGACGGTTTGCCCCTGATGCCGCGACCCACAGCCGGTTCGACAGCCGCTGCGGCGGTTGACGGTCGCTGCCGGCCGTCAGGCCGGTTCCCGCCACCTTCGGCGGCAGCGGAACCTCGGTGATCGTTCCATCCGGCGTGACGCGGCCCACGTTATTGCCCTTCGTAAACCAGATGTTCCGGTCCGGGCCGACCGCAATGTTGGTCGGAGACCCGGTGGCGCTTGGAATCGGGAACTCGGTGATTCTGCCGTCCATCGTGATTCGCCCCACCCGGTTGCCGTCCACCTTGCGCCCGTCCATCTGTCCGTTCAGCTCCAGGAACCACATGTTCCCGTCGGCGCCGGCGGTGATATCTCCTGGCCCCGAGTTCGGACGCGGCAAATCGAACTCGGTGATCTTCCCGTCGGGCGTAATGCGACCAATCTTGCTGGCGTTGAATTCCGAAAACCAGATATTGCCGTCGGGACCCGCGGCAAGCGCGCGAGGCCCGCTGTCCGGCGTGGAAATCGGGAACTCCGTGATGACGCCGCGCGGCGTGATCCGTCCGATCTTTCCGCCGGCGAACTCGCCAAACCAGATGTTGCCGTCCGCGCCGAGGGCAATTGCGCGCGGCATGCTGTCCGGCGTCGGAATCGGAAATTCCGCGAGGGTGCCGTCCGGTGCGATCCGCCCCATGCGGTTACCCGTGTGCTCCGAAAACCACATATTGCCGTCGGACCCGAGCGCGATGATCCGCGGCGAGCTGTTCGGGTTCGGCAGCGGGAACTCTTTCAGGCCGGCGCCGTCTGGGTTGATCCGGCCGATACGGTTGCCGGATCCTTCCGTGAACCAGGCTGAGCCGTCGGCCGCCAGCGCGATCGTCGTCGGCCCGCTCGCCGGATTCGGCAGCGGATACTCAGTCCACACCCCATCTGTTGCCGGGGCGCGATCTGCCGGCCCCAGCCAGCGATGCTCGACCGTAACGACCTGGCGCGCCGAAACCGCAGGCGGAGGCGGCACCGCGGCACAGACGAGTATCCCTAGCACGCACAGCCATTTACGAGTCATAATAGATGCCCCGTTGCCCCGTCAGGGTACACCGGGAAGCCCGCGCGGAGCGCGGGCAAGAAGATACTGCATGGCGAGGCAAAGCCTCGCCACTTATAGTTCACGCCCGTTGGGTGTGGCTATAGCTGCGCATGTAGCTTCCGCCTTCAGGCGGAAGAAGCCGGGAGGAGTTCCGCAGCGTGCTTCATCGTCGTCTGTTCTGGGCCTTCGGCTGCGTTCTCGCGCTGCTGTTCGCCGCGTCGATCCGTCTTGCGGCGGATCGCGAGGACGGGCGGACGCCTGCCCGTCCCGCTGCCGCCCAGCGCGCCGAACCGGCTGCCCGCGTGGCCGCCCCTGCGACGACGGTGCCGGATCAGGCGCTCGTTCAGAAGTACTGCGCGACCTGCCATAACGATCGCGCCAGGACAGGCGGCATTTCCTTCGAAGGGATCGAGGTTGCCCAGGCGGGTCAGCACTCGGAAATCTGGGAGAAGGCCCTGGTCAAGCTGCGTGGCGGGATGATGCCTCCGCAGGGGATGCCGCGACCCGACGACGCGGCGATGAATGCCTTCATCGTTGCGCTGGAGAACACGCTCGACGCGCAGGCGCGCCGAAGCCCCGATCCCGGCTTCAAGCCGGTGCACCGCCTGAACAGGACAGAGTACGGCAACGTCATCCGCGACGTGCTGGACCTCGACGTCGACGTCACCGACCTGCTGCCGGCCGACGATGAGAGCCACGGATTCGACAACATCGCCGGCGTGCTGCGCGTGTCGCCATCGCTGCTCGAGCAGTACCTCGGCGCGGCGCGCCGGATCAGCAGCCTCGCGGTGGGCACCGACACCGATTTGATTCGCGCCGCGTACCGTGTGCCGCCGGACGACTCGCAGGAGGATCACGTCGAGGGACTGCCGCTCGGAACGCGCGGCGGGCTGCTGTTCAAGCACCAGTTCCCGCAGGACGCTGAATACGAATTTGCCGTCTTCCTGCTGCGCAACATCGTCGGCTACATGACCGGCCTCGAGTTCCCGCACCAGCTGGAGATTTCGATCGACGGCGAGCGGGTGTTCCTCGTGCAGGTTGGCGGCGAAGAGGACAACCTCGCGTCCGACAGGAACATGTCGGACACGGCGAACAAGATCGACGCGCGGCTGAAGACGAAGGTCAAGGTGAGCGCCGGCCCGCACATGGTCGGCGTCACGTTCGTGCGCCGGAACGCCGCCGAGTCGGACGAACCGCTGCAGCCGCACGAGCGCAACCACGACCTGCAGGACATGAACGGCCTGCCGCTCATCACGCACGTCAACGTGACGGGGCCGTACAACCCGACCGGACCGGGCGACACGCCGAGCCGCCGCCGCATCTTTACGTGCAAACCCGCGAAAGCGGCCGAGGAAGCCGGCTGCGCCCGCACGATCCTGTCCACGATCGCGCGTCGCGCGTATCGCCGGCCGGTCACCGACGCCGACATGGCGCCCGTGATGGCGCTCTACGCCGAAGGACGCAAGAAGGGCACCTTCGAGCACGGCATCGAGCACGGCCTGCGTCTTGTCCTCGCCAATCCGAAGTTCATCTTCCGCACTGAATCGTCGCCCGCAGCCGGCAACGCCAAGGTGAGCGACCTCGAACTGGCGTCGCGCCTGTCGTTCTTCCTGTGGAGCTCGGTCCCCGACGACACGCTGCTGACGCTGGCGGCGCAGAACCGCCTCAGCCAGCCGGCGGTGCTCGCCCAGCAGGTGCGCCGCATGCTCGCGGATCAGAAGTCGCGCGCGCTGGTCGAGAACTTCGCCAGCCAGTGGCTGCTGCTGCGCAACCTGAAGAACCACGTGCCGACACCGGGCGATTTCCCCAACTTCGACAACGAGCTTCGGCAGTCGTTCCGCCGCGAGACCGAGATGTTCGTGGAGAGCATCATCCGCGAGGACCGCAGCGTGCTCGACCTGCTCAACGCCAACTATACGTTCGTCAACGACCGGCTGGCACGGCACTACGGCATCCCGAACGTCTACGGCAGCCATTTCCGGCGGGTCACGCTGAAGAGCGAGGAACGCCGCGGTCTGCTCGGCCAGGGCAGCATCCTGACGGTCACGTCCTATCCGAACCGGACGTCGCCGGTGCTGCGCGGGAAATACATCCTCGAGAACATCCTCGGCACGCCGCCGTCGCCGCCACCGCCGAACGTCGATACGACGCTGGAGCAGAAGCAGGGCGAGGAACCGAAGTCGGTGCGTGCGCTGCTCGAGCAGCACCGCCGCAACCCGACCTGCGCGAGCTGCCACCGCGTGATGGATCCGCTCGGCTTCGCGCTGGAAAACTTCGACGGCGTGGGCGAGTGGCGCGTGAAGGAAACCGGCGGAACGATCGACTCGACCGGCCAGCTCGGAACGGGCGCGCCGGTGGACGGCCCCATCGGCTTGCGCAAGGCGATCCTGGCGCAGCCCGAGATGTTCGTCCGCACGCTGACCGACAAGCTGATGACCTACGGCCTGGGCCGTGGCGTGGAGCACAAGGACAAGCCGATCGTGCGCGCAGTCGCGCGCGAGGCGGCGCCGCAGAACTACCGGTTCTCCTCAATCGTGCTGGGGATCGTGACGAGCGCCCCCTTCCAGATGAAGAAGGCGCAAACAGACGCCGCGCAGGCGACGGCTGCCGCGACGCAATGACATGTGTGAGTCCGGCTGGTGCCGGATTACGTAGCTTCCGGCTTCAGCCGGGAAGACGTAGCGTCCGCCTTCGGGCGGACCGGAGCAGATGATGGTGATTTTCAAGAAGCACCTGCCACGGCGAACCTTCCTGCGCGGCATGGGCGCGAGTCTGGCGCTGCCGCTGCTCGACTCGATGATTCCGGCCCGTACGCTGCTGGCGCAGACGGCCGCGAAGGGCGTGCCGAAGCTTGGCTTCGTCTACATCCCGCACGGCGCCGTCATGAGCAAGTGGACGCCGGCGACCGAGGGAGCGGGCTTCGAGTTCACGCCGATCCTCAAGCCGCTGGAGCCGTTCCGCGACTCCGTCAACGTCGTCACCGGCCTCGGTCACAAGGCCGCCGACACGACGGCGGTTCATTCGCTCAGCCCGACGACCTGGCTGAGCGGCGTGCGGCCGAAGGCCACCCAGGGCGTGGACGCGTACGCCGGCATCACCGCCGACCAGATCGCCGCGCAGGCGATCGGGCAGGAGACCATCCTGCCGTCGATGGAAATCGCCACCGAGGATCACTCGGGCCTGATCGGATCGTGCGACCGCGACTACGGCTGCATCTACATGAACACGCTGTCGTGGCGGACGCCGACGACGCCGCTGCCGATGGAGATCAATCCGCGCAAGGTCTTCGAGCGGATGTTCGGCCAGGGCGGCAGCGCCGCCGAGCGCCAGGCGCGCATCCACGAGGATCGTTCGATCCTCGACGCGATCACCGGTGAAGTCTCCGCGCTGCAGGCCACGCTCGGCCCGTCCGATCGCCGGACGATGACGGAATACCTCGAGAACATCAGGGAGATCGAGCGGCGGATTCAGCGCGCGGAGAAGAACCAGGGCGACGAATCGCTCCTGCTGCCGGCGCGGCCCGCAGGCGTGCCGTTCGATTTCGAGGAGCACGTCCGCATCATGTATGACCTGATGGCGCTCGCCTATCAGGCGAACGTCACCCGCGTCATCACCTTCATGGTGTCGCGCGAGGTCAGCAACCGCACCTACCCGCAGGTGAACGTCGCCGACGGCCACCACGCGATTTCGCACCACCAGAATCGCGAAGAGAAGATGGAAAAGAACGTCCGCATCCAGACGTTCAACGTCGGCATGTTCGCGGAGTTCGTGGAGAAGCTGAAGAACACGCCCGACGGCGACGGGTCGCTGCTCGACAACATGGTGCTCCTCTACGGCAGCAACATGAGCAACAGCAACGCCCACGATCACTTCCCGCTGCCGAACCTCGTGCTTGGCGGCGCGGCGGGGCGGATGAAAGGCGGGCGCCACCTGCGTTACACGGATCACACGCCGATGACGAACCTGCTCGTCTCGATGCTCGACAAGGCAGGCGTTCGCCAGGAGTCCCTTGGAGACAGTACGGGGACATTGGCGAACCTTTAAATTCTGAATTCAGAATTCTGAATTGAGAACAATGATGCGATCACTAGCATTTGGCGTCTGCCTGATGTTCGCCGTCGCGGCAGCCGGGGCCGCGGGCCCCGCCGTTCCGCGCGACACGCGTCTGATCGACGCCGTCAAGACAGGCAACAGCACGGCCGCAGCGGCGCTGCTGCAGAAGAAGGTGGACGTCAACGCGACGGAAGCCGACGGCACGACGGCACTGCACTGGGCCGTCCGCAACGACGACGCGGCGCTGGTGGATCGGCTGATCCGCGCCGGCGCCAACGCAAAGGCGCAGAACCGCTACGGCGTCACGCCGATGGCGCTCGCCTGCGAGAACGGCAGCGCTCCCGTCGTCGATCGGCTGCTCAAGGCCGGCGTCAGCGCCAACACGACCGGCCCGCTCGGTGAAACTGCCCTGCATCTCTGCGCGCGCACCGGGAAGCCCGGAGCAATCCGCGCCCTGCTCGCGAAAGGCGCCACGGTCGACCCGATCGAGAACTGGCGCGGACAGACTCCGTTGATGTGGGCGGCGGCCGAAGGGCACGGCGAGGCGATGAAAGTGCTCATCGAAGCCGGCGCCGACGTCAACGCGCGGTCTTCGATCATCGTCTGGGAGCGGCAGCGCACGGAAGAGCCGCGCGACAAGTGGCTGCCGCCCGGTGGCCTGACGCCGCTGCTGTTTTCCGCGCGCGAAGGCAAGGTGGCGAGCGTCAGGGTTCTCCTCGACGCCGGCGCGGACGTCAACATCGTCGATCCCGATCGCCACACCTCGCTCATCCTGGCGCTGAGCAGCGGTCATTACGACGTGGCCGGACTGCTGATCGAGCGCGGCGCCGACGTGAACATGGAGGACAAGGTCGGCCAGACGGCGCTCTACGCGGCTGTCGACGGACACACGGTGCCCGCGTCCAATCGCCCGGCGCCGCGCGAGACGGACGACACGCTGACCAGCTTGGAGGTCATCAAGATGCTCCTGGCGAAGGGCGCACGCGTTGACGCAGCGCTCCGGGCACAGCTGCCCTACCGCACCAAGCTCGATCGCGGCGGCGATGGCGTGCTCGGGGCCGGCACGACTCCGCTGATCCGCGCGGCGAAGGCTGCCGACCTCCCGGTGATCAAGCTGCTGCTCGAGAAAGGCGCGAGCGCGAAGGCGGCCACGCGCAACGGTGTCACCGCCGTGATGATGGCAGCCAACGTCAACACGCGCGAAGAAGACATGACCGGCCGCAGCAAAACCGAAAAGGACATTATCGAGTCGATCAAGCTGTTGACGGCCGCTGGCGCCAGCGTCAACGGCGCCGAGACCACGCAGGGCCGCACGGCGCTTCACGGAGCGGCGCTGTGGGGTCTGACGGACGTCGTGAAATTCCTGCACGCATCCGGCGCCGACCTGAATGCCATGGACCGGCGCGGGCTCACGCCGCTGGATCACGCGCTCGGCCGCGCCGGTGGCTTCGGCTTCGACGGCCGGTCGGGCGTGGAGCGGCCCGAGACGGCCAAGGTGATCCGTGAGCTGGGCGGGACGGAAGGCAAACCGACCGGCGCTGCCGCACCGGAGCGCCGTCCCAACGGCGCGCAGGATGAGCCCGATCCCAACGACCGCTGATTTTCAGTCGGCGCGGACGTTGTCACGTCCGCGCCGGCGAGCCTGACAAGGCTCTCGCCCCACGCATCGATGCCCAAGCCATCGCTCTCCGACACGTTCACAACCCTCCGCGAAATTCTCGCGGCACAGAGCGACGAACTCGTCGTCACCGTCGATCGGCCGGGCGACTTCCAGGTCGCGTCGCCGACGATGCAGGATCGGATCGGCCGGCCGCTCTCCGTCGCCGGCGTGCGGACCAGGAAGCATTACGTCAGCTACTTCCTGATGCCGGTGTATGCGGCTCCCCGTCTGGTGCAGTCGTTGTCGCCGGAATTGAAGAAGCGGATGCACGGACTGTCGTGCTTCAACTTCACGACAATCGATCCCGATCAGATCAAGGAGCTGTCGAGGCTGACGAAAGCCGGCATCGAGGCATTCCGCGACGTGCCGCTTCCCTGGGCCCACGAAGGTCACGGCCGGCTTTGACAGTCGCAGCACTTGCAATCCAACTATAGATATAGTTAGATCGTCCAGCCTGATAGTTGAACATGGCTGGAACCTCCTACACCAAGCCTGAACTGCAAATCATGGAGGTGCTCTGGACCAAGGGCGCCTGCTCGATTCGCGAGATCCACGCGGCCCTTCCGCCCAGGGGCAAACCCGCATTCACGACGGTTCAGACGGTTGTCTACCGGCTCGAAAAGAAAGGTGCGCTCCGCTGCATCAAGCGGATCAGCAACGCCAACATCGTCGAGGCGGCGATCTCGCGCGACGAAGCGCACACGACGCTCCTCGACGAGCTGCTGGGGCTGTTCGGCGGGCGGCCGAAGCCGGTCATCGCGCGGCTCGTCGAGTCGGGCAAGCTGACGATGGACGACATCAAAGAGGCGGAAGAGGCGCTCAAGAACCATCTGAAGAAAGGCGGCGCGCGATGACGTCCGGGTTCATGACGTACTGGGTGCCGTTCGATCTGCTCGATCATCTCTGGCAATCGACGTTGTTCACCGCCGTCGTCTGGCTGATTGCGCGCGCAATGCGCACCAACGGCGCTCGCGTTCGCTACTGGCTCTGGTTCGCAGCGTCGATGAAGTTTCTGATTCCGCTGTCGCTGCTTGTCAGTGCCGGAGAGTGGTTCGCGTGGCGGACGGAGCCAGCCGCCGCACCCCCCGTGTTGTCGTTCGTCATCGACCGTGTCATCGACCCGGTGCTCACACCCGCCGCGGCAACCCTGGCGACAGCGGCGGCGGCACCCATCGCGTCCCCCGTGACGGTCATGCCCTGGCTGCTGCTTGCGGCATGGGCCGCTGGCGTGACATTCGTGCTCATCTCCTGGTGGAGGCAATGGCTGCCGTTCCGGCACGCGCTCGATGACGCACACGCGATCGACGTCGGCGCCGGGTACAACGCGGACGGGCTCACGATCATGGCATCGCCTTCGATGATCGAACCGGGCGTGTGCGGCATCTTCCGGCCCGTGTTGCTGGTGCCGGAGTGGATTGGCGATCGCCTCACGCACGGGCAGCTCCGCGCGCTGTTCGCGCACGAGCACTGTCACGTGCGTCATCGTGACAACCTGACGGCCGCTCTGCACATGGCCGTCGAAGCCCTGTTCTGGTTTTACCCGGTCGTCTGGTGGCTCGAGCGCCGGCTGATCGAGGAGCGTGAGCGCGCCTGCGACGAGTACGTGCTGCACTCGGGTTGTGCACCGCACGATTACGCTGAAGGGATTCTCGAGGTGTGCCGGTCCGCGACCGAGCGGCCACCTGCCTTTGTGGCCGGTGTGACCGGTGCCGATCTGCGGCAACGCATCGAGGGCATCCTTCGCGGCGGAATGAGTCGCCCGATGAGTGCCGGCCGCCGGTGTGCGCTGTTGCTCACCGCCGTCGCTTCCTTCGGACTACCGATTGTCGTGGGAGCCGCGAATGCGGTGCCGCGCATCGCGGTAGGACAGGAGTCGTCCACCCGCGTAGCCTTCGAAGTGGCGTCCGTGAAAGTGAACAGATCGGGTGAACGGGCCGCACGCATGGACGACGACGCGCCGGGTGCCTTCACAGGGACCAACGTCTGGCTCAATCTGCTGATCACGTACGCCTACCGGATACAGAACAACCAGATCGAGTCGGCGCCCGACTGGACCCGCACCCTGTCTCCAGAACGATTCGACGTCGCGGCACGACTCGAACAGGTGCGGCCTGGTGTAACAGACTCCGAAGCCAAGCGCCTGGCCATGCGAACCCTGCTCGCCGAGCGATTCAACCTCGTGGTGACACGAGTGACGCGCGAGGTGCCGATGTATGCGCTCGTCATGGCGCGTGCGGACGGGCGGCCGGGGCCGATGCTGAGACCCTCGTCGACGGATTGCTCGGCGACGGGGATGAAGGCTCGGGCCGCGGCCGAGCAGGCGGGGAAACCGCTGTCCGGCTTTTGCGGATTGCAAGTTAACACCGGGCGGATTCGGTTTGGTGGACGTCCTATGTCCGAGTTCGCGAGGGTGTTCAATCCGGATGGCCGCAACGTCATCGATCGCACCGGGCTGACGGGCAACTGGGACTTCGAACTGACGTTCATGCCCGACCAGCCCGCTTCGCTGCCGCCAGGACAGAACGCGCCACCGATCGATCCAGATGCGCCTTCACTGCCAGCGGCGCTGCAGGAGCAACTGGGTCTGAAACTGGAGCCGACGAGAGGCTTGGTTGAAAAGCTGGTCGTCGAACGCGTCGAGCGTCCGACGGAGAACTGATATGGCGAACCTTCCCTTCTTCGTCTCCGGCGTCCGCGGCGGCGATTTGAAGACGCGTATCGACTCGATCATGTTTGGTGCGGTGCAGCGTCCGGTCACGATGGTGAGCCGCCTCGCGCTCGCGATCGCCGCGGTCACCGTGGTAATGGGACCACTGGCTGTCGGCGCCTTCGATCAGCCAGCCGGTATCACGAAAGCGGCGTTCGAGGTGGCGAGCATCAGGCGGAACGTTTCCGGCGTCATGGAGGAGCGGTGGCCCAACCCGCGTCCAAACGGAGATATCGACGTCAGGAATCTTCGCGTGTCCGATCTCGTCCAGGCTGCGTATCGGGTTGGGGATCATCAGGTCCAGGCTATGCCGGCATGGGCTAGAAATACGCGGTATGACATTTCCGCCAGGCTGGACCCGCAGATCGCAGAGGCATCGCAGCCGCCGGGACTCCCGCCGACGTGGGCGCTCGCATTGCAGGCCCTGCTGAAGGAACGCTTCCAGCTCGCGTTTCACCGCGAGACCGCGCCGCGGCCGGTCTACGACCTGGTCATGGCGAGGCCGGGCGGCAAACCGGGGCCGAACATGCGGCCGGCGGAGTTCGATTGCGACGCGTTGAAGGAACAGCCTGTCGGGACGGATACGCGAATCGCGTGTGGCATACGTCAGGGTCCCGGGCGATATCTGCAGGGCGGCAGCAGGCTGCTCGAGTTCACCGCGATTCTCTCGAGGATGGTCGGACGGCCCGTCTTCGATCGGACCGGACTGACCGGCAGATGGGATTTTCTGCTGACTTACACGCCCGATTCACTGCTCAGCGCCGGAGAACCTCCGCGAGGTGATCCGCCGAACCTGTTTACCGCGCTGCAGGAGCAGTTGGGCCTGAAGCTCGAAGCGACGACCGGCCCGGTCGAGATGTTCGTCATCGATCGGCTCGAGCCGCCATCGGAGAACTGATATGGCACGGCTTCCCCTCTGTCTCTGCGGCGTCCGCGGCGGGCATCTGGCGCGGCGCATCGAAGACATCGTCGCGAACCGCAGGGGGTCCGCGCTCACGCGCGCACGGCGGGCCGCGCTGGTCCTCGGGGCGCTCACCGTCGGCGTTGCGCCTGTCGTCGTGGGAGCACTCGCGAGCCAATCCGGAGCGCAGCCATCGTCGCTCGCCGATCGCCCGCCCTCTGAGGTCGCGTCGGTCACGCTGCGCGGGCAGACAACCTTGCCATCTTTCGAGGTGGCGTCGGTCAAGCGAAACCTGTCTGGCCTAGGCAGGTCCATGATCGAGAACGTGCAACCAAGTGGTCTTTGGCTTCTCACCAATGTCCCGACGCGTGCGCTGATCCGCACTGCCTATCGCGTGCAGGACTTTCAGATCGTCGGCGCGCCAGATTGGGTGCAGACGGAGCACTACGACATTGTGGCCAAAGCGTCAGGCGATCTTCGCCCGGTAAGTCCGGGGGAACCTCGTGCCCATTTCCTAATGCTGCGGTCTTTTTTGATCGATCGCTTCAAGCTGAAGGCGCACGTGGAAACGAGGGATGCACCGGTCTTCGCGCTTGTCCTGGCCCGCGCTGACGGGAAACCTGGAGCAGGCTTGGTGCCCGCACATGATGACTGCGCCGCCATCGTCGCAGCGGAGATAAAGCGCGAGCGTCCCGCGGCCCCGCCGGGTGAACGCCCCGCCTGCGGGCTGATTGCCGGACCAATCGGAACCACTAGTGGCAACAGAATCGCTGGTGGTAATACGTCGATGAGTCAACTGGCGACGACGTTGTCCGGTCGGATGAGCCGCATAGTGCTTGACCGCACGGGGCTGT
This sequence comes from Vicinamibacterales bacterium, assembly GCA_035711805.1. GTDB lineage: Bacteria > Acidobacteriota > Vicinamibacteria > Vicinamibacterales > UBA2999 > Gp6-AA40. The sequence continues at coordinate 14,239 of DASTBV010000053.1, forward strand.
CGGGCGTTTTCGACTTCACTCTCGATTTCGTACCCGACGGCAGCCCGATTGACGCGAGCCAGAACTTGCCGCCGCTGCAGGCTGCACTTCGAGAGCAACTCGGCCTGAAGCTCGAACCAGCCCGAGGCCCGGTCGAAGTCCTCGTCATCGACCACGTGGAGCGGCCCATCGAAAACTGATCTAGTGGTATGTCTTTCCGAAATCGGGACTGGCCGCGCCGATGTCGCGGCCAGCAAATTCGCCGTCGAAACGTACCCGTGACTAGTACTCTTCCAGTTGATACAGGCCACTAGACGATACGGGCACCGACGGATCCAAGCGCCCCGAAATTCGCGATCACGTCGACACCCGGCGCGATCGGCAGCGGCACGAGACACGTGCCGGTGGTCACGACCTCACCCGCCTTCAACGCAATTCCGAGTCCGGACAGCTCATTGACGAGCCACGCCAGCGCGACGCGAGGATCGCCCAGGACGTTGGCGCCCTTTCCTTCCCGCGTCACGCTCCCGGCAGTTCCAATTGCGCGGTGCTCGACGAGGTCGATCTCGCGCCACCCGTCCGGCGCCGGCCGGCCGAGCACGAAGAGATGCGCGCAGGCGTTGTCGGCAATCAGCTGCGGCGCGCCGACGATCGTGAAGTCATCGAAGCGTGAGTCGGGCACCTCGATGGCCGGATGCAGCGTCCCGACAGCGTCCAGCACCTCGTCGACTGCATACGGCTGGGCGCGCGGCGCCAGGTCTCGCGCCATGCGGAACGCGAATTCCGCTTCGACCACCTTCATGTGATTCACGCCGAACGGCAATTCCGGTATCGCGGGTTCCGCCTTCGCGCTTCGCGCTACGGCGGACAGGTCGGTCACGCGCTCGTGGAGCAGACGCCCGGCCAACGGACCCGTCACGTTGATGTGCTTCTGGCCGACGAGACTCGTCGCCGCAATCTTCCAGCCGAACAACGGGCCGGAGGTGCGGCTCTCCAGCGTTGCCTGCACCGCGTAGCCTTCGTCGCGTGTCCGGGGACGGACCTCTTCGGGAATTGACTGAAGGCGGCGGCCGTTCTGCCAGCAGTCCCAGAGCAGATCACCGGCAGCTGTCATAGGTGTCGACACGGAAATTAGTCTATCTGCTAATCTCCCGGGACCAGGGACTAGGGACTAGGGACCAGGGACCAGGGACGGACCAAGAACCGAGAACCAAGGACCAGGGACTCGTGATCAACGCCTCCCCCGACGGCGCGATCGTCGACGTACGCGTGATCCCGCGCGCGCGCAAGTCCGCCATCGCCGGGACCAGGGATGATGCGGTGCTGGTGCGGCTCAAGGCACCACCTGTCGACGGCGCCGCGAACACCGAGCTGATTCGATTCCTCGCCGACCTGCTGGGTGTGCCACAGCGCAACATCCAGATCGTGTCGGGTGAACGGTCACGCGGGAAGCGCGTGCGAATCAGCGGACGAACGCCTGCAGACGTGGAACGTCTCCTTGCGGGTCAACCGTCGTGATGACCCGGGCGTCTAAATCGGCGGAACAGAGATGACTCCAGTTCTGCGCACTGTCACGCTTGTCGCGGCCTTTTGCGGTTGGATGAGCCCGGATGCCCTTGCGCAGGCAGATGGGCCGGCAATCAGCGGCCGTGTGCTCGCAGCCGACGCCGACACGCCGCTACGGCGCGCGCGCATTTCTATTGCCTCAGGCACCTGGCGATCCGAGGTCGGCCTCACCGACAACGAGGGACGCTTTCACGTCGCGGTGTCCGGCGCCGGGTCCATCCCGTTCACCGTCACCGTGTCGAAGGGCGGCTTCGTCACGGCTGCGATCAAGATGGAGCGCACGGAGATTCAAACGCCGCTGATCATCCGCCCCCTGCGCGGCGCGGCGATTACCGGTGTCGTCATCGATCGCAGCGGCGCGCCCGCGGCGGGAATGGCGGTGACCGCGACCCGCATCGGCGCGACCGATACGGGTACGCCAACCCAGTACTCGACCACGACTGATGATCTGGGCGAATACCGCCTGGCCGGCCTGGCCAGAGGCCGTTATGAGATCTGGGCCGGCACGACGAGGACGATTGTCGTGCAGCCTCCGGTAATAAAGGGCTCGAAGGTCGAGCCACCGATCACGCAACAGATCGGAGCCGGCGAGAAGACATCGCTCACGCTGGAGACCGCGGGAGAGATTGGCGGCGTTCAACTCGTCGCGCCGGACGAACGCTCCGTCGAAGCAGCTCTCCAGGCATTGCGCGAGAGCGGACGCGTGCCGCCGAATTCAATAGTGACAATGACGGGCAACGCTGGCGCAACCTTCATAAATACGCCTTCGACAGGCCCCCAGGCGCCAGAGGAGGGTCGTGCCGGAGCATTGAGCGGTCAATTGTTGTCAGCAGACCGGCGTCCCGTACCACGGGCAATGGTGCGCGTCGAGGGACCGTTCGGATCTCGCGACACCGTCACCGATTCGGCCGGGGCGTTCGCGGTACGGAGCCTGCCGCCTGGACAGTACGTCATTCGCGCCGACGTCAGCGAACAAATGAGCTGGCACTTTGGTCAGCGGGCGCCAGGTGAAACCGGCCGACCGATCAGCCTCGCTCGCGGTCAGGTCGTTCAGGGCATCGAAATAGTTCTCCCTCCCGCTCGCGCGATTTCAGGCGCGATCGTCGACGAACATGGCGAACCGGTGCAGGGTGCACGCATCCAGGCGATGCAGCTGCGTTACACGACCGGACGCACGATTGCCGTTCCAACCGGAAACCCGCGGGTGTCCGACGACCGTGGGCGCTATCGGCTGTGGGGACTGCATCCCGGCTCCTACCTCGTCTCCGCCTTCATCGACGGCTTCGTGGCAGCAGGCGACAGGCAGTCTGGGTACGCAAAGACCTACTTCCCGGGAACGGCGATGGCCAGCGCCGCGGTTCCGATCGATCTCCGCGAGGATGCCACCGCCAACATTGCCTTTACGGCCACCGGCCTCCCCGAACTTCGTGGCGTCGCGCGCGACGGTGACGGTTTCCTGGTCAGCGGAACCGCGCGGCTCGTGGAGCCGCGCCGGGCCGGGACGGTCGCGGAGCCGCGAGTGGTCGACCTGAAGATGGACGGTTCGTTCGTGTTCCAGCACGTACCGCCGGGCGAGTACGTACTCCAGGTGCGCGGCGACGGACCCGGCCGCACCGGACTGTTTGGCAGTCAGGAACTGCTCGTCGGCCACGAGCCGGTGAACGTCGTCATCCCGACGTCGTACGGAGCGAGCGTCGAGGGCCGCGTCGTCTTCGACGGCCAGGCGGAAGGCGTTCGCGTGCCGGTCGGCATCGGCACCGTGGCGCTCGACGACCGCGCCCGCGACCCGACGACGGGCGTCGTGACGGGAAGCAGCGAATTCTTCATCACGAACCTGTTCGGCCACACGGCGCTCTCGCTGCGCACGCCGAGCGACGAGTGGTTCCTGAAGTCCTGGACGATCCGCGGGACCGACGTGGTGGATACAGGGTATGACTTCGGAACCGGGCCGGACACAATCGACGACAGCGAAATCGTACTGTCGCGGAACGGCGGGGTGATTTCCGGACTTGCCTCTGATGGCCTGAAGCCCGCCGACGACTACTTCGTCGTGGTCTTTCCCGTGTCGCGCGACGCGCGGTGGACGGGATCGCGCCGCGTGAAACTGGCGCGGTCGTCGGTCGGCGGAGAGTTTCGCGTCGCCGCCCTGGCGTCCGGCGATTACTTCGTCGCCGCAGTGAGCCGCATCCTCGGCACACGCGACGGCGGCGAGTGGCAGAATCCCGACGTCCTCCTTCAGCTCGAGGCGCGCGCGGAGCGAATAACGGTCTCCGAAGGCCAGACGGCCAACGTGTCGCTGCGAGTGATCGATCGGTGAGCCGCCCTGCCGCCGATCTGCTGATCGAACACGCCACGGCCATCGCGACGTGCGCCGGCCCTGCGCCGCGGGCCGGTGCCCGCCAGCGCGAGAGTGGCCTGCTGCACGGTGCCGTGATCGCCGCCGCGGACGGCCGCATCGTCTACGTCGGACCCCCGCTCGCGCTCCAGAACGCCGTTGACCTTCAGCCCGCGGCCAGACGCATCGATGCATCCGGCTGCGTCGTTGTCCCGGGCTTCGTCGATCCGCACACCCACATCGTGTTCGCTGGAGACCGTCGCGGCGAACTGCAGCGGCGGCTGGCGGGCGCGACCTACGCGCAGATCGCCGCGGCGGGGGGCGGCATCCTCAGCACGGTCGCCGCCACACGGGCCGCGTCCGAAGGAGAGCTCCTCGCAGGCGCCCGCGCGCGACTCGACGAAATGCTCGCGTGCGGCACCACGACCTGCGAAGCGAAGAGCGGGTACGGCCTGACCACTGAGTCCGAGCTCACGCAGCTCCGCGTCCTCCGCGCGCTCGAGCGCAGTCATCACATCGATATCAGGGCGACGTTTCTCGGGGCGCACGAGGTGCCGCCCGAGTACCATGCGCGCCGCGCCGATTACGTCGCCCTCGTCATCGACGAGATGATCCCGCGCGTCGCGGCCGACGGTCTCGCCGACTACTGCGACGTCTTCTGCGAAGACGGGGTCTTCACGCCCGCGGACGCGACACGGATTCTTGAAGCCGGCCGCCGTGCCGGCCTGACGCCGCGGATTCATGCCGACGAGCTGGCGGCGAGCGGCGGCAGCCTCGTGGCGGCGGCGGTCAACGCGCGATCGGCTGACCATCTTGTCTTCGCGACTGAAGAGGCCGCCAAGGCGCTCGCCCGGGCCGGCGTGTGTGCGGTGCTGCTGCCGGCCGCGTCGTTTTATCTGAAGCTCGGCCGGTTCGCGCCGGCACGCATGCTGATCGAGCACGGTGTGCCGGTCGCGCTCGCCACCGACGTGAACCCGGGCGGCGGATTCTCACCGTCGATGCCATTCGTGATGACGCTGGCCTGCTTCGAGATGGGCCTGACCCTTGAAGAAGCGCTGGTGGCGGCCACGATCAACGCGGCCTGGTCGCTCGACTGCGCCGGCCGCACCGGGAGCCTCGAGCCGGGCAAGCAGCTGGATGCGGTGCTGGTACGGGGTGGCCTGGACGAGCTGGTACGGGTTGGCGCGCCTGCGGTTCGCATGGTGATCAAACGCGGGCGAGTGGTATTTGGTGATACAGATAGTCGAAGCTAGCCACGGAGACACGAAGGTACGGAGCGAAAGATGACACTCCGTGTCTCCGCGCCTCCGTGGCCAGGAATCGCCGGTCTATGCCCGACGACACTCGTCCTTACTCCGAGTTCGTGCTGATCGATCTGCTCGACGCGTATGCGTCGAACGCGCCGGTGCCCGGCGGCGGGTCGGCGGCGGCGCTGGCCGGCGCGCTGGGCGTGTCGCTGCTCGTCATGGCGGCCAGTCTGCCGAAATCGCGCACGGGCGCGCCGGAGGAAGCCACCGATCTCGCCGAAGCCGCAGCTCGGCTCCGCCCGCTCCGCGACGCGCTGGTGCAGCTGATCGACGCGGACAGCGACGCCTACCGGGAGGTGATGGCAGCCATGAAGCTGCCGAAGACCGCGGATGACGAAAGGGCGACGAGAACCGCGGCGCTGCAATCGGCATTGAAAGGCGCGACCGACGTTCCACTCGACGTCATGCGGGCGGGACAGCAGGCACTGGCCGGCGCCGTCATCGTCGCGCGAAACGCCTACCGGGTGGCCGCAAGCGACGTCGCGACCGGGATCGAGTTGCTCGGCAGCAGCGTCCGCAGCGCGGCGCTCAGCATCGACGGCAACCTGGCGGCGATCAAGGACGACTCGTATACCGCACGGGTCAGCGCAGAGCGTGAACAGCTGGCCAGCGACAGTGCCCGCGACGCGGCACAGGCGCTCGAGATCGTCAGCGGATCGGCGCGATCTCGTCCGTGAACGAGTACTGCCGGGGATACGTCAGTCCGGGGAAATATTCGACGTCCTGCTGATACGACACCGCGGCGGTGGTGCGCAGGTTTTCGCGCGCGAGAGACACTCGCTCTCCGGATACCGGCAGGTTCAGGTCCGTGGCCTTGCTGAGAATCTGGTCCTTCAACTGCTCGATCGGCGTGTTCGCTCCCAGGGCCAGCACGGAATGCGTGGACTCTTTCAGCTGTGAAAACCTGTATTCAGCCATGCCGAAGCGGTAAGCGCCGTTCACCACGGCGGCGACAACCAGCAGCTTCAGGAATGTCTTCATCGGGTTGCCACCCGGGCTTGCTCAATGAATCTGGTGCAGGAGACGCTTCCACCGCACGCCGCCGAGCAGCCCGGGGCCTTCTTCTCCCTTATCGGCAAAGGAGAAATAGACGAACAGCGCCTTGCCCTTGATGTAGTCCGCGGGCATGAAGCCCCAGTAGCGGCTGTCCTCCGAATTGTCCCGATTGTCGCCCATCATGAAATAGTGCCGGTCGGGCACGGTCACCGGACCGTAATCGCTCTTCTCGGTGAAGTCGAAACTGACGTCGCCCGGCGCGCGCTCCTCCGGCGGAAACAGGAAATGCACATAGGACTCGTTGAGCGGCTTGCCGTTGATGAAGACCTTCTTGTTGCGGACTTCGAGCGTTTCCCCCGGCAGGCCAATCACCCGCTTGATGAAATCGCGTTCCGGATCCTGCGGGTACTTGAACACCAGGATGTCGCCGCGGCGGACCGGATCGATCGGCAGGAGCGATCGTTCCACGCTGTTCAGCGTCGGCGCAAAGACGAACTTGTTGACCAGCAGATGGTCGCCGATCAGCAGGTTGTTCTCCATCGAACCGGTCGGAATCTTGAACGCCTGGACGACGAACGTGCGGACGAACAAGGCCAGGATCACGGCGATGCAGATCGACTCGAAGTACTCGCGGACGGTCGATTTTCTGTAGCCGGTCGGTCCGGCGCCGCTCGGGGCAGCCATCACTCCGTCCCCACTTTCAGGACCGCCAGGAACGCCTCCTGCGGGATTTCAACACGGCCGACGCGCTTCATCCGCTTCTTCCCTTCCTTCTGCTTCTCGAGCAGCTTGCGCTTGCGCGTGATGTCGCCGCCGTAGCACTTTGCCAGCACGTTCTTGCGCAGCGCCTTCACCGATTCGCGGGCAATCACCCGGTTGCCGATCGAGGCCTGAATGGCAATCTCGAACATCTGCCGCGGGATCAGCTCGCGCATCTTCGACGCCAATGCGCGCCCGCGCTCGTAGGCCGCGTCGCGGTGCACGATGATCGACAGCGCGTCCACCGGCTCGCCGTTGACCAGGATGTCCATCTTGACGAGCGGCGACTCCCAGTAGCCGGTCACGTGGTAATCGAGCGACGCGTAGCCTCGCGACATGGTCTTCAGGCGATCGTAGAAGTCCATGACCACTTCGTTGAACGGCAGCTCGTAGGTGATGAGCACCCGATCCGACTTCAGATACTCGAGCTTCTTCTGCACGCCGCGCTTGTCCTGACAGAGCTGCAGAATCGGGCCGACGAATTCCGACGGCGTGAGGATCATCGCCGTAATCACCGGCTCCTCGAGCGCGGCGATCCGCCCCGCGTCGGGGAGCTTTGCCGGGCTGTCGATCTCGTGCACCTCGCCGTCGGTCGTGGTGACGCGATACAGCACGCCCGGCGCCGTCGTCACCAGGTCCATGTTGTATTCGCGCTCGAGCCGCTCCTGCACGATTTCCATGTGCAGCAGCCCGAGGAAGCCGCAGCGGAAGCCGAAACCGAGCGCGGCCGACGTCTCCGGTTCGTAGAAGAACGACGCGTCGTTCAGACGCAGCTTCTCCAGCGCCTCGCGCAGCTCCGAATACTGATGGCTCTCCACCGGGTACAGTCCGGCGAAGACCATCGGCTTCAGCTCCTTGAAGCCGGGGAACGGCTCCACCGTCGGACGCGCCGCCTCGGTGACGGTGTCGCCGATCTTCGCGTCGGCGACGACCTTGATATTGGCGACGATGAAGCCGACCTCGCCGACGCCCAGTTCGTCCGCCGGCGTGGCCTTCGGCGAGAACACGCCGAGGCCGTCCACCTCGTGGTCCTGCTTCGTCGCCATCAGCCGGACTTTCATTTTCGGCCGCAGCACGCCGTCGATCACGCGGACGACGATGACCACGCCGCGGTAGGCGTCGTACCAGGAATCGAAGATCAGCGCCTTGAGCGGGGCATTCGGGTCGCCCGCCGGAGGATGGAAGCGGGCGACGATCGCCTCGAGGATGTCCTGCACGCCGGTGCCTTCCTTGGCGCTGGCCAGGATGGCCGTGCTGCTGTCGAGGCCGATGATGTCCTCGATCTGGCGCTTGCATTCCTCCGGCTGCGCGCTCGGCAGGTCGATCTTGTTGATGACCGGGATGATTTCGAGGTTGTTCTCGACGGCCAGGTAGGCGTTGGCGAGCGTCTGCGCCTCCACGCCCTGCGACGCGTCAACCAGCAGCAAGGCGCCTTCGCACGCGGCCAGCGACCTGGTGACCTCGTAGCCGAAGTCGACGTGGCCCGGCGTGTCGATCAGGTTGAGGACGTACTCCTCGCCGCTTCTCGCCGTGTAGTTCAGCCGGACCGGATGCGCCTTGATGGTGATGCCGCGTTCGCGCTCGAGATCCATTGCGTCGAGGACCTGGGCTTCCATTTCGCGCGCCTGCAGGGCGCCGGTGAGCTCCAGGAATCGATCCGCCAGCGTCGACTTGCCATGGTCGATGTGCGCGATGATTGAAAAATTGCGGATATTCCGTTGATCCATCGGGTTCCGATGGAAAAATCATAGCATTCGGGCTGATCTGAACCGCGAAGGGCGCGAAGGGCTGACGTAGTGTCCGCCTTCGGGCGGACCTCCGCGAACCGTTCAATCGGGCGTAGGCCGCTCGACGCGATCGACAACGAGTACTTCAGCCGGGCCGCGCGTGGCGTCGAGCTTGAGGCCGAGCTGCTCCTGAAGTGCCGTGAAGAGCGATGGAATGTTGCGCTCCGCTGCAGCGTCGGGTGCAAGATCCGGCGGCGCGAACGTCAGCTCGAAGTCCCAACCACCCGCCAGTCCCGTTCGATCGATCACGGCACGCTGCGTCTGACCGGTCAGATATCGCTGGAACTCGGGCATCGGATAGCCGCCGGCGGTCAGCGTGTCTCCCTGCATCTGCAGTCCGCACAATATGCGTCCCGCCGCGGATCGCGGCGGCCACGGCGCGCCTGATTCACCGGCGGCACGGGCGAGCGCGGCGCAATCCGTGTCACTCCGTTTGAGACGCGGCCCGAGCGCACCGTCCGGTCGTGCACGGACGAGCGCGAACACCGGACGCTCGCGTGTCTCGCGATTTGCCCGGAACGCAAAACGCTCCGCGAGCACGGCGCGCGCCAGTTGCAGCCCGATCTGCGTCGGCCCGATCGCCACCGGCCCGACGTTCGTTTCGGCCTTGATGGTGATGTCGAATCGCACCTCGCGCGTCCAGTCCGGCGCGCCTTCCACCTGGAACCGCTGCAGCCCGTGCGCAAACGCGATCATGTCGTGGATCGTCATGTTGCTGGCGAGGAAGGTGCCGCCGGGCAATCGGCGCGTGAAGGACGAGGTCGAACCTGAGGCGTTCACTTTGACGCTGGCGACGTAGGAAATCGGGGGCGGCTCAGGAGACTGTGCGGAAAGCACAGCCGTCACGGAAAAGACAACGGTCGCCAAGGTGCGCATCAGGCCCTCCGACCGTAGAACACGCGACGAAGGAGAAAGTTGCAGCTATCGTTTCATTCCCCGCCGGCGGCCGGCCGCCGGGACTCGAGCAGCCGATCAAGGCGTGAAATGACGTCGCGCCGAACGACAGCATCCAGATTCGAAATCGCCTCCATCGTCTCCGCGCGCAGACGCGTGACGGCGCCCATTGTCTCCGCGCGCAGATGCGTGACGGCGCCCATCGTCTCCGCGCGCAGATGCGTGACGGCGCCCATCGTCTCCGCACGCAGACGCGTGACGGCGTCCATCGCCTCCGCGTGCAGCCCTTTGGCGAGGTTCTGGCTCTCTTCGACGCCGATACGGATATCTTCCCGAAGATCGCGCATCTCGCTCCTGAGCGAATCATGCACCTCGTGCAGCTCGCTTCTGAGTGAATCCCGCACTTCGTGCAGCTCGGTCCGCAGCTCGGTCCGCAATCCGGCTGCGACGCCGTGAAGTTCGGCGCTGAAGTCAGAACGGATTGCAGAAAATCCATCCCTCATCTCGGTCCGGAGTTGCAGAATCTGCGACTCCAGCGCGCCGACACGTTCCGGCAGATCTCTTAATTGATCCATCTGCTGCTCTAGCGTTGTCACTCTTTGTTCCAGAGATCGAGGCTGCACGGCCGATCCTCCGCGATCGCACGCGTTCCCATTGAACCGGGCGTCCACGGTCGGATTGCGAGGGCCATGCCGGCTGCGCGGACGACGGTAACATCGTCCGCATCCGTGTGCAATCTAGCGTCTAGCGTCGTCAGAACACGGTCGGCGCGAAGATATTCCCGATGATGGCTGCAAGAACCAGTGAAAGAGCCCACCCGACGACGCACACCACGACCGCCCGGTTGGTGCTCCGGTAATCGAGGGCCTGGCGCACCGCGACGATCATCGCCAGCAGCATCCACACAGACGCGATCGCATAGATTGTCAGGCCGAGAACCGGGATCACTGCCAGGACGCGTAGGAGCCCAGGGGCGGAGGCAAACGCGATCGTCCTCAGCAACTCTCCGACATCGGCTCTCGTTTGAGGTTCCGGCAGGAGGTGTGTGCCGATCAGATACGTCAGCGCGGCCCAGGCGAGCCAGCCGATCAGAGACCCGACGATTCCCAGGGCGAGAGACTGAGGGGTCTGCGCCCCGAGGCCGAGCACGCCGATGCCGCCCGAGACGCTGGCCAGCACGACGACCGCAACCGCCTGGCCGTTGGATCGGACATCCGCTTCCACCTCCTCGTAGATGCGGCGGTCCAGTACGGCCGCCCCGAACACGCGCCGTGCGAACGTACTCATCGCGGATTCACCGCTGCTCGAGCGGCACGAATCGCTGCGGATACGCCGGGCCGACGTAGTCCGCGCGCGGACGGATCAGCCGGTTGTTGGCATACTGCTCCAGGATGTGCGCGGTCCAGCCCGACATGCGGCTGACGGCAAAGATCGGCGTGTAGAGATCGATTGGAATGCCGAGCGTGTAGTACATCGACGCCGAGTAGAAGTCGACGTTCGGGTTCAGCTTCTTCTCGGACTTGACCAGCGCTTCCATGCGCTGCGACATGTCGAACCATGCCGTGCTGCCGGCGCGCCTGCCGAGATCGCGCGACATCTGGCGCAGATGGGTCGCTCTCGGATCCTCTGTCTTGTAGACACGGTGTCCGAAGCCGGCGATCTTCTCCTTACGGGCGAATTTGCCGCGGACGAACTCGTCCACCCGCTCGCCGCTCGCTGTCTCGCCGAGGTCGAGGAGCATCCGCATGACGTCGGCATTCGCGCCGCCGTGGAGCGGCCCCTTGAGCGCGCCGATGGCGGCAACGACCGCCGAATAGATGTCGGTGAGCGTTGCCGCGGCCACGCGCCCGGCGAACGTGGACGCGTTCAGCTCGTGATCGGCGTGCAGGGTCAGCGCGACGTCGAACGCCCTGGTCGCGAGCGCGTTCGGACGCTCGCCGGTGAGCATGTACAGAAAGTTGGCGGCGTGGCCGAGCACCGGATCGGGAGCGATCGGAGCGCCGCCGGCCTTCAGCCGGCCCCATGCGGCGACCACTGTGCCGGTCTGCGCCGTCAGGCGCACGGCCTTGCGGTACTGCGCCGCCGGCGACGCGTCGTCGACCTCGGCGTCGTAGTGCGCGAGCGCCGACGTGATCGTGCGCAGCGCGTCCATGCCGTCCACCGGCGGCAGCGACCGCATCAGGCGGACGATCGGCTCGGGAATCGGCCGCGCCGCAGCCAGCTGCGACTGCAGATCGCCCAGCTCCGCCCGCGTTGGCAGGCGCCGGTGCCACAGCAGGTAACAGACTTCCTCGAAGGTCGCGCCGTTCGCGAGGTCGTGAATGTCGTACCCGCAGTAGGCGAGCACGCCCTTTTCACCGTCGAGATAACAGAGCGCCGATGCCGTCGCGACCACGTCTTCGAGGCCGCCTTTGGGTTTTTCCGTGGTCGTTGCCATGAATGGATCCTAATCCACCTATAATCCGGCGCCTGAGGAGTTGAACATGCGACTTGGACGCCTTGCTGCGGCTGCCCTCCTGATCCTTTCCGGTTCTGTGTTCGCGCCCGAACTGACCGCTCAGGCGAAATTGCCCGTTGGTCCCATTCCGGTTGACTGCAACCGGGCCTGCCTCGAGGGGCTCGTCAACCAGTATCTGGACGCCCTCGTCGCCAAAGACCCGAAGCGGCTCCCGCTCTCCGCCGACGTGAAATACACCGAGCAGGAACAGGTGATGGCGGTCGGCGACGGCTTCTGGAAGACCGTCACCGGCCGCGGCAACTACAACCACTACTTCGCGGACCCTGTCGCGGGACAGGCCGGCTGGATGGGGACGATGCGCGAGCGCAACGGCCTGCTGCTGATGTCGGTGCGCCTGCGTGTGCAGCTCGGCCGGATCACCGAGATCGAGAAGTCATTCTTCCGCGCCGGCGGCGGCGGACCGAACAACATCGCCGCGATGGACAAGGAGACGCAGCCCGAGGCGCTCTGGCTCCAGCCGATCCCTCCAGCGCAGCGTGCGTCGCGCACGCAGTTGATTGCCATCGCCAACGCCTACTTTGAAGGCGTGCAGAAAAACGACGGCAAGGGCTTCTATCCATTCACCAAGGACTGTGACCGGCTCGAGAACGGTTCACACACGACGAATGTGCCGGGCTCCAAGCCGACCACACCGAACTTCAACTACATGGGCAGCGACTGCAAGACGCAGCTCGAGAGCGGCTACCTCGCCATCGTCAACAACGTCCACCATCGCCGCTTCCCGCTCGTCGACGAGGAGCGCGGCGTCGTCTGGGCAAACTGCGTGTTCGACATGGACGGGACCGTCACCGAGATCAAGCTGGCTACGACCGGCGAAGTGGCGAACATGAGCGGCTTCGCGGGGCGCGCGTCCAGCATCCATGTGACGGAGGCATTCCGGATCGAAAACGGGTTGATCCGGCGCGTCGAGATGATCGGCACCAGCGTGCCGTATCACTTCAACTCGACGTGGGGACCATTCCTGAGTGGGAAATAGCCGTTTTCGGTTCACCTGCTGCCTGATCGCATCGACGCTCGCGTTCGGGTGCGGTGGATCCGAGCCTGGCTCGCCGGCCGCCCCGAGTGCGGATCCGCCGGATCCCAATTCGATGGCGGCAGGCACGGTGTTCGCGCTGCGATCGGGTGAGACCAGTCAGCCGGTCGCGGGCGCCACCGTGGCTCTGTCGGCCCTCTCGCCGGCCGGCATGTTCAGCACTGCCTACGCCACGGACATCGCCGGGCAATTCAGGATCGATCGAGCGGTTCTCCTGTCCCCGACACCGCTGCTCGAGGTGACGGCTCCCGGGTTTCTCGTGCGGTCCACGATTCTGAGACGGGATGAGACAACGACGTCGCTGTGGCCCACGTCGAGTCCGACCGGGCTCGATGAAGTCTTCTCATCGGCGCTCGTCTACTCGGCGGCAGCCTGTCCCGCCGTGAATACGGGGACAGCGCCGCTCAGGAAAATGCCGTCCTCCACCACTACTGTCAACGTGTCGTTCGACTCGACGCTTCAGGATGCGGCAGCGGAGAACGCCCACAGGCAGGCGATCAACCGGATGAACGCAGCCCTCGGAGGGCTTCACCAATATCAGTTCACGACAACCACCGGTCAGGGAGTGTCGTTCACAGCCGGTATCGATGCCAGCGCCGCCACCTGCACCGCCGGTCCCGAGCCGCTCCGCGCGGCAACCGTCCTGAACATGGCCAACGGAAGCATCGTCGGTGGCCGCTTGATCTACTGCAGCGTCGAGGCGGCGCGGTCAGTCGCTCTCGTGCTGCACGAGCTTGGCCATACGTTTGGCCTTCGTCACTCGCTGAGCTCCAGCGATGTGATGTATTGCACGAGCGGCCGTCCCGCGAGTTTTTCGCCGCGCGAGGCGCTGGCGATGAAGTTGATCGGCCAGCGTCGTACCGGCACACGGTGGCCTGACAACGATCGAGACACGGCCGGGCCACTGGCACGCAGCAGCCAGACCGAAGTGATCGCCTGCGGCGTTTAGTCGGTTACAGGCTTGAGAACGACGCTCTCATCGGCGAACTGCTGGATGATGGACAGCAGGCCCATGTAGAGGAAGCCGACCTGGAACAGCACGAGGAACGGAATCGTTCCGTAGATGCCGTTGGCCAGGGCGTAGAAGATGGTGGCGGTGAAGTACAGGCCGAGCCCGAGCTCGATCATCGGCTGGACAATGAAGCTCTGGCGGTATTTCTTGCCGATCCATTCGTCGGTCTGACCTTCGATCCGATACTTCGGCGTGCGCGCGAACTCGCTCTGCTGGTTGAAGAGCGCCTCGAAGACGGCGCGCGTGTTGTTGACCATCAGGCCGATGCCCACCGACATGAGGAACGGCAGGTACTTCAGCCGCCTCACCCAGTCCGTGTGCAGCTCACGCTGGCAGACCATGTAGAAGTTCGCGACCGACGCCGTCGCCGCGAAGAAGAGCGGCACGTCGATCAGGAGCATTTCGTACAGCCCCATCCTGTAGCGGATCGCCATCGACGGGCCGAGCAGGATCGACAGCACGCACATCAACGGATAGTTGAAGTTCGCCGTGAGGTGGAAGAAGGCCTCCGCCTTCACGGCCACCGGCAGGTTCGAGCGCAGGATACTCGGCAGCAGCTTGCGGCAGGTCTGAATGGACCCTTTGGCCCAGCGGTGCTGCTGCGACTTGAACGAGTTCATCTCGACCGGAACTTCCGCCGGCGCGACCAGTCCCGGCAGGAACACGAACTTCCACCCGCGCAGCTGCGCGCGATAGCTCAGATCGAGATCTTCGGTCAGCGTGTCGTGCTGCCACCCGCCGGCATCGGTGATTGCCGTTCGCCGCCAGATCCCCGCGGTGCCGTTGAAGTTGAAGAACATTCCGGCGCGGTTCCGCGCGCCGTGCTCGAGCACGAAGTGCGCGTCGAGCAGGATCGACTGGATCTTCGTGAGCAGCGAATAGTCCTGGTTGATGTGTCCCCACCGCGCCTGCACGAGGGCGATGCGATTGTCGCCGAAGTAGGGAACCGTCCTCTCCAGGAAGTCGGGCGAGGGAATGAAGTCGGCGTCGAAAATGGCGATGAACTCGCCCTTGGCCACCTTCATACCCGCCTCGAGCGCGCCGGCCTTGTACCCGGTGCGGTCGGTCCGATGGAGATAGCTGATGTCGATGCCGCTCGCGGCATTGCGCATGACGGCGCGCTCCGCCACAATGCGCGTCTCGTCGGTGGAATCGTCGAGGACCTGGATCTCCAGCAGCTCGCGCGGGTAGTTCAACCGGCAGACCGCATCGATCAGCCGATCCGCGACGTACATTTCGTTGTAGATCGGAAGCTGGACCGTGACTCTCGGCAGCCTGTCCATCCCCATCGGCGTGGGATGGCGGTCCTTGTTCTTCATGTACAGGTAGACCAGGAAATACCGGTGCCACCCGTAGACCGCGAGAATGACGAGGACGAAAAAGTAAGTCGCGAGAACGAGAGTTTCGCCGGTCGTCATGTGTGGGCCCTTCGACGCTGCTCAGGGCGGCCTGCTGCGCTCAGCACAAAAACGGATTATATGCGATATGAACTTTGACGATCTGCAGCGCCTGTTGGACGACGTCAAGCGCGGCGCGCTCGAAACACGCCACGCGTCGGAGCGTATTCTTCAGGCGTTGCGCGCGGCGCCTTTCGAGGATCTCGGGTTTGCACGCATCGACACGCACCGCGAGGTTCGGCAAGGTTTCCCCGAGGTCATACTCGGGCTGGGAAAGACGCCGGCTCAGATAGCCGCCATCGCCGAGCGCATCGTCGCCCGTGGTCAGACGCTGCTCGTCACGCGGGCGTCGCGCGACGCGTTCGACGCGGTTCGTGCGATGGTCCCGGCGGCGGAGTACCACGACCAGGGCCGCGTCATCACGCTGCGGCAGGCAACGGCGCCGGCGGGTGCGGGCACCGTCCTCGTGGTGTGCGCCGGCACTTCCGATCTACCGGTTGCGGAAGAGGCGGCGATCACCGCGGATGTGATGGGCAACACGGTTGACCGGCTCTACGACGTCGGCGTCGCGGGCATCCATCGCGTGCTGCAGGAGCGCGCGCGGCTCGAAGCGGCGCGCGTCGTGGTCGTGGTCGCTGGAATGGAAGGCGCGCTGCCAAGCGTCGTCGCCGGCTTGATTCACACGCCGGTCATCGCCGTGCCGACCAGCGTCGGCTACGGCGCGAGCTTCGGCGGAATCGCAGCGCTGCTCGGCATGCTGAACAGCTGCGCAAACGGCGTGGCGGTGGTGAACATCGACAACGGCTTCGGCGCAGCGTGCATGGCCAGCGCGATCAATCACCTGTGAAGCGCGAAGGGCGCGAAGATCGCGAAGAACGCGAAGACAGGAACGGCAGGCACCCCGTTGACGGGGTGCCCTCGCCTACTTCGTGTTCGTGCGCTCGAGCGTCAGACCCGTCACCTGCTTGCCGGTCACGCCGAGGCTGACGCCTCCGAGGTTGCCGGTCTTGCCGTCGGGACGCTGCGCGAGGATGCGGAACTGCCGCGTCTGGCCGGCCATCTGCTTGGCCACTTCGGCGCCGAGCTCCGGCATCAACGACACGTAGCGGCTCATCGTGTTGATGTTCTCGTAGCGTCCGCCGGTCGCTTTCGTCACCGCCAGTCCGACCTGGGTCTGGACTATGCCGCCGGACGCACGCGCGGGGCCGCCGCTGTACAGCAGCACGTGGACGATCATCGGCCGGCTCTGGATCCGGTCGAACGCACGCTGGATGTCGCGGTCCTGTACGTTGTTGTCCCCGGCGCTCGAGGCCGCGCTGATGATCACGGTGAAGACGTCTTCCTTTTCCTTCGTCGCACGCTGCGCCGCTTCGCCCAGCGATTCGGTAAACAGTCCGGTGGTCCGATCGGGCGTGAGGAGGTCCACGCCTTTCAGCAGCGCCGCACGGTCACTGGTTGGGCGCACCAGCGGCCGCGCCTGCGGCGCCGTAGTGTAGATGCTGGTCTCGACGCCGGGCGGCAGCGTCTCGATCAGGCCGCGCAGCCCTTTCCGCAGATCAGCGATGCTCTCGCTGCCGACGCCCGCGCCGTTGTCCACCAGTACCTGCACCTTCACCACGCGATCGACCGCGTCCACGCGAAGGACTTTTCCGGTGACGCCGTCTTCCAGCACGCGCAGCTCCCCGGCGTCGATCTTCTCGGGACTGGCGTTGGTGGCGGGATCGACGATGCTCGCGAGGAGCGTGAACTGCTGCTGTGCGCGCACACCGGCAGCGGCACACGACAGGAGGGCAACGACGACAAGCGGCTTGAAGGACCGCATAGAACCTCCGAGGGCAGCTGGCGCGCCTATATTACCCGTATAACGCCGGGTTGTGTCCTTAGACGCCGAATCCACGAATTCGGCCGTCGAGACGGCAGGCAGTGCGCGAAGGGCGCGACGAACGGGATTACAATCCGCGCAGGTATGGCGTTCGATCTGATCGTCAACGGGACGCGGCATACCATCGACGCCGACCCACGGACGCCGCTCCTGTGGGTGATTCGGGATCAGGCCGGGCTGACGGGCACCAAGTTCAGCTGCGGAATCGGTCAGTGCGGCGCCTGCACGGTGCACGTGGGCGGTCGCGCAGTCCGTTCGTGCAGCGTTCCCGCCTCGACCGCCGTCGGCAGCCCGGTCCTGACGATTGAAGGGCTCTCGCCCGACGGCAGCCATCCCATTCAGATCGCCTGGAAGGAATTCGACACACCGCAGTGCGGCTACTGCCAGCCGGGGATGATCATGAGCACGCTTGCCCTGCTCACGACACGTCCGAACCCGACCGACGACGACATCGACGCCCAGATCACCAACATCTGCCGCTGCAGCACGTACCACCGCATCCGGCAGGCCATTCACCTCTCCGCGCGGCTGATGAGGAAGTAGCGTCATGGCATCGAGCGTGGACCGCCGTGAGTTCCTGGCGACGATCGCCGCCGCGCAAGGCGCGTTCGTGCTCGGCTTCTGGCTGCCGGCGAGGGCACACGCGCAAAGCGCAGCGGCCGGTCCCTGGTACGAAGAAGCCTCGGCGCGTGAAATCAATGCGTGGATTGTCATCGCGCCGGACGACACGGTGACGATCCGCATCGCGCAGACCGAGCTCGGTCAGGGCGTCTGGACCTCGAACGCGATGATGGTCTGCGAAGAGCTGCAATGCGACTGGAGCCGGGTGCGGCCGCAATACGCGTCCGCAAACCGGGACGCCCGGGAGATGGCCCCGGCGTGGACGTTGCCCGTACCGGGCAATGGCGCCACCGATCCCAGAGGCGGCGGCGTGCCCACGTTCGGCAATCGCGATCGCACGGGGGTGTCTGGTATTCCCGACAGCCTTTACAGGCGGATGCGGACGAACGCGGCATCATCCGTGAAAGACGGACGCTACTATCTGCAGCTCGCCGGCGCCGAAGCGCGCGAGCGGCTGCTGCTGGCGGCGGCTGCGTTATGGAACGTGCGCGTCGCCGAACTGACCGCAAAGAACAGCGTCATCACACACCCGCCGAGCGGCCGCTCCACGACGTATGGCCGAATCGCGGCGCGGGCCGCCGAGACCCCGCACCCGAACCCTGAAGGGATCGCGATCAAGCCGCCGGACCAGTGGACGTTGATGGGCACCGAGCAGAAGAACCTCGACGTCCCGTCAAAGGTGACCGGCAGCGCGGTCTATGGCATAGACGTGCGGCGTCCCGGGATGAAGTGGGCGGCCGTCAGGACGTGCCCGGTGTACGGCGGTGACGTGCGGCGGTATGACTTCGAGGCGATCCGCCGCATGCCGGGCGTCCGCTCGGCCGTTCAATTCCCTGTCCCCGATCCCGCACTCACCCGCGGTCGCATCTTCAGCGGCGGCGTCGCGGTCATCGCCGACAGTTGGTACCAGGCGAAGACGGCCATCGACAAGATGCCGATCGAATGGGACATTCCGCCGGCCCATGCGGCGTTCACCACGGCCAACATGCGCGCGTCGCTGATCGCGGCGCTCGATCAACCCGGCACCGTCCGGGCAAATCAGGGCAACGTCGGGGGGGCATTTGCGGACGCCGCGACGATCGTCGAGGCCACCTACTCGACGCCGTTTCTGCCGCGCGCGCGCATGGAGCCGGGCAACGCGACGGTGCTCGTCACCGACGATCGCGTAGACATCTGGATCGGCGATCAGAGCCCGCAGGAAACACGGTTCAGCGCAGCCAAGATTACCGGGATTCCGGAGGCCAACGTCCACCTGCATCTCTGTCACCTGGGCGGCGGATTCGGCAGGAACGGAAACGGCCCGCAGGCCGAGCACGCGATCATGATTGCCAACGCGAACCGCGGCACGCCGATTCACATGCTGTGGACGCGTGAGGAGGACTTCATCGGCACGACGTATCGCGCCATGGGTGTGGCGCGCCTGAAGGCCGCTCTCGACCGCGACGGCTGGCCGATCGCCATCGACGTGCGCACGGCCATGCAGGAGGGCGGCTTCGGTCCCGACGCGTCCTTCAACGAGGTCTCGCGCTACCACGTGCCGAACTATCGCTACTCGAACCACACGACAAAGTTCCACGTGCCGGTCGGCACGCGCCGCGGGATTGGCCAGGCCGCGCACGAGTTCTATCGCGAGAGCTTCATGGACGAACTCGCGCGTGCGGCTGGCAAGGACCCGTATCTCTATCGACGCGAGCTCATTGCGCGGACGACCCTCCCCTACAAGGCCGACATGATCAAGGCGCTCGATCTGGCCGCCGAGATGTCGGGCTGGGGCACGCCGCTGCCGCCGGGCACGGCGCGCGCCATCGCGCTGGAGGAGCGAGGCGCGGAAACCAACGGCATGGCGACAATCAGCGCCATGGTCCACACCGTCTCCGTGAGCCGCGAGGGCAAGGTCAGGCTCGAGCGCGTGGACGTCGCCCATGAAACCGGCTTCGGCCTGGTCAATCCGCTGTCGGTCCGGAAACAGATCGAGGGTCAGATCACCTGGTTCTACAACGACGCGATGCACCAGGCGTGCACGATCAAGGACGGCCGCATCGCCGAGAACAACTTCGATACGTTCCCGGTGTCGCGCATCAATGAAGATCCGCCGGTGATCAACATCCGCTTCTTCCCGACGGCACACTGGCTGATCGGCATGGGGCACGATCGCGCCACCTCGGTGCAGTCGGCGATCGGCGACGCGATCTTCCAGATCACCGGCAAACGCTTCCGCGATCTCCCCTTCGGCCAGCACAATCTGACCTGGTCATGATCATCGGTAAGGGTCAGCCGATGCGGCGCTGTTCAGTTGTGATTGTCTCGTTCATGTTCACGCTTTAACAGCTTTTCCAAGTACCACGACTGAACCACGAAGACCGCAAAGATGGCGAAGAACGCGAAGAAGGATGTCACGGCGCTTCTGGTCATCGTGCTGCCGCTGACCGCCGTTACGTTCCCGGCCGCGGCGCCGCCCGTTGCCGGCGCGGCTCAATCGACGCGAGTGACTCTGGATACCGGAGACCATTCGTTCGCCTTGCAGCATGGCGGGCGGCGACGTTCGTATCTCGTGCATCTGCCGCCAGACCGCCTCGGCAAAGGCTTCGCCGCACAGGCCGATACGGCTCGCGGGCGTCCGGTCGTTATCGCGTTCCACGGCGGCGGCGGAGAGGCTGACGGTTTCAAGAACTACGCAGGACTCGACGCAGTGGCCGACCGCGAAGGATTCATCGTCGTGTACCCCAACGGCACAGGCGTTCTGCCGCGCCGCCTGCTCACCTGGAACGCGGGCGAATGCTGCGGCTACGCGATGAACCAGCGGGTGGACGATGCCGGGTTCGCCATCGCCGTACTGGACGATCTCGCGCGCCGCACGGCGGTTGATCCGCGGCGTGTGTACGCCACAGGCCACTCGAACGGCGCCATGATGGCGTACCGCCTCGGCGCCGAACGCGCCGACCGCATCGCGGCAATCGTTCCTGTCGCCGGCGGAATCAGCCAGGAGCGATTCACTCCGGGCCGGCGCGTCGCGGTGCTCGCGATCCACAGCGTGAACGATCCACGCGCACTGTACGAAGGTGGCGTCGGCCCGCCGTTTCCCGGCACGGACGTGCGATCGTCGCATCGTCCCGCACTCGAAGGCCTGGAGAAGTGGCGCCGTCACAACGGCTGTGCGGCAACGACTCGCGTCGTCGAAAATCGCGCAGGGCGGTCGGGAGCGACGGCCCAGACAGCAACGCTGCTGGAGTGGGACGGCTGCGCCGCCGGCGCTCGCGTCGCGCACTGGAAGCTGACCGGCGTGGGCCACCTCTGGCCTGGCGCTCCGTCGCGGGGACGCGACGAGATCAGCGGCGCGCCAACGACCGTGATCAACGCCGCCGAAGAGATCTGGCGTTTCGTGTCGCGCGTCACCAGTCAGCCGTAGCGTTCCTCAGTCGTGTCCGCCGGTCGCCGTGTCCGCCAGTCGTCGTGTCCGCCAGTCGTCGTGTCCGTCAGTCGTAGTGTCCGCCTTCAGGCGACCTGCCGCGGCCATCCCGCGGGTTTGGCGGTTTGCTAAACTGGACGGTCGCCGCTCACGTTTCTGGTTTCTCCAATGCACGCCGGCGCCCTTCGGGCCCTTGAATTCGATCGGATTGCCGCTGTTGTCGCCGGCCTGGGGGTCACGTCCACGGGCCAGGAACGGCTGGCGGAGCTGCAGCCGATGACCGATGCCACGGCGGTCGCACGCGCGCAGCGCGCGACAACCGAAGGGACGCGGTTCCTTGCCGATCATCGGGGCTTCCCTCTTCGTCCACCCTCGGACCTCGACACGATCATTTCCGCGCTTGCCGTCGAAGGCCGCGCGCTGGAGCCGCTGCGGCTGTTCGGCCTGGCGGACTACCTCGAATCCATCGAGGGGATCGGGGATCAGACGTCAGGTGGCAGGCACGAGAACTGAGTTCTCGTGCCTGCGTCGAGGAGGTGGGGAACGAACGACGTACTAGCCGCGTTGCCGCGACCGTAACGAGCGAAGAACAATTCCTCCTGCGCATGCAAACAGCCCAATCAGTCCCGCGAGGGGACCGTAGCTCGCTGTCGTTGGTAGTTCCGGAGCAGCCTGTCCGCTGGTCGCTACAGGTATCGGCGCAGGCTCTGGCTCTGGCGCTGGCGCTGGCGCTGGTGCGGGTGCTGCTGGTTCAGGTGCGGGCGCCGCGGCCACGCGCGGAGCCTCCACAGGGATCAGTCTGGCGGACAATACATCCAACTCCCGAAGATTGTCGTGGGAGCTGGTTTCCTTTTCCAGCCTGCCGTGGATCTCTATCCAGCGGCCAAGCATTGCCTCAGTGATATCGCCTTTTTCCGGGTTATCGAGGTGAACGGCAGTCGCGTCTGCGTCCGCCGAGCATGTCCGCTCCGGCACGCTGGCCACGGAACCTGCTCGCGGGCGCGCCAGAGCGAACTTGTCCGAGTCACCGGCGCGGAGCTGATCTCCGCGCATCAAACATCCGGTGACGGTCACCTCGCCGCTTTGGTCCAGCGGCAGCAGGCCTCCGTCTCGCTGCTGTGCGAACGCCACGCCGATCGAGAGACCACAGCCGATCACAACCGTTGTTACGCCGCCTAGCACATACCGAAGAGTCATAAGGAAAGACCTCCGATGTGGTGAGTGCAACAACCGAACCCCGGACACCGGTTCCAAATCGTTAGACTTGCGGCGCCAGCGTCCTCGCCATTCGTGTTCGCGCGCCCGCCAACCGGAGACCCTTCTCGCCGCCTTTGGTGCCAAAATTCGCGCCGGTGGACGCTCCGCAACGCGCGGCCGTCGCTGCGGCGTTCGGATTGAGACCGCCTTCGCTGGGCGACGGCGGACCAAGCCTGGGAGCGCAGTCACGGCCGGCGGTTGCGCAGATTGCCGACCTGCACCTCGTCAACGGCAGATTCCACAGATGGACGCGGCCACTCGACGCAGGGCAACTCGCGCCGGGTCGCGCCAGCTGCACCGGGCGTCGACTGGTACGCATCAACCTTCCGCCGTCGGCCGGTCGTCGCTGGCCCGTTGCCCGCTGGGCGATGGCCGTTTGCTACACTGAACGGTCGCCGCTCTCTTCTGATTTCTCCAATGCATGCAGGCGCCCTCAGGGCCCTTGAATTCGATCGCATCGTCTCGGTCGTGGCCGGCCTGGCCGCCACGTCCACCGGTCAGGGGCGGCTGGCGGAGCTCCAACCGATGACCGATGCGGCGGCCGTCGCACGCGCGCAGCGCGCGACAACCGAGGGGGCGCGGTTCCTCGCCGATCATCCGGGCTTCCCTCTTCGTCCACCCGCAGACCTCGACGCGATCATTTCCGCGCTTGCCGTCGACGGGCGCGCGCTGGAGCCGCTGCGGCTGTTCGGGGTGGCGGACTACCTCGAATCGATCGAGCAGACACGCGGTGCCGTTCGACCGGTCGGCGACGCGTTCCCGCTGCTGAACGGTCTGGTCGAAACCATCGCGTCGTTCAAGGGGGAGATCGCCGAGGTCCGGCGGAAGGTCGAGCCCTCCGGCGAGGTCGCGGATCACGCCAGCCCCGCGCTCGCCTCGATTCGCGAACGCCTGCGCAAACAGAAGTCGCGGCTGCGGAGCACGCTCGACTCCTTCCTGCGGGGCCGCGAGACATCGAAATACCTGCAGGAGCAGGTTGTCACCGATCGGAACGGACGCTACGTCCTGATGCTGCGCGCCGAGCATCGCAGCGCGATTCCCGGCATCGTGCACGGCGGCTCGGCCAGCGGCGCCAGCCTGTTCGTCGAGCCGATGGAGACCGTCGAGATCAACAACGAGATTGTCGCGCTCGAGGAACAGGAAACAGAGGAGGTTCGGCGCATCCTTCTCGAGCTGACCGATCGATTCCGCGGACGGCCGGACGATCTCACGCGCACGCTGAACGTCGCCACTGAGCTGGATGTGATCCAGGCACGGGCGCGGTTCTCGTTGATGACCGACGCAGTGGAGCCGGTCATCGCCACGGACGGAAGCTTCGAGCTCATCGGCGCGCGGCATCCGCTGTTAATACGCAGCGTCGCAGAACGTAGTCATGGGGATCGGGGATCAGGGATCGGGGATCGGATCCCCGGTCCCCAATCCCCCGTCCCGGTGGACATCCTCCTCACACCACCTACTCGCGTCCTCGTCATCGCCGGCCCGAATACCGGCGGCAAGACGGTCGCGCTGAAAACGGCGGGCCTGCTGTCGTTGATGGCACAGGCGGGGCTGCATGTTCCCGCCGACAAGGGCTCGAAGCTGCCCGTCTTCAAGTCGGTATTTGCCGACATCGGCGACGAGCAGTCGATCTCCGCGAGTCTCAGCACGTTTTCGGCGCACATCACGAATGTGGTGTCGATGGATCGCACCCTCACGCTGCCGTCGCTGATCCTGCTCGACGAAGTGGGCGCTGGCACGGATCCGGTCGAAGGCGGCGCGCTCGGTACAGCGGTCATCGATCACTTCCGGCGCCGCGGCTCACACGTGATCGCCACGACACACTACGACGCGCTGAAGTCGTACGCGTCGACGACCGACGGGGTGGCGGGCGCGGCGTTCGGTTTCAATCCCGAGAATTTCGCGCCGACCTACAAGCTGATGTACGGGTCGCCTGGCCGCAGCCTGGCGATCGAGATCGCCGCACGGCTGGGCATGCCGCGCGAGGTCATCGCCTCCGCGCGCGAGAATCTCAGCGAACGTGAACAGCAGCTGGCCGAACATCTCGCGCGCGTGGACGACGACCTGCGGCGCCTCGAGCGGGAGCGCAAGCAGGCAACGGCGGAGCGCCTCGCGGTCGCGGAAGCCGAGCGGAAGCTGAGGGCGCGCGAAGCGGCCGTCCGCGATCGCGAGGAGACGTTCCGGAAACGCCTGGATTCCAGGCTCGAAGACCAGGTGCGCGCCGCGCGCCGGGAAATCGATACCGTGATCGAAGGGTTGAAGGCGCGCGCAGCGGAGCTTTCACAGCAGGCAGCGGTGCGACTCCGCTCGGGTGAGAAGACAGTCGCCGCCGGCATCAGCACGGGCGAGACCGGCGCGGCGCGCGCAGACGCCCGCGCGGCGCTGGACGACGTCGTGGCACGTTTGAAGGAAGGCGCCGGCGTCGCCCTGCCGTCCGCGGCGCCCACGGACGTACGGCAGGACGTCATTGAGGTGGGATCCCGGGTGGCGGTGGGCGCGCTGGGAATAGAAGGCGTCGTCGTCGAGCTGCATGGCAAGCATGCCGAGGTCGACGTCCGCGGAAAGCGCCTGCGGGCGTCGCTTCGTGACCTACGGACGATCTCCGGCGGCTTGTCCGCCGGAGCCTTGGCGAAGGCGGAACGACCCGCCGTCCGGGTCAACATCGACCTTCAGCCGCGCACCGGGTCGCTGACCGAGCTGAACGTCATCGGCAATACCGTTGACGAGGCGCTGACACGGCTCGAGAAGTTTCTCGACGAGACGTTGACGACGGACGTCCGCGAGGTGCGCATCGTGCACGGCCACGGCACCGGCCAGCTGCGGCGCGCCATCGGCGCGTTTCTCAAGGAACATCCGCTTGTCACAAAGTTCGATGCGGCTCCGCAGAATCAGGGTGGCGGCGGGGCGACGATCGTGGAGTTGAAAGATTAATGGAAAGTCAAAGGGCAAAAGGCAAAAGGCAAAGGAACGTCTTTTACCTTTTGACTTTTGACTTTTGACTTTTGCCGTATATGGCCCTTTTTCCTCAACGGTTCATCGACGACCTGAAGCAGCAGGCGGACATCGTTGTCGTCGTTCAGGACTACGTGTCGCTGAAGAAGGCCGGGGCGACCTACAAGGGCCTCTGTCCGTTTCACGGCGAGAAGACCCCTTCGTTCCAGGTCAACCGCGACAAAGGGTTCTTTCACTGCTTCGGCTGCGGTGCCGGCGGGGACGTCATCAAGTTCCTGGAGCTGCACGAAAAGATCGGCTTCACCGATGCCGTCAAGCAGCTCGCGCAGCGGTTCGGCATCCCGATACCCGAGCTGGAGCAGAGCGACGAGCAGCGCGCCGGCGCCGCGGAGCGCGAGACGCTGCTCAAGATTCACGAGGCAGCCGCGGCCTGGTTCCGCGAGCAGCTCGAATCGCCCGCGGCGGCACGCATCAGGAATCTGGTTGCCGCGCGCGGCGTGTCACCCGACACCAGCACGACACTTGGGCTCGGCTTTGCGCCGCCGGGACGCGACACGCTGAAACGGGCGCTGGTGAAACAGGGGTTTACGGAGGCGGCGCTCGTTCGTGCCGGGCTCCTCTCGCAGCGCGAGGATGGCTCGACGAGCGATCGCTTCCGGAACCGCTTGATGATCCCGATCTGCCGCGACAACGGAGCGGTGATCGCCTTTGGCGGCCGCGCCCTCGACGCGGATCAGCAGCCGAAGTACCTGAACTCCCCTGAAACACCGATTTACACGAAGGGCCGGACCCTCTACGGTCTGCACCTGTCGAAAAACGCGATCAGGGAAAGCCGACTGGCGGTGCTCGTCGAGGGGTATTTCGACTTCGCGCAGGTGTACCAAGCCGGCGCGCAGGGTGTGGTCGCCTCCTGCGGCACCGCGCTGACGCCACTGCAGGCTCAGCAGTTGCGGCGTTTTACGAGCAAGGTCGTGCTGAGCTTCGACCCGGACGCGGCGGGCCAGGGGGCGACGGCGAAATCGTGCGAAATGCTGGTGGCGGAAGGATTTGACGTCAACGTCGCGATCCTTCCCGCCGGCGAAGACCCCGACACCTACGTGCGCAAGCACGGCGGCCGGGCGTACGGTGAACGATTGCGGCACTCGCAGCCGTATTTGGAGTATCTGCTCGACCGCGCTGCTGCCGGGCAGAACCTGAATACGGACGAAGGCCGCGTGAAATTCCTCAACGAGATGCTTCCCGTGGCGGGCAGGATTCCGGACGTGGCGCTCAGGGACCGGTTTGCAGACCGGCTGGCGCACAAGGCCCGGGTCACCGAAGATGTTGTCCGGGCGCAGATCCGGCGGGCTGCCGCGCAGAAACAAACGACGTTTACCGCCCGGGAGCTCCCGACCTTCGGGCAGGTCACCAAGGCCGAGAAAGGGCTGATTTGGCTGCTGATTCACGATCCGCAGCGTGCGCTGCCGGCGCTGGCCGGCCTGGAGCCGGTAGATCTAAAGGGCCTGAGCGCAGGATCGGTGCTGGATCTTGCGCGCAAACTGAACGAAGATAGGGGGTTCTCTCCAGCTGCGCTGCTCGAGCGTCTAACCATGGCAGAGGCCAATCTGGTCACCGCCATTGCCAGCGAACGGGAGCCTCACGTCCACGATGCGGAGGGGTGTGTACACGTCATTCGGCGGATGCGATGTGAGCGGGAGCGCGCGGCGATTCAGAGCGAGATTGATCGGCTGCAGGAACGTGGCGCGGCGGAGCACGCGGGCGAAATCGACGCGCTGCTGACGCGGAAGCGTCAGCTGCTGCAGCAGATGGAAGCCCTCATTGGATCTTGAAACGTAGTCGGAGGAAAGACCTTGTCGCTTGAAGAACGATACGACGAAGTACGCCAGCTGATTGCCGTCGGCAAGGAAAAGGGCTACCTGCTCTACGACGAGGTCAACGAAATGCTTCCCTCGGAGATCACGTCCTCCGAGGACCTCGACGACCTGTTCAACGCGTTCGGCAGCGCCGGCATCGAGGTTGTCGATTCCGACAAGGCGTACCGCGCGGACAAGGACTTCGATCGCGACGGCTCGGAGGACGGACCCGAACTCGACCTTACCCCGGGAGCCCTCGACAAGACCAACGACCCCGTCCGCATGTACCTGCGCGAGATGGGCACCGTCCCGCTGCTGACGCGCGAAGGCGAAGTCGCCATCGCCAAGCGCATCGAGCGCGGCAAGCTCGCCGTCATCAAGTCGATTTCACGGACGCCGACGATCGCCAAGCGCATCCTCATCATGGGCGATCAGCTGCGCGCCGGCGAGCGGACGATCCGCGAGCTCGTGATCTTCAGCGACGAGGAAATCACCGACGAGGTGATCCAGGAGCGCGCCGCCGAGGTGCTCGGGCAGATCGAGCAGGTACGGAAAGCACGCGCCAACTACGCCAAGGCCCTGGAGAAGGTCGAGGCGACGCCGAAGAAGGACAAGCGCAAGTTCCGCCGCGTGCGATTCCGCGCGCTGCGCGCGTGGATCGAGGTCTCGCGCCGCATCCGCGAAATCGAGTTCACCGAGACGATCAAGCGGCGGCTGGTCGAGGAGGTCAAGGACTCGGTGGACGCCGTGCAGCGCGTGCAGCGGGAGCTCGAGGGCGTTGACCGGCAGCTCAACCCGAAGGTCGCGGCCAAGACCAAGGCGCCGAAGCTGAAGGAAGAGGACAAGAGGAACCTGCTCAAGCGGCAGAAGGACATCCGCGTGCAGGTCAAACAGATGGTCGACGACCTGGAGGAGACGCCCGAGCGGCTTCGCCGGACCATCGACGTCATCGGCCGTGGCGAGTGGCAGGCGGAAATCGCCAAGAAGGAGCTGGTCGAGGCCAACCTGCGCCTCGT
>DASTBV010000054.1:0-14510 GCA_035711805.1 Vicinamibacterales bacterium
CGGGACCGCGGTCGCGCTGCCGTTCCTCGACTCGATGATGCCGGCGCTGGCGCAGGCGCAGCGCCGTTCGCGTCCGGTGCGCATGGCGTTTGTCTACGTCCCGAACGGGATCGACATGCGCCACTGGACGCTCCCGTACGAGGGCGCGCTGGGCGAGCTTCCGCAGACGCTGGCACCGCTGGCGCCCCTGAAGCAGGACATCCTCCTGCTGGGCAACCTCACGCACAACACCGGCCGGGCGCTGCTCGATGGTCCTGGCGATCATGGCCGATGCTGCGGCTCGTACCTCACCGGCGTTCAGGTCAAGAAGACCGTCACCGACATCAAGGCCAGCGTATCGTGCGATCAGCTCGTCGCCGATCAGATCGGACGTCAGACGCGGTTCCCGTCGCTCGAAGTGGGACTCGAGGACGCGCGTCAGGCGGGAGACTGCGACTCGGGCTACTCATGCGCCTACACGAATAATCTGGCGTGGCGGAACGAGACACAGCCGCTGCCGCCGATGCTCGATCCGCGCGCGCTGTTCGAGCGCCTGTTCGGCGACGATGCGGAGCTGTCGCGTGAAGCGCGAGGCCGCCGCCGCGTCGAGCGGCGCAGCCTGCTCGACTTCGTCGCCGAGGACACACGCCGCCTGCGTGGAAGCCTCGGCCCGACCGATCAACGGAAACTTGACGAGTACCTGACCTCGATCCGCCAGATTGAGGAGCAGCTGGCGAAGGCCGAACGCGAGAACGCACGGGTCGAACCGGGGATGGAGAAGCCGTACGGCGTGCCCAGCGACTTCGCCGAGCACTTCAAGCTGATGACCGACATGATCACGGTGGCGTTCCGCGCCGACCTGACGCGCGTCGTCACGTTCCTGGTGACGCGCGAGGGAACGTCGCGCGCCTATCGGGAGATCGGCATTGCCGACGGCCATCATCCACTGACGCACCATCGCAACGTCGTCGAGCAGATGGACAAGGTGGCGATGATCAACCGCTACCACGTCGAGCAGTTCGCGAAGTGGATTGCAACCCTCAAGACCGCCGAGGAAGGCGATCGATCGGTGCTCGACAACTCGATGATCGTCTACGGCGCCGGGTTGGCCGACGGCAACACGCACACGCACCACGACCTGCCGACGCTCATTGCGGGCCGCGCTGGCGGCTTCATCAAGCCGGGCCGGCGCGTCGTCTACCGGAAGGAAACGCCGATGTGCAACCTGTTCCTGACGATGATGGATCGCATGGGAACACGGCTCGAGCACTTCGGCGACTCGACCGGCCATCTCGGCGGCCTCGACAGCTAACAGTTCTTCGAACGCATCGTGCGGGGATTCCGTGGCGTTGCCGCTTCATCCCGTCGCCGGGAAGCAGCGGTAGGTCACCACGGTGCTCATTCGAACGTAGCCTGCTTCGACGTGGTCCGCCTGAAGGCGGACACTACGACGACGCTGGTCAGCTAATCAGAAGGTCAAATTCAGGTTGATCGTCGTGCGCCTGACGCCGCTCACGGACGTCGGCTGCAGGAACGACGGCGACGTGAGCACGCCGCTGTAGCCGCTGTAGGTGGGGCGGTTGAACAGGTTCTGCATGTTCACCGAGAGATTCAGGCGATAGCGGGGAACTGCCTGGCTGTCCGCCACGTTGACCGCCAATGCGCCTCCCGCCGATGTGATCGAGACGCCGCCACCGCTCGCCACCTGGCGGCGACCGAACGAGAACGCGTACCCGAAATTCGCCGAGGACGTCCACTGTCCCGGCACGCGCACCGAGTTGCGGCCGACACCGTCTGGCCGATCGTTGAAGATCAGGTCGCCGTTGTCATCGAATCCTGTACGGACGTTGAGCGGGCGCCCGGACGTTGCGCCGAGGTTCATCGACGCGGTCAGGCCGCGAAGGGCGGCTGTGCCGAAACTGACACTGCCGCGATGCCGGATGTCCCCTGACGAGGGTCCCCATTCGAGCGCGCGGTCCGTGGCCGGCACCGAGAAGGCGCCGTCGGTGTTGTTCCGCTGGCGGCCCAGCGTGTAACTGCCGCTCAGACGAAGCCCGCGCCGCCACTGCCATAACGGGCCCGTCGTCGGGTTGGTGCCGAGCCCCGCCAGATTCAGGGTGACGCTCGAATCGAGCGTATGCACCTGCGATTTGCCGCCGGAGACCGCCTGGATCACGTTCGCGAATTGCGGATCCGGCCGGAGACCGTCGACAGGCGCGTTCAGGTTCTCGCCGATGAAGAGTCCTATGCCGCGCGTGTAGGCGTACACCGCGCTGACCGAGACCATCCGGGTGATGGTGCGCGACAGTCCGAGGCTTGCGCGGGCAGTGCGCGGCAGCACGAGGTCTTCCGCGAGCAAATACCGCTGTACCGGGGTCGCTGGTCCAAGCGGGCCCGGATCGGGAAACGACGGATTGGCGACGTTGACTTCCTGCATGCGGAAGCCGTCGAACTGCAGCGTCTGCTGATAGGTGCTGGTGCTCAACCAGTCGTGGAACATGCCGAGGCTGGCGCGATACGTCGTCCGCCCGGCTCCCGGCGCCCACGTGATACCAAACCGGGGCATCACGTTGTCGAAGTCATTGACGTGCGTCTGCACCTCATACCGGACGCCCGGTGTCATCGTCAACGACTTGCTCAACCGCACATCGTCCTGGAAGTAGATGCCGAACTGCGTGTTCGTGTAGCGGATGTTCGGATCGCCGATACGCCGCGTGAAGCTGCGCGGCAGTCCGGCGGCAAAGGCCTCGGGGCTTTCGAAGTAATACGTGCCCAGGTAGTTGGTCTCGGAGTCGGAATTGAACCGCCAGTGCTGCAGCTCGATGCCGCTCCGAAGTGAATGGCGGCCCCGCACGTAGTCGAGATCCGAGCTCAGGTAGACCGTCTTCGTATCGGTGCGGCCGCGACGCTGCGCCCCGCCACGATTCACGTCGTCGGGAACGATGTAGGTGGGCGCCTCGACGGCGCTGGACGAAATCGAGCTGTAGCCGTCGTAGTAGAACCGGTTGTAGAGCATCATGCGCCGGCCGATCGGGCCCGTGTGCCCGGCCTGGACGTACCACTCGGGATTCTCCGTCGTGTATCCACGCTCCGGCGCGTCATACGCGCCCAGACCGGCGTTCTGGGTGGCGAACCTGTAGCGGCTGACGCTGATTCGGGCCGTCTGGTTCGTCGTGACCGCCCAGTCGATGCCGCCGCTGTAGCTTTCCGACGTGTTGCGGGTCTTGATCGGCAGCACACGTGTGGCCGTGTTGCTGCTGCCGCTGGCGATCTGCACCGGCGACGTGTAGTTGTTCGTGCCGCTCCAGTTCAGGTTGAAGGACATCCGATCCTTCAGCAGACCTCCGGACAGGTTCATCCCGCCATTCAGATTCCGCGACGGGGGCGCACGGTCGACCAGCGGGTTGCTGCCATCCATCTTGCTCGTATAGAAGTTCGTCCGCACCTGGCCGCGGATGGCCCCCTGGCCCGGCTGCGTCACGATCTCGATGCGGATGCCGCCGGCGGAATGCGATTCCGCCGCGAACTGATCGCGGGAGATGCGGATGGAGCGGATCTGCGACTTGTTCGGCAGCTGGCCGCCTTCGAAGCTGTCGACGAGAATCGTGGCCAGCGGCCCGGCGAGGTCCTCGAGCTGCTGCCGGGCGATGGCTGGATCATCGGAGAGCTGATCGATCTGCTCGCGCGTCAGCATCGACCCGAACGTCGACGCGCGATCCGAGCCGGCCACCTGCTGGTCGCGGCCGACGACGACCTCGTCCTTCAGCCGGGCGAGCGCCAGGACGATCGTCAACCGGTTGTCTCCGGCACGCACCCGTGTCTCGCGCGGCGGGGAGGTCTCGAAACCGGTGAACTCCGCAACCACCGCATAGCGCCCGGGCGGGAGATCGGCGAAGGTGACGACACCGCTCGTCGTCGCCTGCTGCGGTGTGATTTTCAGCGCTCGATTTGCCGCCTCGAGGCCGGTCACGGTGACCGTTGCCGTTGGCAGTGACCCGCCGGTCGTATCGTTGACGGTCACGGTCAGACGGCCGGTCTGGGTCTGCGCGTAGGTGGCCGGCGGGACCATGAACGGCGTAAAGAGGACGGCAAGAAATCGATAAACCGGGACCTTGTGGCCCGGGCGGAGAACGACACGAGTCATGAAGATCTCCCGGCTTGAGACGATGCCGATTAGACGCGTGTCAGGTCGGGAATGTTTGCATCCGGATGTGCGATTTTTGTCATCAATTCTCTGTAGGCTCGCGCTCGATCGAATCGATGATGAGTTCGGGGTACGAATTTGTGGAGTTTTCGAGCTTCAAGCCAAGCTGCTCCTCGACGGCGGTGAAGACGCCTGGAAGCGTATCGACGGCGTTGGCGTCAGGCGCGCGGCTCATCCACTGCAGGCGAATCCGGTAATCGTAGCGGCCCGTCAGGCCGGTCTCGTCGACCACACGCCGCCCTGCCGGCTGAGCGAGCATCGATGCGAGGTTGGCCATCGTAACGTCCTGAGCCGTCCAGCACATCCCGCCTGGAATCGCGCGGCCGATGGCGCCCTGGCGATCCGGCGGCAGGATCGAGCAGCCCTCCGCGTCCACCGTTATGCTGCCTCCGGAAGAGACCGTTGCGTCGCCGGTCCGCCTGGTGGGTTTGAACTTCGGTCCGTCCGTCCCGACACGCAGCGCGTAAACCGGATGAATCTTCGAGCCCATGTGAAACTTCAGGCGGAAGCGCTCGCGCAGCAAGTCCGCCAGCATGAGTTTGAAGTCTTCCTTCGTGGCGCCCGGCGGGATGTTGGCAACGATGTCGTAGCGATCGGTGGAGAGCCACGCCGGTCCAGTTATGTCATCGGATCGCACGTCATACGCTTCCGAGATCAACCGCGTAATCCACGTTGCCCGGTATGTGATGCGACCTGGGCTCGACGTGCCCACACCGCCGACTGTATCGAAGACGGGAACCCCCATCGGGTTGGGTGGGACGACGGCGCGTCTGATCGAGGCGACTTCAAACTTCGGGGCAGATTGGGAGCGGACAGCGGGGACCGTCGCCAGGGCGAAGATTGCAACGACGAGCGTGCGGGTGAGCTGACTCTTCATGTCGCCCCCTTCGGTGAGGCGTGCGCCGGAGTCGTAGTGTCCGCCTTCAGGCGGACCTCAATCGAAGGTCGGTCGTTCGACGCGAATGACGACGACCACGTCGACCGGCGTGCGTACGCTGTCCAGCCTCAGCCCCAGCTGCTCCTGCACGGCCGTGAACAGATTCGGAGCGTTGGGATCGGCAGCGATCGGCGGAGCGCCGGCGGGCGGCGGTCCGAACGGGCCGTTGTCCAGGCCTGGATCCGTTGTAAACGTAAGCGCGAAGTCGAAGAGGCCGGTCAGCTTCGTCTTGTCATTGACCGGCCGGCCGGCGAATTGCGACAGCATCTGCACGAGCTGCGACAGCGGCAGACCGCCGCCGCCGATGATTCCCGGCCCCGTTCGCATCGAGCCGCATGGCGGCTTGGCAGGATCGAACAACGGCGGACCGCCCGGTGTGCCTGGAAGTGGAGGGGGACCGCCGCGGCCCGGCCCGGCTGCGGCGCGCTCCTTGATCATCGCCTGACATTCCGCAGACGAGGCCTTGAACTGCGGCCCAAGCCGGCCATCACCGCGGGCGAGTACCAGATCGAACGCCGGCATATCGCGCGACTCGGTGTGTGTCGTCAGCTTGAAGCGATCCTTCAGCAGGTTGACCAGCATCGCCGGCACCGCGTTCGGCGGTGTGCCGTCGGGCGCCTTGGCGGCGATCGTGTAGCGCTCGGTGTTCGCCCAGTCGGGAAGGCCTACCAACTGGTAGTCCTGCACCCGCAGCGCCTGGCGCAGAAGCAGCCGTAGCGGCAGGCCCATTGCCTCGAACCGTGCCGGCTGCATCATCATGCGCATCATGCCGCTGCTGTTGTCGTACGGCTTTATCGACGCGACCTCGAACGTCAGGTCCGGATCGATTGGAACTCCTGGCAGCACTGGGAGCGGCACCGACAGCTGCGCGGCCACTCCGTACGGGGCCGCGAACGCCAGGACCGTCAGAAGAAGGGTGCGTCCCGCTTTCATCGGTCCGCGCTACTTCGGTTTTTGCGCCTCGGTGCTCGACGTGTAGCCCGCCGCGAGCCACGGCTTCCACTTCTCGATCGCCTTCACGCTGCCGTCGCATCCGCCGTCCGCAGGGTTCACGAACGTGCCGTTGGCCAGCCGTGCCCAGCCGAGTCCGCCGCCGGGACGCCCGTCTTTGAGCGGGCAGTACGAGACCGTGACGACGTTGCCGGGCTCGAACGTGCTGCCGGTAATGCCGCGCTGCAGCAGGGATGGCGGCGCGGAGCCCTCGAAGCTCCACAGCGTTTCGGTGCCGTCCGGGTTCTTGACGTTCATGCGGAGCCACGAATGCGGCACGTTGAACTCCCAGCGGACAACCGTGCCGGTCGCCACCTTCTCGACGCTCTTGTCGAACATCGCGAACGAATGATGGGCCACCGCCACGGACGCGGTCAGCAGTGAGGCGACCGCGAGAACGGGCAGCACGCGGAACACGGTCTTCATCTCCTACTCCTTCTTTGCCGGAAGCGTGGTGTTGTAGATCGGATCGCGCGACTGGCCGGGCAGCTCCGGAAAGAGCGTCGTTCCCCGCGGGTCCTTGAAGCCGGGTTCGCCCGGCAGCCGCGACGAAGTGCCGCCCTTGCTGTCGATGACGTCGTTGTTGCTCGTCTCGCACTCCCAATGCTGGACGCGATGCCCCGCAGCCTCGAGCTCCTTCGCCCGGCGGAACGCATACACGGCGCTGACGGGCTGGACGAAGGCGTGGCGATCGTAGAAGGTGACCTGCACTTCGAGGCGTTCGACGTCGTTGGGATAGCGCTTCAGCTCCCACGTCTCGACCGACTCGAACTGGTTGCTGGTCATCGGCGACCAGCGGGTGAAGTCGGCCGGCAGCAGGTACTTCGTGTGGGTGACGAGCTTGTTGCCGTCCCAGAATCCGATCGTGTCGCCGTACCACGAGTGCGTGCCGAACACGTTCTTGTGTTCCTGACCGATGTAAACGCGGCGGATCGAGGGACCGAAGTCATTGATCTGGTACGACTGGTCGGGAAGGTTGAGGAACTCGTGCGAATACGGCTCGAGCAGGAACCGGGGATACCCGGGCGGCTCGCAGTGCGTCAGGCGATCGTACTGGACCTCGCCGAGCTCCTGCTGCTGGCGCCAGCGCTCGCGGTACGCCTTCTCGTAGGGTGGCGTCAGCACGCCGGGCTTGACCTTGCCGGTGAACCCCGGCGGGTCGATGAACATGCTCATGTGGGTGTTGCCGGCCGTGTTCCAGAGGCCGTCCCAGCGCGGGACGGACGTGAGCGTATGCTTCGTCCCGCCCTTCGCCTGGCTGAGGAGGAACTTGTAGTGCTCGTCGGAGGTCGCGAACGCCTTCGGCGGAGCAACGACCTGCAGCGGCGGGCCAAACCCCCCTCCAAACGCTCCGGGCTGCGCGGAGGAGAGCGACGGGACGTTCGCGAGAGCGAACGCGATAAGGACGACCCGGCGACGGCTGTTGAGGCTCATGACGGACTCCCAACGGAGACGATGGTTCCGGCGGTACTAATCGGCGACGCGCAATTCGACCACGATTCGGTTGTTGTCCTCAATCATCGTTACGCCGGCCTACTGTATCCGGTGATCTGCCTTATGCCAACGAATAGTCGCGTTGTGTGCGGGCGTATTCGATGAAGTAGTCCAGCGCCTCGGCGTTGGCCACGGCGGCGCGGTTGGCCGCCTTTTCCGCCGGGACGCCCATGAGAATGCGGCGGACCGGGACTTCCATTTTCTTGCCGGTCAGGGTGTACGGAATGCCCCTGACCTGAAGGATCTTGTCCGGCACGTGCCGCGGCGAGTACTCACGGCGAAGCCGCGCCCGGATCTGGCTGGCGATCTCGTCATCCAGCGGCGCGTCGTTCCTCGTCTTGACGAAGAGCGGCATGAAGAACCGCCCTCCGGGGAGGTCCAGGTTCACGATGAGCGAGTCTTCGACGGCGGCGACTCCGAGCAGCGAGCGATATACCTCGGCGGTGCCGATGCGCACGCCGTGGCGATTGAGCGTGGCGTCCGAGCGGCCGAGCACGAAGCAGCCGCCGCGCGCGTTCACGCGGAAGAAATCACCGTGGCGCCAGACGCCCGGGTACGTGTCGAAGTACGACTCCCGGTAGCGGCTGCCGTCGGTGTCGCCCCAGAACCCCACCGGCATCGACGGCAGCGGTTTCGTGAGCACGAGCTCGCCGACCTGATCGACGACCGATCGCCCTTCCTCGTCAAACGCATACGCCGCCACGCCCAGCTGGCGCGCCTGGATCTCGCCGGCATAGAGCGGCAGGTTGACGACGCCGGCGACCAGGCCGCTGCACACGTCAGTTCCGCCGCTTCCTGAGTGGGCCCACAGATCCCGCTTCACGTTCTCGAAGAACCAGTTCTGGCATTCGGCGGTCACTGGCGACCCGGCCAGTACGATGGTCTCGAGATTCGCAAGCGCGAAGCGCTCCCGCGGCACGATGCCGGCGCGCTCGAGAAGGCCCTGGTAGCTGGGGCTCGCGCCGAACAGATGCGCGCCGGTGTCGTCGGCCAGCTTCCACAGGAGGTCTGGCGTGGGCCACGTCGGGTTGCCATCGTAGAGCACGGGCACCACATCGACGATCAGGCTGCTCGCCAGGAAGTTCCACATCATCCACCCGGTCGTCGTGAAGAAGAACATGCGCTGCCGGGGATGCAGATCCATGTGGAAGTGAAAGAGCTTCAACTGCTCGATCGTGATGCCGCCGTGGCAGTGGATGATCGGCTTCGGAAGCCCCGTGGTACCGGACGAAAACAGAATCCATAACGGGTGCGCGAACGGCACCTGTTCGAAGTGAAATGCCTCACGGCCCGGATCCGGGCCGGCGATCACCTCGTCCCAGAGCATCGCGCCCGGCGTGATCGGTGTGCGGTCGTCCGGGTCGAGATAGGGAAGATGGATCACATGCGCGAGCGTCGGCAGCTGGCCGATGATTTCGCGGATGTCGGCGCGCCGATCGAACGCTTTGCCGCCGTAGCTGTAGCCGTCCACCGCGAACAGCAGCTTCGGGGCGAGCTGTGAGAAGCGGTCGAGCACGCCGCGGGTGCCGAAGTCGGGGCCGCAGCTCGACCAGACCGCGCCGATCGCGGCGGTCGCCAGCATGCCGATCATCGCTTCAGGCGTGTTGGGCAGGTACGCGACCACGCGATCGCCGGGCCCGATGCCGAGGGCACGCATGCGCGTCGCCAGCGCACGAACCTGACGCGCGAGATCGGTCCAGGAGAGGGCGGTCAGCGGCCGGCGCTCGGAGAGATACAGGAGGGCGTCTTCGTTCGGACGCTCATGACGAAGTGCGTGCCAGGCGTAGTTGAGCCGCGACCCTGGAAACCATTCCGCGCCGGGCATGGTGCGCTTTCCGAGCACGCGCGACGGCGGGGTGGAGAACTCGATGCCGCAGAACTCCGCGATGGAGCTCCAGAACGCGTCGAGGTCCGACACCGACCACCGCCAGAGCGACTCGTAGTCGTCGAACCGGTGGCCGCGTTCCGCGAGCCAGTTCAGGTACCGCGTGAGATGCGAGCGCGCGACGCGCTCCGCGGACGGAGTCCAGAGCAGCTGGCCTTCTTCGACCTTCATGCGGGACGTCGTGGTCTCTGGTTCATGTTCTGGAGTACAGCCGGCCACAAGGGTGATTGGCTGAGCAACGGTTCGAACGGTCGCAGCAGCGTGGCGAGGATGATCGTGTAGCGTTGATCCACGGCTTTGCTCGCCCATTCGACCGCCTGACCGATATCTCCGCCTGCCACGGAATACATCATGAATCCTGCGGGTCCGGCGTAGGCGTCGTCGCGCAGCCGTGCCAGATACGTCTCGGCTTCGCTGTGTCGCTGAACGTTGGCGAGGACCGCCGCTATCAGGCCCATCGTGACAGGAGACCATGGCGCCAGCGCGATCGCCTTCTCTGCCGACGACAGCGCCTCGTCGTGCTGCCGCTGGATCGCCTGCAACGCGCCGAGCCACATCCATCCGACCCAGAAGCCGGGGTCGATTTCGACCGATTTCCGCACCGCTGCGCGCGCATCCTGCTGATGCCCAAGCGCGGCTAATGTTGTCGACAACGTGTAGTACCACGTCTGGCAGAGCGGATCGTCATCCAGCACTCGGCGGTGTTCGGCGAGCCCCTCCTCGGCGCGGCCGGTGGGTAACAGATGAAAATACGCATGCCACTGACGCAGATGCGGCGACATCTGCTCGCGTTCTGCCGCCTTGAAGCGCCGCGCGGCCTCGGCCCAATCGAAATCG
The DNA here is from genome assembly GCA_035711805.1 of Vicinamibacterales bacterium. GTDB lineage: Bacteria > Acidobacteriota > Vicinamibacteria > Vicinamibacterales > UBA2999 > Gp6-AA40. The sequence goes on from DASTBV010000054.1 coordinate 10,327, forward strand.
TAATGCCCGGCGACAATGCCGAGCATCGCGTGCGCTTCAGGGAGATCCGGATCGATCTCAAGCGCGCGCGTCGCCAGCTCCCGCGCGCGCGGCATCGCGTCGTGGGACGGAATTGCCCCAACGGCGGAGAGGGCGAGGTACGAGTCAGCGAGACCGACGTATGGCAGTGCAAACGCCGGGTCGAGCGCGATTGCCTGTTCCAGGCACTCGCGACTGCGTTGGGTGGCCTCCGGCGTGAACTGCCACTGGTACGAACGGTATTTGAGATAGGCCTCGTAGGCGGCGACCTTCGGCATGCGCCGTTCCGGCGCGTGTGCGAGCTTCAGCTTCAGTGCATCCGCGATAGCCGCCGAGATCTCGTCCTGGACGTCGAAGACGTCCGCCATCTCGCGGTCGTAGCGCTGCGACCAGAGATGCGCGCCGTCCGACGCCTGGATCAGCTGCGCCATCACGCGGATACGGCTGCCCGCGCGCCGCACGCTGCCCTCGAGGATGGTCGTCACACCCAGCGTCTCGGCGATCTTGCGGATGTCTTCGTTCTTCCCTTTGAAGGCGAAGGCCGACGTGCGCGCGATGACCTTCAGACCGGGCACCTGCGCCAGCAGGTTGATAATTTCCTCTGCCAGACCGTCGCTGAAGTACTCGTCGTCAGCGTCGCGGCTCATGTTCGCGAACGGCAGCACCGCGATTGAGGGGCCTGACGGGCGTCGAGCCGGACGATCGGCGCCGATTTGCTGCAGCGCCGCCCTCACTTCACCCATCGTCTGGAACCGCTGCTGCGGCTGCTTCGCCAGGCATCGCTTGATCACGTCCCACGCCGGGGAGTCGGGCGGCGCGGGATCGTCGTGTACTACGGCGCTGAGCGTGTCGAGCATCGACGCGCCGCCGAAGGCGCGCTTGCCGGTCAGCATCTCGTACAGCACGGCACCGAAGCTGAAGACGTCGGAACGCGCGTCGGCAGGGCGCCCCTGCGCCTGCTCCGGCGACATGTACGCGGCGGTTCCCAGGACCGTGCCGGCCATCGTGCGCGTGGCGTCAGCCTCGGAGCTGTCCGACACGATTTTGGCAAGGCCGAAGTCGAGCACCTTCGCGCCGGTGCGCGTCACCATGATGTTGGCCGGCTTGAGATCGCGGTGGAAGATGCCTTTGCCGTGGGCGGTGTCCAGGGCATCGACAATCTGCAAGGCGATCCGGATCACATCGTCCAGCGGCAGCGGGCCTTGCACCGGCGCTCCGTCGAGGAACTCCATAACCAGGTAGTCGGGTCCGACGTCGTGGAGCACGCAGATGTGCGGATGATTGAGCGCGGCGATGGCCCGCGCCTCCTGTTGGAAACGCGGTCCATGTCCGCCGGTCAGCGTTTTGATGGCGACCGTCCGGCCGAGCCGCGTGTCGGTGGCCTTGTACACCTCCCCCATGCCGCCCGCGCCGATGGCACATTCGATCTGGTAAGGACCGAGACGGGTTCCTGGAAAAAGTGGCACTGGGAAGATGTCGATTATATCGACCGTCCGGAAGTTCCTTGACTCGCCGGGGAACGGGTCAGCAGAATCCATCCGGCGGCCACCCCGGTGTCTCCTTCCGACCACGACGACGTGACCCGGCTCCTGCACGCGTGGACCGCCGGGGATCTCGAGGCGCGCGAGCGTGTGCTGGTGCTCGTGTATGGCGAGCTTCGTCGCCGCGCCGCGGCGCACCTGCGGCGCGAGCGGCCGGACCACACCCTTCAGCCGACCGCGCTCGTGCACGAGGCGTACATCCGGCTCGTCGATCAGCGCCGCGCGGCCTGGCAGAATCGTGCGCAGTTCCTCGCCGTCGCGTCGCAGGTGATGCGGCGCATCCTCGTTGACGGCGCCCGCGCCCGGCGCGCCGAGAAGCGCGGCGCGGGCGGAATCCACGTGCCGCTGGACGATGCGCCTCCTGTGCCCGTGCCGGCGCTCGACGTCGACGTGCTCGATCTCGACGCCGCCCTCGAGCGCCTTTCGGCGCTGGATCAACGCAAGGGGCAGATCGCCGAACTGCGGTTTTTCGGCGGCCTCTCGCTCGAGGAAACGGGCCACGTGCTCCAGGTGTCGGAAAAGACGGTCGAGCGCGACTGGCAGGCCGCACGAGCCTGGCTGTTCCGCGAGCTGTCGGCGCGTCCAGCGGGGAGCGGAGCGTGACGCCTGAGCGCTGGCAGGAGGTCGATCGTGTCTGGCACGCCGTGCTCGCCCGGCCGCAACCGCAGCGGGCGGCCGCGATCATCGAGCTGTGCGCCGGCGACGACGATCTCCGGCGCGAGGTCGAATCACTGCTGGCAAGCCTCGACCAGGCGAGCGCGGCTGGTTTCGGTGTAACAGTCGGCGTGCCCGCACAGTCGCTCTCGCTGATCGGCCGCGAGGTCGGTCCCTACAGCGTGACGGCGCTGCTCGGCGTCGGCGGAATGGGCGAGGTCTACCGCGCCCACGACTCGACGCTCGGGCGCGACGTGGCGCTGAAGATTCTCCCCGACGTCTGGCTCGACGACGCCGAGCGGCGCATGCGCTTCGAGCGGGAGGCGCGCCTGCTCGCCTCGCTGAATCACCCCAACATCGCGTCCATCTACGGCATCCACGAAAGCGCGGCGTCCGCACAGCTCCAGAGACCTGTGCGCGCGCTGGTACTGGAGCTGGTCGAAGGCGAGACGCTCGCGGATCGACTCGCCGCACATCCGGGAGGTCTGCCGCTGCACGAGGCCACGAGCTTCGCCGGACAGATTGTCGAGGCGCTCGAAGCCGCACACGCACGTGGCATCGTTCACCGGGACCTGAAGCCGGCGAACGTGAAAATCACCCCCGAGAGGCGCGTGAAGGTGCTCGACTTCGGGCTCGCACGCGCCGTCGCCGGCGACGGCAGTCCTCCCGGTCTTGCCAGCTCGCCGACGATTACTGCGCAGGGCACCCGTGCAGGCGTGCTGCTCGGCACCGCCGCGTACATGAGTCCGGAGCAGGCGCGCGGACATTCCGCCGATCGCCGCGCGGACATCTGGTCGTTCGGTTGCGTGCTCTACGAGATCGTCACTGGCACGCGGGCGTTTGGCGGCACCGAGGTCGCCGACGTGCTGGCGAACGTGCTGAAGGCGGAGCCGGACTGGAGTCTGTTACCCGTCGGAACGCCGCCGTCCGTGAGACTGTGCCTCGAGCGCTGTTTGCAGAAGGATCGGGCGCAGCGATTCCACGACATCGGCGACGTTCGGCTCGCGCTCGGCGGGGCGTTCGACCGAGCGCACGATGGAGGGGGAACATCCCCACCGACGACTCGCCTCGCGTGGGCCGGGTGGGGGATCGCGCTGATCGCGACTGCCATTGCGGCGGCACTCTTCTGGAGCTCATCGCGCCCCGTCGTCGAGGCGCCTGAGACCCGTCTCGATCTCGTCACCCCCGCAGCGTTCGATCCGCTGAACATCGACATCTCGCCGGACGGCCGCAGCGTCGTATATGAGGCCTACGACCCCGAGCGTGTGCCGCGGCTGTGGCTTCGCGATCTCAAGAGTCAGGAGGCTGTCCCGCTCAAGGGGACCGAATACGGCCACATGCCGTTCTGGTCGCCGGACGGCCGATCGGTCGCCTTCTTCGCCGTCGGAGAGCTCAAACGGATCGACCTGGCGGAAAACTTCGTACGCACACTCGCGCCCGCGCCGCAGGCGAGAAGGGGCACGTGGAACCGCGACGGCACAATCGTCTTCGGTGCGGTTGCCATGGGCCCCCTGTCGAGCGTCCCGGCGGGTGGCGGTGCGGTGACGCAGGTCACCGATCTGCTGCCGGGACAGACGAGCCACCGCTGGCCGCAGTTCCTTCCCGACGGACGACGGTTCCTGCTGATGGCGCTTGGGACGCCGGACGTTAGAGGCCTCTATGTCGGGTCGCTCGACGAGCGAACCGTGCGGAAGGTGGCCGAGCGGGACGCCGCATTTGCCTTCATGCCACCAGACATGCTCCTGGTGGCGCGCAACGGTGGGTTGATGGCGCGCCGGTTCGATGCCGGCAGCCTCACTGTCGATCCCGAACCGGTGCCCGTAGCGCCGAAGCTGCTGATCGAGAGTGGTGCCACTGGCTACGGCGCGTTGCGCGCCGCTCCCAGCGGACACATCGTCTATCGCAGCGCCGCCGCGCGCAGACAGCTCGTGTGGCTCGATCGGTCGGGCCGCGAAATACGCGCCATTGGCG